>NZ_JAPTNK010000001.1:0-636461 GCF_026891775.1 Brevibacillus halotolerans
GTCACGCCAGTGGCACAGCTGGGTAGCTATGTGCGGACGGGATAAGCGCTGAAAGCATCTAAGCGTGAAGCCCCCTTCAAGATGAGACTTCCCATAGCGCAAGCTAGTAAGACCCCTTATAGACGATGAGGTTGATAGGTTCGGTGTGGAAGTGCAGTAATGCATGGAGCTGACGAATACTAATCGGTCGAGGACTTATCCACATTGCCTTTATGCTGACTTCATTATCTAGTTTTGAAAGAACAATTCTTTCACATTGTTCCTCAGTAGCTCAATGGTGGAGCAACCGGCTGTTAACCGGTAGGCTGGCGGTTCGAGTCCGTCCTGAGGAGCCATATGGATGGATGTCCGAGAGGCCGAAGGAGCACGATTGGAAATCGTGTAGGCGGGGACAACTCGTCTCGTGGGTTCAAATCCCACTCCATCCGCCATAATTTGGCCCGTTGGTGAAGCGGTTTAACACAGCAGCCTTTCACGCTGTCATACAGGGGTTCGAATCCCCTACGGGTCACCATTTATCTGGAGGATTAGCTCAGCTGGGAGAGCATCTGCCTTACAAGCAGAGGGTCGGCGGTTCGATCCCGTCATCCTCCACCATTTTAATATTTTATTGTCGCGGGGTGGAGCAGCTCGGTAGCTCGTCGGGCTCATAACCCGAAGGTCGCAGGTTCAAATCCTGTCCCCGCAACCAAATTATGGAGCTGTGGTGAAGTTGGAGTTCACGCCGGTCTGTCACACCGGAGGTCGCGGGTTCGAGTCCCGTCAGCTCCGCCATTTCTGATTAAGAGTATGGCAAGTATGTTTGGCTCGGTAGCTCAGTCGGTAGAGCAGAGGACTGAAAATCCTCGTGTCGGCGGTTCGATTCCGTCCCGAGCCACCTTTATTATGTAGGGGCATAGTTTAATGGTAGAACAAAAGTCTCCAAAACTTTTGGCGTGGGTTCGATTCCTACTGCCCCTGCCACTATAATGTTAATATGGCGGTCGTGGCGAAGTGGTTAACGCATCGGATTGTGGCTCCGACACTCGTGGGTTCGATTCCCATCGATCGCCCCATTTTTTATGCGGACGTAGCTCAATTGGTAGAGCGTCGCCTTGCCAAGGCGAAGGTCGCGGGTTCGAGACCCGTCGTCCGCTCCATATATGGAGGTATAGCCAAGTGGTAAGGCACGGGTCTGCAAAACCCTCATCCCCGGTTCAAATCCGGGTACCTCCTCCATTTCAAACGATTTGATATTTTTCTACAAGTATTGATAATATATGTTGATTTTTATAGAAAAATATGATAGATTTATAGAGCAATAAATTGAGATGGTTATTTGAAATTGAACATGCCGGTATGGCGGAATTGGCAGACGCGCGCGACTCAAAATCGTGAGGGAAACCGTGGGGGTTCAAGTCCCTCTACCGGCACCATACGTAAAGGAAATGCTTTCTTCAATAGAGAAGAAAGCATTTTTGCTTTTATTACTATATTACTGCTTACAGCGCAGGTTATTTTGGTTCGAAAATAAATTCAGAGTCATTTGATAGGAAGATGGTAAGGGGGAAGACGGTGTGAAGTACGGCTTACATAGTACACCACCTTGGAAGGTAACAATACCAGCAGCTGTGCAGTGGTTTATTGTAACTCTTTCGTGTAGCATTGCAGTGCCTATTGTCATTGGTGAAGCTTATGGTTTAAGCGAAGCCCAAACAGCTTTATTTATTCAACAGACTTTGTTTTATATTGGATTAGCCTCCCTAATCCAGGGTTGGATTGGTCATAGATATCCTATGATGGAGGCACCTGCAGGGTTATGGTGGAGTATTTTTCTTATGTTAGGCCAAATAGGTGTTACAATGGGCTTAGCCCCAATGGAAATAGGACAATCCTTCCAGGTTGGGATGGTCATCTCGGGTTTAATCTTTTTAATTTTAGGCTTCACCAAGTCTATAAGTAAATTGCAGAAGCTTTTTACCCCTGCTGTAACCGGGACCTATATGATTTTACTAGCAATATCACTAGCTAGTAATTTTATTAAAGGGATGCTAGGAGTAGGGTATCATGGTTCAACTACTGTACTTCCTAGTATTGCCTTAGCCTCTATTGTTATTATTATGATTGTGTTACTATGTCAAAAAATAAAAGCTGTTGCTAGCTTTGCAGTATTAATCGGAATGTTAGCAGGTTGGGGAACATATGCTTTAATGGGCTGGACAGATCCTATTAGAGAATCATCGAGTTTGATAGCTTTACCCCGGTTGTTTTTCTGGGGACCGTTTCATTGGGATCTAGGGATTGTAATAACATGTGTACTTACAACTCTAATTCTTTTAACTAATTTAATAACTAGCATTGCAGTAATTGGTGAAACAACGGAAGAAAAGGCGGAAAAGAGACACTTTGATAAAGGTGGAGTATTTACCGGTGTGTCCCATCTAATATCTGGATTGGCAGGGGTTGTAGGAATGATACCACTCACACTTGCTGCGGCGTTTATACAAACGACAAGGATTGCATCTAGATTACCCTTTATTTTAGCTATGTCTTTCATGATGATAATTGGGCTTCTTCCTTCTATTTCTAATATACTAGCAACCTTGCCAACACCAGTTGCCTATGCAGCTATGTTTGTTGCGTATGCCCAAATCCTAGGATTTGGTTTACGAGATTTTAAAAGAATTCCTTTTAATGAACGAACGATTATTGTGGTAGGTTGTTCTTTATTATTGGGATTAGGTATCATGTTTGTTGCTCCTGATGCGTGGCGAACTCTGCATCCTATGCTGAGTTTCTTATGTAGTAATGGACTCCTAGTGGGTGTGCTATTAGTTTTGTTATTAGAACATGTTATTTACCCTAATCGTGCGGTACAAACTGTAGAGACAAAAAAAGACGAATCTGCTTCCTAGGCAATTCGTCTTTTTTGATTTACTTTGTTGAAATAATGGCGGATTCAACAATGTCACCGCCATTGATCTCGATCATCATTCTAGCTGAGGAACCAATTATTTTTTCCTGTTCGTTTGGTGAAATATTTGGTGGAATAAAGATGATCTGTATGAGCTCTGTGCTGTCAGTTGTTACACTGGTTCGGAGAGAATCAACAATAGGGCTACCAAATGCTCCATTCTCATCAGCTAAGATTATTTTTCCGTTCATAGTAACGTCACGTCCATTTAGAGCTGAATAAACATCATTTTCTGTACCTAATTGACAACGTATTGGAAGTTGTAGCTTGTGAACATCATATAAACCAAAAGGAAGAAAATGCGTAATTGATAAAAAGTTATTTACATCGACTGCGGAATTTACCCAATGAAAGGGGTTTCCTTGTAGAATTCGGCGCAGTAACGCCTCAGAAGAAGGGCGGTATCGACTAGGATCGATACCTAATGCTTTAAACCCTGCACGCCAGTAGCTTAGATTAGGGATATTCTTCATGCTTTCAAGAGAATGCTCTATACGCAGAGATTCAATAAAATAATTCATGCGACCCATTAGCATTTTGGGAGAGCTAGAGAGGGACATTCCCGAATAATGAATCATTCCCAAAGAAAAATCAGGAAGCTTCTCTAACAGATTAGAATCAATGTTTATGTACATGAAAAATGCTCCTTTCAAATACAAAATTATAAAATAGTATATCACTCTTTAGAAATATATAAAATTCCGTCAGCACTATAAGCTTTTTAGTACATGTTCAAACGACATACAGCATGTTTAATCAGATCATGGAAAAGCCAATAACAAACATGGGAATAAAGGGGAAATCATTTGTTTTTACGTAACAGATCACGTAACATGAGGGAAGAGATTTCAGTGAAATATTTTTGTAGAGGGCTCTGTCCTTTTATACAATAGAAATAGAAACCAAGGAGGGAACGGAACGACGATGAAGGAAGTAACAATTTATACGGACGGAGCATGCTCGGGTAATCCTGGTCCAGGTGGCTGGGGAGCGGTTCTGTTTTATGGTGAACATAAAAAAGAGATGTCCGGATCAGCTGAGCAAACGACAAATAATCGAATGGAATTGCAGGCTGTTATCGAAGCTTTAAAGGTTCTTAAGGAGCCCTGCAAGGTTACGATATATAGCGATAGTGCCTATGTTGTAAACTGTTTTCAACAGCGGTGGCATGTGGGCTGGGTGCAGCGAGGATGGAAAAATAGCAAAAACCAACCTGTGGAGAATCAGGAGCTATGGAAAGAGCTTCTGTCACTCATGGAAACTCATCAGGTTAGCTATGTAAAAGTAAAGGGCCATGCTGACAATGAATGGAATAATCGTTGCGACGAATTGGCCACAGGAGCGATTAAACACCGGTGAAGCCATCTCTAGACACAGCATATTGGCAACAAATAAAAGAAACCATTCAACGCTATGCAGCAGAAATAGGCATTGATAAAATAGGATTTACCTCAGCAGATCCCTTTTTAGAATTAAAAGACAGACTGATCGTGCATCGTGAAAAAGGATATGAGTCAGGTTTTGAAGAGAAGGACATTGATAAGCGGGTGTATCCTGAGCTTACTCTTGAGGGGGCACGTTCGATCATCGCTATTGCTATTGCCTATCCCTCCAAGATGACCAATTTTCCCAAATCAGAACCTGAGGCGTATAGAGGAATTTTAGCCCGCTCTGCATGGGGGGGAGATTATCATCACATTCTACGTGATAAATTGAACCAACTTGCCGATTTTATTCAAACATTGGAATCAGAAGTACGTTTAGAATCTATGGTAGATACAGGTGTCCTGTCTGATCGAGCTGTAGCTGAAAGAGCGGGAATAGGATGGGTAGGGAAAAATTGTTCCATTATTACCCCAGAATTCGGTTCTTATGTCTATCTAGGCGAGATGATCACGAACCTACCGTTACCATCCGATCAGCCAATAGAGGATCAGTGTGGAGACTGTACGCTTTGTTTGGATACTTGCCCAACGCAGGCCTTAGTTCAAGGTGGGCAACTAAATTCACAGAGATGTGTAGCGTTTCTTACTCAAGTGAAGGACGAAATACCAGAGGAATTCCGTGAAAAAATAGGCAATAGATTATATGGTTGTGATACCTGTCAGACGGTATGCCCTAAAAATAAAGGGATGAACTTTACACATCACCCAGAAACTTTACCAGATCCAGAGCTAGTTAAACCTTTGCTAAAGCCCCTACTTACAATTGGAAATAAGGAATTTAAAGCAAGGTTTGGAAAATCAGCAGCAGCTTGGCGCGGTAAAAAGCCTATACAAAGAAATGCCATTTTGGGTTTAGCACATTTTAGAGATAAGTCAGCAATTCCAGATCTAATCGAGCTTTTGAATAAAGATTTACGTCCCGTTATCCGAGGAACCTCTGCGTGGGCATTAGGACGAATTGGTGGAGAGTTAGTAGTGAAAGCATTGGAACTAGCCAATCTCAAGGAACAAGATGAGTCTGTTTTGCAAGAGATACAAAAAGCATTAAAAAAGCTAGAAGGAAAAAACGTGACAGCGAACAATAATACCTAGAAGGTTGCTTCCGTAATATCTAGCACATAACAATGCTAAATATAAAGGAGAGAGTAAGGATGAATGTATTGTATTACTCTTATATGGATGCACCTATTGGGGGATTGATTTTAGTTACGAATCAAATTGGTGTTTGTTATATCCAATTTGGACAAGATGAGGAAAGCATGCTTGCCGTCCAAAGCTGGGCAAAAAAATGGCAATATACCTTAGCAGATCGTCCTACACCAGAAAAACACCATGAGCTCCACCAACAATTGCGGGATTATTTCCAAGGAAAACGTAAAACCTTTACTTTCCCTATAGACTTGCATGGAACAGTGTTTCAGAAAAAGGTTTGGAATGCATTACTTACGATTCCTTACGGTGAGACACGCTCATATAAAGAAATTGCTTGTTTTATTGGTTCAGATAAGGCAGTAAGAGCAGTAGGAGGGGCTAACAACAAAAATCCGGTCTCGTTACTTGTTCCATGCCATCGAGTAATTGGAGCGGATGGATCTTTGGTCGGCTATGGTGGAGGGCTATCCATTAAGGAACAATTACTTTCTTTAGAAGGGGTATTACCGATTGATAAATAACAGAAACAATGTTATAGGTTTACTAGCTGAATGCTGTGAGGATTGCATACTCATGGGTCAAGGCTCTTAACCATATAATTAGCAATAGATGCTAGTTGCCCGATTAAGAATGCTATACGTTGAAAATGCTTGATCGGAAGCGTACATCCCGAAATGGAAGGGAGCATACGTAATATGGTGGGAGAAGCTTGGAGAACTGAGGTAAACCAATATCTCGAAGAAATAGATAAGGCACTTCTAAGCCTGAATTTTTCTATTTTGCCCCAACAAATGAAACTTACGGAAGAAACAAAGAAAGCGATTAGGTATTGGCAGGAAGCTTGGCTTCAATGGAGGAATGGACAATACGATCCCGAAAGCTGGTCATTGCATGCGGTTCATACAAAGCTAACACCTATTTATGAGGCAGCGTGCTCTTCAAATGTTATAGTATCAGGACTTCTCCATAGGAGAATTTATTACAGACCGACTCCATCTGCCCCTCTTGAGTTTTATGAAATACAGACCAACGAACAGATAAAATTAATCTCTGATGACGGAAGCCTGTGGAAATTCGAACAGGTGTGGGGGATGCCAATGCCGTTATTTCATGGCAATGATTCTGATTTGGCAAATTCCATGAACAATAATCAAGAGCAGGGTAGTTCCTCACATAATAGTTTGCCTAATGATGTAGTGAATTCAAAAATCCATCCTGTTGTTCTATCCTATCGTTATAATCGGGAAGCTGCTGTTGCTTATGCAAATACGTATTGGGAAACTCCTAACCCGGCATATCCTTATTTTCAGGATGATTGTACCAACTTTATTTCTCAATGCTTGCATGCAGGTGGAATTCCTATGATATTTACTAATAGTAGGGCCAAAGGATGGTGGTATCGTCATCGGAAAGAGGGATGGAGTTTTAGTTGGGCCATTGCAAATAGTCTAGAATCATTGTTGGCAAAAGGAGGGGCTCCTTTTTATGCTCAACAAAGGGAATCTCCGCAGGAATTGGAACTCGGCGATATCATTTGTTATGATTTTACTGGGGATGGGAGATGGGATCATAATACAATTGTCGTAGCAAAGGATGAGCAGGGATTTCCGTTAGTGAATGCGCACACGTTTAATGCGCAGTATCGCTATTGGGAGTATTTAGATTCTACAGCTTATACACCTGCTATTAAGTATCGCTTCTTTCATGTGATGGCCATCGATAATTAAAACATTACTTTGTATGTTGTTACAGCAAAGGTTCAGATAAGAAAAACCTAAAAAAGTGCTTTTTTATCAAATAATTTGGTACTTACAAAATCACTAAGAATGGTCAAGAACCCTAAAGAGTAGTTTGCTTCTTTTGAATTGGGGGGAAGCTGTTCTTTAGGGTTTTCTTTCTAAAAGCTTTTTTCAAGCATATCGGAATTATCTTTTTTACGATAAGATGATAATGAGTTTGTTAGAGGAGAGATAGCGTCTATGTCTTTACACATCGTACTACATGAACCATTAATTCCAGCCAATACAGGGAATATTGCCAGAACTTGCGCAGCTACTGGTGTTCATTTGCATCTTATACGTCCACTTGGCTTTTCAACTGACGACAAGGCTCTGAAACGAGCGGGATTGGATTATTGGCATGCAGTAAATATCAGCTACTACGATAATTTTGATCATTTCGCCCAAGTTCATGAGCATAAAACAGATCGTTTTTTCTTTGTAGAGACAAATGGGACAAGGTCTTATAGCGATATCGCTTTTCAACCTGGCGATTTTATTATCTTGGGTAAAGAAACTAGTGGCATTCCACAAGAAATTATGGACAGATACGATCCTAGTCAAATTGTTCGTATTCCTATGGGAGGCGCAACCAGATCTATGAATTTATCTAATTGTGCAGCCATTGTTACTTTTGAAGGGCTACGGCAGATTGGCTTTCCAGGATTGGATTAAACTAGCTTGTTGTTTTTCTGTAGATAAATATAAGGTAGGGTATTCAAAGGGAGGAAGTTATGTCACAGGCAACTACCGTTTTTTTTGACCTAGATGGAACATTATTAGAGATGCATACTGATCAATTCGTGGAGAACTATCTAAAAGAGTTAGCTAAGTTTGTAGGGGATGCCTTTGAATCAAAGCAATTGATTAGTTGGCTATGGGATTCAACAAAAGCAATGATTATTAATAAGGAAGCAGATAAAACAAACGAACAGATATTCATTGAGAATTTCGTTAAAAAGAGTGGCACGAAGAAAGAAGATGTATGGCCTATCTTTGAAAAATTTTATGTGGAGCTATTTCCCAATTTATCACACTACACCAATCCATCACCATGGGGGAAAAAATTAGTGGAAGCAGCGAAAGAGGCAGGTTATCGTATTGCTGTTACTACAAACCCTGTTTTTCCAAAAGAAGCTATATACGGGAGATTGGCATGGCTTGAATTAACACCCGAAGATTTTGAATGGGTAACGGTGTATGAGACATCTCATTTCACAAAACCTAATCTGGAGTATTATCGTGAAGTATGTGAGCGTCTACAAGTAGCACCAGAAGATTGCATCATGGTAGGAAATCATATGCAGGAAGACATGGTAGCAAGTCAATTGGGTGTAAAAACATTTTTGGTGACCAATTACATGGAGGATCGTGGGGAGCCTACCTATCAGGTAGACCAACGAGGGACGATTGAGGAATTATATCAAGCAATTATAAATCGTCAGGGTGTTTTTGCTAAAGCTTAGACAATTATTAGTGGAAGTATGAATAAGACTGGGAATGAATAGACAAAGAAAAAAAACAAAGAACAAGCGATTAACAGAAAAATTAAGCTGCCCAAAAAAGGCAGCTTTTTTTATGAAAAATTCTTTCATAGCGCTCGAACTTCATTTAATCTATTTTCTGAAATAATGATAAAATCTTTCTTGGCGTAATAGGGCGGATGTTACTTCTTGACCAGCAATACGCTGATTATTAATTTGACCGTTATAAATTTTTATGGCTTTCACACGAAGGGCTGTCTTCTTTAGAATGATATGAGTCTCCTAATATTGTTAAGCAAGCTAGAGAGTTCAATAAGTTCCTTCTTATATTTACTTACATCGCGTCCAGATTTCTCACCGACTTTAACCACGTCCGAAATCTCCGGATTACCCCCGATAATTTTAGATGGGCATTGCAGTGTAACAAAACCACCGAGTATTTTGGGCAAACCATTATTGCCTTGTTTTGATCAGTATTTTTTCATTTAGCTGTGCCCTACCGTTATAATAGCGATAAGTCCAACTACAAAGGAACTGGCTAGGAACATATCGATTCAGATTTTTTTTGTTTACCTATTAAAAATAACCAGCCCAAGCTCACAGGAAATGTGCCTCGTCTGGTTATCAAAGCGTTAAAATATCTTGAAAAGTATAAGTATTTAGAAGCGTATTAATGCCTAAAAACGAATACAGCCACAGAATCGTACGAACTTCTACTTTACATATTCCAGGTCTTATCTTCGTTATATCCAGCCGTCAAGATGAAGAATAGAAAGACGACGAATACTCCACCAACAATAAACGTACCCATAGAGTAGAGCTCCTTTCTTTACTGTAGTACATCCATTATAACGTAGACTGACTTTTTTGCCTATTGCATGACTTGACAGAATTGTTTCATCTTTTATGAAAACTTCTAACTACTTGAGTGAAACATGATGGGCATATCTGCATACTCATAGGAGAGAACCTAATTTTCGCCTGATATTTTGGGGTTTCTCAAGAATGCTAAAAAATATCGGGACATATATTTGTAAAAATTAATCTACAGTTATTGGCTGGTTTAGGGAGGAGTGACTTGCATGGATATTTTACAAAGAATTGCAGAGCACCGGGCCCGTGAAGAAAAGTTAACGTGGAAAGGCACGTTTGCTGAATATCTTGAGCTTGTCCGCAAACATCCACAGATTGCTCAGACGGCTCATTCACGTGTCTACAACATGATTAAAAGCCATGGGATTGAAGAAAATGAAGATGGTAGCAGGAGTTACAAATTTTTCGGACGTGAAATCTATGGTTTAGATCGTAGTGTTGAGCGACTGGTGGAGGAATACTTCCATTCTGCAGCAAGAAGATTGGACGTAAGAAAAAGAATTCTGTTGCTAATGGGCCCGGTCAGCGGGGGGAAATCAACAATCGTAACGATGCTGAAGCGTGGTTTGGAGGAGTATTCCCGCACAGATGAAGGTGCAATTTATGCGCTAGAAGGATGCCCTATGCAAGAAGAACCGAACCACCTACAAGTAACCCATTAAACAACAAATTATCTTAATTCAAAATTCACTATCTCCACCACAGGAGGTTTTGGATATTTTCCTGACTTTGGAGGTTCAACCATTCTTATCGTGATGCTGCGGAAAATGGCATGCACGGCTGCCTTTTTAGATTCGTCCGAAAGAGTGTTCCAATTGTCCTTAACGCTACTAATCCACATTCTTATTTCTTCCTCATCAGCTCTAACATCCTCAGTTTCTAGCTGTAACAAAAGATCATTTTCTCTTTCCTGCAACTCTGCAATTTTATTCCTATAATCCCCTTTTGCGATGTCTCCATCCACGTATAATTCTTTTATACGTTCCTTTTTCCCTTCGATATGGACAAGTTCATTTTTTATTTGTTCCTTGTCTATTTCCGGTTCCTTTGTAAGGTACTCGTATGTAGAAAAATACATTGTTTCTAAGAAAGCTTTTTCAATTGATTGTTCCGCGATAGCAGGTATGTTGCATATACCTGTGCGAAATCGGCCAGAACATTTGTAGAAACGATGTATTCCACCACTTCTCTTTTTCTTAAACCCTCCAGTAAAAGCTTGTCCGCATTTTTCGCACTTTGCCACACTTGAAAAAGGGTAGTGATTATCGGACCTGAAAGCCATAAAACTACGTTCCTTCATCAACTCTTGTATCTCATCCCACTCATCTTTCGATATCAAAGGATCAAAGTTTTCTTGTTCGTACTTCGCAATTACTGTTTCAGCATTTTTACCTTTTGCTGCGCTCCTGTTATTCCAGCGTACATAACCCGCATATATTGGATTCCTCAGAATGTAGCGCACTGTATAGTCGCTCCAAACCTCACCTTTTCCTGTACGAATTCCTCGACCATTGAGGTCCTTTGCAATATTTTGTGCCCCATTAGTCTTATACTTTTGAAACATATAACGTACCCATACTGCCTCATTTTCATCAATTGTTAAGATGCCATCTTCAAGTTTATATCCATAGGGGGCAGGGCCACCATTTCGTTTCCCTTGCTCGCTTCGATGTAACATGTTATCGAATACGCGCTCTGCAATAGTTTCCCTTTCCCATTGAGCTAAAGTAGCGATTATAGTAATAAACATTCTTCCGGTAGCACTTGTAGTATCAAATACTTCTGTGCAGCTTTTAAACTTGACGTCATACTTATCCATGACCTGTAGGAGGTAATGTAAGTCAGAAACTGAACGAACAAAACGATCCAATTTATAGACCAAGACAACATCTATTTTTTGGTTCTTAATATCTTCTATAAGACGTTTTAGAGCTGGTCTATCCATGTTTTTAGCAGAATAACCTTCGTCCGCATAATTTGCCACTAGTGTCCAGCCTTGGCTCTGTATGAACGCTTTAAGTCGTTCATCTTGTGTCTGGAGTGATACTCCGTCATCGCGTTGCATTTCTGTAGAAACTCGACGATATACGCCAACTCTCAAATGACTATCTCCTTTCGATTTGCTATTCAAATTTATATTATCAGTTTATGACTAATAGTAAAAAATGCAAATTTATCGGTAAAAGGAAAAATTTTCATGCTATAATGGCTAGGTACAATAGAATCGGCTCTCTCAATGGCGATCTTGGCTCATCCCCATGTCACAGTAGCAAGGGGGTGATGCTCATGTCCGTATACGAAGCACTTATGGTAATGTTTGCATTTGGAACATTTATCATTGCTTTAATTGGTCTATTTGTCAAAATGACAAAAAAGTAAGATCGCCATTAAGCCGTAGAAAGCTTGACGATCTTACTTCGTGACTTGAGCCATCCCATTGAGGGATAACTATTGTACAAACCGTAGGTGTTCCCGCACCTGCGGTTTTTTTATTATATGTTGCTTGTATTCTTATAATACCACATTAAGGGAATGAGTAAACAGTATCATTCTACGAACAAGCTAATTAAAGTAGAACATACTAGAACCGCAAGAAATGGAGACAATAAGCTGCTTTTTTCACTTGGCACAATAATATATACCCAATTGAAAAAATATGAGAAAAACGATAATGCTTGGTCTGAAAAAACTCTTCATGTTTTGATCCCCTATATAAAGGCATTTGTAGTAATTGTAATATATTGTAGTTGCTTAAAAGGTACATTTCTTTTGTTTTGTATTAAGAAGTAATGAATGTCAAATCATTAAAAAATTGCTGTATATTGTCAAAATGTTTACAAATATTGTATTGATTGAATATAATTCATTTGAAAAAATATTCTATTTCAAGGGGTTGCTTATTTTGAAAAAGGTCTTTAAAAGTATCGTTGCTTTTTCTTGCTTAGCATCACTTTTAACTATCCCGACAGTCAGCTTTGCATCTGAAGAGAAAACAAGAAGCGAGCTAGAAATAAGCGAAAATAGTATTCGTTTGTCAACTCATATTGCTACAGAAGAAGAATTAGAAAAAGCTAGAGAGGCAAAGGAAAGAGCAGGTGAAGTAGTAGAAGATAAAATTGCTGAATTTGCTAGTTCAGGCAAAGCACTTTTAGAGGAAGTTGCTACAGCATTCTGGCAAATGGACTATAATTTTGATTTTAAATTAAAAAAAGGAGATGTTGCTACAGATAAGTTTGTTTTAGAATCTGATTATAACAGTATATATATTTATACTGATGTAGAAACACCAGATACCGATTTACCTTACTTTACTATGGAGCTTTATCGGGTGAATGGAATTTTCGAGAGTTATATTGGGAAAGTAAAAATGAAATTAAATGGATCTGATTCCGATAAATTTGTAAATATAGGACCAGGTAAATACTATTTCTTATTAAGTAAAGGTAACGATGGTACTAGAGCAGAAGGCCAGATTGTAATCGTTGCTCGAAAATAAATTAAGGAAAAAGCCGGCTGCTTAAAGTTGCAGTCGGCTTTCTTTTTGAGGTTCTTTAGGTTTAAACAAAATTGCAATAAATGAAAACCAGCCCTTAACAAGTACGAATCCAATCATACCACCTATTACATTCAGGATGATATCGTCGATTTCAAAGAAGCCAGCTTGAGTTATTATTTTAACTGAATTTATTAAAAAGCTAAGGATTAGGGTAAACAAAAAAGTTCTTAGCATATTGTTTATAGAACTGAATAACAGAGGTATAAGAATCCCAATAGGAATGTAAAGCAAAATCTTCCCTAGTAATTCATAGCGATTAAAATATTCAAAGTGTGTAAAGAAATCTATGATTTTTTCAAACGGAATCAATCTTATTCCAAAGTAATCGCTATGCAAACGCTCAGTGTTTAGATAAATATACAGTAGATAAAGGGGCAGGAAAAAGAAAAACGTGTTATACAAGATTGTATTCTTTTTAATCATCGTAATAGAATGCCTCCTTAACGTAATTAATTAAAAAACAAATCTTACATATCAGGGAAAGTATACCAAAAAACAAGCGCAATTCCAATTAGAGGGAATAGTTTTATTATAACGTATCATATTTAGATAAATCTATGATACAGAGGGGAAACCTCCTAGAAATAAAAAAAGCGCATCCAAAAAGGTGCGTTTTTTATGTTGCAATCGACTCTAATTACCTTACTCACCTGCGGTCTTTTTTATTATATGTTGCTTGTATTATAATACCATATTAAGGCAACAGATAAACAGTACAAATAATAAGACAATAGGAAAAAATTTCATGCTATAATAGCTAAGTACAATAGAATCGGCTCTCTCAAGGGTGGTAGGCTCACTCCTATTCCAAAAGGAAGGGGGTGAAGCTATGACGGTATTTCAAGCATTGACTCTGATGATCTCTTTTGCAACTTTGGTCGTGTTAATACTGTCCTTCCATAAAAAGAAGTAACCGCCCTTGAGATTCCCAACTCCAGCGGTTACTTCTGACAGAATAAATGAGCCACCCCTTTGAAGGGATAGGTCTATTGTATGACCGTAGGTGCTACCAACACCTGCGGTCTTTTTTATTATATGCAAGCTTGTACTCTTATAATACCATATTATAGGTGTTTATAAACAGCGGAATATTGTAGGAGTTAGAAAGTTCTTTATTATTTTCCTACTCTTAGCTATGATTACTATTAATCAATTAATGTTCATAAAGTTTTTTGCAGGAACGTATGTTCTTTTTTGGCGTTTAAAAATACATTGAGTACTATGCCTAATTTGTATTAAGCAGATAGTTCATCAATGTATTTTTCTCTCTCGGACCAAAGTACAGGTTTAATATCATAGCTTTCGAGGGCTCCAACTATTTCACCACTTACTGATTTGTCAGAATCATTCAAGAAAGCATACAGAGTAGAATCGTTCTTTCTGGTTTCTCTAGTATCACTCCAAGCAAACAGTAATGATTGGGTTCGATCTTTTGTTGGAGAATTCATTGTTTGAATTATGCGTTCCGGGGATTTCTTTGATTTGGGAACGACAAAATCAAATTTATGGATGTAACTACTCTTACCTGTAAAATTGACGTTATCAGTATACCTTATATCATGCTCATCAAGAAGGTTTTCTACATCCTCGTAAAATAAACTTTGAATGGTTGGTTTAGAAGTCACAAACATATCATTAACTGAAATCATAGCTTGTAGTAACATATGCTTTTTTTGAGGAAAATCTTCTATTTTACTTATAACAAATAATTCATCGTCAGACGATCTTGAAACCCCATAACCGTTAAGGATAGTTTGAAGGATTTCACGTCTTTTTTTCGAAGAGCCTATATCGCACCCAGACATTAATAAATCATTTATTATATAACCATCATCAGTTATTTTAAATTCATTCCCTTGAGGTATTACAAATATTTGTAAGTGGTCATTATGCCGATCAAGCAATGGGGTTGTTATTTCAATAGCACTACCGAGATCGTTTAAAATAATTTTTTCTCTAAGCCAATTTAAGTAATTATTTTTAAGTTGGATACCTAGTTCCATCATACAAGTCCACCTCCTTGATAAGTTATTAGAGGTACATTAGTAATATTATTATACTTTAAGAAGTCAAGTAATACCTGTCCAAGATCAGAAATATTGGTAGGCATAATTTCTGGAAGTGGGTATGCCCATTTGTCCATATAATCTTCACGATAGATATGTATATGTGGACAAGGTATTTCTTGTAAATCAGGATTTGTGTGTGGGGGACCCACCAAATCAACTCTAAGTAAAATAATTGTTCTCATATGTCTATTTTGAAGAGTACATTTACTTAGACTTATTTTTCCTTTTCTATTTATATCTAATAAAAATGAATCATTTCCAGTTGAGGTTTCGGCTTCTAGAGTTAAACTATCGCCTGGTTTTGGAAAGTTTATATGGGTACAGTTTATTAAAGTTTTAGCAGCTTGAAGTAAATTATCAGCCTGTTGTTGAGTTAGCAACCAACATTCCTCCCTAGTTTAAATTTATATCTAAGAAATTAAAGATTTATCTGAAAACAATAGAAATGTATATAGGTTAATGGAGATGTAGGTATAAATCACTAAATTCTTCCCCTACTAATTCCGTAAACTTACATACTTTCCATAGGCGTAAAAATAACCCTTTGTCCGTTTCCCAGTACATAAGACTGGTTTTGGAGAGGGTTTAATGTATAAAAGTTTCAGGTTGAAACAAACTACTTTCCTAATAATACCATATTATAGGAATTTAGATACAGCATATATCGTTTGATTGATATAAAATTAATGAATATTTAGGTGGATTGAAAGTATTTGGAAGGGTAAAATGTTAATTGAAGTGAAAAAAGATACTGAAGGAGAAAAATTATTAAAGCTATTTTATAACTTAACTTCATTACAATGACGATATATCGAGGTAATACAAATGGATACTCTCTTATACATAATTTTAGGTAGTATTGATATATTGGCGATACTGGTGCTGTCGTTCAAAGTATTTCGCTTCCCACTGATATACAAAAAGGAGTTCCTGATAATATCAATTACAGCTTCATTGGTATCCTACCTAAATAGGGTAGTATTTAATATTCCAAGTGTTGACGGTTGGTTTCAATATACGATACTTATTTTATTTTTTAGATATATGTTAAAGGTAAAGTTATTTGACAGTATTGTAGTACCAACAGTAGGGTATTTATGCTTTAACATTGTGCAATACAGTACTTATTTAGTTTTACTTTTGACAGGTATAGTCTCATTGGCAGACGGACAAGCACTTACAAACTGGGGTACTTACTTAATACAACTCTCGACTCATCTAATTATTTTTTTTATAGCCTGGTTAATTTACAGGTACAATCATGGATTTTCATTTATTATGGTACCTCCACATGATGTCCACATAAAGACTAAAATAACACCTCTAAGATTTCGAATAATGATAACAGTGTTTCTATCGTCAACAACAATTTTATGTGTAACAAATTGGATGCTTACATTCAATGGGAATCCAACTTGGTTAATTCCTGTTTTTATTATCTATTTAATTATCCTGATTAAGTTATTAGAGAAAAAGGAAATGACCAATGATTGAAAAACTATCCTATTTTCTTGCAGTTAAAATTTATAATGCAAATCCTGATAAAAAAAAAGAAAGTGTAAATGTTTTATCTTATTCATTGTCTACTACAATTAATTATTTACTAGTATTATTTTTTTCTTTACTGATTGGTGTTTTCACGAGTTCATTTCTGGATACAATCGTAGCGCTGATATGTTTTGTAGTGCTCCGTATTTTTTCAAAGGGGTATCATGCAGCATCCTTAACTACTTGCTTTGTACTGACAACGGCTATCATAACAGTTATTCCTCATATTCCATTGTTTGATTATATAAATGTAATTAATATATTAAATGTAATTCTAGTATTATTTTTCGCGCCGAATAGTAGTTTTGAGGGAGAATTAATTCCAAAAAGAAGAGAGTTTTTATTAAAGGGAGTTTCGCTAATTCTAGTGTTATTCAACTTTTTTATTTCGTCACATATTGTGGCCTTATCTTTTTTTGCACAATCAATGCTTTTAATCCCTAAAAGGAGGTGAGGACAATGAATAAACAGATCGCAAAAACAATTTCAAAGGGATTAGGTACTTTGGGTAAGGTTTATACGAAGCTTGCTAAAGTTACAATCGGGAGCCCAGTTGTACCTAAAGAATTAAGAAAGTAAGAGTAGAGTTATGGGAGATTCGCCAAAGTTTTTCGGTATAACGCCGTCAGGTAACAGAAGTGATAGATCAGCGTATGTAGAACTCTCAATAGATGATTTTAATTTCGTTGATCGGTATAATGACACAACTATTGCGTACCATACGAAAAAAGGTTTATTTTTATCTGTGAACTCGTTGGAAGGCATGTTCATTTGTCTTGAAAAATATGGATTTACAAACTTAGACTCAACAAATGTTACAAATCTTAAAAATATAGAAAGTGTAGATGCTAGTCCGTATGGGATTAGTGTTCACTTTCCAAACGGAATGCATACAACAGTATCGCGATATAAGTACAAGAAATTCCTCACAGATTTACCAAAGAAACCAATCTGAATAAGGTGGTTTCATATTGACATGAAAAGTCCTCCTTATAAAAAGAGGGCTTTTATCTATATTTTATCCTTTTCTCGAAAAGTTCTGAGAAAAATTTTAGAGATTCAAACAATATTTGGGTTTTAAAAAAGGTGTTACATTCATCATCTAATTACTCTAAGGAATATTCGTAAGATTTGTAAAACTAGTTAAGTGATATTTAAAAAATATAACTTTTTCTATAAAAAAAACAAAAAATGATATATTATGGTAATTAGCATAATCTGGTTACTTGCTCGAAGAATTATTTTTGGGGGGTTAAAGGAGGATTGTCTAATGAATATAAGTTCTTATCCTAGCTTAAGAAAATATAAAGCACGTGAAAATACAGGATCAAGGTCTTCTAACAGATTTGCCATGCAAGTTAGTTTTGCTATGTGGAAAATTTTTGAGCTATTTAAAACTGAAGATTTTACCGTTGTTATGGATTGTATAGATGATATTGCTATATTTAAAACGTCAATTGAAAAACCAAATATTGTAACGTACCAATTAAAAACTAGAGATGCTACTGTAGGGAACTTTGAATTAAGAGCTTTGATAGGTAGTGACGTATTTTTGAAGCTATATGATCATATTGAAAAAATAGATGAAGATGTAAAAGAGATATATTTAATAACTAATAATCCGTTAAAATTTAAAAAGAAGAGAGTTAATGCTGAACAAATTTTATTTAATGATTTAGATGAAGAGATTAAAACTTTAATTGAAACAAATATGTCTACTAGCCCATCTTTTGCAAAAAAAGGATTATCACCTAAGTTTATATATTCATTAATAGACATGTCTTTTCATAATCATAAAGAAATTAGTCAAACTAGATTAAATTCTTTACTAATGGACGAGGAAATAAATATTAGCATAAAAGCTGCTACTGCACTTTATACCACCCTGGAAGATATTCTTACAACAAAACAAAATTACGAATTCAGTTTACAGGATGAAATAGCTAATGTAATAAGAAGAAAAAGTTACTCAAGAGACGAATTCGCATCATTATTAGAGAACTCAAAAAAAATAAATGCTGATGTTTTAAGTTATGATGATATTTGTAACAAATATAAAGATAAACCAACTTTAAGTTTAAAAGAAGAAAGTATATATAGGAGAGCGATGGCAAGTGTTAAAGAAAAATGTAATAATTCCCCCAACATCTTACAAGATATAAATGAAACAATCTGTCAACATATTAGAACAGAAATTGATAAGAATGATCGGCTTACTAGAATTGAGATGGTTACAATTTTAAAAGATGTATTCGATGCTCAAATAAATATTGGCTTTTCAGAAGAAGAAAAAGAAGTTCTATATATGCAAAATATCGAATTATACTTGAAGGAAGGATAAAACCATGAATAGGGTATTGATTAATAAGTTATTCATTTTTGATGTAATTGATAAAAAATCAAAAAGTGTAATTTTTAAGGATAGAATTAATATTGTTACGAGTAAAGGAAATCAAATAGGCAAATCAACTATAATGAAATCCATTTATTATACATTGGGGGCAGTGGTATTTTTTGCTGAAAGATTAAATTTAAAAACTAAAATTCACATTCTAGAAATAGAAGTGAATGGCAAAGAATATGTTTTTATTAGACATGGTGATATTGTTGTAATAAAGGATAATAAAGGTATTTTAAAGACATCAAGTTCGACTGAATTGTCATGTGAGCTAGGTGATATATTTGGGTTCAGCATTTTTTTAGAAGACAAACAAAAAAGATATGTAATAGCTCCTCCTGTTTTTCATTATATTCCCTATTATATTGATCAGGACCATGGTTGGACTTCGGAATTAAAGTCCTTTGATAATTTGGGACAATTCGATAAAAAGAGTAGAGATTCATTATATTATTATCATTTAGGTATTCTTGATGTAGAATACGGACTAAGGTTAAAAGAAAAAAAAGAGCTAGATTTTTTGTTGGATAGCTTGAAAACTAGAAATAAAGAAATATTGGGTTTACTTACTTACATAAGAGAAAATATAACAGCTATTAATTTGGAAATGGATACGACAGCTTTACAAATTCAAAAAAGAGAGATACTTAGTAAATACAAAAAGTATTCATATGATTTAAATAATATTCGAAGAAAAATTATAGAATATCAAGAGGAATTGCATAAAATTGAAAATGTTATTGGTAATTTAAATAATGCTTTGAAACAGAGTGATAAAGTAAAGGAACATATAAAACATCAATTTGATGTAGAGTGTCCGCATTGTTTTGAGCATTTTGAATTACAAACTAAAGATATATTAAAAATTAATTATAAAATTGCAGATTTAGAAGCTTCAAAATTAGAAATGATAGATATCAAGGAAAAAATACTAAAACAAATAAAGAAAGTACAAAAGGAATTTCAGGATTATGAATTTGCTTTGAAAGCTATTGAAAAAGAAAAAATTGATTCAGATAATACTTTTGAAGATATATTAAAATTCAAAGGTTTACAAGAAACTCAAAAGCAATTAAGCATAGAACTTAAAAAAAATGTAAGTGAAATAGAAATTAATTCGGAGAAATTAAAGAAAGTTATAGGGAAGTTAAAAAAATGGCAGGATGAGATAGATAAAGCAAATAAGCGTTACAGGGATATTTTGAGTTTAAATTTAAAGAGATTTAATTCAGATGAGAATGAGTTGCCTAAAAACTATAATATAGGAAAAAATGTAAAAGCGTCTGGCAGTGGTCAAGTTCGACTTAATTTATCTAGAGTGTATTCATTTATAAAGTTAGTGGAGGAATACAAACCGGATGGATTGAAATATCCACTTGTTATTGATTCTCCTAAAGGAGGAGAACAAAGTATTTCAAATAGTGAATTGATTTTGAAATTGTTAACAAAAGAAGCCCAAATATCAAACCAAATTATTTTGGCAACAATTGACTTTGAAAGTTTCTATGTTGGAAATACTGATAAATTTAACATAATTACTTTAAATAATGAAATTTACAGTTTATTATCTGCTGAGGATTATCAACGGAATAAAATAATAATTGATTACTATATCTCCATATATTTTGAAGCAAACAGCTAAGAATGTAAAAGGAACTTGAAACCACCTTAATAAGGTGGTTTTTATTTTTTGTTAGGGTAAATTGCAAATTTTTTAATTATATCTTCTTTTAAATAAAAAGTAAAGATAAATTGACCTAGGGGTCTATTGATACCTAAAAAACGCAAAATTCGACAAAAATTTCCGTTTTTAGATGATACCATTTTTATAAAAGAGGCAAATGTAACATAAAAAATGAAAAATATACAAGATTCGGAGGGTGATATAGTGACAGAGGAGAATGGAATAGAAGTGGTTTATGAAAAAGTTAATGTAAGGATCGAAGATATTTTAAAACAACTTGAACTTGAAAAAGAAATTCCCTCCGCGTCATCTGAATAGGAGGGAATTATTATTTGTTAATCATTCTTTTTGCTCTAACAAAAGCTATAAACTCTAAAGCTTCTTCTTTTGTTAAAGGTTTTCCGTCTATGTTTATAAGGTTTATTTTTTTCAATATTTCTTCATCGGTTAGTTCCAAACTATCAACAAAAAGACGGACATCTTGATTTAAAGTTCTGCTAGGATCATTGATCCTTCCGAGAAGGTAATCAATTGATACCCCAAAGAAGTCGGCAAGTTTTTGGAGGGTGTCATTATCAGGCTCATTGATTCCAATTTCGTATTTCGCGTATGTTGAGCGGTTAATTCCAACTAGTTTAGAAAGATCAGCTTGAGTCAGTTTCTTCGCTTTTCGTGATGCTTTTAATCGTTCCCCTAGAGCCATTTGTTTTCCTCCGTATTTATTAATTACTAATAATTATATGTGACAAAAAATCACAAAGAAAGATTTGTGCTGATAAAGAACAAAAACTATTGACTGTGATGAAAAGGAACAATATAATGTGATTATACAGAACAAAAATAAGATTCATAGAGAAGGAGGGTGGATATGAAAACTAGGCAGTGGCTGATTAACCTTAGAAAGAGTAAAGGATTAACGCAAGAACAAGTAGCTAAGTTTGTTGGAATTAATCGTTCTACATACACTAAAGCTGAAAATGGTAATGCATTGGGTATAAAGACCGCTAAAAAGATTGCAAGGTATTTTGGATTAGATTGGACTATTTTTTTTGAAAGTAAATGTGACGAAAGAGAACAAAAACTAGCTTGAAAGCAGTTAAGGCTTCAAAAAAATACAAAGAGAACCGACCTATCGTAATCACATCCAATGAACACTCAAACACCAACGGATAGGACAAACTCTCCAACTCATATACATCTAAAAAACAAAAGAGGTGTTGTTGTATATGAAGATCATGCTAAATCATGAACAAACAAAACGCTTTTTTGATGCAATTATGCCGGAAGTAATTGAACTGATAAAAAAAGAAAAATTGATGCGATTAAAGCAGGCAGAACAGCAAGAAAATACTGACAATCATTTGGTTATTTCCGCGCAGTAGCGCGGATTCTAAGGTGGACAAGCTTTCAAAAATTCCCCCGGTAAGCAGCCGAGGGAGAGCATGATGAAAGATGAACACGATTTAATCATACATGACAATTATATCCAATAGGAGTGAGAACAAATGGCGAACATAGGATACGCCCGTCAACAGATAGGTCTTTACCTTAAACATTTTCGAATAAATAGCATGCAACCTAGTGTTAGGACCCAGGTTGCATTGGGAATAGCCCTCGGAATCGCTCAAAAAAGGGTAAGCAATATTGAATGTGGATACGACGAACCCTCTATAAAATTAGCTGCCAAATGGTGCGAGATAACAGGATGGTATGAAGGATGGGATATGTTAACGCACATGTATCGACTTGATCCATTTTCTCTTGCCCCAGTTGATCCAGTTTTAAATCAAGATGTATCAGATGCGATTTTAAACCTAAAAAAGCAATTGATAGAGGCAGAAAAAGCTATTGGAGCTTTAGAGAAAGAGGAACCAAAGTTGAAAAGAATGGAGCTTAAAGGGGTTAGACCCATGAGCATGTCCATGCAGAATCATCAAAAGCAACTTATCGACTTAATACCTGCTGTTAAGACGTTATTTTATTCCTTACAACGTTCTGGAAGAGCAAACATGGGAGAGGTTGGTTCTATGTGGAATAACGAGGCATTTCGGGAATATGTAGCAATGCCTAAGGTAGAGGATTTAAAAACAATTATGGCGCTTTAGAGGAGGAAGAGCAGTGAAAGAAATGCTGGACGGTCTCGATGAAGAGGAGTTGTATCACATCATAAATGGAATTCTTGATCTTTCTAAGATTAGTCTCAGAAATGGAGATACAGTTGATGCCAAGAAGAAGGAAATCATAGCTAAGAAGGTATCAGATATCAGGATAGCACGTCAGCATGAGCAAGCTAAACAAATCCTAAATAAGGAGGAAAAAGGTGAGTATTGAGACTGCTAAACGAAGATTCTTGTTTTATCAGAGATTAATGGTCACAGCTAAAACAGATGGAGACACAGTTGCCTATGAAATTTATAAAGAGATTACTCGTGAGTTAGAAAAAACGATTAGAGAGCATGAAAAAACCGCCTGCGGCAAACAGACGGCCTCGTAAGAAAAAAATGTACCTCAACAATACCAAATAATCGGAGGTTGGACAAGTTGTTTGAACCTAAAGTAATAAAAATTAAACGAATAGCTATTGGATGCATTGTGAACTATTGCGGTTTTAAATATTACGAAATCAATCATTATTACGATACTGAGGATGGACAAGAACGCAGAGGTATATCAAAATTCTCGTTTTCTTTTTTCAAGAATAAAGGGATTACACAACGCTTTAACGGAACGAAGAAAATTGATAATTGGCTTGCCACGGAAGAAGGTCGAAGGGAATACATTTCTTTACTCAACAAAGAAGACAAGTATTTTAAATACATTTAGATGCGGAGGTTGGACAAGCATATGAACAAAGATATTGTAACAAACGAATTAATTGGCGGAATTTTCGATCGAGTAGCAACCTATAAAATGGATGGCACTTTACACATAGAACAAACCCCTGAATATGTTGAGGGACTAGGTTGGAAAGGACATCAAGCTGTTACTCTGCAAGATTGGGATGAAATTGTAAAGCTTAGGGATTTCTTAAATGGATTATCTCCCATTCAAGCAAGAGGATAATCGGTACATTTAATCAACGCAATAAAACTTAAATCTTAGGAGGAATTGAAAATGAATTTATCAGCCTTGCAAACATATGAACTAAATGAAATTGAGGATATACGCTTTGAATTATCAGAAGAAGAGGCAAAACAACGTTTTCGTGTGCATGATCTTGATTCTCTTAACTGGGTCTTGCGGAAGATTGCTGCATTAGATGCAGAGATAATGGCGAAGCAGAGTTTGGCTAACAAAGAAAAAATGCGCGTGATTGATTGGTTGAACAGAGAAACGAAAACCATTGAGGACAGTCGTTTATTCTTCACTCAACTTATAGAGGAATATGCAAGGGAACAAAGGACTAATGATCCTAAATGGAAAGCTTCCACACCTTATGGAAAAGTGAGCTTTCGTAAACAACTACCTAAATGGGACTACATTGATGAGAAGGTAGCTATCGAATCGATTCAGTCAGCAGGGTTAGAAGAATTTATTAGAACGAAGTACGAATTGGATAAAGCCCCTTTAAAGAAACATTTGCAAATACATGAAGATGGTAGAGTAGTTGATCCTAGTACAGGGAATTTTATCGAAGGGATCAAGGTCGTTGAGCAACCAGAGGCTTTAAAAATAGAGGTGACTAACGAATGAGTGAACAACCTCGTTCTCTGGTCAAGAAGCTAGCTAAGGTTATGCAAAATGTTAAGTACATTCAGAAGAGAGGCTATAACAAATTTCATGACTATAATTATGCCACCGAGGCAGATGTAGCTGAAAAAGTTAGGGAGGTTCTTGCGGATCAAAATATCATTTTGGTTCCAAATATGACAGCACATAGCATTCGTGAACATGTAAATGGCAAGGGTAAAACCGAATATATCGCGACTGTTCAAATGGAGTTTAAGTTTTATGACGGTGATTCTGATGAGGAGTTAATCTTTCATATGGTCGGTGAAGGCCAAGATGCAGGTGATAAAGCCACCTATAAAGCTATAACAGGTGCTCAAAAATATGCTCTTATGAAAGTATTTATGATTCCAACTGGTGACGATCCTGAAAACGACTCAGAAGCAGATAAAAGTAATGAAGAAACAGAGCCTACAAAACAAAAAGCAACACCAAATGTAAGAAATAGCAAGGAAGCTGTATTAAAAGCTAAGTGGCAACTTCTGGGGTACTCGTTAGATGACTTTGATGCTTGGTACCAGAATCAGACAGAAAAAGGATATAACGATAACCAAATGGAGGCTTACCTTACAAGAAAAATAAAGGAAAGAGGGGCAACTAAGAGTGCTTAACAGAGTAATCCTTATCGGTAACTTAACAAAGGACCCTGAGTTGCGCTATACCCCGAATGACGTTGCCGTAACTACTTTCACTCTAGCAATCAATCGGCCTTATTCGGGAGCCGGAAAAGAAGTTGACTACATTAATATTGTAGCGTGGAGACAATTAGCAGACCTATGTGCTCAATACCTTGCTAAAGGAAAGAAATGCGCTGTAGAAGGTCGTTTGCAAACGAGAACCTATGACAACAAGGAGGGAAGAAAGGTCTATGTTACCGAGGTGGTAGCGGAAAGTACTGAGTTCCTAAGTTATAAAGATGGACAAGCTCAGCAGAGCAATGGGCAATCATTTAATGCCTCTTTCTCTGGTAACAAAACAATCAATATTACAGATGATGACTTACCTTTCTAGGATGGTGATAAATATGGGAATGTTTGATGAAGTAAGAGCCGTACCAAAGCTAGGTAACAAACATAGAACCAAAAAACGGGTAGATCAGGGGAGAATTACTCCCCAGGTCTATGCGGAAGTAGTAGCACGAGATAATGGGCAATGTGTGTTATGCGGAAGTAATCAGTGGTTAGAAGCCCACCACATCATATTCAGAAGTGCAGGAGGTACAGGAGAAGCTTATAACGTTGCCTTAGCATGTGGTCCTGTAACTCAAACAGGTACATGCCACTGGAAAGCGCATAGTACCAAGTCAGGTCGGAAAGCATTCGAAGAATACCAGCAGAAAGTATTAATCCCGTATTACCGGGGAGGAGCATCTTAAGGAGGGGGAAGTAAGTGGCAACTTATAGGCAAGTACAAACAAGTTTTTGGCAAGATGCCTTTGTTTTAGACCTAACACCAGAAGAGAAATACTTCTACATTTACCTCATGACAAACAGCAAAACGACGCAATGCGGAATATACGAACTACCTAAGCGAGTTATTGAAATGGAGACAGGTTACAACCGTGAAACAGTTGAGAAATTGCTTAAACGTTTCGTGGAATATGGCAAGATTGCTTACTCTGATCAAACAA
The DNA here is from genome assembly GCF_026891775.1 of Brevibacillus halotolerans. Lineage (NCBI taxonomy): Bacteria > Bacillati > Bacillota > Bacilli > Caryophanales > Paenibacillaceae > Brevibacillus > Brevibacillus halotolerans. The sequence goes on from NZ_JAPTNK010000001.1 coordinate 26,300, forward strand.
AGGAAATCATGCTGCTGAACTGGTTAAAGCATAATTCTATCAAAAGCCCAAAAGTCAAAGCTTGCATTATGAAAGAGCTGAATGCAGTAAAAACTCAAGAATTTATAAGGGCTTTCGATACATTGTGTAAGGAATATGGATACCCTATGGATACCCTATCTATAGACTTGGGAGAAGAAAAAGAAGAAGAAAAAGAAGAAGAAAAAGAAGAAGAACAAGAAGAACAAGAAGAAAAAAAAGAACAAGAACAAACAATACCCCCTATATCCCCCTTAGGGGAAGTGGTGGAGGTAGGCGGTAGGGATTTGTATGTTTTTAACAGTGTGATTGATCAATACAAAAAATATTTCGTTTTCGAGCCAACTTTCATCATGACGGAACTCTTACATAGTTACCTCGATGACGGAATAGAGATGTCAGCTATTGCTTGGGCCATGAGAGAAGCAGCAGAGAAAGGCAAGGATTGGAACTATTGCAAGGGCATTATTAATAAATTCCCATCAAGAGGCATTAAAACAGCAGAACAAGCTGAACTAAATAAGCAAGATCATGAGCGCTCCAAAGCAGAGAGGGTTAACCATTTGCAAGTTGTATCAGGCAAAAAAGGATATGGCAATAGACCAGTTCTGCAAGACAAATACCCAGCTGCTGTTCAACGCCAGATAGATCAAGAGCAACAGGAACAACCAACACGCGTTACACAAAAGCAAACGATCATGGATGATCCCGAGCTGAAAGAATTATACGAATCACTAAGACAACCAAGGAGGAATCAAGCATGAATCAACTAGTCTTTATTCAAAACAATCAGGTGTTCACAGATAGTCTAAAAATCGCAGAGGTCTTTAGAAAATCCCACGATAATGTAATGCGTGATATTCGAAATCAGATTGAAAAGTTAAGTGAAGCTGGTGAGGGGGAATGGGGTACCCTCAACTTTGAGGAGACCCATTACACACACCCTCAAAACAAGCAAATGTACCCTAAATACAATCTAACAGAAGATGCTTTTGCTCTAGTTGCCATGAGCTATGTAACGCCAGAAGCAATGAAAATGAAAATTCGCTTCTTAGAACAATTCAAACAGATGAAAGAAAAATTAAATCAAAACAAAGTGGTTCCTTTGAATGATCGACAAGCTATTATTCAATCTCTCAAACTCACAGTGGAAATGGCTGAGGAAATGGAAGAGGTTAAAAGCATTACACAAACACACGGTCAAAAACTCAGTGAACTAGAGTATAAGGTAGAAAGGCAAATTACGTTGGATAGTGGTCAACAGCGTAATTTACAAAAAGCAATTGCTCGAAAAGTGTACGAGCTGGAAATAGATCAAGAACGCAGAAGTGAATTATTTCGACAACTGCATCGAGAGATAAAAGATCGTTGGGGAGTATCGAGTTACAAGGATGTACGTCGTAAGGAGTTAGAGCAAGTTTTACGTTATGTTGATGCTTGGATGCCACGTAAGGTTTCTTAAAACTAACAATGGCGTAGACCTTTGGAAAATAAAAAAATCGGGGAGTGAGGATTGATGGATACACAGGACAATCAAATAGTTAAAGAAATATTGAACAAAGAGCAACTAGATTGGCAGAAACAAGTCATTCGTGAGGAGATGGACACTGATGTTAAATGATACTGATTTTAAACCATTTAAGGAGAACAATATTGATCTGGAACCACTTTTCGAAAGGCAGCGCCTACTAAATGATTACATCATCAAGAAAAAAGGATTGGAAGATCAAGACCTATGGGATAACACAATCCTTGCTTTAAGAGTTGAGCTATCTGAGTTTGCTAATGAAGTAAAGTGCTTTAAGCACTGGTCTGATAAACCTATGAATCGAGATAGGGCGCTTGAAGAGGCAGCCGATACCCTTCATTTCTTCCTATCCGTGGGGATATATCTAGGGATACCGGAGAAACGGGATTGTAACGTTCAGAGAGTTCAAGGAAGAACTAATGTCACTGTTCAGTTTAACAGCATCTTTGACAAGATATCAACAAACATGGATAGCTGGGATTTCTTCGATGCCATTTCAGACTTTATAGCACTAATCTACATGCTCGGATTCACCGGGAATGATATTACGGAGGCTTACAATAAGAAACGGCAAATCAACATTCAACGTCAGGAGAGCGGATATTGATGAGCTACGGCTTTACGTGGGTTGAAGTTGATGAGGGACAAACGTTACGAGAGTGGGCGGAGAAAGCGAGTGGGGATTGATGGCTAAAACAATTAATGTCCTATCTGTCTCCGGAGGAAAAGACAGCACAGCTATGTGGTTATATGCGAGGGAACAAGGCGTAGAAGTATTACCAGTCTTTGCTGACACAGGACATGAGCATGAAAAGACCTATGAGTATCTGGATTATCTTGAAAATAAACTGGGACCGATTAAGCGTGTTCGGGTAGATTTTACAGAGCGAATTGCAAGAAAACGTATAACGGTAGTTACCAAATGGCGTGATGAAGGAATATCCGAAGAAATAATTCAACAGGTTTTAAAAACATTAAATCCAACAGGAATTCCTTTTCTCGATCTATGCCTTTGGAAAGGACGGTTTCTCTCTACAAAAGCAAGATTTTGCACTCAATTTCTAAAGATTGAACCAATTGAGCAGCAAGTTTATCTTCCAATCTTAGCAGAGGGAAACGATATATGTAGCTGGCAAGGTGTACGTGCTCAAGAAAGTCCAGAACGAGCAAAACTATCAGAACGAGAATCTACCAGTGAAGGGTTTGAAGTCTACAGGCCGTTACTGCATTGGACGGTTGAAGACGTATTCTCGATTCATAAGAAACATAACATCGACCCAAATCCCCTTTACAAATTGGGAATGAGTCGGGTTGGATGCATGCCATGCATTAATTGCAATAAAGGGGAGCTGTTCGAGATCGCTCGTCGTTTTCCAAAGGAAATTGCACGTGTGGCGGAATGGGAACGGATCGTCGCCAAAGCTTCTAAACATGGGATTTCTACTTTTTTCTCCACAGCAAATGGGAATGGAAACAATATTGATGAAGTTATTGAGTGGTCAAAAACAGCCTATGGAGGCAAACAATACGATTTGATAAAAGCGATAGAGTTCGATAACGTTCCGGATTGCTCTAGTGCCTACGGGCTTTGCGAATAAGGTGACATCATGAGAAAGTTCCATGAATTTAATTGTCTCGATTGTGGTGAACAAGGTCGGGAGGTCAGACGAATTGATCTTCTGCGTCAATGCCCTTGGTCGATAGTAGCTCATATGGAATGCAAATGTGGTAACAAATGGACTACTTATATTCGAGATGATTCACGTTGTACGCCTTTTGATTTCTATGAAGATGATGAAGAGTGGTTGACCGGATAAGATTCACCAGCCCTTCCAAACACCAAATGCACGACATGATACTGCTTCACAGGTAGATCAGGAAACAAAAACCAAACGTTTTCGCTGTTTCGGATAGCTTCAACTTCAAAAGGGATACTGTGTAGTCGAAACTTTCGAATTAGCCTAGCAGATCGGCTACACGGCACGATATGATAAAACGATTTTTGCATGATATATCACTTCTTGTTGCCATTGTAGTGCGAGGAGCTGGGACAAAAAAAGAAAATGCGAAAAATATACAATCAAAGCAATCACAGTCTATGAAAAATCACAAAGTAAAAGAGGCGGAGTCAGGTAAAACCCTTACGTTGTCTACGCTCGAGAGAGCTTTCTGAGTCTTTTTTTAACCCGACTTTTTAACTGATGTAACAGATGTCTATACAACGTAAAAACTAATGGCATATTTTGGAAACATATCGTGATGAAAGGTGGGTTTTTCTTGAAAATAAGGGGATCAAAAGAATTTAGTAAAATCAATGGACGCTTAGTACAGTATTCACTTTATCCCGGATTTCAACCCGTGGCGCAGAGGCGGCTCGGTCCTTGGGACACTGGACCCATTAGATTCAAGTCCGGCGTTGCGGTGGGCGGACACGCGAGTCTGACCCTCCACCAGAATGGAGCGTACAACTTTAGCGGACACTTTCATGTGTCGGGGGCCATCAGCTATACCTATTCGTTTGCTTGGGCCGTTAAGAGCTCTGTTGGTGATATCTACGTGTTTGCTCATAAAGGACGCCTTCATGGGACCTTTGAGTCCGGATCACGGGACGATGACTGGGGAGAGTCACAGATACTTCCTGCGCTCCGCCAAGGCTGGAGTGATCTGGAACGGGGATGGTCGTATCACTGGTCAGCGCGTGTCAATCCTGATTTCCAAGTATTTCTTGACCAAGTGATTAAGACTGTGGCAGCCGGAGAGGCTGTTGCAAAGGTCGTCACAATTTTTGTCTGACGGATATGGCAGAGGAGATTGTTTTGACCTCCATTACGTGCGGGCGGCGGTCCACCTTCCTGAAGGCTGTTATTGCGTCTATTTTTTTGAATACTCGTCTAGTGTAATATGCAGTTTCAAGATCAACAATATCCAGCTGAATATTTAGTCGAAAATATAGATGAATATGCAACTCAAGAAGATCCATCTCAATCGTGTCATGCGTGTTGCTGGCCTGGTGGGTGTGGTATTTGTTGCTCTACTGAATAATATAAATCATTTCCTAAGTATCATCCCTTAGGGCTTAGAAGATAATTGAAAGGATTTGTTTTTGAAGTGTATTTTCTATTCCCATTTTTGTTCCAATACTACACTAAACCCCGATTTTGATCTCTTGAAACTTAAGTCAAATTTCGTTCAGATAGTGATGGGGCAGGGTGACCTTGGCATGACCTATCACTATCTAACTACTTTATCAGAAGTTAATTATTGATTTTTCCAACAAATATGATATTTGTCGCGTAAACGTAAAACATTCCCTATCCTTTTCACACGATTTGTTAAGAGAGGGGGAGCGGCGAAAGTACCACGGATATTACATTATCTAGAGGCAAAGTGGTCAATGGCAAACTGGAGCATCTCTATCTTACTGAACACAGTATCTATTTAGAAACACAATTCGGTAGTAGAACCACCTTTTTCAACAAACCGCCCTCTAAGGATGAGATAGTCAATGAAATTGACGGAAACGTCGTTAACTTGTTCCGTGCCATTTGCCACCGGTCAGAGGAACTAGCATATAGGATAAAATGAACAGCCTACGTCAGAGAAGAATAATATTTTGCGTCATCAGAAGATATAGGATGACCAATTCATAGACGAAGTGAAGAAGGCCTGGTGATTTATGGTTCTCTGCTGGATGGCTAGGGGGACAAAGACAAGTGATCGAACCGAGTGGAAACATTCAATCGATCTTAACGGGCCAAATGTGACTAAGCAATGGGTCAGGGCTTTCGGAAAAGATACTTACAGTGTCGGAACGGTTAAGACTGGTATTTAACCTATCTTCTGGAGACAAGAAGTAAGAGGATGTACCAACATGAGATGACGGATGAGCAACACGATAAACTACTTTCTGTCTTGGGAAGCATATTGTACCTGACTGCTATCTGGATACAAAGACCGTACAAGCCGAGGATGAAAAGAAACGGTAAAAATGATACCCCTCACCTAATTGTAGAAGATGCTAAGAAGGTAAGGGATGCGCTAAATGAATTTATCAGTGCTTATGAGTAAATAAAAAAAGCCCCCTCATCAGGGAGCCGTGGATTTAGTCTAGGCAACTAAAGTATACCATGAGCAGATGGTGAGGGGGAATGATTGATGAACACAATGCACGAGCAACTAGCTATGTTTCCACCTGTAGATGAGAAAGCAGTTAGAAGAGTGGTTGCTAAAGAGCTAAAAAAATACAAAGCTTTACGGGTTGCTGTACAGAATAAACAAGAGCAAGCCGAAAATGGGATTGTACAACTGTTTCCGCGTCTTAATCCAACTGAGATGGCAAACAACCTGAAGGCGCAACAAATAGAACGAGCTTTGCAGTATTCGTTGGACGAAATAGAACGGAAAATCATTGAGGAAAAATACCTCAGCCCAACAAGAGTAAATGACATAAATGTTTACCTAGATTTAGGGTTAACAAAGGATCAATACTATATCAAAAAGGGAGAAGCAATCTCTCAAATTGCAACGGCACTCGGTATCATTTGAGTGCCGTTTTTTTATTTTCCCGACAAAAACCCGACAAAAAGTAGGACAAAAACATGGATAAAAATAGGGATAAAATGCTGGACGTTTTTAAAAGGCGAAATCGGTACTCTTGTATTAAGAACACGAACACGTGTCCTTGGGAGAAGCGCCTATCCCTTATCAACGACGTACTCGAAGCAATTTATAGATGATGATGAATGCTTGCCAAACGAGAGGGGGCATTCGGAGTCTGAACGCGCTGGTCTGCGACGGTTGTAAGCGGGGAATTGATAGATTTGTTTAACCAAAGCGGTTGGACAAGCTTGGCCCCTCTCGGAGTTTGTGGACCGCGCTATATAAATGGGTTACTCGAAAAATCGGGTAGCTTTTTTATGCCTAGCACACAGGGAACTTATTTAGGTGAGTTCATAACTAACTCACTCCCTGTATGGTGGGCTTTTTTACTGCCAATTACATGAAGAGGATGTGTAGTTTATGGGAATTGAAAGTACTTTGCAACGTCATCTATTAAATAATACAGGATTTTTTGAAGGGCACGATGGTTATTCAAATATTGCTGGTAGAGCAGATGGAATGGGATTATCTTTCGGGATCCTTCAATTTAATTTTGGTAAGAGAACTCTTCAACCCATCTTGGAAAAATACATTAAATTTGAGAATAAAGAATTTTATAGTATCTTTGGGAAAGAAAAAGGAGACATTCTTAGCGATGTAATTTTTAAGTATTCTGCTCCAAATCAAGTACGTTGGGCTGAGAGTATTTCTCCACGTGGAGCAATTTTAGAAGAGTGGAAAAAGCCATTTCAAGAAATGGGACAGAGTAGAAAAAACCAAGGGTATCAACAAGATGCTGCACAACCCTATTTTAACCGTGCTGAGTTGTTTTGTGAGAAATTTGGTATTAAAACTACTCAAGGATTAGCTTTTATTTTTGATCACATTGTACAAACATGGGATTTTCCAGATGTAAGAGAGATTCAATACAAAATTCGTGAGAGTGAGGATAAATACCGAAAGGCCGAAGGGCGTGAACTACCAGACGAGGACAGGTTGAGTATTATACTAGATTACATTCCTGAACGAGCTCATCAACACTTGCGCCGTGCCACAATTAAAGAGGGTGTAGGAAATTATCTAGGCAAGTACTACGATATTACTGATTTTGGCTATGGGATTTTATCGTATTATTCATATTTTTAAAGAACGGGGGCTAAAAAGCCCCCATTCCGTATTAGTTTTGTAAAAGGTTACTCATGTCAGGACTTTGTTTTAAAGGAGAGATTGTCTTAGTTTTTTTAAATGAGGGTAAATCTATAACATAGACAGTGTACTCGTAGCTATTGTCATCAAGAATATCAGAAATAAATAGTAAGCCTAGTGTTTTTTTGTTAGGTGAGAATTGATGTTTTACATATATCTCAGATTCCTTGTGTAGAGGAAGCGTAGTAATTTCGTTTTTATCTTTTTTGATTAAAAGGGTCTTACAAAGTTTAGTACCACAAGAGTAATTTAATAGTAGAAATGCCTGATTACTATCTTCTGACAAAATAACTCCAGAGGTAGCACTTAATTCTAATTTTTTTTGTTCATCATTATCTAGCTCTGAGTAAATTTTATTAAATTCTGGTATAGATTTGATTGGTATTTTTATGGTCCTTGTTTTGCTGTTGTCGTCTTTAAACGTAACATTATCTAAATCTTGTATGGATAAATATTCTGGAGGTGCACCTGTTCCAACGGTAGGTTCTTCTATAGATGGAGAAGCTGCATAGAATTGAAGAACACCTAAAAGAATAAGTGTAAATAACCCGACTGATCTTACTTTCATATAGTACTCAACCTCCATATATACCAATTTTTACAAGTATAACATGATGAAAGGTAAATATCTTTATTTATCACTGGAATATAGAAAAAATTCAGTAGGTGAGCAATATCCCTTATTTCTAAGCAATATTTTTTGTATGATTAAAATATATATTGCTTCTGGAGGGATACATATGTTTTCACCAGGATTGAACCATGGAGAAACGATTAGTAATCAAGAGTTAGCCAATATTTTTAAATGTGGCACCCAAGGAGGAATGAGAAAATCAAATACTACGAATACTTTAGTACTTATATCTGATCATACAAAATCATTATATGAGGATAGATGGGAAGACAACATATTACATTATGTTGGGATGGGGAGGATAGGAGACCAGAGTTTGATGTTTATGCAAAATAAAACATTAAACGAAAGTATCACCTCTAATATTAGTATCTATTTGTTTGAGGTATTTAATAAAAATGAATACCGATTCGTTGGTCCTGTACGTCTTGAAGGAGCATCATATCAAGAAAAACAATTAGATGAAGAAAACAACGAAAGAAATGTATGGGTTTTTCCGTTGAAAGTATTAGGAAACATTACTCCTTTATCATTTGAGACTTTAAATGTTAACAAAAAGAGGCAAGAAAAAAGAATAAGAAGATTAAGTGATGATGAACTTTATAAAAGGGCTAAGATATCAGGAAGAAAATCAGGTAAAAGAAATGTCACATCAATTACTTATGAAAGAGATCCTTATGTTACCGAATATGCGAAAAGGAGAGCAAAAGGTATTTGCCAACTTTGTGAAAAAGAAGCACCTTTCAAAGATAAAAATGATGAGCCTTATCTGGAAACTCATCATATACAATGGCTTTCTAGATATGGGGCAGATTCAATAGAGAACACAGTTGCACTTTGCCCGAATTGTCATAGGAAAATGCACATTCTTGATCTTGAAGAAGATGTAAGGTTTTTAAAACAAAAAATTTCAAATTAATTATTCTAGACAATATAACTTAATTAGAACATTGTGTCTTCAGAAATCAAAGGAGTATTACATTTATATAGTATTTATATTCTTAATGATAAAGATATAAGTTAGGATTTGATTATTTTATATAAATATAAGCCTATTCCTTGTGGAATGGGTTTTTTATTTGTAAAATTTAGGTGCATAATCTTGTTAAGATTAGAGGGATTCTATGATTTTGGCATACATTACATTAGTAGTTTTATTAATTATTATTTGCTTTCAAAAATTAAGTGAAAGAAGGTATCTTAGAGGGGAATTACACGAAGTTCATAGGAATTTAAAAGTAAACCTAGGGAAGAGTGGATTTTATGGATGCATTCATGGAGATAACTATGACAATGCTTTACATTACTTAAAGGAATTGAATTTGAAAGAAGAAGAATTAAAAAAACTGAGTTTGATAGTAAAGAAAGAAAGCTCTAAAAACAATCATACCAATCAATTTACCACTGTCACTTTTAGTGTTGTAGCTTCCGTAATAGTAATGTTGTTTTCAGTAATTTTTGGATCCACAATCAGCCCAGTATTTAACAATTATTCAAATCTTATTATTACAAAGGTGGAAGAAAGTAAAGTAAGGGAACATCAAATAGAAATACAATCTGTAAAATATATCTTAGATCAATTGGTAAATTTAACTTTAGAAAATATGGTATTACTAATAGGCTTGTTAGTGTTAATTATTTATATATTTCATCTTGCTGATGGTAGAAATACAAAAAAATCTTTATTATTACAAGCTATTGTGGAGGAGGTTTTACACGATACAGTGAAAAAGTGAAATCTTGTTATATGAAATTCCACTATTTGTAGAGAGATAAAATATATACTAATAAGGATAGGGATCTAAAAAATAAGGAATTTATTATATGTGATTTCCAAACTTTGTGAGATAATTATATTGTTATTATCTTACAGGGGGATATAAATGGAATTTATTAATGACTTTTTAAATAATAACTGGACGATAAGTATATTAACTGGTTTAGTAGTTTTTTTTGTTACAGATTTCTACAAAAGAATTAGAGAAAAGAAAAATTATTTAATAAAGGTTAATACAGTTAATAGAGAGTTATTTAACTCTATAAAAATGTGTATCCCTGAGGGAAATTTGCCATCTCCTCAAATGCTCTTATCTATGCATAGGTCCACTGCACGAATTCATAATGTTAAAATTAATGATGTTGACTCTCTTCCTATGATATTTGATGATCTTATTAAAGAAATAATGGATTCGAATTTCTTGTCGTATGATAATAAAATTAATTATTGTGAAAAAATCCTTAGTTTAGAAATTGAGGTAAATAAGTACATTGCTGAAAAGACATATGAAGAAAGCAATACAACGAGATTAGAAAATAGAAACTATAAAAACAAAGCATCCGTATTAACTAGTGTAATTGTTTCTGTCATAGCATCATTTTCTATATTAATATACAGTTTTTTCACTGATGAAAAAACTGTCCTAAAACCTGTTCTTATTGAGAGTGCGATAACTATTACACAAATAATATCATTCGGTTTGTTAATAATGACTATTCTATTCATCATGCTAAACGTAATTACTAAAGGGGAAAATTAGGACAAGAAACACATAAATAAAAATTTTAATTCAAGCAAGCACCTCTCTAGGTGCTTTTTTCTTTTACATTAAGGAGGAAATACATTGGATATCCGTTTGTTACCAATTCATAAAATTAACCCAGCTCCATATAATCCGCATACAGGGCATCTAGTAGGAGACCACCAGCGCTATAAAATTTTGGTGAACGAGTAGGGGCGAAGCGAATTAGAGGTTTCTGTTGTTGATCGTCATCCGCTTTGATTGAATAGGATATATTTTCCAAATGAAAAGAATGTTTATTTCTTTGAGTGAATTAACATAATAAGGGATGAAGTACTAATTTCTATGAAAGGTAGGAAACATCAATGCCGAATGTTCAAAACGGAGACGCGATGACGGCTATCATGTCATTTGTTACCAAAGTTCTGACTGAACCTGCGCCCAACGGAATGCCTAATGTAAATGAGAGAGACGTTACATTTGTTTCTTTTCCTTCTGCCGGCATACCAGCAACAAACAATATTTTTGATACAACCGACCAGGCAATTTTCAATTTTTCACGCCTTGTAAACGTTGCCCTACCCTCGAGTGGCAGGTATCGCACTTCGGGTAACATTACCTGGAGTGTCTATGATCGAGTAATGAGCAGCCATGCCTTACCATTTTCGGACCTCTCACCTGAAGAGCAAACCAGGCTCCAACAGGCACGAGATTTTCTTTATCAGCCAGATGGCTCTTACACTCCGGCACATAAGGCGTATTATAAATATAAGACTGATTATCAGGCAGCTCATGATGCTTACGCTCAGGCGGCGTTAAAAGCGGGATCAGCACCAACGCCAGAAGAGAGAGAAGAGTGGCGACTTAAACTAGATGGACTCGTCCAAGCTGTCAATGATGCTTTCGAAGAGTGGGGTGCAGGTGGACATCGCGGTCAAGTCCAGGAGGCCAGAGCCACAATTGCTAGTTTAACCGGTCGCGGCCCCCAGCAATATTTTAATCATTTGGGAACGGTTTTTAACGAAACTAAAAAGCATGATCGCAGTACAAATACTGATTATTGGCCAACAAGATACATTCCAGAAGACATCCTTGATCCAACAGTGTCATGGCCCAAATACACTCTCAAACATGGTGAAATCAATTTCTACGCCTCCCAATCATCAACGAGCTTTGGTGGCGGAGCGGGGCTCGACTTTGGTTTGTTTAGTTTTGGGGCTGAGACTACGTGGTCAGAGAACCACGAGAGGAGTCAATGTGAAACAAGTAACTTAGAGATTGAGTTTGAAATGATCCAACTTCCGCTAATCCGTCCTTGGTGGGATCCCCTTATTTTTAAAAATCGGGGCTGGAAATGGGCTCCTGGGGTATCACCCGATCTAATTTCGGACGGCGGTAGACCGCCACAGGGTCTTATGCCAATTTACGCCACAGACTTGATTCTAGCACGCAACCTAAAAATTACAATGGACATGACTAGTGCAATCAGTACTGCTGTTCGGGAGAAGTTATCCGTCTCCGGGTCTGTTGGATTCGGTCCTTTCAGTCTCCGTGGGAACTATGCAACCGACGATGCAAATCAAACATTTAATTTTACGGAAACAGGTAACGGAATTGAGGTCTCAGGCGCACAGATTATCGGTTTCCTTGGAGAAGTTCTACCCAAATCACCTGATCCTGATCCTGATCTAAATTGGGAGTAGAGTCTTGAGAATTCGGGTTTCCCAATATCATTCGCTAGCTTTAACTTTGCGGTTTAACAGAGTATTATTTAAATCAATGAGGGACATTATTACATTAACCGGATTGATAGGTCAATAAATGAAGATTCAAAAAAACCGCTTCTATGTGATAAGGCGGTTTTTCTATTGGCCAAAACCAACTTCAATGGATGAAATATAAAAACAAACACAAGTAAATGGGGGTGGGTGATATGTAATGGCACGAGCACGTAGTCCCAATCGTAAACTAGCAGAAAAAATATACTTGGAAAGCAACGGAACCATACTGTTAAAGCAGATTGCCGAGCAGCTTGGTGTAAGTGATTCTCAGATACGTAAGTGGAAGAATCAAGACAAATGGGATGAAAAACTCAATGGTAACGTTACCAATGGCAATAGTAACGTTACCAAAAGAAAGGGAGCGCCCAAAGGCAATAAGAATGGTGCGGGGCATGGTCCACCAAAGGGGAATAAGAACGCTAAGGGTAATACTGGTGGTGGCGCTCCATCTCGAAACACTAACGCAGTAAAGACGGGAGAGTATCAAACTCTTTGGATGGACGCTCTTACACCAGAACAACAAGAAATAGTAGAGAGAGTCAATCTGGACCCTTTAGAGCAGATAAATCAATCAATCACGTTGTATGCTTGGCGAGAACGAGAAATCATGATGAAGATTGCCAAGTTAGAAAAAGGGCTAACAGAAAAGCAACGTCGTGTCCTTCAAGAGAGAGTCAACATAAAGGAACCTGTGCAAGTACACGATGAAAAGTCTGGAAAACCCAAAACGGTTATACTTACTCGAAATGAATTGGCTACCACTAAGATCGAAGAAACGGAATATCGAGTAATTGAGGATATTCTTAACTTACAGGAAGCTCTAACACGAGTAACTGACAAGAAGCTCCGAGCTGTTGAAATGAAACACAAGTTGATCATTGACGAGGATGGCGATGACGATGGCGACGGGCTTGAATCACTTTCCAAAGCGATTGAGGAAAGCAGGAGGTTATTGGCAGGTGATGATTAATGTTTGAGTTCAAACCTTTCAGCCGCAAGCAACTTGATGTCATCTGTAACGCGGATGCGTTTATCAATATTCTTGAAGGGTCAGTCCGATCTGGGAAAACCATAGCCTCTATCGTTGCTTGGATTGACTTCATTAAGAACTCTCCGCACCGCAAATTTCTTATGACAGGGAGCACCAGTGATACCCTTTACCGTAACGTAATTGAGGATATCGAGCGCATCTTAGGCAAGAAAAGAGCTCGGTATGTAAAAAGTGCAAAGGGTGGCGCACGGCTTACCTTGAAATTCGAAAACCCTGCCTATCCAGACGAATCTAAACAAAAATACATCTATAAGATTTGTTACTGTGTTGGTTCCCATGACGAGAGGGCAGAAGGTCGTATTCGTGGTATGACTGTCGCAGGGTGGTATGCGGATGAAGTCACACTCTATCCTGAATCGGTAGTCAAACAAGCAATTAACCGGATGTCACTAACTGGAGCACGAGCCATTTGGACGACGAACCCAGATTCACCGTACCACTACGTAAAAAAAGATTTCATCGAAAAGGCTGCGGACAAGGGCTTTAAAACTTGGCATTTTGTGTTGGACGATAACTTCGCTTTGGACGAGACCTATAAGAAGAACATCAGAAATACGTACGTAGGGCTCTGGTATAAGCGAATGATTCTCGGCTTGTGGGTTCAGGCGGAAGGTGCCATATACGACATGTGGGATGAGAAGCTAAACACCTTTTCTGATGATGACCTTATTCCAGGATTCAAAAGCCTAGCACAGCGGTACATCACAATTGATGTGGGAACAAAAAACGCAACAGTATTCCTTGATTGCTGGGACGATGGGGATACGGTTTGGATTGTTGACGAGTATTACTACAATGGTCGTGATAGTGGTCGACAAAAGGAAAATTCCGAATATGCCAATGATCTTGAAAAGTTTATTGGCGATGAATACCCACGGGCCATTATCCTTGACCCATCCGCAGCCAGTTTCAAGACAACGTTGCGTAATCGCGGCTTACGGATCAAAGATGCGGATAACGAGGTATTGGAAGGCATTCGAGTGACATCTACCATGATTGCAAAACGAAAAATACGTGTACATCGGACGAGATGTAGAAACTTTTTGGAAGAAATCAATGGCTATGTATGGGATGAAAAGGTATCGTTACGAGGTATCGAGCAGCCATTAAAGCGTGCCGATCACTGTATGGACGCTATCAGGTATTTCGTTAAAACAATCATCAAGCCTAGACGCTTACTAGGATAGGAAAGGAGGAACGCATATGAGCAGACGTAAGAGAAAAGCTACAAGGGATGCAAGACAACCCCCTGCAATACAGAAACAGAAGAAACCCGAACCTAAGATGCCACGAGGGCTGACAACGGATGCTTTTTCCAATGTGCTTGCCCGTCTAGGTAGCGGAACGCCTAATCTCATGGAAGGTACTGACTACACGCTGACCAGGCTTACTCAGAATTACCAGCTCATGAACACCCTTTACAGAGAACACTGGATCATACGGAAGATCATCGATACAATCCCAGAAGACATGACGCGAAACTGGATCACGATTACGACCCAACTTCCTCCCGACGAGATCAGAAGGATTGATAAGCTGTGGCGTGTTCGCCGAGTCAGACAAAAGATACTAACAGGGTTGAAATGGGGGAGGCTGTACGGTGGGGCTGTTGGCTTGATCATGATTGAGGGACACGATGACATCCTGCATCAACCGCTGGATTTTGATACGATCATGCCTGGTTCGTTCAAGGGCCTCATGATCCTAGATCGCTGGTCTGGGGTATATCCGAGTCCAGAATTGGTGGAAGATATTGATGACACAGAGTTTGGTCTACCGGAATCCTATCAAGTGACTATTGACGGTGGACAAACTATGAATGTGCATCACAGTCGCATTGTCCGCTTTATTGGACGAGAGTTACCATATTGGGAGAAGCTTGCCGAGGTGTACTGGGGCGCATCTGAGGTTGAGGTTGTCTTTGACGAGTTGAAAAAACGGGATAACACCAGCTGGAACATAGCGCAATTGATCTTCCTAGCAAATCTTCGTGTCATTAAGATGGGAGATATGGGCGAATTGCTTGCAATTGGGGACGAAAGCATGAAATCCGATGTTTATAACACTCTTCAGGCCCAAAACTGGCTGATGAGTAATATGGGGTTGCACTTGATCAACAAAGATGATTCGTTTGAGACCCATCAATATACTTTCTCTGGTCTGAATGACATCTATGAGAGCTTCATGCTAGATGTCGCAGGTGCGTGCCAGATACCTGTTACAAAGCTGTTTGGTCGTGCTCCCGCTGGAATGAATGCTACCGGGGAAAGCGACATGCAAAACTACTATGAAGTTGTTCAGCAACAACAAGAATCTATCTTAGGACCGATTCTCGATAAGATATTGCCGGTCATGTGCATGTCGGAATTTGGTGCCATACCTGATGATATTGACTACACATTTGATCCAATCAGAACACCAAACGATAAAGATGTCGCTGACCTTGTAGACAAAAAGACTACATCTATTATCAATGTCTTTCAAGCGGGAATTATAGATCAGAGAACCGCACTGAAGGAACTAAAGCAGATGAGTGAGACAACGGGCATGTTCACCAACATCACTGATAAGGATATTGAAAATGCTGACGATAGCACTCATCAAGGTGAGTTGGGATTTGGCGGTGATTTAGACTATGGCAAAGGTAAGTGCGCTTTGGACACCCAAACGCCGTATAGAACAGGCTTACCGCAAGGCGATACAAGTGGCTTTGAAAAGTTTAGGAGAGTCCTTGACCGATTTAGAAGACGCCTCAGAAATAGCTAATAGAATTAAGGATTTCACGTATAATCCTCTGTTTTTGGAATATGCCGAAGTCGAAGCTATGAAAATGGTTACGCACTTATATAGCGACGCAGGGCGAACGTGGCGGCAAGCTGCAAAGACTAATAGCAAAGGGCGGCTCATATATCAGGCTCTGCAAAAGGAAATGCGGGGGCCTATCGGAGCAGCTGTACGACAACAAGCAGAACGTAATGCTGAAATAATCAAGTCACTACCTATCGACATAGCAAAACAGGTAAATGAACACGTTTTACGAGAGGCTATGAAAGGTACTAGGTCAAGCGAAATAGCTCTGCAAATCAAGGAGTTCTTTCCAGAGGAATCAAAGGCAAAGGCGAACCTTATAGCTCGTACAGAAGTAAGCAAAACCTCAACAGCGTTGACTCAAGCACGCTGTGAGTTTGTAGGAGTTGACTGGTACATCTGGCGTACTAGTGAGGATTCCCGTGTTCGTGGGTCTCATAGACTTATGGATGGCGTGATTGTTAAGTGGAATGATCCGCCTAGCCCTGAAAAGCTGGACGGTGAGACATGGACATTTGGACATTATCATGCTGGCGAGATTTTTAATTGCCGTTGTTATGCCGAACCTGTGATTGACTTGAATCTAATTAGTTGGCCGATAAAGGTGTACTACGGTGGACGTATTCAGCGTATGACACGCAAACAATTTGAAAAGATTGCTTAAGCGAAGCCCAAACAGTAGGCTTCTTTTTTATTGCCTGAGAGGGGGTGAGAACAATTAGAAGAGCGTATTACGGTTCGCGCTTTAGCCCGAACATGACGGCCACACCAGAGGGATTCCTTATCTGTCACAACGTTCCGATAGCAAGGACAGGTTGGTATGAATATCTGGGGGAGGAAATTGGAGCGGATGACCAAAAGGGAAAGATTGTGAAGGTGTACCGAAGTCCTGATGACGTCTTTAGTCCGGGGGCTATCGCTAGTTTCGAAGGCAAAGTCCTGACAGATGAGCATCCTAATAAATCTGTTACGCCAGATAACGCGACCCAGTACACAAAAGGAGTCGTACAGAACGTCCGACGAGGCGCTGGCGAAAACAGTGATTTTTTGCTTGCCGACTTGGTCGTCTATGATCAATCACTCATAAACGAGATTCAGGACGGTAAACGAGAGGTTTCATGTGGCTACGATTGCACGTATGAGGAAATGGAAGACGGAACCTATCAACAAAGGCAAATTTGCGGAAACCATGTCGCTGTTGTGAAGAGCGGAAGAGCTGGTGATCGCGTTGCGATACAAGATTCAAAATCCCAAACGCTTGAGAATATCAAGCCGAAACCGAAAGGAGATACAAGTATGGCAAAAAAAATTACGTTACCCAACAAAACAAAGTCACGTGTCACTGACTTACTGGCTGCAATCGGCTTGAAACAATTTGCTACCGATGCTGAGCCGGAAGAGATCAAGGAAGCGGTGGACGCACTTGTCGAGGAAAGGGAATCAGAGGACAACGATCCTGATGAAACAAAAAAAGAGACAGCTACTGACAATCAAGATCCTGCCTTTCAAGCCCTAACTGAACAAGTAGCCAAACTTGCAGATATGGTTATGCAGCTCACACAAGCAAAAGATGAAGAGCCTAAGCCAGAGAGCCTAATTGACAATGCTATTGCTGAACTTGAAGATTCCGATGAACATGAGGTGGCAGATGATGAAGAGGAAAGCCACACCATCCCTGTTGAGCACATGGATGAGGATGGTCCTGTTTCTGATCCAGAAGACCGACCACAAAGCGCTTTAACGGGAGACAATGCTTATAAGATTGAGGCTTTAAAAGCAATCAAACCTATTATTGCGGCTATTCCCGATCCTGCTGAGAGAAAGCGGGCTACCGATGCTGCAATAGCTAGTATCAAGAGAAAACCAGCCAAAAATGCTTACGCAACCATTAATAAAGGCCGGAGAAAGATAGCTGTTGACAGCAAGCCTAAGCCTGACTACTCACAGCTTGGGCTTGAGATCGCTAAGAAATACAATCCCCACTATAAGGATCGCTCGTAATAGAGCCGAATGAAAGGATGGATGATCAATGCCAGGTGGCGTAATTGGAAAATCTCTTAATCTAGGGTATGCCGGAAGTGTCTCACGAAGTGCGGATGCTATTATCACAAATCGTCTAGTTAGATTGACTGATAAGGAAGATATTAAGTTTGGAGAGGCTGTTGTGTTGAATAATGACAATACCTATTCCAAATTTGGTGCAGATAGCACAGCAGAAGAATTTGCAGGCGTGGCGGTGCGCGAAGTCAAGCAAAGTACGGACTACTTTGAAGATCAAGGTTTTTACAGACCGGGACAGCCATGCGATGTTCTCGAACGTGGTTCTGTAACAGTTATCTGCAATGTAGGAAAGCCGTCTGCCGGCGGAGATGTGTTTGTTCGTATCAAAGCAAACCCGGCAGTCCCAAATGGTATGATCGGAGGATTCGAAGCCGCTGAGGACGGAGCGAACACAGTAAAGATCACAGGAGTTAAATGGAAAACAGGTAAGATTGACCCGAACAAGGTCGCTGAAATCACAATTCTTTCACGGATCAATCCGTAAGTAAGGGGGACAAATATACCATGACAGCACCTAAAGCACCTTTGGCAAGAAAAGTGCACACTATCGATGGACTTGGGCCATCTATGATGATGAACGATGCAGCAATCGGCTCTGGTATGGCGTTTCTAATCGGGGAACTTGAGAAGCGTGACCCACGACTTTTAGAGCCGTTAAGCAGTGTAACTTGGATGCGTGATATCGTATCTAAGACTGGCGGTGGATGGGTTGATTTTACGTCAAACCAATTTATTGACTACGCTACTACAGGTGGAAATGAAGACGGTATTATCGGAGGCGAAACCAACGATATTCCAGTCATGCAGGCAAACACAACCAAAGACATTTACAAGGTGTTCAACTTTGCAAATATCTTGAAGGTTCCGTTTATCGATCAGCAAAAACTACAAAATATTGGTCGAAGCCTAGATGACATTTTGGATAAGGGGATTCGTTTGAACTATAACAAGTCTATCGACAACATTGTATACACAGGTGTGCCAAGTGCAGGCGTATATGGTCTTGTCAACAGCCCTGACATTACGGCGTCTGCTGTCGCCGCTGGTGAATCTGGGCAAACCAAATGGAATAAAAAAACACCGGATGAAATCCTTGCAGACATTAACGCAATCATTACAGATACTTGGGCGGCGTCTGAGTACGATTTAACAGGTATGGCAAACCATATCCTTATCCCACCACAGCAATATGCGTACCTTGTCGGTACGAAAGTAAGCGAGGCTGGAAACATCTCTATCCTGCAATTTTTACTTGATAACAACATTGGCAAAAACCAAGGGATTGATCTTACCATTGCCCCGTCACGTTGGTGCTCTGAAGCGGGTACAGGTGGCACAGACAGGATGGTAGCCTATGTAAATGATGAGGATCGAGTAAACTTTGATCTAACAGTACCGCTCAGTCGTGTTATGACTCAAACGGAAGTAACCCAGATGGCCTACTTGACTGCCTATACTGCTCAAATCGGTCAGGTCAAATTCTTATACACCCAATGCGCTCGTTACGGCGATGGCATTTAAGGAGGCATTTGATATGCGTATTTTCTCGAAAAAGTCGTTTCAATTTGATCACCCAGCAGGGCAAGAACCTGCTGTGGTGGTTCAGCCGCAAAGCTTTACAGATGTTCCGAATTGGGTGCCCAAATCCTTGATGTTCAAACTTGCCAGTAAAAACGAAGATGTAACAGTGGTGGAAAATAAGAAGGATGAAAAAACAGCAGAAACAGGAGGTAAAGCAAAGAAGGATGCGGCTAAAAAAGCTGAGGCGATTGAAGAGGATGGTCAACAAAAATAAAGAAGGTGAGCGCATATGTCAATGTCAGGTGGCAGAATGAGTGCACCAGGAATTATAGGGGTTGCTTCTAACATCAGGACTGGGAGCAATCCCATTTTTACTTTCGAGGACTTCATCGCAGTTTATCCGCAGTTTGGAGCAAATGCGGACGGAAACTATGTAATACCACAAACGATCATACAAATGTATATTGATCTTGCAAATGAGTGCATCAAACAAGCAAGATGGCATTCCTACTGGACCGTTGCCATGGGATGGTTTGTTGCTCACTTCTGCACTCTGTATCTACAAGGTACAGCAGATCCAAGCAGCGGTGCAGCGGGTGTCTTAAAAGCAGGACAAACACGGGGGTTAGCTACCTCTAAGTCGGCTGGTGATGTGTCCGTAAGTACGGACTACTCTGTGATTGCTCAGGACCTAGACGGATGGGCTGCTTGGAAGCTTACGATTTATGGCCAACAGCTTGCAACCATTGGACGTTTAGTTGGAAAAGGCGGCATGTATATCTATTAGAGAGGTGATGTCGTTTGTTTAGTGCTTTAGCCAAAGTTATGACGGTAATAGACAAAACGGACGAGCTCAAAAAGATAGTAGGAGCACTAGCTCAAAAACAGGTATATGTCGGCATACCAGAAGGGGGTGAACGATCAGAGGAACCAGGACAACCCATCACAAATGCGCAACTGCTGTATGTTCATACCCACGGTGTTCGACAAAAGGCTATGTGCGATGAAATGAACCCTAAAGTGGAAAGTGGAGAGATGTCATACAACAAAGCTTATCAAATGTGGATACAAACTCATGGGTCACCCCTTTGGAGTTCGCCTCCACGTCCAGTCATTGAACCAGCCATTGAGCATAACAAGGAAGCCTTAGCAAACCAATTACGGAAGGTATCAGAGATTGCTTTAGAGGGTGGAGACACTGAACCAGAGTTGCACAAAGTTGGCTTAATGGGACAAAACTTTGTCCGAGGATGGTTTACTAATCCCGAAAACGGTTGGGCTCCTAACTCTCCCATTACAGAAGCGAGAAAAGGAAGCGACAAGCCGCTCATCAATACTGGGGAGCTCCGCAAGGCAATCACCTATGTAGTGAAAGGATGAATCCTACATGATCAATGTTAGCGAAGTGATTACTGATCCCGATTTTGCTCAGTCATTTGTCGTTCATCGCAAGTCAAATACCTGGGCTGGTGGACGGTCAGTACCATCGGAAATACCAATAAACATGACTGGTATTGTAACCGTTGCGGATGCTAAAACGCTGGAACAGCTACCGGAGGGTGACCGTGTAACAGGATTGATGTGTTTCTACTCTATCCAAGAACTGTTTACAACCCGTGAGCAAGGTACATCTGACCAGATAGAATGGCGCAAAGAGTTGTACAGAGTAAAGCAAGTATTTCCTTATGGCGATTATGGCTATTACAAAGCAGTCGGTCAAAGGATGGCAGGTGATTAAATGGCAATAGATACAGTTCTCTCACTAGCTGAGATAGAGGACATTTTTTGGAACTGCACAATTAAGAACCTCGGACTTAATCCTGAGAAGAAAGAAAGTCAAAAACGAATTCGTATTGGGTACTCGACAGACGGAACTCCAGCTTGGAAGCGTGACGAGAATGTCGGATTTATTCTAGTTTCGTTTGCTAGTGATCCATATACGGAACAAATAGAGACAAGCTACGCTAGGACTAGTGAGACAACAGCGGATCACGTATCGAGCTATACCCGTGTTATCCAAGTGTCATGGACATTCTACGGACCAAGTAGTTTCGACGACGCGGATAAGGTACGCACAGGTCTGTACAGAAGTCCATTACTGTTTTCTCCATTGCATTTAGTCACGAATGTGCCTGCTCCCTTACGGTTGCCCGAATTATTCAGTGGGCAATGGTGGGAACGCTCTACATTAACAGCTAGGTTTAATGAAAAAGTGGTGCGCAGTTCTACAGTCAAATACATTCAATCTGCAGATGTGCAGGTTATACCAAATAGGTAAGAAAGGTAGGTGTTTTTCTTGGCTCAGTCTCTTGATGATATCGTAAAAGTGAATGTCATAGTATCACCCATGGCGCAGAGTGCAGGAACGTTTAATATCGGTTTGATTGTGGGAAAATCAAAGTCCATCTCTGCTTCAGACCGTATAAAAATTTATTCAAGTTTGCCTGATATGAGTGATGACGGCTGGAAAGATTCAGACCCAGAATATGCAGCAGCCAAACTTTACTATAGTCAATCTCCTAGTCCATCCAAATTAGTAGTTGGACGCTGGGACGATACAGAAACAGTAGCCGAAGCAATTAAAGCATGCCGTGCAGCAAACAATGATTGGTATGCCTGCTACGTAGTAGATGCTACTTCCAAAGAAATCGAGGCGGTAGCATCAGAAGTGGAAGCCATGAAACCAGAGTCTGTGTACTTCTACACAACCGCTGATGAAGCAGTAAAAGCAGGGACAACCGGAAACATCATGGAAACGTTGAAAAACAAAGCTTATAAACGTACATGGGGGCAATACAGTACAACGCCACATGCAGCGGCCGCCGCGATGGGGTATGCAATGGGTGCTAACACCGGTGGAGCAAATTCAGCTTACACCTTAGCTTATAAAACTGAAGTCGGAGTCTCACCAGAACCTCTTTCCACTACAGAAGTACAGAAAATACTTGCTTTGAATGGAAATGTGTATACAGCCTATGGAGCTAAGTATAAATTGCTTGTACAAGGAAAAATGGCAAGCGGTGTGCATTTTGACGAGGTCTTAAATTTGGATATGCTTCAAGCGGAAATTCAAATCGGAGCAACCAATGCGCTAGTAGGTACTGGAAAAATACCACAAACAGAAGATGGTATGGCGCTGCTGATTAGTGCCATTTCTGAGCAGTGTGACAAATCTGTAACACGAGGAGCGATTGCCCCGGGAGTGTGGAAAGCAGGTCCTGTCCTCACTTTGAATCAAGGGGATACGCTGTCGAAAGGATACATGGTACTGGCTGAAAGGATTGCAGATCAAACACAGGACGAACGAGATGCACGAAAAGCTCCGCCGATCTATGTACCAGTTAAGATGGCAGGAGCAATTGAGCATGTTGTCATCAATGTAACGGTTAATCGCTAGGAAAGGAGAAAGAGTAGATGGCATATACGACGTATAGCTTTGATGACGTAGCGATGGTTATTTCGCACGCATCTGTCGGTCAATATGTGGCGACTGGTACGGGATTAGGAAGCATCTCAACAGCGATGGCAACAGAACGGACGACCCACGACGTTGCTGCTGACGGCACGATTATGATTTCGAAAATTAAAGGGAGAAACGGCAGTCATACGATTTCTGTACAACAAACCTCCGATTTAAACAAATGGCTCTTGAAGCTATACAACTATCTAGAACAAGCTCCCGCTTCAGAGTGGGCAGGTATAAAAATAACAATCCGTACATCCACAATGCAGGACTTGATTAGGTCCGTTGGGGTATCTTTTCAGAAACTTCCAGACAAGCCTTATCAAGCACAAGGTCAACAAGTTTCATGGGTACTAATGGCGGCAGATATTGACCAAACCGTAGCATAAACATTCACCAATAACCAGGAAAGGAGCCTAGAAGGGCTCTTTTTTATATGAGGAGGAGCGTACATGCAACCACCAGTGAAGTATAAAGACGTAGAAATCAACGGTCGGAAGTTCCGTGTTCGGAAGTTTCCTGCAAAAGTTGGATCGTTCATGATTATCAAGCTTACGGCCATCTTAGCTCCAATGTTTGCGGGTATTAAGGCCAATCTGAAAGCAAAATCAGTAGATGACAACATCAACATGGAAGACATGGATGACATCGATATTAAAGGAGTTTTGGAGCAACTGAATAACCTTTCGGAAAAAGATTTTGACTATATACAAGAGAAAGCTTTGAGCGTTTGCTATGAGTTGCTACCGGTAGGGCTTGCACCTGTATTGCAGGCAAATGGAGCATTCGGGGTAGAAGACCTTGAAGATGACACGGTAACAGTTATGGCACTTACAGTACATGCACTGACCTTTAACCTGACAAGTTTTTTTCAAGGGAGTGGCCTCGGGGGTCTAGTGAAGGGATTGGTTTCGTCCAAGCAAGACTAATCAATGTGGATGAGTTTCTTTTTGTCCCTGTTCTTGGTGGACTTTGGACACATCGAGATGTTGTAGAGGACGTGTTCGACATCGATGATTTGCTAGACGCTCATGAAATCATGGAAGTTAAGGCAGAAAACACACGAAGGGCACAAGAGGCTGCCAGATTACAGGAAGGGGGGATGCTAGGTTGATCGATGTTATCAAAGAGTATTTAGTTTCATTAGGAATGTCAGTTGACAAAGGTTCTTTCGATGAAGCAACGGAAATAATTCAAGTCGCTGAAAAGGGTATTAAAAGTTTTGTTGGATCAACTGTCAAAGGCTTTGGGCTGGCGGGAACTGCTGTAGTTGGCACTTTAGCTGCCGCAAACGCCGGCATCGCCAACTTTCTGGGCAGTCTGGCAAAAGCAGATTTAGAAAATGAGAAGTTTGCCCGCAAAATGTGGATTTCTAAAGATGCAGCCGAGGAGCTTAATAGCACTCTAAAGGTTATGGGTGTTACGATTGAAGACCTTTACCTTAGTCCAGAACTGTTGAATGACTACAAACAATTGCGTTCAACGATCAACGAAATGAAGCCCCCTCCCGAATTTCAAAATCAGATGAAAACGATTCGTTCCGTTCAGTTTGAGTTTCAGAGATTGAGGCTGGAGTCAACTTATGCACTACAATGGATTGGATTTTATCTGTTCAAATACCTAGAAGACCCCATCCTGAATATCAGAAAAGGAATGCAATCGTTTAATAATTCGATTACGAAAAGCATGCCGAAATGGACGAAGAATATCGCACAGTTTTTAAGCTGGATTGCAAGGTTAGGTATCGCTTTCTACAAAGGCGGCCGAGATGTTTTCAAGATGTTCTCTAAGTTGGGGGAGCATATACCTCGCAATCTAAAAATAATAGGTGCTGCATTGTTAGCACTGTCTGTTATTTTGCGGACGGGTCCATTTGGCGTCATATTTAGTATTTTGACAGCTATTCTGTTGCTTCTCGACGATTTTTACACCTATCTTGAAGGCGGAGAAAGTGCCTTCAGTCCATTTTGGAAAAAGCTTCAAGACATCTATAAATTGCTTAAAGATAACGGCGTAATCAAACAATTTTGGAATGATTTTGACTCTGGCATGCGTAAAGCGGAGGCAGGCGTAAAGAAAACATGGGATTGGCTTGTTCGGCTGTACAACAAGTTTGAAGAAAATGGGTCGTTAAGAAACTTCAAACAAGGTATAGAAGAAAACTTTTCAACTGCTAAGAAAACTATAAAAGATTTCAGCTCATGGATTGCAGGGGTTTTCGAGGATTTGAATAAGGAAGGAAAGCTATCTGGTCTTGAAGAGTCTTTCTTAAAACTGGCCAAAGAAATTTCAGAAAGTTACTTAGCTGTCTCGAAATTCGTTGACAAAATATACGGGTTAAAAGAAACCAAAGAAATGTTTCAATGGCTTGGCGATTTTTTAGAGAACACTTTGAAGTACATTCTCGACAAAATAAATGACTCGATAAAAACAGTAACTTATTCTCTGAAATCAGCCAGAGCGTTTTTTACGGGGGATGACAAGCTACAAGAGGAAGCGGATAAAGAACTCCTTGGCGAAGATCAGCCTGAGGATAGGCCTATTAGGTTAAGGAGATTGAAACCAGCAGATGCGCTTCGAGATTTAAAGAGTCAAATGCCATCCGCTCAAGATGCTAAGTTGGAGTCGAGTGTAAATAACTTACCTAAAAACCTTGAACCATCATTTAAAAAGGCTTTGAATGACTCCGAAATGGTAAAGGGAATGCGAGCATTTAGCCAAGATTTGAAATCGGGATTTAATCTCCTAGTAGCAACAATGAATCCTGACATAATGCAATATTACCAAGGGATGTCTACAGGGGCGTATGCAAATGGTTACTTATATACAGCGAACTCAACATCAAACCAGACGATAATCAGAAACGAGAACAGACCAATTTTCAATATCAATAGCACAGAACCAAAACTAGCTGCTCAAGAAGTCAACAATCAATGGAATAATAATTTTCGCAACGTTCGTAACCCATTCTAGGAGGTGAAACTGTGCCTATAAGTCCGGTACAGGACCTTACTTCTCAGCCGATTGCCTCGCTTGTATACTTAAAAACCAACATTGGAGGCTGGTTCTTCGATGCTATTTTACGTTCTACTCATACTAGTCGATTGAACATCACCCAACATCCAGTACAGACAGGAGCCGCTTTAACTGATCATGCTTATCTCCAGCCAAAGGAACTGACAATGGAAGTAGGTATGTCTGACGTAGCGGAAGGCCTAATACCTGGGCAATTTACGGGAAGTTGGAGCCGATCTGTTCATGCGTTCAAGGTGTTACAGGAGCTACAGGCTCTTCGCGTACCTTTGCAAGTCCATACAAGGTTAGGGCTGTATCAAAACATGTTGATCGAAGAACTTACAGCTCCTGACGATTTTACTACACTATCAGGACTTCGTTGCACGGTAACTATGCGTGAAATCATCGTAGGGCAAGTACGCACGGTAAAGATTAGTAGTAAGCCAGCTGTAACTGATCGAGCTAAGCAGGGTAAAAAGGAACCTATCGACAAGAATAAAAGCGTCATTGTCCAAGGTATGGACAAGCTGTTTGGGCGGTGATTATTTGTCAACCGTAATATTACCAATCGTACCTGGGCGGAATCAGGATTTTTCCTGTACCCTTCCTATTGGGTCAGAAAACATTACACTGGATTTCGCATTAACTTACAACTCTCCTGGGGGATACTGGTTCATGTCGATCACTGATCATGAAACTGGGAAACTTCTTGTTGACGCTCTTCCACTATTACCTAGTGAATATCCGGTCGCAAATCTATTAGGGCCTTACGATTATCTAGGAATTGGGAGTGCAGTGATCGTTTCTGTAAGCAAGGAACATTCAATGCCGACATTTGACTCATTAGGTAGAGATCACTTAGTAGTGTGGAGTGATAATCTCACGTAGAAAGGCGCTCCTTCTCATTAGCTGGAGCGCCTAAATGGAATTGGATTGTTATTCATCAATATTCGACAAAAACAACTTCTACTTCATGATATTATAGATTGATAACTTTCAAAGGAGGTTTAGAGGTGTACATAAATGTAAAGTTGGTGATGTGCGAATGAAAAGCAAATTGTCTTTCTTGCTTGTTGCTTTAATTTTTTCAGTTCTTACAGCCTCAAGTGGAGTATATGCAGCAAACGTACCTTCCCCTAATACTGTAAATAAAGCTACAAAGATAGAGAACAAACTACCAGCTAATATCAAAAGTACTGCTGAACTAACACAATACTTACAATCTAAAGGTATTGTCAAAACAATAGACGATCTAAGAAACTACATGAAAAACAACAAAGCAGTCTTCATGAAAATAAACCCTAAACTTATTGATTATGGTTTTACATTTAGAATGTATGCTGAGATCAATGATACTGTTCGAAATGATGGTTCTATTAAAGTAAACAACGAATATGGTTCAAAAAATATGAAAGCGTGGGTTGTGCCGGTAGTTGTGGTGAATCTTGATAAACAAACACAAGAAATTAGCAGAGAGAGTTTCTCATTAGTTCCTAACGTACTATTGCCAGGAAAAGAACTTAATGTACTCGTCTTAGAACCTGAGTGTATTATAGATACCTCATCAGGTAATATAATCAACAATAAAAAAATCAAGTCTGGTGAAGAAGTCCATGTAGATGTATTATTTCATGTTTCTATAATCACTTCTATGGAAGATGTAAAGTTAAGAATGTATGATGGGAAAGATCATACGGACATTAAAATTGTAAAACAATGAACCTTATAGTAATAATGAGAGCGCTCCTTTTAGGGGCGTTTTTCTTTTTAGTCCAACCAGAGGATGTGATCGTCATGGCAGATAATATTAAGAACCTTGCCATTTATGAGGCGCAGTTACAGGGCGTGGACGTCAATATAGTATTAGCGACATTAGAGGCAGAAACAAACTTCACCAACAAAACGGGAGACAGCGGCAATGCCTTAGGACCTGGTCAAGTATGGCCGAAGTGGCACACTGACTCTTTTCGATATGCAGCGAACCGTTTTCAGGTAGAATGGCCATCTACGCTTCAAGAACAAACAAAACTTGTACTAAGCAATGATGCATTAGCTACTGCAGCAGCCGTCCGTGTGATCGGTAAGACATGGAAAGGAGCAAAAGGGGATTTTTATTGGTTTTCTAAATATTATGTAGGGGATAAAATACCAAAATCGGACTATGAACGACGGCTGAAGATTTACCAGAAGTACGTAGGAGGAGGCGTACCAAATACATGGCCTGGAACGTCCTCTTTTGCGCCAGATACCAACTCATCAGGCGGATTTGGAGGTAATACATCAACAGCAAACCAAATTAACGATATTGTCCTCCCTACTACGAATTACGGTATAGTTGCAAACAGCCAAAAAAACGGAAATGTCTTATATGGACGGCGATACCGAGTGATGGTTTCAAGTAAGAAGGGAGCTGCTCTGGACGTCTCGCAGTTGCGATGTATGTTTGATATTCGTAAAACACTCACACCACAGCCGAACTTTTCAACTGTGACTATTTACAACTTAAATGCAGAAACGGAAAACCAAATTATCAATGAAGGGGATACCGTAATTGTAGAAGCTGGCTATGAGGGGGAACAGTACGGCTTAATTTTTCGTGGTGATGTCGTACAAGCCATCCGAGGGAAAGAAGACGGGGTGTCATACAAACTAACACTAAATTCCATAGACGGTGATAGGTTTCTAAATTCGGGGTATGTTACTTTTTCCGTTGCCAAGGGACAGACTGCCCGTACACAAATCAATGCCATTACAGGAAGAGCCAAAATCCCTGCAAAACTTGGAACAATCTCAGGCAATTTGCAGTCAGCGCAGCTCACACGTGGAAAAGTATTTTTTGGGATGGCGAAAGATTACCTCAGACAGCTTGCCCAATCGAACTCAGCGACGTTTTATCTCGAAGACGGAAAAGTAAATGTTATTACAGCTCAGGATTATCCATCAAACGAGATTGTTGACTTGTCTCCTGACTCAGGATTGATCGGAACACCAATGCAGAATGATTTCGGAGTTAATTTTAAATGTTTACTTAACTCACGATTGAAAATAAATTCTCTTGTCCGAATTAACAACAGCCTGATCCAAGAGCAGACGTACCAATTTGGTCAGATACCACGAGGGTTAGATTCGGCTGGCATTTATCGCATCATTGGTATGCGCTTTTACGGAGATACACAGGGCGACGCATGGTATACAGAGTGCGACTGTGTATCACAAGCTGGCGGGGTCATGCCGGGGTTAATGGTATCTACTAGTTCAAATCCTTGGAGGTGATTGTGTGGGGGTTAGCGTTAATGAACGTGTAAAGCAAAATGAAATCGAATTTTACAATACTTTGGTCGATAAGATTTTCAGCACGATGAGGGTTAGCGTTCCTGGTATTATCAAAAAATTCGATCATGAGACGCAGACAGCAGAGGTTCAAATTGCATTACGAGAGCATGTACAACAAGAAGATTTGCAATACGTCTGGACAAAGATTGAGCCTTTATTGGATGTTCCCATTGTTTTTCCACGGGGCGGAGGATATGTACTTACCTTTCCGATTAAAGAGGATGACGAGTGTTTAATTGTCTTTTCTGACATGTGCATTGACGCATGGTTTACGCTTGGAAAGCTTCAGAATCAGCTAGAAAAACGACGGCATGATTTGTCTGATGCAATATGTATTCCTGGTCTGTGGTCACAGCCAAGAAAACTGAAAGACTTTTCTCAGAACCACGTTGAGTTGCGTGATGAGGACAGGAGCCAGTTCATTCGTATGAAACCCGGTGTTATTGATCTTGTTTCCCCTAGTGTACGGGTAAACGGTGTAAATATCACCACACATGAAAGATATGACGAGTGGATAGAAGGGGGAGGGAGAGTGGACACATGAGATACAGAGAAATGGTTGGCGGTGACTACAGCATGGGCAGACCGTTTCTAACTAATGCGGCTGCTGTGGGACAAGCGATCTATACGCGATTAAAACTCCTCATGGAGGAATGGTGGGAGCAACTTGACGATGGGCTCCCACTTTTCCAAAACATCCTTGATACAAGGGGGCATCCAGATAATTTGCAGGCGGTGGATCTTCTTGTACAAGCAAGGATTATCGAAACACCTCACGTATCACAAATTACTGAATTTCAAAGCGCCTTTGACAATCGTATCTATTCTTTTCAGTGTAACGTTGAAACGACTTTTGGAGAATCAATTCCTATATCTTATGATTTTACCTTTTAAGGAGGTGGATGGAACGAATGGCCTACTTTGCACCGTACATCGATGAAACAGGTTATCATATGCCTTTCTATGCTGACATTCGTGATGAGTTAATCAGTCAAGCGAAACAGATTTTTGGTCAAGACATATATCTAGGAAACGACAGTCAGGATTACCAGCTCATCTCTGTTTTTGCCAGCATGCTCTATGATTCCTATCTGACATGTCAGGCTGTTTACAACAGCCGAGGGCCAGCTACTGCGGTAGGAGCCGGATTAGATGTAGTGGTAGGAGTAAACGGCATCAAACGCTTAAAAGATACGTATTCAAAAGCGTCAGTCATTCTAACCGGTACACCTGGAGCAATTATCTCAAAAGGAATTGTTTCAGATGCAACAGGGCATAACTGGTCTTTGCCATCTTCGGTAGCGATAGGTAAAGACGGAACATATTCTACAATTGCAACTTGCCAGATAATAGGCCCGATTCAAGCTGAGGCTAATACGATTACAGGTATTGTTACTCCGACGCTGGGGTGGACGGGTGTAACTAATCCAGAAGCAGCCGTTCCAGGGAAATATACTGAATCCGATCCACAATTAAGGTCCCGTCAAGCAATTAGTACGGCAAATCCTAGTCGAACAGTACTGGAAGGAATAAAAGGTGGTATAGCAGCAGTAAGTGGTGTCACGAGGTCTGAAGTATATGAAAATGACACAAGCATGACAAACGAACTAGGGCATCCTCCACATTCGATAACTGCAGTTGTGGAGGGTGGGGATGACGCGGACATTGCTCAGACTATTTTTAACCGAAAGACACCGGGATGCTATACGAACGGGACAACAACCATGATTGTAGAAGACCGTTTTGGAGAGACGACCCCTATTCGTTTTTATCGACCATCCTATGTTGATATAGCTGTTGTCGTACAGGTTAAGAAACTGAATGGTTTTACTACTCAAACTGCAGATGATATCGCTAGCTATATTTCAGACTTTATTAATAGTGTGGCACTGGGCAATAGTAGCCTTGTTTTATCAAGCTTATGGGGTGCGGCTTTACAGGCGAATAGAGTTTTAACGAGTCCGTCCTTCTCTATTACTAGCTTAACGGCTGCGCGCTTAGGTGAACAGCAAACTACGGCAGATATCTCCCTGCTGTTTTTTGAAGCGGTACGTGGATCGCAAGCAAATGTCACCGTAAATGTTGTAGCGTAAGAAGGTGAGTAAAGATGGCAATTAAGCAGTACCTTGATTTGATCACATCGCAGCATTGGAACAAAGATAGGTATATGCGTTGGTTAACAGTCGTGCTGGAAAAAGGTGATGCAGCCGTAACGGTAGCTAATAGTATTCCAGATGCTTTCAGCCTAGAAAAAGCGGTAGGGGTACAGTTGAATACTGTGGGGGATTTGGTGGGCAGGTCACGGTACCTGCCTTTTCAATTGGCTGATGGTACTTCTCCGATCATGGGTGATTCCATATATCGAGTGGCATTAAAGGCTAAGATAGCACAAAACCAATGGGACGGGACCATACCGCAAATTTACGAGTTATGGGACGATCTTTTCCCTGACGCACGATTGAAACTATACGATAACCAAGACATGACTATGAAAGCGAGCATTCGCGGGGAATTGGGGATAGAGAGCATTTTATTGGTTACTGTAGGATACATTATCCCAAAGCCGACGGGTGTTCGATTGAACATAGCTTGGGAGTCCGAACTTGACCGGATGGATTACATTGGTATGTGTGTGTCAGGTACGGAAGTAGTAACCATTCAATCAGAAATGCCTGAAGATTGGTGGTTATCGCAAGCAAATCGAATGGACTATCAAGGGTTACTTGTAACAAATAAAGATAAGATAACAATTAGTTCAGAGGCACTCTAAGAAGGAGGAATTTGAATGGCAATCTACCCAGCGATGACTATTACGCAACGAGGTAAAGAGCTATATGCCAAGTCACAGACCGGAGGTGCAATCACCTATACACGTATGAGGATCGGTTCAGGTTCTTATGCCGGTGATCAATCTATTTTGACTGACCTGGTACAGCCAATTGATTATGTACCAATCAATTCTTTTTCCAGGACGGGAAGCACGGCCCACATAAAGGCTGTGTTCCAAAATAACAATATTACGCAAACAACGTACTCTTGTGAGATTGGAATATTTGCAAACGACCCAGACTTGGGAGAAATCATGTATGCCTACACAAATGCAGGTACTAAAGGTGATTATATCCCACCTTTTTCGTCAGGTCCGTTCTCGCGAGAGTTTCAGTTGAATGTGGCTGTAGGAACCGCTAGTCAAGTCGTGGCAAACATTCCTGATACGTTGTTTGTCCCGTTAGCTGGAGGGACTATGACAGGTCCGCTGATTTTGTCCGGCAATCCTACTCAAGCTTTGCAGGCCTCGCCTAAGCAATATGTGGACGAAAAAGTTGCGGAAACTAGCAGTAATTTTAGAGCGCACTTGAACAACTTCTCCAACCCACACAAGGTAACAGCGGCGCAGATTGGAGCTGAAACACCTGCAGGGGCACAGGCTAAAGCGAATACAGCTGAAACAAATGCCAAAAATGCCTCAGTACCCCGAACTGGTGGAACAATGACAGGTCCTCTAACAGCCCAAAACAATACCAGTTATACAACAAAACAGGTGCGTAACATTATTCTCTCCACGAACGATCCCACAGGTGGGGACAACGGTGATATTTGGATTAAGTACAAGGCATAGGAGGTTTAGGTATGGCGAAATTTCTATACAAAAAATACTACTCTTCCCCTGTCTATAAATATGATCCTCTTCAATTTGGATATAGATATGAATCAGTCGGCGATTTGGCGGGATATAAAAGTTTTGCGTTTGATCCATCGAACGGACATTTTAGAGGAACCGGAGATTTTATAATCTTAAAACCAGGACAGTATGGTCAAGTATATGTGATCAATACTGATAAAACTCTTTTTTTCCAATATTGGTATACAGAAAAAATTATCCATCAGGACAGGACGACATCATACATTTCTTATTATGAAAAAGGTTCATATATTGGGGATGTAGTTGCAGAAGATGGGACGTACCCCGAAAATGGCCCGCAAGGAAACTATTGGTATGTCAAGATAGGGCCTGCTTTTCCAAATATAAAAGTAAACATAGGCGGCTCATGGAAAGAATGTACAGAAGGTTGGGTAAACATCAACGGGACATGGAAAAGTATTGATAGAATCTTGATTAAAGAAAACGGGGTATGGAAAGAAAGTTAAGGAGGTCTTATTTCGTGCAGGTATATATACATGATTATCGTATGGATGGAATGGATTATGTAGTTGCCTTTAGAACAGTTACAAGTAACGGTAAAGAGTTTATAACAGAACACATGATTAGTTCTGAACAAGCTGCTTCCAAAACACAAAAGGAAATCATAGACTTGGCATGGATTGCTGTCAAAGACACAGTGGAGATCCACTCTCAAAGAGTAGAAAGGGAGATGGATAACGATCCAGTTCAATGTGAGTTGATAGGCCAAAAACTAATAGAACCGAAAAGCCAACCTATTAGACTAGAAGTAGTCGGGCCACGTTTTATTGAGAAAAGTGAAACGTTGCAAACGGTAACGTATGCGGCTGTCCTTTATGACCAATATAAAAAAGAAATTCCGAACAAAAAGATAAAATTTGAAATAGAAGCAGCCCCTGATAACGTGAGCATCAAAGAAAACATACTAACTGTTCATCCAGCAACTTTAGAGGAGGACGTTCCATTTCATCTCATTGCTTCAAGTGGTGTTATTAAGGAAAGAATTAGCGTCATTCTCCTTGCATATGAACCGAAAGCAATAGAGCAAAGGGTACAGATGTTAGAAATCCAGACACAGAAAATGCAGCAACAAAACTTAACAACGATGAGCGCAGTAACAGAAGCCTTTGAGCAAGGGGTAAGTAATGAAGAAAAGACAAAAACGAGTATGCTTGCCATCACTGATTTGTACGAACAAATAAGTAAACTCCAAGACGCCGATGAAGCAAATAAATAAGCTTATTGAGGCGTTTTTATTATGAATTTTATCTCTATTGAGGGGAGGTGATCATATGGCTATTGTGGTGATATATGCAACGTTAATTATCGAAGGAGACAAAGAATTTTCTCAAGTACCACCTCGAATTAAGCCAGAAGTAAAGCGTCAACTCGAAGTGCTAGGAGTGCCAGAATTAGCGCTATAAACGCCTTTTCCAATCGAAGAGGCGTTTTTTCATGGGGAGCTGTTAGGCTACCTTTTTTACTTGTGCCCCAAAGGGGGGTGATAAGGAGAGGGAAAGCATGGAAGAGAGCGTAATGAACGCATTGCTACAACAAGGGCCGTTTGCTGCTTTGTTTGTATGGTTGTTATTTTCCACCAAAAAAGAGGGAAGGGATCGCGAGACCCAACTAGTGAAACAGGCTCAAGAGCGTGAGGCTAAACTCATGGAGCACAATGAACGGATGGTTACTCATTTGGAGCGTAATACATCTACATTGCAACAAATCGAACGAAGTTTAAGCGGGCTAGAGAATGACATTCAAGAACTAAAAGAAAAGGTGGGCTAAGGAATGGAGATGACCACTGATATTGCGACATTAGCCGCAATTGTCGCGGCGCTTACTGGTGTGGCTAAAGGGTTTGGGGTCCCGAATAAATTGGCCCCAATTGTTGCCATGGCTTTTTCGGCCCTTTTCGTATTTCTTCCAAACGGAGAAGTAAAAACCAATCTACTATCAGCGGTGGTCGTTGGATTAACGGCTTCGGGAGCCTACAGCTATGCAAAAACAGACAACGGAGGGAACAAGCAATGAAACCACAAGATTTTATAGATAAGATAGCACCTAGTGCTGTAGCAGACATGAAGAAAACTAAGATACCTGCATCCCTTACAATAGCTCAGGCGATCCTGGAATCAGCTTGGGGAGAGAGTGGGCTAACCAAGCGAGGAAACAACCTCTTTGGCATCAAAGGAACAGGGCCAACAGGTGTTTGCGCTATGCCCACCAAGGAGAATTACAACGGTCAATGGACAACTATCACAGCTAATTTCAGAGCTTACAATAATTGGGGAGAGTCTATTGCAGATCATTCCAAACTAATCTTAAACGGCACAAGAGACAAGCCTAGACGCTATCATGGCGTGCTAGGTGCTGATTATAAAACTGCTTGCCATGCTATTCACAAAGGCGGTTATGCCACTGATCCGGGTTATCCAGATAAGCTAATTGGATTGATTGAAAAGTACGATTTAGCTAAATATGACAAGGAGGAAATAACGATGAAACCAGAGGTAGCGAACGAAATTATAGATGTTTACTTACAGGCAGCATGGCATACAGCAAATGAATGGAATGACACAGATAGAAAAAAACGTATTGGACAATTGGCAGATGAACTAAGGATTGCAAGTGGACAGGAACCACAGAATAAAAAATAGTTGACGAAATATGTCAGCAACCAAGATGATTTATATGAGATTTTTGTAACGGAATTGGACTAAAAAATGAGGGCTATCAAGTGTTAACCATGTACAGAAATAATTAAAATTGTGAAACTGAAAGGGATTTTTAGGATGTGAATAATAAAAGGTTCCCAACAGAGAAGTAAAATTTAAACTGTTGGGAACCTATTTTATAACCTTAGTGAAACCTTCAAAAAACTATATGCTTATTGTTTATAGTACGTAACATTGAAGGATTTAGTTAAAGTCGATTTACTAAAATATTCAATGGTTGCATAGCTTCCCCTAACATCAACATAATTCCATCCAGGCCGAACATATCCCTTGTCTTCCCCATTAACATGGAACT
Organism: Brevibacillus halotolerans; assembly: GCF_026891775.1. NCBI lineage: Bacteria > Bacillati > Bacillota > Bacilli > Caryophanales > Paenibacillaceae > Brevibacillus > Brevibacillus halotolerans. Next base: position 62,552 of record NZ_JAPTNK010000001.1, read on the forward strand.
TTAAATCAATAAGATTAACAATATCGTGACTGGAAGCATAAATGCCAATTCGATGGTTGTCATGCGTATCAAGTAATAACAAATCTGTACTGGAACTAGAATATCCAGCAACGTTATGCGTAACCGTCTTTCCAAACTGTACAGTGCCATTTGCTGAAATTTCCTTAGGGTCAGAGATTTGAGTTGAAGCTGATGCTGGTACTGCGGCTGTAACCATTGCAAGCACTCCTAAAGCAACTAAAGCTTTTCTCAAAATAATCACTCTCCTCAAATGGTTAGGCTATTACCTCCACACAATACCATAATATTGAAATAAATGTAAATATAATACATTTGTCAAAATCTATTTTTATTGGTTACCAGATTTATTGAACATGTAATTTTACCCATTGCATAATCTCCTCATCATCAAATAAAATAAGAACGAACGTTCTGTTTAAGGAGATGTTTTGATGGCTAGTAAAATCCTTGATCCGCTTGTAACGAAATTCATCTTGCCAGAACATGCAGAAATGTTACGTCAGTATCATGAGGATAAGAAGCTGATCGAGAAACCGATCATTGAAGAGGATGAGCTGGCCGAGTTTTGCTACAGGATATCTGACTCACGTCAGTATGACTATGCTTTAACTATTAGTTGGTGGAAAGAAACAAAAGAGGATAGAGGAGTAATTGAATCAGCTTGGGGATGGGTAGAGAAGTTTGACTCAACGTATAAACAAATCAAGTTAAAGAACGATGAGGATTTTTGGTGGATACCTGTTGAGAATGTAGTCAATATAGAAGCCTAGTAGCATGTCTTACAACCACACAGAATTTGCTTCCTTTGAAATCAGAGACATAGTAATGCCCCGTCATTGATAGCCTGACGGGGCAGAATTTTTGAAGGGTATCTGTAGAGTTTACATATATTTAAATATTATTGGCGTTTTTAATGGGTTACTTATGGTATGCACGGGGAACCCCTCCACATGGTTCCGCATGAACTACGTCCTGAATTTGAGCAAGAATTTGGTGTGAAGATTGAAGGAGAGCTAACTCCTTTCAACAGAATGCGATTGGAAACAGAGTACGGTGGCCGAATAGAAGATTTCCCCGTAACACGGATTTTCTTTTCGGAGTCGAAAAGAGTGGGGATTGGTACCTTTAGCCCGTCTGATCCAAAATCGCAGGATATTGCCGATCTAACGGGGACTATCGATTTTTCTACGATTACGAAGTATGGTTCTGAATCTGATCCTCGTGCCTATCGGTTTGATGGTGAATTAAACAAAGCGAACCGTGGTATCATGGAATTCCAAGAGATGCTGAAATGCGATGAAAAATTCCTGTGGCATTTATTATCGCTAACTCAAGAAGGGAATTTCAAAGCGGGTAGATTTGCTCTGATTTCAGCAGATGAGCTGATAATTGCTCACACAAACGAAACGGAATACAAATCCTTTATCGGAAATAAAAAGAATGAAGCATTACAGTCTCGAATGATTGTTATGCCAGTACCGTATAATCTTCGCGTGAAAGAAGAAGAGAAAATTTATGATAAATTAATTAAACAATCTGATTTAGGTCATGTTCATATTGCTCCACATGCGTTATATACAGCGGCCATTTTTTCCATTTTAACTCGTTTAAAAGAGTCCAAAAAACAAGGTGCCGATCTTTTAAAAAAATTGCGTTTGTACAATGGAGAATCCGTTGAGGGTTTCAAAGGATCAGATATCGAGGATTTACGGAATGAGTATACAGATGAAGGAATGTTTGGGATTGATCCTCGTTATGTCATTAATAGGATTTCCAGTGCACTCATACGCCGTGATACGGAATCTATAAATGCTTTGGATATTTTGCGGGCGTTAAAAGAAGGACTCGATCAGCATGCTTCCATCAGTAAGGAACAGCGAGAGCGTTATTTAAATTTCATCTCAATTGCGCGTAAAGAGTATGATGAAATTGCAAAAAAAGAAGTCCAGAAGGCATTTGTATACAGCTATGAGGAATCAGCGAAAACGATGATGGATAATTACTTGGATAATGTTGAGGCGTATTGCAATTCTAACCGATTGCGTGATCCAGTAACAGGTGAGGAATTGGAAGCGGATGAGCGCCTCATGAGATCTATTGAAGAGCAAATCGGTATTTCTGAAAATGCCAAGCGTGCATTTCGTGAAGAGATTCTTATTCGGATATCAGCTTTTGCGCGTAAAGGAAAGCGGTTTGACTACAACACACATGATCGTCTACGTGAAGCAATTGAGAAAAAATTATTTGCAGATTTAAAAGATGTGGTCAAAATAACAACCTCCACAAAAACGCCAGATGAGCACCAATTGAAAAAAATCAATGAGGTAACACGTCGCTTAGTAGAAGAACACGGATATACGCCAATTTCAGCAAATGAACTGCTGCGTTACGTAGGTAGTTTGCTGAATCGATAGGGGGGAGCTTGATGAACGATTCCTCGTTTATCGTCTCCAAAGAAGACTGGTCTCTGCATAGAAAAGGTCATCAGGACCAGAGCAGACATCAGGAAAAGGTAAAGGAGGCGATCAAGAGAAACCTGTCTGATTTAGTAAGCGAAGAAAATATCATAATGTCGAATGGTCGAGACATTATTAAAATACCAATCAGATCGCTGGATGAGTATCGCTTTCGTTACAATTTTAATAAAGGACAGCATACAGGCCAAGGTAGGGGTGACTCCAAGGTAGGAGATGTTATAGCTAAAGACGGTGACTCGGCTGATGCTAGTGCTGGTCAGGGGCAAGGAGCCGGGGATCAACCTGGTGATGATTATTATGAAGCTGAGATTACAGTTGAAGAATTGCAGGAGATGCTGTTTTCTGAGTTAGAGTTACCCAACCTTCAAACAAAAGCTGAACAGAAAATTACCATAGAAGATATTCAATTTAACGATGTTCGGAAAAAAGGTTTGATGGGGAATATTGATAAAAAACGTACCTTACTGTCTGCCATTCGTCGGAATGCATTAGCTGGGTATACTGATCTGGAACTAGGAATTTCGATGGAAGATTTGCGCTTTAAAACCTGGGAAGAGATTGTGAAGCCTCATTCCAATGCTGTAATTATAGCGATGATGGATACGAGCGGTTCTATGGGAGTTTTCGAAAAATATGTAGCTCGTAGCTTTTTCTTTTGGATGCTTCGCTTTTTGCGAACCAAGTATGAAAAGGTGGAGATTGCTTTTATTGCACATCATACGGAAGCGAAAGAAGTGACAGAGGATGCGTTCTTTTCTAAAGGAGAAAGCGGTGGAACTATCTGCTCGTCGGCCTATCGGAAAGCCTTGGAAATTATTGATGAACGATATCCTGTAAGCCAATATAACATTTATCCGTTTCACTTTTCAGATGGGGATAACCTCACCTCAGATAATGAACGCTGCGTAAAATTGGTAAAGGAATTAATGGAAAGATCGAATATGTTTGGATATGGTGAGGTAAATCAGTATAATCGTCACAGTACTCTCATGTCCGCATATCGTCATATTAAAGATCCGAAATTCATGTACTCGATTATTCGGGAAAAAGGTGAGGTTTACAAGGCTCTGAAACAGTTTTTTGGTAAAAAAGAAATAGAGGCCTACTAGAAAAAATAAAATTTTTAATAAAATCCCCTGTGGTTAATTATGCTGTATATCCTTATTGTTAAGGGAACAGAGATAATCCACCAGAAGGGGATTTTTTGTGATATATAATCACTGATTACATTGCTTGATGCAACCCTGTGGCTAAATTTGATAAATTGACGATTAAATTAACTTAGTAGTTGCGAAAATGAAATAAATTTTGCAAATAAGCATTCCTTTTGCTAGAGCATATCACTATCATTTGGGACAAAAAAAGAGACTTTTCCATCATAGAAGGAAGGTCTCTTTTCTCTCTGTACCTATTCTATAGAAAAGTCAGTCGTGGCTTCTATGAAAATACCATTATGTGTACTACGATTGAGCATCTCTAAAGTATATTTTTTTCCCTTTTTTACATCCCATGTAGTTGAGGCAGTTCCATTTTTTCTCACATTAAATACCTTACCAACCTGATTTCCAGTATCATCCCAGAGGGTATATTTAATATGAGTGGTAGAACCGTCGGATGACTGATCTACGGTAAGAGTCAAGGTATTACTGGAGGCTCTAAAAGTAGATGTCTCATATTTCTCCTCTGGTTCTAAAGTTCGGCTGTCACTAATAATAGAAGCTACTGCTACAGCGGTATTTTCAGATTGAATTTCCATTGCGATTGCGGGGGTAGCCGATACTAGTAAAGCAAGTACTGAAGCAATGCTAACTAATTTTTTCATTACCAATTCACTCCTTAATATGTATTTAATTTACAATTTTATATTATAAAAATATTCTGAATTTGTCCACGATATTTTGATTTTTTTCGTCAACTTTAGTGAGACAGCAAGTTACCCCAGCGCTATAAATAAACAATGGAACTGTTTGTTGCTATAGTCTTCCATTGATAAATGATTTAATTCTTGCAAGGGTAAATAGGTTGATGGAGTGCAGTTCCTGCCTTTGCAGCTACAAAGATTAATACTGTAAAAGTAACAAAATCTCAAGAAGGCTTGATTGAACTTAGATTAGATATTAATAAGGATGAAATTAAACGATTATATTCTATATGGTGTAGGCCATTATAGAGTGGATGGGCAGGGGCTTTGGGTGTATAAAAAAGATGGAGAATGGTACTTAGGTGCTATAAAGGATTCCGCAAATGGCGTATTACGTGAATATGATACAAATGCTACTCATGTTAGAACATATAAAGTTCTTGTACACTAGTTTAATGTCTTTAGAGTAATTGGAAAAAGTAAATTCTAAAAGCTTGAAAGGTAAAGGTTAGTCACTCTGGGATGTTAGTGGATGCCAAATAGACCTGTCTAAGTAACTGACAGGCCTATTTCTAATAAAATTATGCTTTAAATATTTAAACACTACTAATTTATGATAGAGGTGTTCAGTAAAAACGTAATAAACAAGCAGATGTAAAGTAAATTTTACAGTGTGGCAGTAAGTAATTTAATCGACTATCCATAATTAATGTGAGCAACAGACATTTGAGACATGCTTCTTGCATAAACTTATAGAAATACATATGTTGGGGAGGACTCATTGGATGGCGGATGCATTTGTAATTAGATCACTTGAGGAAGTTCGTTTTTGGTCTAGGATAATGAAGGAACATTCGCTTTTTTTGAAGCTAGGTTTTAATTGTGACGATACCCAATTAATCAATGAAGCTGATTATTTTTACCATATATTTGAGGAAATAGAAGCCAAGGCCCTTGCCTTACCAGAAGATACCGACCCTCAATATATAGGTCAGTTCAATGCTCAAATTCTTCCCTGTGTTAATCAAATTTGGGCTTTCAAAAGAAGGGTATTAGGTTTGATCATTTCCTGTCAAATTGGAGGTAATAATTTTCCGTTATTAGTGGATCATGTTAGCCGGGAAGCTGCTTATTTTGCGAAACGTTTGGAACAACTAAACACTGGAACCCTAGATCCTTTGCCAGATGCTATTATTAATGAAAATGTCTTCTTTCTTAGGATTATGGCTGATCATGCTAAATTTATTAATCACTTACTTGATCCTTCTGAAAGGAAATTGGTTGAACAAGCAAATGATTTTAGTCATGACTTCGATCAACTTCTATACCAAGCCATTGATTTAGATTCCATGAGTCCCCAATCTCAAACTGTTCCGTTACTATCGCAGTTTGTTGATCAGAATAGAGTGTCTGTCCGTCAACTCCGTGATTTCAAAAAAACGGCTCGCGATCTAATCGAAGCTTGTCGTATTAAGAGCATTATCCCTCCTCTTCTTGCCGATCATGTTTTTAGAGAGGCATCACATTTTCTTGAAATTTTAGATGCATTTGAAGTGGTATTAGAAGGGGCAACAAAACGGAGTAAACAAAAAAGAAACAGCTCTGTATCCGATTGTTAGTCAAGATAAAAAGTTAAAGTTATGTATTTTAGCTCACAAATCATGTGAGCTTTTTTGTTTGTTCCCAGATGATATTCAATGTGATGTTTCGCCAAACATGTTTTCCTGTTTAAGGAATTTCATTTTCTGTTGCTCCTTTGTAATGATGGGTGTGAGGGTGTCTTCCGTTTACTGTTGTATACCCTTCAAAGTAATGAATATGTCCTCCACGCTGCAGTTCGATTGCAGGGCCGGTTGTGCCTTCAATTATATGAGAATGACCATCATTAAATGAAGTAATCGTATAATAGCGATGAACGTGGGGAACACCTGTCGGGGCTGGTTCAGTTACCCCAACGTATTGATGATCATGACCATCATTAAATGAAGTAGTTCCCGAAAACGGATGTCGGTGTACAGGCATACCATTCCAAGAAGTGATATATAATCCATGCGAATGTTCTGCGGAGGAGTCATTTGATTGAAATAGAAAACCTGCAACAGGTATTTTTGTCATTTTAAACCCCCTTCTCCTAGTTTATTACACTGTATGAAGGGGGCTGGAAATTGACATGGGCATAAGTACCATTTCAGGATATTTGACCTGGTAGTGTTTAATTAAGGGATTAGCAATCATTTTTTACTATTCATGGGCTGATTAAGTAAGTTATAGGTTCTTGATTAATCCATGGGAGTAGACCTGAGTACTGCGACTATTATGCTAGGTATTCACCTTATTTGTAGATGGACAATCAACTAAAATTTCTATAGTCAAATATAATAACAGGAAAAATGATGGATAACAGGAGTAATACACTTTGTATAACGCATGAACGGACAGTCTCCATGCGATAATCCATCTTCATTTTTCTATTCTTTTAAGAAGTTGGGGGGAGGGTGAATTGGTCAATATGGACAACATGGACAACAAACTTCCCCTTACTCTCCGCGTATGACGTACAGCCTAACAATAACGGGCGAGGAGTGATCGACGATGGGGCTTCATTTCCGCAACAGGACTAACGTAGGCTTGCAGATTGTTTATGCCTACTCGGCTCCCAATTGTGAGGGGAGCAACAAGTGGTTAAAGAAGGGCTGGTATAAGGTGGCTCCGGGGAACACGGTGCAGGTTTGGAGCGGGTGGGCCAACGGTAGAAAATTCTTTTACTACGCTGAGGATACAAGTGGTCTCGGACGTACGTGGTCGGGCGAATTTGTTACCCCAATCCCTTCGAGAGCTTTCGAGTGGTGCTGGGACACAGGCAGTACCGACAGCAGAAATCTGGGGCTTAAGAAATTACAGGTCCCTAATCAAATTCCGCCCATTTTAGACTATACAATCAACCTACAATAAAAAGAGAGGGACAAAGCGCTAGTGGAACAACTTATAATCTTGGCGTGATTTACAATCCATTCCTGCCTTTCTCTCCAACCGTAGCACACCTTTCCATTATACGTATCACAGATTAATAAGGGGAATGTCGGTGACCTAATAAAAATGTAGTAGACCAGAAAGAAAGTAATTCAATACGGCTCTCTTCTAGACACATCCAGAGAGAGCTTTTTTGCGTGCAACAGTTGTATGTAAGTGAAGAATCGCTCTTATCCAAGTACCTATTCTTGGGTATTTTAATATGCTACACTTCCTAGATAGGGATATTATGTTTTTGTATCCCAAATGTTTTACTATCGAAGCAACACCATTGATTGAGGTGATGTAAATTGTTAGAGCGTTCAATGGAAAATATAAGGGGATTAGAAGCAGGAAAGGGAGTGATTGAAAGGAGAGCTTGAGTTTTAATAGCTCTTCTTAACAAAAAAAGGGAGCTATTCAGATGAACCAATTTAAAAGTATAACCAGTGATGGATTCACATTAAACTATTGTATAAAAGGGTTTGGAAAGCCAGTACTGGTGATAGGGAGCAGCATATATTATCCTCGTTTATTCTCAGAAAATTTATTTGAAACATTTCAATTTATTTTTTTAGACCATAGAGGCTTTGGTAAGCCACCGCGTGCTTTAGAACCAGAAGATTATAAATTAGATAAAATTTTAGATGATACAGAAAGGGTAAGACAGGCACTCGAATTGCAGGATTTTATTATACTGGGACATTCAGGACATGCCTTTATGGCTTTAGCATATGCCCAAAAATATCCAGAGGCTGTTCGGAAAGTTGTCTTACTTAATTCAGCACCTACAAATAGTCAAGAAAGACAGCAGCAAAGCACCTCATTTTTTTATCAAACTGCCAGCCTAAAGAGAAAGCGGCAGTTTGAAGCAGATATCGCGTTTTTAGAAAGTGACATCCAAAAAGATCCTGAAAGACGATTTGTCCATATGTGCATTCGCATGGGGGCTCAGAGTTTTTACGATTATACATTTGATGCAGCTTATATGTGGGAGAATGTATATACCAATATGCCAATTATGGATCATCTGTGGGGAGAAGAGTTTGGAAAACGTAATTTAATCCAATCGTTGGCGGATTTCAAAAAACCAGTATTCATTGGTTTAGGGAGATATGATTATCTGGTTTCTCCCGTTTCACTATGGGACTCACTTGATGACACATATAGGAACGTGAAGAAAGTGATTTTTGAGCATAGTGGACATAATCCTATGTTTGAAGAACCAGAGCTATTTGCTAAAACCTTAATGGAGTGGATGAATGAGGACAAGTAGGTTCCTTGGTTCTTTTTCCAAAAGGCCGTTTCTTTGCTTTCAAGGAAACGGCCCTTTTTGATAACCTTACACCAATCAATACAATCAAACTTTATGTTTATTCCATACTCATATAGAGATTACTTATTTTTTGAAAATATGCCGTGCATAGTTATACAGGAAGGCAGCTGCTTCTTGGCGCAGTAGAGGTTCCTTAGCCTTATAGTCAATCAAGCCTTTGGAGGAAATAACCTCAGGTCCGTATAGACCATGAAATACTACATATTGAACGGCTTGAGTGGCCCAAGGATCAATGGCGCCTTTAAGGTTAACCTTAACAGGTTGAGCATTCAGTAATGATTTGGACACCTCAAATACAATAACGGCCGCTTCCTGCCTTGTAATAGGACGATTGGGTTCAAATTTAGTAGGAGAGGTTCCTTTTAACGCATCTGCTTCTACAAGAGCCTGAATTTCTTTTACGTATGGACTCTTTTTAGAGTCTATAAATGACACGGGATTAGTAGAGGCACGAACCCCAATAAGCCGTACTAAATCACCTACAAATTCGGCTCTTGTAATGGGTGCTAAAGGACGGAAGGCATGATTCGAATCTCCTCGGAGCACTCCAAGGTCTTGAACGCCATTAATATATGCGGCATATGGGTGTGACTGAGGAACATCGGTAAAATGCTTAGAGGGAGAAATTTTTTGAGCCATACTGACCATATTACGATATTGCAAATAGCCTATGCTGCCATCAGCGGATTCCTTAAAGGCTAAAAAGGTGCCTTTTTCGTCCTTGAACAGCATTGGATCGATCTGGCGAAGAATATTTTTCCCCATTGGATCTTCTGCTAGTAGCTGTCCCTGTGAGGTTACTGTAATTTTAGTGATCCAAGGATTTATCCGCAAATCCCGATAGGTACCCTCAAAGCGTTTCAATTGTTGAGGGGAGGATGTCATATAGGTCTGTTCTTTCTTAGGTATAGGGTAATAGTGATTCATGAAAGCTTTAAATAACTCCTCGCGAAACTCCTTATCTTTATTGAAAATAATAAACCCACCAACCTTATGCTCTGGCAACAGCCACATCCAAGAATGGAACCCGGGTATATCTCCACCTTTGCCTATAACAAATTGATTATTGTGACTGGAATGGTAGTATGTTTCAAAGCCGTATGCCATATTTGGAACCTTGGGATGAACGGAATAGTGAATGGTATGCATATTTTGAGCTGTACCCTGTTTCAGGATTGTTCTACCGTCAAACGAACCCTTATTGAGATGAGCCATCATAAACTGGGCCATGTCATGCCCAGTTGAAACCATTCCTCCTTCAGGCTGTTCAATCGGATTGGATAGAAAAACAGGAAATGGTTGATTGCTAGAAGTATATCCAGTTGCTAAATTAGCTTTTAATTGCGGTGTAAGTAAGAAGCTGCTATTTTCCATTTTCAAAGGGGTAAAAATATTCTCAGTCATGTATTGGTTGAAGGATTTACCGGACAACTTCTCCAGAATGTATCCTTGAAGACTAAAGCCAAAGTTATCGTAGCGGAATGCTTCTCCTGGTTTACGGACAATACTAGGCATATTCTCTTTCACGTATTTATCCAACGAGATCCGCGGGATACTATGGTGATGGATGGATTCCAGCTTATCTGTAAAATCGAAGCCTGCTGTGTTGGTTAATAGGTGCTTCATTGTTAGTTTGTCAGTGGTTTTATTGTTTAGCGTTATGTCCTCAAGATAGGTTTGTATATCCTCATCTAAATCGAGCTTTCCTTGTTCGACTAACTGCATAATTCCTGTAGATGTAAAAACTTTAGAAATAGAAGCTAGCGGGAAAATAGTATGGTTTGGATTGACAGCTATTTTTTTTTCTACATCAGAATAACCGTACCCTTTATTCAGCAATATTCTGCCATCTCGGACGATAACAAAAACAGCTCCCGCCAACTGATTTTTAATATGTGATTGATTAAAGAACTGATCTGCAAAATCTTCTACTTCTTTAGAGTCTGTTGGGCCCAAGAGAGGTTCTTTTACAGGTGAACTATAGATAGAAGGTGTAGGAAAAAGAATGGATATGGTCAGGATTACTACAAACATGAATATACCGTATTTCCTGCTTTGCTGTTTAACCATCATACATCTCTCCATTCAATCAGTTTTGTTAGATGCATATAAAATTCAACTCGCCTACAAGTGCGATCACTCCCTAATATTGGAATCATAATGGAAGTCTTGCCTGATGGGCTCGCCCTTTTAGATAAAAACAGAAAATAGGAACAGTACGTACATGAGTTACCAACAGCATGTGAAAGGACTTTTTCGCTAGGAAGAGAAAAAGTCCTTTCACATAAATAATTATCGTTTTACTAAAAATATCAGCTTGTTTCTAGCACATGCATAAATGGCTCGTCGAACATGGATAACAGCAATTCCCGAGTAGCTGTATGGCGTAATCCACACAGAATAATGCGAATTTCTTTACGCATATTTTCTACAGACATGATTTCACTTGTATGGTTTTTCGATAATTTATCCTTTGTGGAATACGTATTCAAATAATGAGCATTTCGTTTCGCCACGATCAGTAATCGACGTTGAATGTCTGGTATCGCATCTGTGAGGGGGGCTTCCATTTCAATATACCCGCGAATTTCAGCCAAACGAGCATATGCTTCTCGCCAACGCCATAATTGCTTTTTCTGTTCCCGCTGGTCTGAATCTGGCTCTGGTAAGTCTTTGGATATCTGTGAGGCAGTATATGTGCTTGGATGCAGAGCTTCTTGTACTTTTGCAAAATCATTCAAATCTGGTGCCATTAATTCAATGACTTCTCGATAGGCTGGAATATGATTATATGCCCCATTTCGAATTGTCCATCGACAGTGCTGCTTGTTATTTTCTATATGCGGTAGGCAAGGAGGTATCATAGAAAATGTTTTTTCTTCTGTAAGCGGATGACTAGATACTAGTAGTTGGTTAGTAGAGTTTGCGTTATTTGGTGTGTCATTATTTTCTGTTCCTACTTGCATGTAAGCCTTTGTGAACCATTTTAGAGAGCTAGCGGATATCGAAGAAACATCTCCACGTATAACACTAAGGTTATATTCTCTGAATTCGGGGGAGCTGGAACCATTAAATCCATCATGAATCACATGTAGGTTATCTCTTACAGCAATTAATTCGGAAAGTACCTTTTTTTCAAGAGTAACAATCCCCTCTTCCACGTAGGAAAGATAGTTATTTCTTTCATTTTCATTAGCTAAGACGTGCGTGTAAAGGTTATAACAAAACAGAATGTGAGCCATTTCATGAAAATAACTTTGATAAGGAAAATTGACGTAGTTCATTTGGAGAAAATATTGATGATTCTGATAAATTAGATCATTCTCAGGTCGGAAAAGAGAGAGATGGGAGTTGGCTTTGTCTGCAATGTACAGAGTAAGTCCTTCGTTGTAACCGGTAATCCACATAGCCTGATAGGTAGGGCTTAGTAGTAAAGCAATCGAATGATTGGTAATACGACCAGAAAGATTAAAAAAATCACTCTGATAATGAGGATAGAAAGAGAGCCAGGTCATCCCCAAAGCGAGTGCTTTGTATAACTCAAATTCACTTTCTTTAGCACAACCAACAGTGAATTGATGTAGGGAAGTTAAACATCGCATAAAAGAATGTGAATCGTATGTATAATTTTCAACAAATTGTTTATAGGCAGACTCAAAATCAGCAGGCTCTATCGTCAAAAAAACTTGCAAGCCATCAATCCATAGGTCTCCACCAATCGAGGAATTCATCCATGCTTGATAATCTTGAGTAAGAGAACGAATCTCTTGATATTTTTCGAATAGTTGGCGGTATTGCACGAAATGACCTCCTTTTTATTTTTCGATAGATTAGGAATCAATTCCATAATGAAGAGCACTCTAAGTAGGTATCCCTATCTAGCAGTGTACGATTTCTTGCAAACTATTTTAGGTTATAGATCAATAAAAGAAAGTGACAGCTTTTAGTTCTTTACATAGCAGGATAAAATGTTACTTTTGACTACTTTTTTGTGAGTAATTCCCCTTTCTTAGATAATATATAACAAACATTACAAATATACAGTAAATTAGTGTTTGTTTATGTAGTATATGGTAATATTTGGGTATAGTCAATAGATCATATACAAAATTTCATTACTAATTTTTGAACAATTGGTCCTTCCTTCTCGTAGATAGGAAGGGTATTTCGCATGTCATAATTTGAAAACAATATATTATGTTTTTAGATGTTCTGCTAAACTTGTAGTAGTGTATTTTGGTAATTTTTATGAAAAAACTTTGGAAGTGTCTCCCTCGTTTTTAGGCTCGACTGCGCTTTTCTCCATCTATTCATTAGGTAATAGTCGCCGGAAAAACGCTTGTCACAGTATTTTTGCAAGGAAAGGTGATTTTAGATGTCCAATCGAGAAGAAGATTCTATCCAAAGAAATGAAACGAACAAGCAGAATACAGAAGAATTTGCAGTAGTAGGGATTGGTGCATCTGCTGGGGGACTAGAGGCGTTACAGGAATTCTTTGATCATTTACCAGAGGCTTCAAACATGGCATTTGTTATTGTCCAACATTTATCACCACATTATAAAAGCTTTATGGCTGAATTGTTGGAAAAACACACATCCCTTAGGATAAAGCAAGTGACCGATGGTATGAAAATCGAGCCCAACTTCATCTATTTAAATCCGCCTAAGAACTATATTCAACTTATCAATGGTCATTTTTCTTTAACTACGTATCCTGAAGTGTCCGGGATTCATTTACCTATAGATGCCTTTTTGGAATCCTTGGCCACTGAGAAAAAGCAACGTGCTATCGCCATCATTCTTTCGGGAACCGGGACAGATGGTTCCAATGGAATAAAGGCTATCCATGAATATGGAGGAATGGTTATGGTACAGGATGGCGAATCGGCCAAGTTTGATGGTATGCCAAGAAGTGCGCTCTCTACGGGAATAGTAGATTTTATCTGTGCTCCTTTTCAATTAGGAGAGTATCTAGTACAGTACGTAAAACGTTATGTCCTTGATGAAAGAGAAGAGGAGAAAAATATTGCAAAGGATCGAGTGAAAGACATACTCACCCTGCTTACAAGGGATAACGGAGTCGACTTTACTGGGTATAAACGTGATGGTATCACCCGGCGGATTGAACGGCGAATGAAAATAAATAACAAGCAATCCTTAGAAGAGTACCTTCAGTATTTAGAAGAAACACAAGAGGAGCAGGGAGCCTTACAAAAAGATATGCTGATTAATGTCACCCATTTCTTTCGAGATCAAGAAGCGTTTAACATCGTAAAAGCAAATGTAATCCCCAAAATAATCGAAAATAAACAAGCAAATGGTGAGCAGCATGTGCGTATTTGGGTAGCGGGATGCTCCACGGGAGAAGAGGCCTATTCACTTGCTATGTTGTTTGATGAATATTTATGTAAAAAAGAAATTACACTTGATGTTCGAATCTTTGCTACCGATTTAGACAAAGAAGCAATAAACTACGCTGCTCAGGGTGTTTACCCCGCCTCCATTGAGAAGGATATTTCGAAAGATTTGTTAGATCGGTATTTTGAGAAACAGGGTGACGCCTATCACATCATTAAAAATATCCGGAGAATGATCGTTTTTGCCCCACATAATATTATAAAAGACCCACCTTTTGTCAATATGGATTTTATCACATGCCGAAACATGTTGATTTATTTTCAACCAGATGTGCAAAAAAGGGTACTGAGCTTGTTTCATTTTTCTTTGCATCCTAAGGGATATTTATTTTTAGGACCAAGTGAAAGTATCGGAAAGCTAGCGAATCTATATGTTCCTCTCAATCGTAAATGGAATATTTTCACCATTCGGAAATCGAATCAAAACACTCCCAATCATACGATCCGTATTGATAAAGAAAGCGGACGTCCAGTTCTACAGTCCAGCCCGGTGAAAATAGGGGAAAGAGAAATGATTTCGGGAACGAATAAGCTAGACGATATATATGCTACGATCATAGAGGAATATTTGCCAGCATGTGTGATTGTTGATCGAAACTATGATATCGTTCATACTTCAGGTCCTGTTAATAAGTATCTAGCCTTACCACGCGGCAAAATTACACTAAATATTTTTAAGCTAGTTTCGCCATCCTTATCAGTAGCAATTGGCTCAGCGATGCATAAAGTCAGGAAGGAAAATAAAGAGATTACCTTTACCAATGTAAAAGTAAAAGAGGGGGCTGACCTTTCTGAATTCATAACACTTAGCATTACCAATTTTGCTCCCCATAAATATAACGGGCAATATATGATGATTACCTTTAAAGATGAAGCAAAACCTGATAAATATCCGGAAGATGCGCAGCAGAGTTTTCATGCTCAAAGTACGACCACACAACGAATTCGCGAGCTGGAGCTAGAACTACAATATGCGCAGGAAAGTCTACAGGCAACGATCGAAGAACTAGAAACCTCGAATGAAGAGCTACAATCTACCAATGAAGAATTAATTGCTGCAAATGAGGAACTCCAATCCACTAATGAAGAACTCCAATCTATTAACGAAGAATTAATTACCGTTAACGCTGAACATCAAGCCAAAATACAAGAACTGCTTGATTTAAATAATGACATAGATAATTTTCTGCTCAGCACGAAAATCGGGACGATATTTTTGGACAGAAATATGTGCGTACGCCGATTTACACCAGCAGTAACCACCCTTATTAATCTAATGGACATGGATATCAATCGTCCGATTAGTCATATAACACATCAATTGAAGTATAACAATTTGGTAGAAGATGCTGAGCACGTCTTACATAGCGTAATGCCGTTGGAAAAAGAGATTCAAAGCTCACATGGTCAATGGTATAGCATGGAGATTTTGCCCTATCGGACACAGGATAATGTTATTAAGGGTGTAGTCATTACGTTTGTAGATATTACGGAATTAAAAATGGCCAACAAAGAGCTACAGAAGCTCTCCTATGCGATTCATCAAATCCCCAATAGCATTATTATTACAGGCCTTGACGGTGAAATTCAGTATATTAACCCATCTTTTACCGCAAAGACAGGCTACACAGGAGAAGAAGTGATCGGTCAAAAGCTTAATCTTATTGAAAATCATGAGGATTATGAGGAGAACATTCAAGAAGAAATAATCCAGACCCTAACCAAGGGGAGAAATTGGTATGGTGAATTACAAAGCAAACGCAAGAATGATGAGGCCTTTTGGGAACGAACAGCATTCTTGCCCATTAAAAATGAAGAAGGGGAAATCATTCATTTCCTTAAAATTAGTGAGGATATTACCCAACAGAAAAAAGCGGAAGAGTTGTTACGTAAATCCGAAATGCTATCTGCCGTTGGCCAACTGGCTGCTGGGATTGCTCATGAGATTCGCAATCCATTAACAGCGCTAAAGGGCTTCATACAATTAATGATGGCAGATGGGCAGGGGAATGAGAAGTATTTTCAGATTATGATGGGCGAGTTTGATCGCATTGAATTGATTATTACGGAATTGCTGTTATTATCCAAACCACATGCCCTTAGCTTTCAGACAGAGGATATTGGAATTATTCTCAATGATGTATTAATGCTAATCGAAACACATGCCTTGATGAACCAAGTAGATATTATCCCGGTAATTCCAACGCCTTTACCAAAGATTCATTGTGTGGAAAATCAGCTAAAGCAAGTATTAATTAACGTGTTAAAAAACGCCATTGAGTCCATGCCGACTGGTGGCAGTGTTGACGTGCATGTTAGTAGAAAGGCATCAGGAAAAATTGCTATAGAGATTACAGATCAAGGAAAGGGAATTCCTCAGGATAAACTAGCAAGAGTTGGCGAGCCATTCTTTACTACCAAAGAAAAAGGAACTGGACTAGGCTTAATGGTTAGCTACAAAATTATTGAAAATCATAATGGAGAAATACAGATTGAAAGCGAACTAGGTAAGGGAACGACAGTCCGAATTATTTTGCCAACCGTTTCGATATAAAAATAAAGCTCAGTGCAGCCCCTCTTTTTAATCGCCATAATCTCCAAAAAAGGGGGGATGTACATTCATCATTGACTGCATCTGTTTGATTATTTGTGAGTGGAAAGTGACTAACCGAAAAAATGTGGAAAATGTTGGTTGAAAAATCCAGAACTTAAATGTAGGATAATAAATTATGAATGTAAAGTAAAATAATGGTACAAATGAGAAAGAATGATTTTTTAAAAAAATAATAATGAAAGGAGAAAACAGCTTGCAGAAAAGAGGAACATGCACAAGGGTTTTGTTGCTTGCAGGCTACTTACTACTGGCAAGTGTTAGCCTAGGAGGAGTTACCGCAGAAGCAAGCGGATTTCAATCAAGCGTATTTGCAAACAAAGAAACAACACAATCCTCAAACAAGCAAATATCTGATCAACAAACATCTGATGTAGAGATTCCTACCAGAGTGTCTACGCAAACCTTTCCTTTTTATGTAGCCTTGCAAAATGAACATACGGTCTTGTTGTGGGATGCATCCAAGCAGGATAGCCAACCGATCCCTATAGCGACAAATGGCAAGGTGCAGATTGTCGATTGGTCAGCTAATAAAGAGTGGATTGCATATTTACAAAGTCCCGATCCAAAGAGCTATTCAGGTCCGTGGTATTTATGGATTTCGAAGGCAGATGGCAGCAAGAAATATCAGGTAGATCAAAGAGAAATTACAGGTACTCCTAAATGGTCGCCTACAGAAAATATGCTGGCTTATCAGACAAGAGAAAATTCAAAGGAAGAAGGAATAGTTGCTCGGATTACTCCAAAGGGGGTAGAGAGGGTACAGAGCATTTTTCAGCAGAATGACGTAAATGAGGTATCTGATTACTCCTAGTATCCCGATGGAAAAAGTCTTGCCGTATCCTTTCCACCAACGAAAACTGAAAATCTACATATTAATCAGGTTTTCTTAGATGGTACTTCACGAACCCTATACAGCCAAATGACATCTACTGTTGAAGGAATCTATGCCCGTGATGCTACTGGATTAGTGTGGTCGCCGAACGGTGCCTATCTTGCCTATTTTGAAAAACCTAATTCTGCTTCGTTATCAGCAGATGGAGTCCCCATTAAAGTGTTACAAATTCACTCACAAAAAACCTTTCAAATAGGTGTGGGTTTAGCTTATCCAGAGTGGCTGACCTGGTCCAAAGATAGTACTAAGCTTGCCTTTATAAATGGAGTCGATCGTATGGCTACCTATGAGAAAAAATTAGGAATATGGGAGACGCTAAATAAACAGGTGTATAGCAAAGGTCAAACGGATAAAGTGGATTCCTTGCCCGCGTTTGGCTCAAAAGCAGATGCTCCACTTCTATTTTTACGTGGACAGGAAGCACCGTGGCCAACCCAAATGGAGAATCTTCCCTTAGTACCAGGTCAACGAATCTGGCAACTAGATCAGGCAGATCAGGCTAAAGCTATTACGGCTGGCTCATCAGCAACAGCGGACAGTTCCTATTCTTTGGCACCAACAGGTCGTCAGGTAGCATATGTTCGTTTGCAAACTCATGTTAACGGTTCGCTATTTGTAAAAGATCTCAGTACGGGAAAAGAACATGAGCTTCTTAAAGGCGTAACAGTTTCCAGTGGCTATTACGGAAGATACCTACCAAGCTGGATACAGATTGCTTGGAAAAGGGAGGCTTAGCAAAGCAAATGATCTTGACAACCTGAGGCATTGCTTCAGGCTTTTTTATGCTTAAACCAGAGGGAACGGTACTAGTCACAAAGAAGGGGAAAAGCCTAGTAACATTTTTAAATCATAGTCACTCCGACCCTTTTATATTGAGAGAAGATGGGGTATTGTGGAAAGCAGGATGGATGGAGAAAAAATGAAGGTTACGACAGAAGGAGAAGTTGCAATGAACGACGTTTCAGAAATGATGAATTCGCTCATCCTCTCTTTTTTTGTCGGGATGGGGGTAACCCTGCTTATTGTAGGGACCGTCGTACTGTTACGCAAACAGGGGAATTTAGACATCGAGAAAAGAAGTATTTGGAAAAAAGCGAATCGTAGCCAAATGTTTTGGGAAACAAATAGTGATGCTTGCCTGCTTCTTAACACGAATAGAGAGATCTTAGAAGTGAATCCTGCCTGGAGAAATTTGATCGGTGAAGATTCTACAGGAGCTGGATGTTCAAGCAGAACATTTATGGACTATGTAGGCCAAAAAGAAATACCCGCTATACGAAAGTATTTACATCGATTGTTCCAAGGTGAAACCCTGAATGCTAATGTTACTTTAGTTGAAAATAGCCATCGTTTTTTACACGTGAATATAACATTCCTGCCGTTGATCAGGAGAAAACGTGTTCTAGGAGGCATTCTGATGATACGTGATTATACTGATCAAAAAAAGGTGGAGGAACAGCTTTACCATATGGCATATTACGATATCCTCACCGACTTACCTAATCGACGTTTGCTAGAAATTAAATTTCAAGAAGCGCTGCAAACGGCGAGAAGTCCAAAACCACTTGAGAAACTAGCTATACTGTTTTTAGATATAAATAGCCTTCAAGGAATCAATCATTCTTTAGGTCATCAATTTGGTGATTTAGCGTTGATTACGGTAGCGAACCGTCTAAAATCCTGTGTACGTGAGTGTGATACAGTATCGCGGTTAGACGGAGATGGATTTATTTTATTATTACCTAGTATTATGCAAGATGAACTTTTCCTTATCTCAGATAAAATTATTCAAGCCATTGAACAGCCTTGCTTGATTAAAGGTCATGAAGTGCATGTAACAGCGAGTATTGGGATTGCCCATTATCCAGACGATGGTCAAGATTTACAAGCTCTTATCAAACAAGCAGATACTGCAATGTTCCACGCAAAAAGCCGAAATGGCAGCCATTATAAACTTTTTTCTCCCATAATGAATGATATAGATTTTGAACGATTACATGTAGCCAGCGAATTACAACGAGCGATGAAAAATCATGAGCTACGGTTATATTATCAGCCAAAGGTTTCTATTGAGACACAACGAATTGTAGCGATGGAAGCTTTGATACGGTGGGAACATCCGATGAAAGGCTTGATTGTGCCTGATGAGTTTCTACCGTTAGCAGAACAGACAGGATTGATTATCCCTATTGGTGAATGGGTATTACGTACTGCTTGTAAACAGACAGTAGAATGGCAACAGCAGGGATATCCTCCCGTACGAATTTCGATTAATCTGGCGAATAGTCAAATTTGGAAGCATGACTTTATTGATATGATTGCTGCCATTTTAAAAGAAACAGGATTACAGGCAGAATATTTAGAGCTTGAGCTGACTGAGAGTATGCTATTAAATAACAAGCGAGGATATGAGCTTGTACATCAGGTAAAGGAGCTAGGTGTACAAGTATGCCTTGAGCAATTTGGCAGTGATTTGCATAGTTTGCAACAGTTGATTCATTTGCCAATTGACCGAATTAATATTGATCGCCGCTTTATCTATGAGCTGCCGTATGAGGATAAAAATCAGGCCGTGGTTTTATCTGTGATTGCACTAGCTCAAAACCTCAATTGGACAGTATTGGCCAAAGGAGTCGAAACTCAGGAAGAACTAGATTATTTAAGCAAGCACCGCTGTGATGAATATCAGGGCTATCTGTTTCAGGAGCCTGTTTCTTCTGACAAAGTGAAAGCCTTACTACGTCAAAATCTGGTGCTATTAAATAAAATGAATGAAAGATAACCCTCCTTGAGTTTTAAAATAGCTGAAAACAGGACAAAGACTGGGCAATAGGCAACTTGCTCGGTCTTTTTCTTTTATGCTAGTAAAGAAAATGTAGCCCTATTCTCTCAACTTTTTCATAAAACTATGAATACTCTACCCCCTTAATTCATATAGTAGTAGAGAGGCAGTACAGCTTTTGATTGGAACGAAACCATTTTGCCTAGCTTAGCAATTAGGCGAATGATGATTTCCGAACAAGGGGGAGTGTAATATGGTATGTAATAATCGACTGCGCAAACGAATAATCGTCTTACCTATCATTGCAATATTATTGGCAGGTTGTGGGAATGGTGTTCAAGCTACTCCTGACTCTGAAAAATCAGGCCAAATAGTCAACTCAGGAGCGACAGCTACTGTCTTGGAAGAAAACAAAGATCATACGAAACAGATACCTCAACCTAACAATCCAGCTAGTAGCAAGGGCCAACCGCCAGCTCAAACCAGAGAATTGACTTACACGATAGATGGTAAAAAAGTGAGTGAGCAGGCGCAGCTTTTTGAAAGTCACTTAGGATATTTCCTTTATTATTTACCTGACTTTACAGCCACTGGCGAAGAGCCGGGGAAGGATATGCTCTTCTATGAGAAGAATGACCGGTATGCTGTCCGGATTGAGCAAATGCCGGATAAGGTAGATCTAGCTACACAAAAGAAGCTAATGGAAGTTGAATTAAGTGATTTAGGAAATGTACGGAATCTGAAAAAAGAGCAGGAAACAGATCCTTTTTTGCAAAAAACAGCCCTTCATCTCGGGGTGGATACGAAAAACGATCATAAAGAAATTATCGTTACAAAAATAGATAGCAGATGGTTCAGATTTACGGTATTTGCTCCTAACGAAACAGAAAATACTGTTATTCTTCCGAAAATCTGGGCTATGTTGAAAACGATCATGGTAAAGGAATAATTGCAATAAACCATAGCCGGGACTAAACTTCCATATGCCAACCCGATATAAGAGAGAACAAAAGATGGATATATGACCAGTACAATTGAGGCCTGTGGATTTCAATCGTATTGGTTTTTTGTTGCATGAAAATACCTCTATCCTTCATAATATAAGAACATATGATCTCATTTAATAATAGGTGATAATAAATGGAAATTCAAGAACAAATTTTTGCTTATGTTATATGGAAAGAGGCAGGAAAGTATTTAAAACGAGATACAGAGCTGCTAATCAATTCTTCTTTAAAGCTTGGGATGGCGTATGGGCATTTGCTCTCCTTCCTTTGCGAAGTAGCTTATGGGATGGAAAAGGCCGTTGCGAAAGACCTACGAAAAATAGATGTAAGAATGCTTGCCATAGAGGAGGACCGCGGGGAGACATTTGTACTATGGAAGCATAGGGGAGAAAATCGTTTAATGAGAATTCCCTTCGCACGAATAAAAAGACAGATTCAAGAAAAAATGGAAGATATGATTGAGTCTTTACATAAACGTACGGAAAAACTCTGAATATACCCGCTTACATTACCAATTTTGCGACAAAAAGATAGGGGAAAGCAAAAAAACTTGGTATAATAGCTACGACATTATATTTATTTTTGGGAGGAGACTCAATACATGAAAAAAAGTATTACTGGATATTCCCTCTTAACAGGCTTACTAGCTTCTTCTTTATTCGCAACAAGCGCTTTTGCGGCACCTCTTCAACCAGTTACACATGCAAATTGGATGAAGGAACAGAAGATTATCTCTGATTTGTCTTTGGACAGAAATATTACATTGGCGGAAGTAGCAGTAACCATGACAAAAGTAAAAGGTGTTACCTTGGGAGCTGCGCAAGGTAAAGCACATTGGGCTACTCCTGCTTTGCAATGGTTGGAAAAACAAGGTGCATTAACGGCAGCAGAAGTAAAAACACCAGCAGTAAACGTTTCTTCTGACAAAGCGATCGCAATTGCTAAAAAACTAGGCTATGACTTGAAAGTAGACAAAAAAGCTACGCTTACTCGCGGCGATTTCCTACAAGCAGTAGGTGATGCCATTACAACTCATGTAACGATTGCTCATACAAATGACGTACATGGTCACATCGACGAGAATGAAAGCGGAAAAGAGTTTGGGTATGCCAAAATGTCTACCCTAATTAAGGAATGGCGTGAAGAAAACAAAAACTTCTTATTGCTAGATGCTGGTGATACATTCCAAGGGACAATCTTTGTAAACCAGTTTAAAGGTGAGTCTGTTCTTCCGATCCTTAATCACTTAAATTATAATACGATGGCAGCTGGTAACCATGAATTTGACTTTG
The DNA here is from genome assembly GCF_026891775.1 of Brevibacillus halotolerans. Taxonomy (NCBI): domain Bacteria; kingdom Bacillati; phylum Bacillota; class Bacilli; order Caryophanales; family Paenibacillaceae; genus Brevibacillus; species Brevibacillus halotolerans. The sequence continues at coordinate 85,261 of NZ_JAPTNK010000001.1, forward strand.
GCTATGAGCAACTGTTGAAATTGCGTGATCAATTGAAATACCCAGTCATTAATGCCAATGTAGTTAAAGAGGATGGCACTAATCTTTTAGTTCCGGTATACAAAACGGAAATTAATGGCAAAAAATTTGCTTTCCTTGGCTTTGTAGCTGAAGATACGCCAATCCTGACTCATCCTGACAATGTAAAGGGATTAACCTTCAAATCACCAGTAGAAGTTGCCAAGAAAATGGTACCTGAGTTGAAGAAGGAAGTAGATCATGTTGTTGTAGTTTCCCATATAGGTATTGATGTCGACCGTGAAGTAGCAAAAGCAGTTGATGGTATTGACCTTATCGTAGGTGGCCACTCTCATACACCATTACGACAACCTGAAAGAGTAAATGGCACCTACATCGTTCAGGACTGGGAATACGGTAAATCATTAGGTCGTGCTGATCTGTTCTACTACAAGAACAAGCTCGTAGGCTTCAGCGGTGGCTTAGTTGAATATGATAAAAATGTAAAACCTGATCCAGAAGTAGAGAAACTGGTAAAAGACGTAGTAAATAAAGTAGATAACGCTATGAAAGTGGTAATTGCAAAAGCTGAAGTACCTCTTGATGGCGATCGTGAATTGGTTCGTAAACAAGAAACAAACATCGGTAACTTAATTGCAGATGTAATGCGTGAAAAAACACAGTCCATCAAAGGACATGAAGCGGATATCGCCATTACAAACGGTGGAGGAATCCGTACCCAATTACCAGCGGGTGATATCACTAAGAAAGATTTGTACACATTGCTACCGTTCCCGAACACACTCGTCATTATCGAGGCAACGGGGGATGAGATCGTTAAAGCAATGGAAGTAGGTGTAAGTGAAGTAGAGAAAGGTGCAGGTCGTTTCCCACACATCAGCGGTATGTCCTTCTCCTACAATCCGACAAAACCTGCAGGTCAACGCCTTGTGGAAGTTAAGGTAGCAGGTAACCCAATCGATTTGAAGAAAACATATCGTATCGCAACAAATGATTTCATTGCAACTGGCGGCGACGGGTACTCAACACTGAAAAAACCAGCATTTGATACAGGCTTCACTCTTTACAGCATCATGGAGGATGCATTCAAAGAGCGCAAAGTGATTGCACCTAAAGTTGAAGGTCGCGTCGTTGAAGTAAAATAGTAAAGTGAAAAGATAGTAAAAGGGGCAACTTTCCGGTCATCAGACTGGAGAGTTGCTTTTTTTGATGTTCATGAAATCTAGTAATAGTTATTTTTATCCAATGTGACTAGGTTTGCCTATTTTCGAATTATTCATCACATTTATAGATTATTATTTATACTGTTAATTTATGTCTATTTATAAAGAACAAAATAAAAAAATGATGGAAAATGTAAAAAAATAAGTTGACAATATTTTCGAAATATTTAAAAATGAGGATGTACTTGAAAATCTTATTGGGAATGGAGGAATTATTTTGAAAAAACATCAGGTCTCATCTAGTATTATTGCTACTATTTTGTTAGGGTCAAGCTTATTGGGAGGCGGACTTCCAGCATTCGCAAAAAGTAATGTTATGTATAATAGCGACTGGGAAACTCCTTCTTACATGAGTGAGACATGGAAAGCACCTAAGAAAGTCAAAAAGCAAGAGATTGTTTGGAAATATTTATCCGACAAGAGTGATGTACTTAAAGTACAAGGCGAGGTAGAGAATCAGTTTGAATTGCTAAACGAAATAGAGGATACAGACACTGACACAACTCATTACCGTCTACGTGAGGTATATAAAGGGGTTCCAGTGTACGGCTCAGATCAGACTGTGCATCTAAATGAAGACGGGGATGTAACCTCCTTCTTTGGACAAGTAGTTCCTACAGAGTCTCTGAAAAAAGTAAAAACAAAGCCTAAATTAAAAGAAAATGATGCGATTAAAGCTATCAAAAAAGATTTGAAGAAGGAGGTAGGGGAAGTATCGGAATTTAGCGTTGACCCAGAGGCAGATTTATATATCTATCCTCAGGAGAATAAGGTTTCTTTGGCCTATATAACAGAGGTTACCTTCCTTGAACCAGAACCAGGCCGTTGGTTCTATGCAATCGATGCTCATAATGGAAAAGTCTTAGACAAATATAACATTATGGAGCATGTGACAAAGGCGCATAAGTCTAATATCAAAGTAGGAGAAGCTGTAGATTCAACTGTTGATGTTCGATCCTTGGATGGACAAGCAGATGATACTGGTTCAGCCGATCCAAAAGAATTAGGCACAGGTAAAGGGGTTTTAGGTGATACGAAAACATTCCCAACCACATATGCTAACGGGACCTATTCTTTGAAGGACACTACTCGCGGTAAAGGAGTCGAAACGTATACAGCGCGTAATGGCACCACTTATATGTACCCAGTAACAAGTACAAATAACAAATTCGACGATCCAGCCGCAGTTGATGCACATGCTTATGCGGGCAAAGTGTACGACTACTATAAAAACACATTTAATCGTGATAGCTTTGATAATGCTGGTGCCAAGCTTAATTCTATTGTTCATTATTCTACGGACTATAACAATGCCTTCTGGGATGGTGCTGAGATGGTGTATGGCGATGGAGACGGCAAAAAATTCATCAGTTTATCGGGCGGCCTTGACGTAATTGCTCATGAATTAACTCATGCTGTAACAGAAAGAACAGCAGGCTTGATTTATAGAAATGAGTCAGGTGCATTGAATGAATCTATTTCGGACATTTTTGGTGCAATGGTAGATCGTGATGATTGGGAAATCGGTGAAGATATTTACACTCCTGATATTCCTGGGGATGCACTGCGCTCACTCTCTGACCCAGCTAAATATAATCACCCTGACCATATGAGCAAAAAATATACAGGCACTAAAGATAATGGTGGCGTTCATACCAATAGCGGTATCAATAACAAAGCAGCCTACCTGATTTCTGAAGGTGGCACTCATTATGGAGTCACGGTTGAAGGAGTAGGACGCGAAGCAACTGAAAAAATTTACTATCGTGCATTAACGGTTTATCTAACGTCAACCTCTAACTTTGCTCAAATGCGTCAAGCAGCAATCAATGCAGCAACAGATTTATACGGTGCTGATTCCGCTGAAGTACAAGCAGTAAAAGATGCTTACAAAGCGGTTGGTATCAACTAAGCTATTATTTCCATTCTTTAGAAACGACAGATTCAAAAAACCTCGACCGGAGAATTTCTGGTCGAGGTTTTTTGAATGTGACGAGCTAATGAAAAGTTTTTGAGGGAACAAAGCTGTCCTTCTTCTTAACGCTTTAAACATGACATACAAATGAATGATACAACAAAAGGGAGGGAACGGTATGGCTTGCATAGAGGTAGAAGAAGGTGTGCATATTTACGCAGAGGATTTGTATCCAGAGGGCGACAAAACAGTGGTATTTATTCATGGATGGCCAGTTAATCATCAGATGTATGAGTATCAAACCACCTGGCTACCAAACTATGGATACCGTTGTGTAGGGATAGATTTGCGTGGGTTTGGCGATTCGGATCGGCCTTGGCAAGGATACTGTTACGATCGACTAGCAGATGATATTCGCGTCATAATGGATGCGCTGTGTTTGGAAAACGTTACATTGGTTGGACATTCGATGGGGGGAGCAATTTCCATTCGCTATATGGCTCGACATAAAGGGTACCAGGTGGGAAAGCTGGCTTTGTTAGCAGCAGCAGCGCCATCTTTTGTACAACGAAAAAATTATCCCTATGGAATGACCAAACGGCAAGTAGACGAATTAATTTATAAAACGTACACGGATCGGCCGGCTATGATGCGAGATTTTGGAAACATATTTTTCTACCAGCCCGTTAGTGACGAGCTTCGTTTATGGTTTTGGGGGCTGGGTATGGCAGCTTCTAACCATGCTACAGCTATGACAGCTATGTCGTTACGAGATGAGGATTTACGTTCTGACTTAGACAAGATACATGTACCAACGGGAATTTTTCATGGAAAGCATGATCAGGTATGCCCGTATGAATTTGCTTTGGTGATGCATCAAGGGATATACGGATCGCAATTGTTTCCATTTGAGCAGAGCGGACACGGGATATTTTATGAGGAATTAGCTCTTTTTCAACAAAGATTTTTGACTTTTTTAGAGTCCTAACATTTTTTATAGGTTGAGTAGCGTGAGCGAATGTATTAAGATGTATATCGTTGAATAATTATTTGTTTGTATGCAATATGACAAACTTTTGAGGAGAGCCATGCAGACAGTTAAAAAAGAGACTTATGTTCATATAACTACATGTAAGCAGCTTATGCGCTTTTTACTACCTTCTATCATCGGGGTGTTATTATTTATTACCCCGATTTCTATTGATGGACAGGTTACGATTCCAATAGCATTATTATCCCAATTATTACAGGAGCAATTTGCGTTTATTTTACCACAGCTAGTAACCATTTTTATTAGTACGACTGCGCTTTTGAGCTTGTGGGCCAAGCTATTTCGTCCAGCGGCTTTGACTACTAAAACCTCTTTTTGGACGACCTTATGCCGAGTTTCTCCATTTTGGCTCGTGATGCGAGTGGTCGGTATGCTTTTGGCTATTTGCACATTATTTCAAATAGGCCCAGAATGGATTTGGTCTGAAAGCACTGGTGGTATGCTTTTATACAAATTATTGCCGTTACTAGTTACCGTGTTTTTATTCGCTGGCCTATTCATGCCTCTCTTAATGAATTTTGGGCTATTAGAATTTTGTGGTACGTTATGTTTAAAAGTAATGCGACCTTTATTCAAGCTACCCGGACGATCCTCTGTCAATTGCATTACTTCCTGGCTTGGGGATGGGACAATCGGAGTATTGCTGACTAGCAAGCAATATGAGCAAGGATTTTATACAAAACGTGAGGCTGCCGTTATTAGTACAACATTTTCGGCGGTATCGATTACGTTTTGCTTTGTTGTGTTATCTCAAGTAAATCTTGCGCATATGTTTGTACCGTTTTATCTGACCGTTACTTTTGCAGGACTCGTTGCGGCTATTATTATGCCTCGCATACCGCCATTGTCTCGTAAAGCCGATACGTATCATGAAGGTGTAGTACCGCATAAAGAGGATGAGGAACAAGAACAATCGTTAGTGCGAAAGGGATTGAGACTAGCAGTAAAGCGAGCTGAACAAAATAACAGCTTCTTTGCTTTTTTAAGAGAAGGCTCACAGAATGTATTGGATTTGTGGCTCGGTGTTACACCAATCATTATGGCTGTCGGAACCATTGCGCTGATCATTGCGGATCAAACCCCTATTTTCGCATGGCTAGGCTTGCCATTTACTCCGTTGCTAGAGTTATTGCAAATACCTGAAGCGCAAGCAGCTTCGCAGACATTAGTTGCTGGTTTTGCCGATATGTTCCTGCCAACGGTACTTGCCAGTGGTATTTCTAGTGAGCTGACTAGATTTGTGATTGCTTGTATTTCAGTTACTCAACTGATCTATATGTCTGAGGTAGGTGGTCTATTACTAGGTTCCAGATTGCCTGTTACGCTCAAAGATCTTCTCCTGATTTTCCTATTACGGACCTTAATTACATTACCGATTATTGCTGGTATAGCACATATGTTGTTTTAAATTATGATAAGTTAGCGATGGTTCCATAAGAATCATCGCTTTTTTACTGCTCCTTGTTGAGAATTTGATATAATACCCAATAGACTTGCTATTTAGATAGAAAGGATAAAGCATATGAACAATACGGCCAAAGGAGCCAATCATTTTATAAAGGCAGCAGCGATTCTGGCGATTGCAGGGTTAATTTCAAAGGTTTTAGGTGCTGCCTATAAAATTCCTTATCAAAATATTACAGGGGATATCGGTATGCATGTGTACGGTACCGTGTATCCGCTCTACACCACTCTAATTGCCTTGGCTACAGCGGGCTTCCCTCTAGCCATCTCCAAAATGATTGCAGATCGTTATGCAGTAGGAGATAGCAAGAGTGTGCAACAAATTTTTCGGATTTCATCACTTACTTTGGGGATTTTAGGGGTTGTTTTCTTTTTACTAACCTTTATCACCGCGCCAATGATTGCGAATTTGATCGGCGACCCTAATTTGACCAATCCGCTACGAGCTATTTCAGTTTCATTGGTATTGGTGCCACTAATAGCTAATACACGCGGGTATTTCCAAGGTCACCAAAACATGCTACCAACGGCCGTATCTCAGGTGACAGAGCAATTCTTCCGCGTCATTATTATCATTGTGGGAGCTTATATTGTGATGAAGCTCTATGATGATCCTTATTTGGCCGGTACAATTGCCGTGTTTGCAGCAACCCCAGGCGCCATTATTGCTCTGTTGGTATTAGGCTATTTCTATCGAAAACAAAAACGTGCCATACTAGCTCTCCCAAATCAAGCAGGAGATCAGGCGGAAAGCTTATCAGACGGAGCGGTTTTTAAACGGATTATCATGTATGCGATCCCAATCTGTTTAGCTTCACTGGTATTACCGTTAATACCGCTTGCCGATAGCTTTACAATAATTAATATGCTGGTGTACACCGGAATGGATAACGAGACGGCTATCCTATTAAAAGGTGCCTTTGATCGCTCTCAGCCATTATTGCAGTTTGGAACATTCTTTGCTACATCTCTATCACTTGCTATTGTTCCATCAATCAGTGAAGCCATTGTTCGAAAACAGGATGATCTTATCCACTATCGCACACAAACAGCAATTCGGCTGACTTTTCTCTTAGGAGCGGCTGCTACAATAGGCTTGGCTATCTTAGCAAAACCAATTAATATTATGCTTTTTGGCGATGAAAACGGAACGCTGGCACTTGCCGTCAATGCTTTTGCTATTCTTTTCTCGACGCTTGGTATCGTGTCTTCAGGTATCCTGCAAGGGATGGGAAAGGTAAATTTGCCACCTAAGTACTTATTAATTGGGGTACTTGTAAAATTTGTAGCTAACTTGATTCTATTGCCTCTTCTGGGCGTTGCAGGGGCAGCGATCGGCACGGTGCTTGCTTATTTAGTCTCAACGGTTTTAAACCTGCGCGCTATTGGAAGATTAACACAGGTGACTCAGCAGGATAAGCAGAAATATGGTCGATCGGTGCTGGCTGTGCTGATGATGGGAATCATTGTAGCTGTTGTTGCCTTTGGACTTATGGCGGTATTACCTACTGTAATTGGGAAGGGACGTTTGTTATATACGTTCGTATCTCTTGCTTCTGTAGGATTAGGAGTTCTTGTCTATGGAATTTCACTGATTAAATTTGGCGGAATTACAAAAGATGATATTCAATTTTTGCCTAAGTCGGGTAAGATTTTAGCGTTGTTGCAGAAGATGAGATTGCTAGAGAAATAAGTAGGAATTAGCAAAAAACTAGATGAATAAAAAACCAGCATAGGACCCGTTCCTTGCTGGTTTTTTTGTGGGCACTTGGAGAGGAAGCTTCCCATAGCCCTTCAAAAAAAGCGGAGATAGGAATCACATCCTATTTCCGCTTATACGTTTTCGTAGATGTTATAGATAGGACTACCCGCTATTTTGCTAATAGATCAGCAAACGCTTTGGCATAAGCAGGTAGGTCTGGCGGACGACGAGACCCTACGATGTGTCCATCCACAACTACCTCTTCGTCAACCCAAATGGCCCCGGCATTTTCAATATCATCCTTAATCCCTGGAGTAGAAGTAGTTGTTACACCCTTGAGAATTTTGGCTGAGATTAATACCCATCCTGCATGGCAAATGTGACCTATTGGCTTTTTGGCCTGATCCATTTGCTGAATGAAGGAAATGATCTCTGGATAACGACGCAATTTATCTGGTGCCCAGCCTCCTGGCACGAGTACAGCATCGTAGTCTGATGCCTTCACCTCGGAGATTGATTTATCAGAGGTGCAAGGAACACCGTATTTACCTATATATTTTTTATTCGCTTCTGGTCCTACTAAGTGAACAGTAGCCCCTTCTTCACGTAATCGATAAACGGGATACCATAGTTCTAAGTCTTCAAATTCATCTTCCACATAACATACTACTTGTTTACCCTGTAAGCGCATGATTGCCCTCCTTGTATTTCCTAAATCATGTTCTTTTTCTATTGTAACCGTTTCTGATGGCTACGACTCGTTTTAATGTGCTCTAGACATGCTTCTTATCAAGAATAACTCTCGTTCTAATCTGTTTAAACAAGTCGTATAAATCAAGAGAAGGGGAGCGGTAGCTTGTGACAAAAGAAAGGATGACAGGATGCTTTACACAGAATTTATTGTGGATGTGGTTTTACTTGGATGTGTGATTTTTGTAGTTGGAGCTTTTTTTATCATAACAAGTGACCAGAGAAGGGAAGAACAAAAAAAGAAACATCCTGAGCAATAAGTAAATATTTTTCAGTTTTCGAATGGATTTTTCTGGGATTAAATAAAATGTGATTCTCTATTCATTTAATGGATTCTTACAATCAAACAGCACATATTCCTCACGTATTGTGAGGAGATGTGCTGTTTATGTTTGTGAATAACTGGGCATAACCTTGGGTTCAATCTAAACTATTTTCATAGAGGAGCAGTGTTTTTTAGCCTTCAATTATAGTAGATGGTTTTTCTGAAGAAGAGGGTTTTTGGCTTAACAGGAAAACCATGATCAGAACAGATAAGGTCCCTACAGATTGGAAGAATCCAAATGGAACTTGTAAAAATAAAACGGACGTAATAATAGCTGCCAGCGGCTCTGTACACCCTAGTAAGCTGGTTTCTTTTGGAGTAATATATCTGATGCTCTCCAGATAGAGATAAAAAGCAATTAATGTACCAAAAATAACAACAAATCCTATTAATAAAAAAGCTTCTAATGTTAAATTATCAATGCGTGTTAGATCTATCATTTCTTTCGTGGAGATAAAGTGTAATAAGATTAAACCAATTCCACCGATAATCATACCCCAGCCAACTACTATGGAAGAAGCCCATTTTTGCAATAAGCCCTTTGAATAAAGGGTATAGAATGCTAAGGATAAGCCAGATAAAACGCCCCAAATAATCGCCGACATGGGCACTGTTAAATTATCGGTTGATCCATTGGTGAGCAATAAAAAGGTTCCTAATAAGGCTAAAAAAATAGCAACAGCATCAATTTTTGTTGGAATATTTTTACATTTTATAATAAGATAGAGAGTGATAAAGATAGGCGCTAAGTACTGTAATAAGGTTGCTACAGCCGCATTTCCCACGTTAATCGAGGCAAAATAGGTGTACTGAACTCCTAACATGCCTAATATCCCGAACAAAAGTATTTTGATTGATTCGCTTTTATGCTTCCATATACCAAATATTTGATCTCTATTGGGACTGCACGATGAAAGGAGCAGCAGGATAATACCTGAAATCAATAGTCGGACGGTAACGAGCCATTCTGTAGAAATGTTTAGCTGTTGGAAAAGCTGTTGAGCAACGGTACCTGATACCCCCCATAAACCAGCACCTATAATTGCCATTATCATTCCTTTCATACGATTCTCAGCTACTACTTTCAAGATGATACCTCCTTTTTACAAAATATCCATAAACTGCAAATATATAATGAAATATATCATGAGTGATGTTAAAATGAAATGGGTTAAAAAGATTATAAATATTTTAAAATTTTTATGGGTATGTTTCGTATCAATAGGTAACTGATCATTCTCATTTAGCTGTAGAGGAGGAAATAATGTGTTATCTGAGCTACGAGTAGTACCAATTAATCAAGTATTTTTACATGAAGAATACGAAGTAGAGAGGCTAAAAAAACTTTGCAGCAGAATTAAAAATGAGCAAAAGGTAAAAAATCCTCCTATTGCTTTGCAACTTGAACATGACAAATATTTGATTCTGGATGGAGCTCATCGCACATTATCTTTACAAAGATTAAATTGCAAACGAATTGTGATACAAGTGGTGGATTTAGAGTTTCTTTCCATAGATGCCTGGGCTCATCATCTTGTAGATGCTGAGAATCTTATCGAGGAATTGCTACAGAACCCCGATTTATTATGGCGGAAGGAAAAATATGCTGTAGAGCCGATCGCGACACTTTTCGTTAGGAATGAGAAACACTATGTATACACTCCCGCAGATTTTTACATGGATGTAAAAAAGAGAATTACGATTTGGAAGGAGATTGTTAATTCCTATTCTAGTAAATATAACTTTGATCGTATAACAGCAGAGCAATTGCCTGTTGACCGAGGCATTGTATTTCAATATCCTGCTTTTCATATTGATCAGATTAAAAATATAGTTGATGAAGGCCTTCTTTTACCAGCAGGTGTAACAAAATTTACCCTTACTTGCGGGCGAATTTTGAATTTGAACATCCCGCTTAGTTTTTTGATTCGAGAAGATTACGTAGAAGAGGATTGGCTTGAATTACTGGCATTATGGAGAGCTTCTATTAGGCTTTATACTGATCCGGTTTTTTTGTGTGAAATTTAGGCTGGGAAAGGTAAAAAAGAGGAGGAGACTTTAGATGGAGCTGAAAAAGGCTAAAGCTCATCTGTTACTGACAGAGGGAAGTTTTCACGCTGTATATTTAATCAGAGATTGGTATGAAAGCTTTAAAGATACGACTTCATTCAAGGGCATTGTTATCAGAGATAATCAGGGTAACAGTGAACAAAAGGTGCAATTCCACCGTACCTTCTCTGGTAAAAAGCAACTTACAGAGAATGAATACAGTGAACTTCTTTCGCTATACGGAACCATCAGTGAAGCAGAAAAAAGTATGATTTCATTATATGGAATCCCCTCCTATCCTGCTGATGTCGTTGGGCATATTTATTACAGCGGACCCAATTTGAATCACCCTGACATGGAAGCATTTATCAGCAGTTTGACCAAGGAATATGATCTTACGGTATATATTTTCTTGGATCAGATTTTAAAACCCTGGTGGATTGAGTATACAGAAGGAAACATTATTAATGCTCATTCAGCAGTTCTTCCGTATGCGAGAGGAATGTATGCCATCGAAAATATGGCTGTGAAAGGTAACCAGAATGACTTTCAAAGAGCCGCTGGAGCATCCATTCATTATGTAGATAACGGAATCGATACAGGGCCAATTATCAGAGCGGTAAGAATAAAGGACCCATTTCGTTATGAATCCATTTGGGAAGTGAAAGCTACCTCCTATCGATTAGCTTTTGAGCTTTTAGTCAATCAGGCGGGGGCAGAATTTGAAAATCCTGATTTGCAATATGTAGGGGTTAAAAGCGATAAAAATAATTTGGGAGAAAATTTTTTAAGTAAAAATTTTGATGAGGATAAAAAGAAGGTAGCCCAAGAGCAATTTCTATCAATGAAAAAGTCTCAAATGTCATTTAAAAAAGCATGGGAGGCAAGAACATGATTTATGAAAATGCTTTAGAATTAATAGGTAATACGCCAGTGGTGAAGCTTAAGCATTTAGTTCGGAGTGAAAATAGTGAATTATTTGTAAAATTAGAAGGCTTTAATCCTGGGGGAAGCTCAAAAGATAGGGTTGCCAAGCGCATAATTGAGTTTGCTGAAAAAAACGGGCAACTAAAGCCCAATGGAACAATTGTTGAATCCTCATCAGGCAATCTGGCTATAGGATTAGCTATGGTAGCGAAGATGAAGGGCTATAAAATGATATGTGTAGTAGACCCTAAAATTAGCAAGGTTAATTTAAACCTGATTAAAGCATTTGGGGCACAGGTTCATATGGTAGAAAAGGCAGATGAGCATGGAAACTATTTAAAAACACGGTTGGCCACGGCTCAATTATTAGAAAGAACGATAGAGGGGGCTTATTGGCCCAATCAATACAACAATCCAGAGAATCCTAGAGCGTATATGGAGTCATTAGCCCGTGAAATTCACAGTGATTTTCAGGATACACTGGATTGGATTGTTTGCCCGGTTGGCACAGCAGGATTAATTACAGGGGTGGCAGCAGAAATGAAAAAATTAAGCCCCTCTGTGAAAATTTTAGCTGTAGACGCTGTAGGATCGGTTATCTTTGGCGGGCAACCAGGCCCACGAAGGTTGCTGGGGATTGGCAATGCTATTGTTCCAGGGAATTTAGATAAGAGCTTGTATGATGATGTAAGCTATGTAAATGATGCAGATGCGTTCTATATCACAAGGCAATTGGTACTACAGGAAGGATTACTCGTAGGAGGATCATCAGGGGCAGCCGTTTGTGCAGCCCTGCGTTTACTCGATGATTTAGCTGAAGGACAAAGAGTATTAGCCATTTTGCCAGATAGGGGAGATAGATACTATAGCACCATTTTTTCAGATGAATGGATGAGTCAACATGACATTACACTGCCTACCTCTATTTATAAATCTGTTTCGATTAAATAAAGCGACAGCGATAAAGGAGTGGTTATGATGTTAGTGGAAACTAAGCCGGAATTAATTTATCTGAACAAGCAAGATATTATCGACGTAGGTGGCTATAAGTCGCAAATATACGTACAGGCTATAAAACAAGCTCTTAGCCTACACTCAGAAAAGAATTTCAGTCAGCCCCTAAAACCGTATCTCAAAACTAATAAAAAAGATGAGCATATCGCTGATAGAATCATAGCTATGCCGGCCTACTTGGGGGAGCCTGCCATCTCGGGCATCAAGTGGATCGGAAGTAAATTTTCCAATCCTACGAAAAAGAATTTGGAAAGAGCAAGCGCTTTGATTATTTTAAATGATCCTGAAACAAACTTCCCCATCGCTATTTTAGAAGGCAGTGTTATCAGTGCTATGAGAACGGCGGCAGTAACAGTAGTAGCCACTGAATACTTGGCTAAAAAAGACTTCCAGCATTTATCCGTTATAGGTTGTGGATTAATTGCTAAGATGCAAATAAATTCTTTGTTAGAGCAGTTTGACCAGATTAAGAATGTTCACTTGTTTGATTTAGATTTACAAAAGGCTAAAATGTTTGGCAAGGAGATGCAGCAGCGCTTTAGTCATGTTGTATTTCAGATTCATCACTCAGCTCAAAGTGCAGTAGAGAATGCAGAAGTTCTCGTCACGTGCACCGTCACAGACCAGCCGTATATTAAAGCAGACTGGATCAAGAAAGGAACATTTGTCAGTAACATTTCTATTATGGACGTAGAGAAGGAGGCTTTTTTACGGGCGGATAAAGTGGTGGTCGATGACTGGGATCAATCCAATCGTGAGAAAAAAATTATTAATCAGTTAGTATTAGAAGGCAAATTTTCAAAGGAAATGCTTCATGCAGAACTAGGAGATATTATCACCAATAAAAAAGCCGGCCGAGAAACCGATGATGAGATTATTATTTTAAATCCGATGGGGATGGCTATAGAAGATATCTCGTGCGCTTATGAAATTTATAGAAAAGCACGACAAGAAGGAGTAGGTACAGTATTGAGCTTGTATTAAAGGGAAGTAAATAAGCAAGCAGTAGGCTATACGATAAAAAATGATTTTGTAGCGATAAAAAAGCACATGGTTTGGCACTAATAGCCAAACCATGTGCTTTTTTTATTTACCTTATTTCTTTTCCACGTTTTACATATACATGATGTAGAGGTGAAAAGGAGGGATTGTGGATGAACCAGGAGGAACAACGTCAACTGGAATATGCAATTGATGAAATAACAGAAATTGCTAAAGGGTTTGGCTTAGATTTTTATCCTATGCGGTATGAGATATGTCCTGCGGAGATTATTTATACGTTTGGGGCCTATGGCATGCCAACTAGATATTCGCATTGGTCATTTGGTAAAAACTTCTTCAAAATGAAACTTCAATACGACTTAAACCTTAGTAAAATTTATGAGTTAGTGATCAACTCTAATCCATGCTATGCCTTTTTATTAGACGGAAATAGCTTGATCCAAAATAAATTAATTGTGGCACATGTACTGGCTCACTGCGATTTCTTCAAGAATAATGTACGTTTTAGTAATACGAATCGAAATATGGTAGAAAGCATGGCAGCTAGTGCTGATCGTATCCGGGAGTACGAAATTGCCTATGGGAAAGAGAAAGTGGAGGACTTATTGGACGCTTGCATTGGGATTCAAGAGCATATTGATCCAAGACTGATTCAGCCCAAAAAAGAAAGAACAACGTTATATGCGGAAAAGACAGATACTCCTAAGACTTATAAGCCTAGCTCACCTTATGATGATTTGTGGAAGCTTGATCAAGATGCTCCGATAACAGATACTACATCTAATCAGCATCAACGATTTCCCGAGCAGCCGGAGAAAGATTTACTCTGGTTTATTCAGGAATATAGCCCATATTTGGCACCATGGCAGCGTGATATCATGACCATTATACGTGATGAAATGTTATATTTTTGGCCACAGATGGAAACGAAGATTATGAATGAAGGCTGGGCTTCCTTTTGGCATTGCCGGATTCTTCGCGAAATGGACTTAACGGAAGCGGAAACAATTGAGTTTGCTAAGCTGCATTCCTCGGTCATACAGCCATCTACGACTAGTATTAATCCGTATCATTTAGGCTTAAAAATGTTTGAAGATATTGAAATGCGTTATAATAATCCTACGAAAGAAGAACAGGAGCGTTTCGGTCGCAAACCAAATCAGGGAATGGAAAAAATCTTTGAGGTGCGCGAATTAGAGGGAGATATTTCTTTTATCCGTAACTATCTTACAGAGGATCTTGTAAGGCGATTGGATATGTATACTTTTGGAAAGCAGGGGAGCGACTGGATGATCACACAGAAGCAATGGGAGCTGGTGCGTGATCAATTGGTACTTTCCCGTGTAAATGGTGGATTCCCCTACTTGATCGTCCAAGATGGTGACTACCTGCGCAGCGGAGAATTGTATATCAAGCATCTATACGAGGGATTAGAGCTAGATGTGAAATATATTGAGAAAACCCTACCGTATGTTTATACATTATGGGGCAAAAACGTACACATTGAGACTACATTGGATGATCGGGCTGTGGCTTTTAGCTATGATGGGAAAAAGGTCCAACGAAAATTTTTATAGAATATAGCTAATCTGTTCGGTTAAAACAGATCAGGGTATGTACATCTCGAATCATCTGCATGGATGATACGGGATGTTTTTTGTTTGCTTGGACTATTCACAAAATCCTCTCTATTACTGACAAATTGCTAACCTTTTTTGAATAACAATATTACATATCTGTGAAGTTTAGTATAATAGCTAAAATGGCGTAAAAAACTAAGGAGTAATCTGTTAGTTGCATAAGAAGCATAGCGACTCAGGGGATATAGCACCTTAGCCTACCTAAAGGAAACTAGACATCTCGAGCAGAAGGAGCTTAGCCTGTTCATGAACAAACCTGGCAAAAGGAAGTTACAGCTTAGCTTACACACAAAAATTATCTTGCTTATTGGAATTGTCGTTATTAGTTCTCTATTGGTTACAAATGTGCTGATTAGCAGGGATATTGCTAGCCAGACCAAGGATAGCTTGTCTGAGAAGGTGACCGATATTGGGCGAATTGTAGCTAATTCGGTGATTGTTATTGAGGGGTTAACAGGCAAGCGAGATCAAGCCGAAATACAGACCTTCTCTAATCGGATTAAAGATTTGACGAATGTGAGCTTTGTGGTCGTGCTTGATATGAATTTAATTAGAAAATCCCACCCGATTCCTTCCAGAGTAGGACAATCCTTTTTGGATCGAGAAGATGCGAACGCTTCATTATCTGGTAAGGAATACATTTCTATCGCAGTAGGAGTGCTAGGGGAGGCTTTACGAGTATTTACACCTGTATATGATTACAATGGAAAACAGATTGGCGTTGTGACTGTCGGAATCGCATTAGATGATGTAGGAAAGGCAGTTAAGCAGAGCCGATCGGTGATTTATCTAAGTATGATACTCGGGATTGTAATTGGTATTATTGGAGCGTTGCTGCTAGCCAGACATATTAAAAAAATTCTGTTTGGACTAGAACCCTTTGCTATTGCGAAAGTGTTAGAAGAACAAAACGCGATGCTTCAATCCGTACGTGAAGGCGTTATAGCCGTGGATCGGGAAGGAATTATTACCTTGGTCAATTCGGAGGCCCGCCGATTATTACAGCTAGCGGACAGCTCTGAAGAAATCGTAGGAAAGTGCGCTAGTGACCACATGTGGATATTGGAGGAAACTCTGCGTACGGGCAAGGCACAGTTAGATGAGCATTACAGCATCAATGGAATCTCTCTTGTGATTAACTGTGTACCAGTAGTGGTTGATGATCAGGTAGTAGGGGTTGTGGCTACGTTCCGAGATAAAACAGAAATACAACAACTGGTAGAACAAATTACAGGAATCCAGCTCTATGCTGATGCACTTCGGGCCAAATCGCACGAATTTAAAAATAAATTGCATGTCATTCAAGGCATGATACACATGGGCTATTATGACCAGCTCAATGAATATATTAAACAAATTTCCATTCAGCACCAAAAAGAAATTGGATTTATTGTGAGAAGGATTAAGAGCTCAGTGTTCGCTGGATTTTTATTAGGGAAAATTAGCGATGCTAGAGAAGATGATGTAGAGCTGATTTTAAATGAAGAGAGCTATTTAGCGGAGACGGAGGATTCGGAGCTGATTCATTCTCTCATTACCATAGTTGGAAATCTGATTAATAATGCTATGGAAGCCTCTATACAAGCAGAGGTTAAAAAAGTAGAGCTGAAGATTGAACAAACAGAAGAGCAGATTTTAATTGAACTAACCGATAGCGGACAGGGAATTCCACCAACATTTAGACGAGAAATCTTTGTGAAGGGTTTTTCGACTAAAGGAGAAAATAGAGGATTGGGGCTGTATTTTGTTACTCAGCATGTGGATAAGTGGAAAGGTGAGATTGCTATCCATTCTGTTGAGGGCAAAGGAACAAGCTTTGTAATAGCCCTGCCTTACAAAATGAAGGATGAGTATGATGATTAAGGTGCTAATCGTAGAGGATGACCCAATGGTAGCGGAATTTAATAAAAGATATCTAGAGATGGTAGAAGGCTTCACCGTTCAGGCAGTGGCCAATGATGTTAAGAAGGCTTTAGAGATTATTGATGAGATAGAGGTTGATCTCGTTCTCCTTGATGTGTTTTTGCCTGGAAAAAGTGGGTTTGACTTTCTTACACAAATACGTCAAAGAGAAAGAAGTATTGATGTCATTATGATCACGGCAGCATGCGATACGAAAAGCATTAATAAGGCGCTGCAATTCGGTGCTGTTGATTATTTAATTAAGCCGTTCGAATTTGAACGCTTTCAGGAGGCGCTTCAAGATTACAAAGAGAAAGCTAGTGTGATGAAACGCCAAAAAAAATTAAGTCAAACCGATTTGGATAAATTTTTGTTAGCAAAGGATAAAGATCATACCCAAATTTTATTGGACCTTCCCAAAGGATTAACGCGCACGACATTGCAATTGATTTGGGATCATATTACCGAGAGAAAAGGACAAGCATTCTCCACGGAAGAAATGGCGCACGAGGTAGGGATTTCACGTGTATCCATGCGGAAATACTTAAATTTTTTAAGTGAAATCGGAGTATTGAAGGCTGAAATTATGTACGGTACCGTAGGACGGCCTGTGTGTAAACACCGTACAGTTGAGGATAGCAGTGAGCGCATTAAACAATATATGTAAGAAAAAGGCGACTAGCATTTGACTGGTCGCTTTTTTTATTTATGAAATCGGACATTCTGTCTATCCAGTTACATTAGTTACATAATCGATTTAATAAGTTATATAAGGTAGGCAGAATAGAAAAGTAGGATTATGATAGAACCATAAAGAATGTGAATTGATTCACAAGGGTAAAACAAATAACTCACTTATTTTTTTGAACCATAATGTGAAAGTATTCACATTTTCGATACAAGGGGGAGTGCTCGATGAACATCGGGGAAATTTTTATTAGCACATTAACAGATAGCAAAATTGTTAGTGCCATTAGTTCTTCTGTCTTCATTATTTTCTTAGGATTCTTTTTACGTAAGAAAGAAGTTTTATCAAAGCAAACAGCTAAGATTCTAAGCAACGTTATCTTATCTGTAGCTCTTCCAGCACTAGCATTTACGGCCTTTATGACTGACATTGATACTGAATCCTTGAAACAAGGGATTAACCTTCTGATTTGGGGAATCTTGGTCTACATCGTACTCATTATTGTTTCTAAACCACTGTTTGCTAAATATGCAGGTGATAAACAAGATGTATTACGTGTTCTAACGATCTTTGGTTCTACTACTTTCTTCGGAATTCCAATTGTACAAGTTATGTATGGTGCAGTTGGTGTTATGTACGCTTCTATCTTTAACATTGGATATCGAATTTTCCTTTACTCTTACGGCTATATCAAAATGTCTGGTTTAAAAATGGAAGCGAAAAACATCAAGACAATGTTCTTAAATCCAATCGTAGTAGCTACCTTTGCAGGATTGTTTATCTGGATGTTCCAAAATTACATTCCACAGGTTCACATGATGGCAGATGGAAAAGAAGTAAGTTACGCATTCCTGCGCATTGATAAAACAGCTTTGTGGCTATTCAAACCAATGGATTATCTAGCTAAATTAGCTTCTCCACTTGCTTGGTTGTCTATCGGTGCTACTCTAGCTGAGATTTCTTTAAAAGATGCTGTACGAGTTAAAGATGCTTGGTACTACAGCTTAAACAAAGTAGTTATTGTTCCAATTATTAATATTGTGATCTTGACTGTGCTAACAGTGACTGGTTTATTGCCAGTATCTCACGTAGCTCTAGCAACAGTAGTAATCATGATGGCTACACCAACAGCAACAGTGGCAGCAGCTTATGCCATCAGCTTTGATAAAGAGGCAGTATTAACATCTAACTGCTCCTTGTTATCCACAATACTTGGTGTCCTAGCAATGCCTTTATGGATTGTCGTCCTAGAAATGATTAAATCTATGGGACTGTTTGTATAAAAGAAATAACGAAATACAGAGAAGCTTATAAATAGGTTCACAACAGAGAGGGAGGATTTCAAATGAAAACTGTTAATCTAGTTTGCTATGGTGTACGAGATGTAGAGGTTGAATTCTTTAAAAAACTAAACAAATTTAATTATAATTTAACACTAGTAACAGATTTAATGAATGATACGAATGTTGAGATGGCTAAGGGTGCAGATGCGGTTATGGTTCGCGGTAATTGTAAGGCGACTCGCACGAATATCGAAAAATTAGCTAGCTACGGAGTAAAATATTTACTGACTAGAACAGTAGGGTTTAACCATATTGACCTACAAGCGGTGAAGGATTGCGGTATGAAAGCTGCTCGCGTACCAGCTTATTCTCCAAATGCGATTTCTGAATTAGCACTTACACTTGGCATGATGCTGATGCGCAATGCTTCTTATACAGCTAATAAAACAAAAGACAAAGACTTCACAGTTGATGCTTCTATGTTTAGTAAGGAGATTCGCAATTGTACAGTAGGTATCCTAGGTACCGGTAAAATCGGGTTAACAACTGCTAAATTATTCAAAGGTTTGGGAGCTCATGTAGTAGCATACGATGTGTTTGAAAATGAAGCGGCTAAAATCATTGTAGATTACCTACCTTTAGATGAAGTATTAGCAAAATCTGACTTGGTATCTGTACATGTTCCGTTCTTCAAGGATCAGAACTACAAAATGATCAACGATGAGTTCCTTGCGAAAATGAAAGATCAAGCTGTGCTAATCAACACTTCTCGCGGTGAGTTGCAAGACAACGAAGCAATTCTACGAGCTTTAGAAACAAATAAACTAGCTGGGTTTGGTACAGACGTATTTGAAAATGAATCTACTTTCTTCTTCAAAAACTTGAAGGATCAGGCTTTGCCTAATGAAACAATTGAAAAACTAATCAACATGTTCCCTCGTGTACTGGTAACACCGCATATCGGTTCTTACACAGACGAAGCGCTTACCAACATGGTAGAAATCTCTTATGAAAACCTATATAGCTTCCTTACTCAGGGAAGATGTGATAACGAAGTAGCTTAACAATTTGGCAAAGGAATAGTTTCTTTGGTAAACAGCCACCTTTCATCTGGTTAGAGAAAGGTGGCTGTTTTGATTTGACTGATTTGTTCTATTGAATATGCAGTTGTTTCTGAGCCGGTTCGGGAATGTCCTTAATAGCTACGTTATCAAGTGTTATCACGTCACCTTGCTGATTGATTGTGAATTTAACTAAAGAGCCCTCAGGTATTTTAGAATCTGCGATGTAAGTTAGGATTTTCTTATTGCCATCTTTATCATAGGTAGGGAGAGTATATTCCTTGCCTTTGTCGGTTAAGTCTTTACCTTCACTTAACATGGCAGCGTAAAATTCTGTTTCATGACCTAACACATTGTATTGATCCCGTTCACAGCCCACCAAAGCCATACTTCCTAGTAACAGAATGATAAGGCCTAGATTCTTTTTCAATACAAACACACCCTTTCTATCGTTATCGATATGATGAAATCCCTTTATATACAACATTTCTGCAAAAAAGTCTTCTGCTTCAAGCGCTAGCTAAGTGGTGACTAGCTTACCAAATAGGATATTCAGCGTACAATCACGAAAGTTATACAAAACATACGAAATATTCATTTAATTGTCAACTTTTTTGACAGCTTAAAATGGAACAGCCAGCCTCAGGTTTCCCACAACTTTTCCTTAAGGTGGACATTCACCTGACATACTCCCTTAGTAAATTGATACTTGTAAGAAGTTCTTCTTGCAAATCAACTATGAAGGAGTTTGATTCGAATGAATAAAAAAGCGTCGAAATGGATGATCGGAGCATTAGCTCTTGCAGTGTTTGCACCAACTGCTGCTTTTGCGGCAACTACTTCAAATGTAGAGACAACAAAAGGAGAACAAACCTTTCAAAAACGAGGACATTTTTCTCTAGAGGATAGACAAGCCAATCAGGAGGAATTAATGAAGATCATTAATAAATACAATCCTGATCTAGCTGACGATTTCCAAAAGCTGTTTGATCAGCAGGAAAAAATGAAAGAAAAACTTCCTCAAATGGATGAAGAAACGAAGAAAAAGCTAGATGAAATTCGTGAACAGGTAAAGGATGGCTCATTAACGCAAGAGCAAGCCAAGGAAGAGATGGAAAAGCTTGGACTGAAAGGCTTTAATAAGGTTAAGATGATCAAATTTAATAACTTAGATGAGGAAACAAAAAAGAAACTGGATGAAATTCAGGAACAAGTAAAAGCTGGAACATTAACGGAAGAACAAGCAAAAGAGGAAATGGAAGAGCTAGGCATCAAGCAGCCTGTTCATAAAATCATCAAGTTTGACGAAGAAATGAAAAAGAAACTGGATGAAATTCAAGAGCAAGTAAAAGCTGGAACATTAACGGAAGAGCAAGCAAAAGAAGAGATGGAAAAACTGGGTGTCAAGAATGTGATCTATAAAGACATCAAACTTGACGATGAAACCAAGCAAAAACTAGATGAAATTCAAGAGCAAGTAAAGGCTGGAACATTAACGAAAGAGCAAGCAAAAGAAGAGATGGAAAAACTGGGTGTCAAGAATGTGATCTATAAAGACATCAAACTTGACGATGAAACCAAGCAAAAACTAGATGAAATCCAAGAGCAAGTAAAAGCTGGAACATTAACGAAAGAACAAGCAAAAGAAGAGATGGAAAAACTAGGTATCAAGCGTTTTGGTCATGAAGGAAAAGAGAATATCATGGAACAGATCAAAGCAGCCGCTGATGCAGATGATGCTGATACCGTAAACAAACTACTACAAGAGTGGTTAGAAAAAATGCAAAACAAGAAAAATCCAAAAGCAGAGGCAGAGTCTGAAGCAAAGGATGAGTAATTGAAATAGAAAGTAGTAAAAAAGCTAGTGGCTACTATTACGGCAATTAGTAAGCTGCTAGTGAGTATAAAGGCAAGCTAAAAAACGGCAGTAGTATCCGGCAAAGTAGTAGTAAGAATGCGGCAAAAAGTAGTATCCTCATGTTTATAGTACCCTCCCACTTTCGATATAATGCGTGATGATTGGCATGGCTTTCCTGAATTTACAGGAAGGCCATGCCTGTGTGTAGTTTTTTATGTATGAATTGCCAAAACATACCCTCTTTTCCTTTCGGGATGTTTTTCGTATTCTTTTGATAAAGCCCTAGCCTTATATTCTGGAAGGGAGCAACTTATGCAAACAATTGTAATCGTAGAAGATGAAGTACCGATCTCTCGGGTTCTACAGGTATATTTAGAAAAAGCGGGATATCAGGTAGAGCTTGCCTTTGATGGTGAAGAAGCGATACATACATTTGAGCGTGTGGCACCTTCCCTGGTTTTATTGGACGTCATGCTACCAGGGCAGAGTGGATGGAAGGTTTTAGAGCATATTCGTACCAAAAGCAGCTGTCCTGTCATCATGCTGACAGCGTTGGGTCAACTGGATCAAAAGATAAATGGGCTAAATCAGGGGGCAGACGATTATATTACCAAGCCTTTTATTGGTGAGGAGGTCGTAGCACGTGTCAATGCCGTTTTACGCCGCTCCTTACTGGTCATGGGTGACTGCCAAACTCGAATTTTTGGAAGTTTAAAAGTAGATTATCGAGCCCATTCTGTCACCTTGCACGGTATTGATCTTACTTTTACGCCACGTGATCTTTCTCTGTTTTTATTTTTAGCACAGCATCCCAATCAGACCTTTACTAGAGAGCAATTAATCGAGCAGGTTTGGGGGATGGACTATGAGGGCAGTGATCGTGCTGTCGATCTTGCAGTGAAGCGTATCCGTAGAACCCTGCAAAATTGGCCAACCGATGAAGGAGAAATTCGTACACTACGAGGATTGGGGTATCAGTTCTGTGTCAATGAAAAATAAAGAGCGGAAAACGTTATTAACCTATTGGACAACTCGTTATGTATTAACCTTATGCGTTGGTCTTGTTGTCATTGGACTTTTCTCTAGCATGTGGATAAGCTACAATGAAACGCAAAAAAGGCTAGATGTCATGAGATACATGGCTGTGGAGTTGTCGGAACAAATTGTATCAGCAGACAGGGCGACGATTTTGATACCTGCTTTCCTGCCACGATTAGTAGAGAATCGCCAACGCTTCATGGGTGGATTTAAGCCCATGGTTATGATATTAGATGCACACAAGCAGATTATCTTTGGAAAATCAAATCGATTTGTTGACGATATCCTCCGCCGAATCTCTCCAGATTGGGAAGAAGATCAGGTCGTGCAAGAAATACAGACGCGCTCAGGAGATACTGCCATTTTTCTTACCCAGAAGATAGAGGAGAATGGTCAAACACTGGGGTGGGTATTTCTCTTCTCGCCGAAAAAAGAGATGGATCGCAGCATAGAGACGTTGCAACAATTATGCATTATGCTAACAAGTCTTGGACTATTAGGCTGGATCGTGATTTATTATCTAACAAAAAAATTATCGGAACCCGTGAAGGAAGTAGCGGATGCTGCTAAACAGATTGTGACGGGACACTATGATATTGAACTGAAGAAGGATATCAAGGAAAAGGAAATCTATGAACTAATTCATTCGTTTAAAGATATGGCTGATCGACTACGGCAGTTAGAATTGATGCGAACGGAGCTATTGGCTGGAGTTACCCATGAGCTGAAAACACCCGTTACCTCTATCAGTGGGCTGTTACAAGCGGTTAAAGATGATGTGGTGACCGGTGAGGTAGCCAAAGAGTTTCTGGAGATTTGCTCCAAAGAAATTGTGCGCTTACAAAAAATGGTGGAAGATTTATTAGATTTTAACTCATTTGCAGTAGGAGATATTAAAGTTAACAAACAACCACAGAATATGAATCATCTGGTGCAGGAAATTACGCATCAATGGTTGATTGGACAAGATGAGAATACGCTTGTCCTACAGACGGATATTCCTGAACAAGAAGTATGGATTGACACCGACCCGCTACGTATACAGCAAATTTTATATAACCTATTAAATAACGCAAAACAAGCAACAGGATTAAACGCAATGATACAGGTAACTCTATTACAGCAAGATGACGTTCTTCAAATTTGTGTTCAAGATAATGGTGTCGGCATTCCAGAAACAGAAAAGGAATATATTTTTGAGCGATTTTATCGCGGAGAAGAGAAGAAGCACAAGGTTAGAGGGCTTGGATTAGGATTACCCTTTAGTAAAATGATGGCAAAGGCACTGGGTGGCGATCTTGAATTGATAGAGAGTGTTCAGGAAAAGACCATTTTTACGTTGTCATTAACCAAATGAGGAACATCAAAAAGATTATCCACAGATAAATAAAAACATTCTATAGAAGTTGTCCACAATTACTGATTTCAAAGGTAGCTGTGGGCAACTTTTTTAATAGTCCTTTTGCTATCTTGTAAAGGCTTCCTTTCTTTTACCCCCATTTTTCACCAAGTTTCCCACAAGACAGACATCTAGCTGACATACAGCGAACTTATAGTTAGTTCATCACGAATGCGGTTTACAAAATAAACGATTTTTTGGGGGAAATCTCAATGCTTGGAAGCACAACGAGGACATCATTTTTAAGTAGAATGGGAAAAAGGAAAAGAAGGGTCATCATGGGAGCAGTAGCGATAGCCTTACTGTGTGGAACGGGTGTTTTTGCCTATAGTAAGCTGCTATCTCCTTCACGTGCAGCTTCGATTATGCAGACAATCCAAGTCCAGCGAGGGGATGTGTCGGAGGTAATTACTGCTTCAGGAACCGTACAAGCTGCACAGCAGGTGACAGTTAACTTTCCGAGTGGTGATCAGTCCGTAACAGCAATCAACGTTAAAATAGGTGATACTGTTAAAGCAGGGCAGGTACTGGCTACAATGGATCAATCCGATGCTTTGATGCAAATAAAGATTGCAGAAGCTAACCTCTTATCAGCTAAGGCAGGTTTAGCGGAAAAAATGCAGGCAAAGGATGAAAATGAAATTGTAGTACTACAGTCAAATGTAACAAAAGCAAAAGCGGCATTAGAATCTGCTAAGAAAAATTATGACAATCAAAAGGCCCTGATCCAACAAGAGAAAGCGAGCGATGGCTTACAAGAGGCTCAAAAGAATCTGGAGACGCAAAAAAAATTATACGAAGCCGGCGCTATTTCCAAAAGTGAATTAGATCAGGCGCAAAATAGTTTGAATCAGGCAGAAGCTGAATACAAAACTGCCAACATGCAGCACAGTCAGACAGTAGACCAAAGTAATAATAATGTTGCCCAAGCACAGGCTGCCTACGATTCTGCGCTAGCTCAATTTAATCAAGCTAAGGCTCCAGTCCAAGAGTCTTCCTTACAAGCCGCAAAAGCATCAGTTACTCAAGCTGAGGTACAACTGCAACAACAACAGCAGAATTTAGAAAAGCTAACCTTAAAAGCACCAATGGATGGTGTTATTTTACAGGTGAACGGGCAGGTAGGAGAAGCGGCAAGCTCTCCCTTTTTGATGATGGACAACTCGAATTCTGAACAGTTGGGAGTAATGGCCCAGATTAGTCAGAACGATATCGGTAAAATCAAGCAGGGGATGGAAGCTACTTTTACGATTGGAACCTACAATAATAAAAAATTTCAAGGAAAAGTAGAAACAGTATACCCAGAAGGGAGTACAGAATCAGGTGTGACAACCTATAAAGTACTTCTTACTGTCGAAAATAAAGAAGGATTGTTAAAGCCAGGCATGACGCTCCAGACAACAATTCATGCAGGGGCACAAAAGAATGTGCTATATGTTCCAATTACTGCTTTGCGCGAACAAGGCGGGAAAACTGGAGTTTTGGTAAAAGGAAAAGATGGTGCTAGTACAGATACGGAAACACAAGCCGATTCAAAAGGCAAATCGCGTGACAAAGGGCAAACTGTATCAGGTTTCCAATTTAAGGAAGTAACGACTGGACTAATAGGCTCAGATCGCGTTGAAATTACGTCTGGACTTGAGGAAGGAGATCAAATCCTTTTAACTATGCAGGTAGCTAACAGCTCCTCGAATATTCGTCAAATGGGTCAGGGGCCAATGTCGTCAGGTATGGGTGGTATGCCTGTAATGGGAGGAGGTATGCCAAGTGGCGGAGCTGGTTTCCAAGGTGGGGCAAGAGCTAGATAATGCTAGAGCTGTAATTCGGATTGCAGATGTGAAAAAGAAGTATGTGATTGGAGATCAAGAAATACATGCCCTGCGAGGAGTAAATCTTAGCATTGAAGAAGGGGATTTTGTAGCCATTATGGGGCCTTCAGGATCAGGTAAATCTACTATGATGAACATGATTGGTTGCTTGGATCTGCCTTCAAGTGGAACCTTTTATCTCGATGGCTATCCTGTTTCGGAGGCAGAGGATGAAGACCTAGCTAAAATTCGGAACCAAAAAATAGGTTTTGTTTTTCAAAATTTTAATCTGATTCCGCGTACACCCGCAGTAGAAAATGTGGAGCTTCCACTTTTATATGCAGGTGTAGATGCTAAACAAAGACGACAGCGAGCTATTGATTCCCTACATAGAGTCGGACTTGGCAATCGGTTATATAACAAACCAAATGAGTTATCAGGTGGGCAGCAGCAACGTGTTTCTATTGCGCGTGCCTTAGTTAATGAACCTGTGATTATTTTGGCGGATGAGCCTACAGGTGCCCTTGATACGAAAACAAGTCAAGAGATCATGGGAATTTTTCAACAATTAAATAATGAAGGGAAAACGGTTATTCTAGTCACTCACGAACCAGATATTGCTGAATATGCTAAGCGGGTCATCCATTTCCGTGACGGACAGATCGTAGCTAATGAGGTAATTCAAGAGCGAAGAATAGTGAATTCCGAGGAAGTGGTGTTATGAATTATTGGGAAGCTATGCGCGTATCACTGCGGAGTGTCACAGCTAATAAGCTTAGGTCTTTTCTAACCATGCTAGGTATTATGATCGGTGTATCTGCTGTGATCGCAATGGTAGCGATTGGAGAAGGAGCAAAAGCTAGTGTAGCCAATCAAATTAACGGGTTAGGGAGTAATCTGTTGATTATCTCGGCAGGGCAAGCAAGGCAAGGTGGCATTAGCTTGGGGGCAGGCTCGCTTTCACTTAGTCTAGAGGATGCAGCAGCCCTTCAACAAAAGGATTCGATAGCAGATGTTACCCCCGCGGTTAGCACCCGCGCTCAATTGGTGTATCAGAATAGTAACTATTTATCCAGTTTGGAGGGCACGACGGAAGCTTTTCCACAGGTACGAAACGTTAGCTTGCAAGAGGGACGATTTTTTACTAGCTTTGAGGTAAGCGAGCAGGCAAATGTGGCGGTTATTGGTCCAGAGATCGTTACCAATCTCTTTGCTAACTCCAATGAAAGTCCTATTGGCAAAACGATTGAAATTAATCGTATTCCATTTACAGTGGTTGGTATTTTAAAAAGCCAAGGAAGCTCCGGCATGACTAATAACGATGATAAGGTAATGATTCCAATTACTACGGCGATGGAGCGTCTAGGACAAAGCAGCATTCGCACGATTTATGCCTCGGCAACATCAGCAGATGAAATGCTTCAGGCTCAGTTTGATATTCAACAAACCTTGCGATCTCAGCATAAGCTAATGCCTAGCCAAGAAAATGATTTTACCATAAGCTCTCAATCAGATATTTTGGAAACAGCGCAAAGCGTAACCAGCGTAATGACAACATTGCTATCGGGAATTGCTGCGATTTCTTTAGTGGTAGGCGGCATCGGTATTATGAACATCATGCTGGTCTCCGTAACAGAGCGTACTCGTGAGATTGGGATTCGCAAGGCCATTGGAGCAACTAAGACGGCGATTATGCAACAATTTTTGATTGAATCAGTTACGCTGAGTATCTTGGGTGGGTTCATTGGGATTGTGCTGGGAGTTGGAGCGGCTTGGGTCGTGAACAAGCTGGGAGGAGTGGAGATTGCCATTACAATAACTCCCATGCTGTATGCCTTTTTATCATCCTTATTGGTAGGTGTGGTATTTGGCGTGTATCCTGCAAAAAAGGCTGCAGAGATGAAGCCAATTGATGCATTGCGATATGAATAGAAATACATGTGTTCTACTATAATTGAAGCGTAAAAAAGAAGATTTATCATTTATGTTAATGTGAAGATAGGAAAAGCCTTTTATTCCTGGTTTTGCCAACAGGAGTAAAGGGCTTTTTCCTATATAATGATTTAGTTAGATATAAGTGAAACCTTTTCTCATTTATTCTGTATTAAGTAGTATGAAGTTACTATGTACCGCCAAAGATGAGAGAGTATATTTGCATGATTGGTAAAAGCTATTTTTACCATAAGAAAGGAGTCCCTTTAGGGATAGATGGACATGAGAAAAGAAAGATATCGCCAAATTCAAATTATGAAGCTCCTCGGTGGAGAAAATAGATGGTTTAAAGTTCAGGAGTTATCAGAAAAAATAGGTTGCTCATATAAGACTGTTGCCAAGGAAATTTCCATATTGAAGGATTTTTTGCCGCCTGGCTGGGAGATTAGTTCTATAAAAGGGAAGGGAGTCCAATTATTTTTACCGGAAAGCTCCTCTGTAAATGAAGTGATATCTTTATTTGTAAGAGATTCGTTTACTTTTCAAGTATTTCAGCAATTACTTGAAGGAAATTGTAAAAGCATTTCCCAATTAGCCGAACATTTATTTATCCAAGGACCTTCTCTTCAAAACGTTCTAAGAAGGGTAGGGAAACATTTAAAGACCTATAAATTACAGCTTCAAAGAAATCCCCTCCAAATTGTGGGGAATGAACTTCAAATCATCATGATGTTTTTTGAACTATATACTAGCTCTTATACCAATAAAGAATGGCCGTTTACAGAATACGAGGAAGTATGCATGCGGTACTTAGACGAGATTGAAGAGAGATTAGGCATTACTTTTGATGTATACGATAGGCACAAGCTCTCCTATTTTGTAGCGATTGTATTAAAAAGAAAAAAACAAGGCTATCAAATCAATTTAGGCAATCCCATTTCTCACTATAATATTGAGACACCTTATTACCATACAATATCCACGATACTCGATCAGTTAACCTCGGAGTATAATATCTCTTTAACAACAGAGGACAAAATCATTATGACGATTGTTATTAAGGCTTCTAAGCATGTGTATAAGGATGTCGGCAAAGTAAAAAGGGAAGCACTTCAATATTTTCATGAAGGAAAAATACAAGTATTCATATATATGAAAGATTTCATTCATATGCTTGAAAATAAAATCAACAAGCCATTGATTCATGATGAGGAATTTGTTTTTACCTTAATCGATTACTTTAAGCGAACCATGTATACCCTAAAGTATTTCTCTACGATAAAAGTAAAGGAAAAATCTATTACCAAATATATTAGAGAAAAGCACCGTAAAACGTTTTTACAGGTGCAAGAAATATATAATGAATGGGCAAAAAAATACGGGATGGCAGATCATATCATTGATGATGAAATTGCTAATGTCACCATGCAAGTAGAAGCTATGATTTCATTTAAGCCTAGATCTAAAAAGGCTCTTATTATATCTGGTGATGGGACAAGCTGGAAACGATATATGGAGGCTATTTTAAGAGAAAGGTTTGGCGAGAAATTACAAATATTAGATCAGTATTTGTATGATATAACAGAGGAACAAATCAAAACGCTAGGTATAGATATAGTCATTACGACTATTCCTATTGATATACAATCCATTCCGGTTATTCGTGTTCAATCCATTTTATCTCAACGTAACCTTCATACCCTTCAGCAATTTATTAACGACGATAAATAATATACCTGTGAATGTGAAAAAGACGTTTACTCTTTCAATCATAATGAGAGAGAACGTCTTTTTTTCTGTGAGAGTCCATGAGTAGAGCGTTAAAACGCATAAAAATGGATGGCCTTGCATACAGGAAAGGCATCATCAAAATGAATAGTGAGAGATGACATGATCAAGGAAGAAAAAAATTACCTTTAGTAACGGTAATTAATGCACTTGATAGGAAAATCAATTCATATGTAATATATGTATTACGACTTAGGTATAAAGTCTTATGCAATGTCAGCTTTTAGGGAGGATTTATAAATATACATGCAGTTACTTTCTCAAAATCACAGTGGTTCTGGTATGAGGCTTTCAAGCGATATTTATAGTAGCAATCGCTCGATTTCGGCGGGCAATGGAGGAACTTTCACTCAAAGTTTGTTTGGACACAATTCCATCCATGTTCAACATAAAAATATAGCGGATACTCCTGCTAAGGATGTTATATCTGGACAAGCAAGGAAGGAAGCCATAGATTTTGTGCATACCACATTGGATAATTCCTACTCTAAAGCTATCGCAGGAGAACAAATGGGCTCCAGCGCTCAGGATATGCTGGCAGATTTAATTTATACATGCAAGAATAACTCAATGATCATGGATTTACTAGGAAGGATTTGTGTTTTTGATAAAAGCATATTTGTCCATTCCTTTCATGTAATGATTTATAGTGTATTAGTTGGATTGAGAATGGGCTTGAATAAGCAGCAAATCACAGATTTAGGGTTAGGGGCGCTTTTACATGATGTAGGGAAATTGATGATCCCAACTCAGATCATTCAGAAGCCGGATTCACTAACGAATGAAGAATATGACATAATGAAGACGCATGCAAGCAAAGGATTTGCTTTGTTGAGACGACTGCCAGCAATTCCAGAGATCGTTGCACAATGTGCTTATCAGCATCACGAACGTATGGATGGAAATGGGTATCCACGTAACTTGCAGGAAAAAGATATTCATTTATTTGCGAAAATCATTGGAGTGTGTGACGTCTTCGAAGCTTTAACGAGCCAGCGTGTATATCGAAAGCCGATGCTACCGCACGATGCCATGGAATTTTTATTTGCAGGCTCAGGCACCCAATTTTGCCAGAAGGTATTGCAAGCGTTCCGTAATTCCATCTATTTATATCCTGTGGGCATGTTTGTAACGTTAAGCTCAGGCTATTCAGGTGTCGTTGTCAAAAATAATCCGGGTATGCCTTCACGACCTATTGTTCGTCTTTTAGAAAATAAAGCACATGTTTCATTACCTTCATTTGAAATAGATTTGTCGAGCGAATTGAATTTGGTGATTTCCGATTGCAAAGCGATCGGATAAGAATGGAATAAGAAAACTACATAAATCCATGTAATGAACTGTCTATAGGAAGGAATGTTTCGAAATTTATATCTGAAACATTCCTTCCTCTCTTATAATAGAACTAACATCTGGTGCTACTTGTCAAAAGCAATTTAGGAGGAATTCAAATGAATGACCTAAATGATTTACGGCAGTTATTTCGAGATGATCAGGTTTCTATAAGTGAGAGTGTTTTAGAGCTACATAGCAAAGATGAATCTTATCACACCCCTGTTTTACCTGATGTAGTGGTGTTTCCTGAATCCAGGGAGGATGTATCACGTCTGCTTGCTTTTGCTAACGACCGTGAGCTACCTGTGGTTCCATTTGGTAGCGGAAGCAGTTTAGAAGGACATGTGATTCCTGTGAAGAAAGGAATATCCTTAGATTTTCAACGAATGAATCGAATTCTGGAGATCCGGCCAGATGATTTGTTGATACGTGTCCAACCAGGAATAACTAGGACCCAAGTAAATAAAGAACTGAAAAAATACGGCTTGTTCTTTTCTGTTGATCCAGGGGCAGATGCTACGCTTGGTGGAATGGCCGCGACAAATGCTAGTGGTACTACTGCTGTCCGATATGGTGTTATGCGTGATCAGGTGCGTGACCTAGAAGTCGTATTAGCTGATGGAAGCATTATTCATACCGGTGGTTTAGCAGCCAAATCATCATCTGGATACCATCTAAATGGTCTGTTCGTTGGTTCGGAAGGGACATTGGGTGTATTTACTGAGCTGACCTTACGCGTGTACGGTATTCCTGAGGAAATGATGGCCGTTCGAGCTACATTTCCTGATGTGGAAAGTGCTGTTCAGACAGCGGTGACTATTCTTTCTGTAGGAATTCCTGTTGCTAAAATGGAGCTGGTAGACGAATTATCCATTCAAAAAATGAATCGCCATAAAAATACCTCATACGAAGTGACACCCACCCTATTTCTTGAGTTCCATGGAAATACAGCAGGATTGATGCAGGATGCACAATTTGCTAGAGAATTAGCGTTAGAGAAAGGCTGCCTGCATTTTCAGCAGGAGATAGATTCAAAGGCCCGGGCGCAATTATGGGAGGCTAGGCATCATTTGTACTATGCTTTTGCTCATTCCGTACCGGGAAAGCGTGTTATGACGACGGATGTATGTGTGCCGTTATCCGAACTGGCTGGTGCAGTACGTAATGCACAACAAGTCGTGCAAGAATTAAATTTTGAGGGCGGAGTGGTTGGACATATTGGTGATGGTAATTACCATACGCTACTCTTATTAAATCCACTTGATTCCGAAGAGCTTGCCCGTGCAGAAGCGGCAAATACCCGTATAGTTGAATATGCCTTAGCACGCGGTGGTACATGTACCGGAGAGCACGGTGTAGGGCTGGGGAAACGAAAATATCAGCAAACAGAGCATGGCGAAGCATTTCATGCCATGTTAGCTGTAAAAAAAGCCTTTGATCCTAAAGGAATATTAAATCCAGGAAAAATTTTCAGCTAGCAACCAACTACGAAGTGATACTGGTAGGAACCTCTGGTGGCATGTGCTGTTTATCGTTCGAATACGTCAAGGACTCATCTCGATTTTCTTTGAGAGGAGTCCTATTTTTTTGCTGTGAAGAGCTACCACAGCTATAAGCCCTAGATGGAATCCTCCCTCCAATGAGCAATAACCGCAAGCTGTGAGGGACAT
Source organism: Brevibacillus halotolerans (assembly GCF_026891775.1). Classification (NCBI taxonomy): domain Bacteria; kingdom Bacillati; phylum Bacillota; class Bacilli; order Caryophanales; family Paenibacillaceae; genus Brevibacillus; species Brevibacillus halotolerans. Next base: position 118,103 of record NZ_JAPTNK010000001.1, read on the forward strand.
ATGTCCTTCCCAAAAAATACGGATTATCATTTAATAATAGAGAATCGGATTGGGGGAGAGAGAAAATGAGAGGGAGCTTATTCGCGTTTTTAGGCGGGGCTTGTATTACCTTGCAAGGAGTAGCGAATTCTAGGATAAGTCGAGATATTGGAACTTGGCAAACGGCGACTATCACCCAATTAACTGGATTTGTTCTAGCTTTGCTTATTCTGATGTTCGTCAGAGATGGAAATTGGCAAAGGGTTAGGCAAGTAAAGCCGTTATATTTGACTGGCGGTGCTTTAGGGGCGTTCATCATTTTTAGTAATATCACCGCTATCCAACAGATCGGTGTTACCCTTGCGATATCTACACTGCTGATTGCTCAGTTGAGCCTGACCTTTATCATTGATAGTAATGGATGGTTCGGCGTGTTGAAACAGAAGATGAGACTGCCACAGTTCATCGGCATAGCAATGATGATAGCTGGTGTGGTGATACTAAGATTTTGATCGTATAAATATTTTAGTATGCGACAGATGATAGACTGGGGGTAAAACGAGTAATGAAGGAAATCTCAGATCGTGAGCAATTGAATCATTATCTACATGCTCATCAAATAGAATCCGTATTTAATGAACAGGTACTACCTCATTTGGCACTGTACAGCTTTAAGCAGGGAGAGATTATCTGCTCCCAAGGAGAATCTGCACAGTATTTGTACCTTCTTGTTAAGGGAAAGGTTAAGATCTATACTACCTCGATGGAGGGGAGAACACTGATCCTTTCTTTTAAGACACCTCTTGAGGCGATTGGGGATATCGAATACGTACGTGGTACTGATATTCTCAATACGGTTGAGGCAGTATCGCCTGTCCATTTGATTGGTGTTCACCATCGTTGGCTGAAAAAATACGGAAGAGATTACGCACCGTTTCTCCAATTTTTACTGGAGATCATTACTCGAAAATTTTATATTAAATCTAATTCTTTAAGCTTCAATCTGATGTATCCCGTGGAAGTGCGGTTGGCAAGTTATCTATTGTCTGTCTCCTATGACGAGTCTAATTCTCTCTTTAAAGGGCAACTAAGCACAGTCAGTCTAAGGGATGTAGCGAACTTAATTGGAACCAGCTATAGGCATCTAAATCGGGTAATTCGCCAATTCTGTACAGAGGGGCTAATAGAGCGAAACAAAGGTTTTATTCTTGTGAAGGACAGAGCTGGATTAAGTGCGCTGACCAGTCATAATATTTACGAGTAGTTAAGCAGGGATAACATCAGTAAAGGGAGAAAATGCAATGATTCTAGGGATAGTATTGGCTTTGATCGCAGGCTCGCTAGTTGGCTTACAAAATATTTTCAATGGTAAGGTAAATGAGCATGTTGGCTCTTGGACAACGACTACATTAGTATTAGGAATGGGTTTTGTGGCTTCGCTAACGATGGGTTTCATCTTTGAAGGGAAGCACATATTTACATTACAAAATATGAAGACCTGGTATTGGTTTAGCGGTTTGATCGGAGTAGGGGTGGTAATCTGTCTGGTGCAGGGAATAAGACTGCTTGGTCCTACGTATGCCATCTCTATCGTTGTAACATCACAGCTTGGGTTTGCTTTATTGTGGGACTCGCTAGGCTGGTTTGGACTGGATAAGGTTCCTTTTACTTTTAGGCAGTTAATAGGCGTACTCGTTATCGTTTGTGGTGTTATTCTATTTAAATTAGGAAATGGATGTGAGAAGCAGGTGGCGGGTGATTCACAGCATTCTGTCAGATAAGTGGTTTTATATTTTAGCGGCACCAAACGCTTAAATAATAATAGTAAGAAGGTTGTGGATAGCTGATTATTCGCAAGTATGGTGACATATGATAGACTAAGATTATAAATATTTACCATATCGAATACGAATGGAGCATATCATGATCATTAACAAACAAGAATTTGATATAAAAGGGCTAAGCTATACGATTCGATCTGCAACCAAAACAGATGCGAAAGCTTTGTCTAAGCTTAGATTACAGATAGATGGGGAGACTGAAAATTTAGACAGAGAAAAAGGGGAGGCGTTCATTGATCCATTAGGTTTTGAACAATTAATTAAAGCAGATACTGAAAATAAAAGAAACTTATTTTTAGTTGCGGTCGTTCATGATCAGATAGTCGGGTTTTCCAGATGCGAAGGAAATCAGTTGAAAAGATTCTCACATAAAATAGAATTTGGTGTGTGCGTTTTAAAGGAGTTTTGGGGATTTGCCATAGGCAAAAATCTGTTAAAAGAATCTATTGCTTGGGCTGACTCGAATGATATTAAAAAAATTACATTGAATGTTTTAGAAACGAATGAGAAAGCCATTGCCCTTTATAGAAAGCTTGGCTTTGAAATAGAAGGCATACTAAAAAAAGACAAAATCCTGTCTGACGGTAAATATTATAACACCATTATCATGGGGAGATGCCATGAATAAGAACAAGCTAAAATTGCTAGGTATACTAATTCACTTCAGTTTAGTCGTAATAGAGTGCATAACCAGTCGGAGCTACTGGAGGCACTCTATTTTTTATCCCCTCATTTGTATATCTTTGTATCATACTTACGTTAGACGGCCTACCGTTCTATCGAAAAATGCTCAACGACTTGGGACTTAAATAATTTAGCAGGAAAATGTAGCTCTCTATCTTTATGGACAATAAGCCCGTGTGTTGAGTAAATGGGCGGGCATAGTGGTAGCGTTTGGAACTCTTTTTCTTCTAGTTCTTTTTTTACGCATATTTCTGGAAGTAATGCAAAGCCAATGCCACATTTCACAGCTTGCTTAATCATTTCTATGCTTGGAAACTCTAATGCACTATTTCCTTCAATTCCTGCCTCCTGCAAAATCCTACTAGCTTGAGTGTGGTATAGGCAACTGGTTCCAAAGCTTATTACGATTTCATCGTGTAACATATCCAATCCACTAGATTCAACTCTTTGCGCCAAGGCATCCGAGGCAATAAAAACAAGCTTTTCCTCTAAAAGTGGGTGGAAAATCAGATCATTGCGATTGGGATTTTGCGGAACAATGCCAAAATCTACAGCGTGATCTAAAACCCTCTTCAGAATATCCGGCTGAAATCCCGCTTCTAGTCTTACTTTTATCCGTGGATATTGATTCATAAATTGTTGGATAAAGGAGGACATACGTGTTAAGAAAAAGGATTCCTGCATACGAATATGTATCGTTCCCTGCGGCTGATCCAATTCGTTCATTGCATGCTCTAAGGACATACCTAAATGTATAAATTGATACGCAAATGTAGCAAGTCTAACACCCGCTTCAGTAGGTTTTACACCTCTGGATAATCGATGAAACAATTTTTGATTGCAGGCTTGCTCCAATAACTGAATATGACTAGTTACAGTAGATTGAACATAGCCTAATTTCTCTGCGGCTCGACTAAAGCTCTTTTCTTCTATTACTGCAATAAATGTCTGAAAGAACTTCCCTTCCAGTAATTCAATCATTGTATATCTACCTCCATGATATCGGGAATCGAAATGGATCGTATCGTAAACATTCATAAGTAAAATCGGTAATTCAATGATATAGTAACTCTCGTACAGAAGAAAGTACTATTTCAAAAGCAGACTGATCCAAAAGGAGGAAACAAAACATGAACAAAAAACAAGGATTTAGATTAGGCGTGTACATTTTTAAAGACGCAGAGGTTATTGATTACGCAGCTCCCTACGGCGTATTTTCGGTAGCGCGAAGATTTGACCCTGAATTGGATGTTTTTCTTGTAGCAGACGCGATGAAACCAATTCAAACTCAAGCGGGATTAACTGTACACCCCAACTACAGCTTCAATGACATGCCTGATTTGGATGCCTTTTTAATTCCTGGTGGCTTTGGTACCCGACAGGAAACGAATAATAAGCGACTACACCAATACATTCGATCTCTTCCTGAAACAACTCTGCTTACAAGTGTATGTACAGGCTCATGGATTTACGGCAGAATGGGGCTTCTGGATGGTATCCCTGCAACAAATCGTAAAGAGCCAGATCATTTGGAGGCTACGGACATGGGCAAGGTACCAATCGATCGATTAGCTGAAATTGCACCAGCTTGCAAAATCAGTCGTGCTCGTATAGTTGATACTGGCAGAATGATAACCGCAGGTGGGATTGCTTCTGGCATGGAAATGGGCTTTCATTTGTTAAGAAGAGCAGGCTATGATGAAACCTTTATTTCTGAAGTAGCTCGCGTTATGGAGTATAAAGCAGCATATGACAACTACAAGGATGATATTGAATATTTTGAGTGTTAGGGTAATTCGTTTGGAGTAGAGAGGTACATTTTATTGCCAGTCTATTCGAATCATCTATAAGTAATGCTTTTGCTTTGGATGAAAACCAATAGTTACTATATCAGAAGAATGATGCTTCAAATGTTTTATCAGAGCATGAAAAGGTTATTCGGAGTCCTAAATATGAAACATTCTAAGGTAGGATGTAGCAGTAGTACAATTTAAGAAGAAGTCAAAGTAATATCAAGTTTACAATATGAAGCCACCAAGCTAAAAAGCGGGGTGGCTTATATTTTTTGACAATAAGAGGGGGAATTTAATTGAAAATGAGTGATAATATAATATTCTAAGCGCTAGAAAGTACCACTAATAATGGTTGGTGACGTTTAGAAAAACTTCTATGTAAGTTAAATAACTTTTTGAAATGGGAGGTATTCTGTACGAATGAAAATAAAAAATTATTGGATGCTCCTATCGTTAGTGTTAATGTTAAATTTGATGCTTACAGCTTGCTCAAATGAAGAGTATTTACATGTTAAATATAAACAAGATGATATTTTGGTTATTCAGGGTGAAAAATTTTCCAAAAGTGAACATACATTACTACATAATAGCCCTGTTGAATCCGCTTCTTTTACTTCTGCAACGGGGTTTGTTCCAGATGAAAGATGGAAAAGTCAAATGAAGGTACAGGATGAAAAATATACGTTTCTTGATATACATTCATCTAATGTAATAACAGGTACATTTATTCTTGATAATAATTCAAAAAAAGATATTAGATACAGGCTACTTGCTTATCAGGGGAACATAAACATACCAATTAATATTGATGGTTATGATAAAAAAATTGGAATTGAAGTAACGGTAAAGAGCAATACCACAGTAAAGCTACCTGTATCGATTCCATTTTCAACAACAGGCGATAAGGAATTAACTATTTTTCCAATAACTATTTCTAATCAATTAGAAAGATATAACGGTGGAAATCTTGGCTTAGTGCGATTTTTTGTCTCAAATGGAATGGATACTCAAATAACGAAAGAGATAATTGCTAAACAAGAATTCTCTTTACCTGAAAATTATGACACGCAAAATATTTCTTTACTCCCTACGTTATCCTGGATGGGGGATAAGTTCGCTGAACCGAAATACATGAATAGGAATAATAAGCTATACACTACAAAGAAAGTGAAAGGGTTACAAGTAAAGCCATTACCATATGATACAAAGCTCGATATAATTTGGGCAGATGAATTTGGGAATACAAGCCTACTTGCAAAAAATGTTCCTGTAACTAAAAATCAAGCTACCTCCATTAATATAGAAGATCAGATATTATCTGACATCTATAAAAACGAACAACGTCAATTTTTATTTGTTTTTGCTAACAGGAATGAAGAAATCTTGGCTGATGTGCTTGCCCTTGATCAATTAAAAAAACCTTATATGACTACCTTTCAAGGGATCATTGAGATATATCCAATTATAGAGAAAAACTAGCCCACTAGGTGGAAAGACTATAATTTTCCTTCTGAGATGAAAAGGAAATTTTGAAACATCCTTTGAAACATCCTTTGAAACATCCAATGAAGCTTAATGGAAGTTGTTAGAGGAAAAATGGAGCCTGAGTACAGTTAAAAGAATCATAAAGCAATGTCCCAACAGCGCAATAAGGCAATGCTGGGAAATGCTTGTAGCTCGGTTTTCTCTACCTTTCATAAGGAAAGATTTTATGGCTTGTTAGCAAAAATAGCAGTTAGGAATAAAAAAATGCCGGTAATCCATACAGGGATACCGGCTGTTTGTTTTATGGACGCCAATTCAGACTAAGCTTAAATCAAACTTCTTCATTTCCAAACGCAGTCATATCAGCCAAAGCACCCAGGTCCTTACTTATCAGTAACCGCATATTTTTCGCCGTCAATTGTAATGGTATAATTTGTAGGACCGCTAATAGGCACGTAATAAACGATGCTCATATCTATGCTTTGTCCAGGCGCTACTGATTTCCAAGTAGGAATGGTGACTGCCACACGGTGAAAATCACCCTTTAATCCACCGACGTTTGGCCCCGTATGACCAGCAGAGATTAGTTTAACACTATCCCCGCCATAGCTACTAAATTGGGCTGAGGTAGAAGTAGGAACATCGAACTCAATGACGGAGCCGCCTGTGATAGTTAGATTACTGTTATTGGTTATTTTTAGCGTAGGATTGATTGGATAATTTTGATCTCCTAGTTGAAATCCAGTGACTTCTATTTTTAGGGCTAGTTTATCGGCTGGTAGCGGGGTTTTACTATTTGAAGCATCATATGGGGTTGCTGCTAAAAATTTACTATGCATCAATTTGGTTAAAGTAGAACCCATGTAGTATTCTCCTTTACCGTCATTGCGATCCTTGTACCAGTCGTAGTCACCTGCCAATTCCCAAATCATAATGCCGCCAATTCCATTTTTTATAACATAATCTGCTTTGGTGCCGATAGATTGTTCATCCTCAGTAGATAGAAAAACCCTCTTCTCAGCATTCCAAAGCCATGGGGCAACAAGAGTAGAATCATAGTTACGCTTATAGGTACCAGTCAACACTGGATTTACAATCCCATGATCCTTCAAATAGGAGCCAGCAATGCCTTTTTCGAGATTTTTGGCATGCCACATTGGATTTGAGCCTGCCCCTTCCTCTTTGCCATTCTCATCTTTATCATGCCAGATGTTATCAATACCTGTGGCGCCATCCCCGCAAGCGGTTAGTCCAGTTGGGCAATTTTTACCTACAGCTTTTCCCCATAGCCCATCTGTTCCTCCTACAACATTTTGAAAGCCACGAGTATAATAGGGAACTCCGATATTGATTCGTCCTGCCTGCATCATCCCACGCATGTAATGGTAAGCCCAATCTGTATTGAGGTAGCCAATGCCGCCATATTGAGGCGTGTTATAAATGTTGTATTTAATTAACTCTCCATCCTTGCCATCATCAAATAATGCAGCATTAGGACCAACGAATTCATTCCAAGCCCCGTGAAGATCATAGGACATCACATTCACATAGTCGAGATACTTCAAAGCTTGGAAAGACTCCATTCCACGCAACAAATAGGCAGAAGAAGGTGAGGCTATGGTTAGCATGTAATATTTTTCGTCCTCAGCAGATGCTTGATCCAGCTTGACTCGCAAGGTTTTTAACAAGGCGTTATAGCCTTCCATTAGTCCTTTTAATCGGGGAGTGGAAAATTGCCAATCTAATGGATTACCGGCTTGATTCATTGTAGTTGGGTATTCGTAGTCGATGTCGATTCCTTCAAAATTATATTTGCGTAAAAAATCAACAGCAGAGGTAGCGAATGTGTCAATTGCCGCTTGATTGACGGAGCCATCTGCATTAGTCGTCATCGTGTAAAAGCCTCCAGAAGCAATTCGCTTTCCATTCTCATCAATATATCCTCCTGATTCAGCCCATCCTCCAACGGAAACAAGGGTTTTTACACCAGGATTTTTTTTCTTCCACTGTGTTAGCAGATTGAAGTGTCCTTTATATGGCAGGGATGGGTCCATTAGGGCATCGGGATACTCTGGCCAAGTTAAGCCTAGCGCTGGATTGGTTGGATCAGTGGGGGAACCAACAGATACGCGGTTATTACTGTCAACATGAGCAAAAGCGTAGTTGATATGTGTTAGGTTTTTCCACGGAATATCGGTGACTAAATATTTGGATTGTCCATTTTTCCCCGTTCTCCAGCTTGTAAAGTAGCCAATTATTCGTCGTTTAGAATCATTGGCTAGCTTTTCACGTCCATCCTGATCATATGCTTGGCAATAAGGAATGTTTTTTACGCCAGAATCATATAGACCTGCTGGACGGCAAGGGGTGGCTGGCTCAGGTGGTAAAGTGTCTGTATCTGTAGTGACTTTTAACGGTTGACTAGCCTCAGACTCCAAGCCTTGATTGTCTTTTGCTTTTACTGTAAATGTGTAAGTGGTATTGGGAGTCAGATTGGTGATCGTAGCATTGGTTTTTGTAACCGCTTGCAAATTATCGTTATAATAAACCGTATAGCCTATCACTTGCTTATCATCGGTAGAAGCAGCCCATGTGAGAGAAACACTTGTGGAGGTTTTTGCTGTTACAGCTAGATTGGTAGGTACCGTAGGAGGAGTATTAGAAGGATCAGGTGGATTAGTGGGATTAGTAGAGCAAACGCCAAGATCCTGCCACACATCACTGGTACCTGGCTCTTCACTCTGTGTCCACCATTTTGCTGTCCATTCATGACCCTTGTAGGAAGCTTGTTGTCCACTGGTGTAAATTGTTTTACTATCCCAGACAGCTGAGCAGATCGGCGAAGCAGAAACGCTAGCTGGTAGAATAGCCGGGAAAATACTTGCAAAAAGAACGAAGGCTAACAACAAGAAATTGAATTTTCTGACTGAATGAGCAGTAGGAATGTGTTGATACATCTTTCTCATCTCCTAACTTTCATTTTTTACTTAGGTCAGTTCATATCATTGTTGTTATATTAGATTGGTTCGTTTAAATATACAATAGTCTGAAATAAATGAAAAGTGTAATTTCGTGAAATGAAACAGTTTGCAAAAAGAAGGGAGGAAAGACCTGGGTATAGTTTCGTGCAATGATTTGTACAATTTCAGTCTAATTCTTGCACAAATGTATAACGAACATTTGGACTAAAACTTTCAACAGCTAGGCGATATAATAAAGCCATAAAGTGATTGATATAATTATAAAATATCTATAGAAAGCGCTAACATTAATTTTGTTAGTTAGGTGCAAAAGTGGTTCCAATAAGGATGAAGCACTAAGAAGCACTGGAACATGGGGAAGGAGGTTAAAGGATCACCATGCTACGTGAACTATTAACCAGAGACCGCATTCAAGTTATTGAGGAGGTTCCTACTTGGGAGGATGCGATACGTCTAGCTGCTCAACCGTTACTAGATGATGGGAGCATTCAAGACTCCTATATTCAGGCTATGATCCATAATGTGAAGGAGCTGGGGCCATATGTAGTGATTGCGCCAGACATTGCTATTCCTCATTCACGCCCTGAGAACGGCGTCAACAGAGTAGGCATGAGCTTTCTGAAATGTCATAAACCAGTCTCCTTTTCAGAAAAAGCAGAGCATCGGGTAAGATTGCTCTTTGTGCTCGCAGCTACGGATAATGACTCCCATTTAGGTGCACTATCTCAATTGACAGAAGTATTATCTGATCCAAATTCTTTACAAATCCTGTTAACAACAGATTCTATTGAAGAGATTCTTCAGCTTATTCAGGTTTAAAACAATCAGTAAATCTAACAATGACATTTGAGGAGGAATTAAGTATGAAAAAGATTTTAGTTGTATGTGGAAACGGTCTAGGAAGTAGCTTCATTGTGGAAATGAACGTGAAAAAAATCTTAGGAGAGCTAGGCGTTGAAGCGGAGGTATCCCATACCGACTTGGCTTCTAGTAAAACAGAGAGAGCTGATCTGTATCTAGGCTCTAAAGATATCGTGGGTAATCTTGAAGATGGTTCACGTGTTGTTGAAGGCCTAACCAACATTCTGGATCAGAACGAAATTCGTGAAGTCCTGAAAAAACACTTCTAAAGCTAGAAGTGTTTGGATTCCTCTTTATGGCACCATGAAAAAGAAAAGTGGAGGGATTGTCCATGCTAGACTTTCTGATGAATGATATTTTAGGAACACCTGCAATCTTGGTCGGACTCTTCGCTTTATTCGGTTTGTTGCTCCAAAAGAAAAATATAGCTGATATCATTGCAGGCACTTTGAAAACCACTATGGGTTTTATTATTCTAGGTGGTGGAGCTAGTATTTTAATTGGCTCTTTGGATGCCTTTAGCAAAATATTCACAGAAGCCTTTCATATTAACGGGGTTATTCCCAATAACGAGGCGATTGTAGCCATTGCCCAACAAACATTTGGGAAAGAAACAGCGATGATCATGTTCTTTGGTATGGTAGCAAATATTTTGTTTGCCCGTTTCACTCCGTTTAAATATATTTTCTTAACGGGGCATCATACGCTGTTCATGGCTTGTCTGTTATCCGCAGTATTATCCACAGGTGGTTTTACAGGTGTACCGTTAGTTATTATTGGATCAGTTTTATTGGGAGCTTTAATGGTTTTATCTCCAGCAATGACGCAACCATATACGCGTAAAGTAACTGGTTCGGACGATTTCGCCATGGGTCATTTCGGATCATTTGGATATCTAACAGCGGGCTTTATTGGGGCAAAGTTTGGTAATAAAGCAAAATCCACCGAGGATATTAAAGTTCCAAAATCTCTTGGCTTCCTGCGTGATACCTCGATTTCTATCTCTTTGACGATGGCACTCTTGTATTTGATTATTGCACCATTTGCTGGACAAAGCTTTATCGAGAACCAGCTATCTAATGGTCAAAACTTCATTGTATATTCCTTTATTCAAGCAATCACTTTTGCAGCCGGTGTGTATATCGTGCTTGCTGGTGTACGTATGCTGATTGCAGAAATTATTCCTGCTTTTAAAGGGATTGCAGATAAAATTGTACCAAATGCAAAACCAGCTCTCGATTGCCCAACTATTTTCCCATTTGCACCAAACGCTGTGATTATTGGTTTCCTATCTAGTTTTGTGGCAGGCTTAATCGCCATGTTTATCCTGCCAGTGATTGGGCTCAAGGTTATTGTACCTGGTGTTGTTGGTCACTTCTTCACAGGTGCTGCGGCCGGTGTTTATGGAAATGCTACAGGTGGACGACGAGGTGCGATCATCGGTGCTTTTGTAAATGGACTATTGATCTCTCTCTTGCCAGCCCTATTATTACCTGTACTAGGTGGTCTAGGCTTTGAGGGTTCTACATTCGGCGACGCTGACTTTGGAATTGTAGGGATTATTCTTGGAAAAATGATTACCTTGTTTCAATAGATAAAATAGTAAACAAATAAGGAAGGCTAGTTTCGCTTTAGGTGAAACTAGCCTTTTTCATCGGGGAAAGCCCAAAATCCTACATATAAAATGTATATTGATTAGAGGAAGGTATTTTTTGGATGAAGTTTGCAAAATCTGAGTAAAATACGGGCATAAATGAAAGAGTGCAAAGGGAGAGAAATCGCTTTATTCACGGATGACGAAAGCGATTTTTTTGATCAAAAAAACCGAGTTTCTTCCTATTATAATAGGAAACTGTGCAAAGGCTATAAAATGGACCTGCAAATTGTGCAAAAACATCGTTCTTTTTGCAAATGAAAAATAGAAGTCAGTACGGGTTTGTGCAAGAAAAAAGTAGCTGTCAAGAAATGGACGAGATTTGTAAGAGCTTACCGTTGATTTGTAGAAGAATTATGTATATAATCAAAAACAATCATAAACAATTAAAAACGATCGAGTATTAATCACAAACGATCAATTGTGTGATTTTTACTAAAGGAGCGACAATAGAATGTTAACTCCAGAACGTCATCAGCTCATTTTGGCTTTACTCAAAGAAAAAGAAGTCGTTACTGTTCATGAACTGGTAAATACCACGAATGCATCTGAATCCACAATTCGTCGAGATTTAAGCGAATTAGAGGAAAAGCGTTATTTAAAGCGCGTTCATGGTGGAGCATCCATCTTACATCGCAAACTTGAAGAACCGACTGTGCTAGAAAAGGTAAAGAAAAGTGAACAAGAAAAAGTAGCGATTGCTGCTTATGCTGCTTCTCTCATCAAGGATAAGGATTCCATTTATGTAGATGCAGGTACGACAACGGAACAGATGATTCACCACATCACAGCTAAACAAATCGTAATTGTTACGAACGGTCTTAATATTGCCCTGACTGCCCGCCAATATGATTGCAAGGTTATTCTAATCGGCGGAGAGCTAAAAGCAGGTACGATGGCCGTGATTGGGAGAGGGGCTGCCACTGGAATGGGGCAATATCGCTTTGATAAATGCTTCCTTGGTATGAATGCCTTTGATCTGACACATGGCTTTACTACTCCTGATCCAGAGGAGGCCTATATTAAGCAATTGGCGCTTTCTTATTCAGATGAGAAGTATGTGCTGTGTGATTCACAAAAGTATGGAGAGGTGACGTTTGCTAAAGTAGCGGATATCAGTGAAGCGATGATTATTACAGATGATCGCATAAATCCGACAGAAGCAGAGAAAGTAAGAAAACTAACAAGATGCAAAGTGGTGAAATTATGATTTATACGGTAAGTCTTAATCCTTCGATAGACTATCACATCTGGTTGCCAAGCTTGCAAGTAGGAAGAATTACCGGAGCAACAAAAGAAATCAAGATGGCTGGAGGCAAAGGAATTAATGTCTCCAAGGTATTAAAGAATGTAGGAAAAGAATCGGTGGCCCTCGGATTTATTGGTGGATTTACAGGTGAATTTATTGCTCAAGAGATGGAAGCGCTTGATATATCCACTTCGTTTATCAAAGTAGAGGGAGATTCACGAATTAACGTCAAGATGAAAGCGGAGACAGAAACAGATATCAGTGGTGTTTCCCCAGAGATTCCAGAAGCAGCGTTTGCACAATTGATGGACCAAATCCAAAGTTTGCACAAAGATGATTATTTAGTGCTAGCAGGAAGCGTGCCTAAAAGCTTAAAAAGTGACACCTACGAAATAATGATGGACGTTCTTGCAAAGAAAGGTTTGCAAATTGCACTAGATGCTAGCGGAGATGCTTTAAAAGGCGGTATAACCAAAAAACCATTTTTTATTAAACCCAACCATCATGAGCTAGGCGAATTGTTTGGAGTAACCATCGCCACACCAATGGAAGCCTATCAGTATGCTAAGCGCATAATTGATCAGGGAGTTGAGAATGTCATTGTTTCATTGGCAGGTAAAGGAGCAGTCTTTGTAAACCAAGAAGGCGCTTACGTTGCCGAATTTCCTGAGAGTAAGCCAGTTAATTCGATTGGAGCAGGGGATTCGGTGGTTGCAGGCTTTTTATACGCTACATGCGAGCAGATGCAAGAGGCAGAAGCTTTTCAGTTTGCGATTGCTTGTGGTACTGCAACAGCTTTGTCCGAAGGTTTTTGTACACCAACGACTATCGCGAAATACTTGCCAACCATCCGAGTGGCAAAAATATAGAACCAGGGGGACAAGAAATGCGTATCTTAGACATGCTGCGAGCAGATACTATTGTTATGCAACTATCTGCAACCTCCAAGGCAGAGGTCATTCAAGAATTGATTGACCAATTGGATCAAGCAGATTGCCTGAACGATAAAGATGGAATGAGAGAAGCAATCTTAGCCCGTGAGGCCCATGCTTCAACAGGAATTGGTGAAGGAATTGCCATTCCGCATGCCAAAACTGAGGCGGTAAAAAAACCAAGTATTGCGTTTGGCTACTCCCATGAAGGAATAGATTACGATGCATTGGACGGACAAAAATCGCATTTATTTTTTATGATTGCAGCTACTGCCGATGCTAACCAGGCGCACTTAGAAACCTTGGCACATCTGTCTGAAATGCTCATGGACGAGTCCTTCCGAAATGAATTGACTCTGGCTACGAGCAAGGAAGAATTATTAAAAATGATTGCGAGAAAAGAAAAGGAAAGTCATAATGTAGAGGAGCCCTCTGTTTTACCAGGTGAAACAGGACGAGTAAAAGTTGTCGCTGTGACAGCTTGTCCAACAGGAATCGCTCATACTTATATGGCAGCCGATGCCTTGAAAAAGAAGGCAGAAGAAATGGGCATAGCCATCCGGGTAGAGACAAATGGTTCCGGTGGTGCAAAGAATAAATTGACATCAGAAGAGATTGAACAGGCAGATGCGGTAATCGTTGCTGCTGACAAACAGGTCGAAATGGACAGGTTTAAGGGCAAGGTAGTGATTGAGGTGCCGGTAGCTGATGGAATTCGTAAGGCAGAGGACTTGATTACACGAGCAGTAAATCAAGATGGCCCCGTCTACCAAGGTAGCACGTCAACGTCTTCTGCAGATTCCTCTGAAGATAAGTCAGGCAGATCAGGTTTTTACAAGCATTTAATGAGCGGTGTATCCAACATGCTGCCATTGGTGGTTGGTGGAGGTATCATCATCGCTATTAGCTTTATGTTTGGGATAAATGCAGCCAATCCGGATGACCCCACTTTTAACCCGATTGCCAAGCTGTTGAGTGACATCGGTGGTGGTTCCGCTTTCAAACTGATGATTCCTGTCTTAGCGGGTTATATTGCCATGAGTATTGCTGATCGACCAGGTTTAGCCCCTGGTTTAGTTGGTGGATGGCTAGCCGCGGAAACAGGCTCTGGATTTTTAGGTGGATTAATTGCAGGTTTCCTTGCCGGCTATTTGGTGGTAGGATTGAAAAAAGCATTCTCTGGTTTACCACAGTCTCTTGAAGGTATTAAACCAACTCTGTTGTACCCGTTGTTTGGTATCTTGCTTACAGGTCTAGTGATGCTTGGTGTTATTTCACAACCGGTCGCAGCGCTTAATAACTGGTTAACTGATTGGTTAAGTAATATGGGACAAGGGAATGCTGTCATTCTTGGTATTGTAGTTGGTGCTATGATGGCTGTTGATATGGGCGGTCCTGTGAATAAAGCGGCGTTTACATTCGGTATCGCTATGATTGCAGCAGGAAACTATGGCCCGCACGCAGCAATTATGGCGGCCGGCATGACACCCCCGCTAGGAATTGCATTGGCAACGACTTTGTTTAAAAAGAAATTTACTGCACAGGAAAGAGAAGCAGGTAAAACCGCATATATTTTAGGAGCTTCCTTCATCACGGAGGGTGCAATTCCGTTTGCAGCAGCAGACCCAACACGCATAATTCCAGCAACAGTTCTAGGCTCCGCTGTAGCAGGTGGCTTGTCGATGTTCTTTGGATGTACACTACCAGCTCCTCATGGGGGAATGTTTGTTCTTCCAGTTGTAGGTAATGTTGGGATGTATATTGTGTCAATTTTGGTAGGGACATTGATTACTGCCTTGATGATCAATATACTAAAAAAAGAAGTTCATGAATAACTAATTTAACGAGAAAAAGGAGAAATATTCCATGTTAACAAAAACTTGCGTAATTCAAAACCCTGCTGGCTTGCATGCTCGCCCGGCTACAATGTTCGTACAAAAAGCAACTTCTTTCTCTTGCGATGTAAATTTAATTAAAGGCACTAAAAAAATTAACGGCAAAAGCATCATGGGTGTTATGACACTTGCAGCGAAAAAAGGCGATGAAATCGTGCTTGAAGTAAGTGGCGATAACGAAGCTCAAGCCTTAGAGGAATTGGGCGCGATCCTAGAAAGTGCAAAAGAATAGTTAGGAGATGATCCGTCTTGCTTTGTAAAGGTATTGCAGCAGCCCAAGGGATCGCTCTTGGTCGAGCTTTGGTAAAGGTAGAAGAAACCCTCTCTTATACACGTAAAACGCTTGCAGCGGATCAAGTGCCTGCTGAAGTGGCGCGTTTGAAAGAGGCTTTGAATAAAACCAACTCCCAATTAGAAGCGATTAAGCAAAAAGCGCTTCGCGACATTGGGGAAGCAGAAGCAAAAATCTTCGAGGCTCACCAACTGTTCCTGGAAGATCCAGAATTCGTTGGAGCAATGGAAGGTAACATCGAGAATGATAAAGTGAACGCTGAAGCAGCTTTAGAAGATGTTCGCGACATGTTTGTTGGCATGTTTGAGAGCATGGACAACGAATATATGCGCGAGCGTGCGGCAGACCTACGTGATGTAAGTCAACGAATTCTAAAGAACTTGCTAGGTGTGGAAGACACTTTGGTTGGTGACTCCAAAGAACCAGTAATTTTGGTTGTTCATGACCTGACACCATCCGATACCGCACAACTTGATAAGAGCAAAGTGAAAGCGTTTGTAACCAATATTGGTGGTCGGACTTCTCACTCTGCGATTATGGCACGCACGATGGAAATCCCTGCGATTACCGGTCTTAACGATATCACTGAGAAAGTTAAAACCGGCGATATGTTGATTGTTGACGGTGAGACAGGTGACGTATACGTAAACCCTGAACAAGAGCTCATTGCTACGTACCAGAAAAAATTAGAAGAGTACGAAGCACAAAAAGCCGCTTGGGCACAATTAATTAATGAGCCATCTGTATCTAAAGACGGTCATCATGTTGAATTAGTTGCGAACATCGGAAATCCTCATGACGCTGAAGTAGCTGATAAAGCGGGCGCTGAAGGTATTGGTTTGTTCCGTACAGAATTCTTGTACATGGGCCGTGATAACTTCCCGACTGAGGAAGAACAATTTGAATCATATAAAGCCGTAGCACTTACGATGGACAACAACCGTCCTGTAGTTATTCGTACGTTGGATATCGGTGGAGATAAAGAGCTTCCATACTTGCAATTGCCACATGAAATGAATCCGTTCCTAGGCTACCGTGCGATCCGCATTTGCTTAGATCAAGTGGACTTGTTTAAAACGCAATTGCGTGCCCTTTTACGAGCAAGCGCATTTGGTAACATTAAAATTATGTATCCAATGATCGCTACGTTAAAAGAGCTGCGTCAAGCAAACGCAATTTTAGAAGAAGTGAAAGCAGAGCTTCGCGATAAAGGTATTGCCTTTAACGAGGAGATAGAAGTGGGAATGATGATTGAAATTCCTGCAGCGGCTGTCATTGCTGATCAATTGGCAAAAGAAGCTGACTTCTTCAGTATTGGTACAAATGATTTAATTCAATACACCATGGCATGCGACCGTATGAACCAACAAATTTCTTATCTGTATGATCCGTTTAACCCTGCGGTATTACGTTTGATTAAAAACGTGATTGATGCGGCTCATAAAGAAGGCAAGTGGGCTGGTATGTGCGGAGAGATGGCAGGGGAAGAGTATGCATTGCCAATCCTTCTTGGCTTTGGACTTGATGAATTTAGCATGAGCGCACCTACTGTATTGCGTGCACGTCATATGCTAAAACAACTAAGCTATGCAGAACTTCAAGCAGTAGCTGAGCATGTACTTAGCCTAGAAAGCGGCGAAGAAATTCGTAACTATATCAAGGTTAATGTATTGGACAAGTTATAAGGTAAACATGAAGCAGGCTGTTGAGATAACTCTCAATGGTCTGTTTTTTTTATATCAAATTAGGATATTTTAACTTTTGTAGAGATTTTACAGAAAAAATGCAAAATCTGCCTTTTTTCTCTTGTATTGATAATGATAATCGTTTACATTTATAGGTGAGCACTATCAATTTTTATTAAAAAATCTAAATATCTACTTTTTTGGTAAAAAAAGCGTAGCAAGCAAAAGGAGTTGCAATATGAAGCATGTTAAAGATATTGCCGAACACGCAGCTATGCAAAGCTTTCTGAACTGCTATCTCCGGGAAACAGGAAACGGTAGATGGGTGACGACAAATGGAGAGAAATATCTTCATGTGCCGTTGGTGTCTCAGAAAATGGATTTATACGTCAAGGCCAGCTATCAATCTCCGACAGGAAGGCATCAATTTGACTATCCAGCCTTTTATCAAAGTAGAGAAGAGGCTCCAGCAGTTGAAGCTGATTATGTCACGATGACCGTATTATTGGTTAAGGAATTGTCGTTACAGCATGGAACGAAGGCAGTACCAGACGAACTGGTATTGCGAGTTATTCAAAGCTGCCAAAATATGGAGAGATACTTAGCGGCTCGCTATGACGACAGAGAAGAGCTATATGGCTTTGAAATGGATTTCATTACGGCTGAGCAAGCTTTACTCTTTGGACACCTTTTCCATCCTACACCAAAGAGTCGGCAAGGCATTCCTGATACAAAGCAGGCTGTTTTTTCGCCAGAACAAAAAGGAGCTTTTCCTCTACATTATTTTGCAGCACATCACTCCTTAGTCTTAGAAGGATCAGGACTTAAGCAGTCTGCTACTGAGATTATCAAAGCAGAGCTGGGGCAGGAAGTGCTAGAGCAAGATGGGATTAGGCAATATGCAAAAAATGAAGATTACTCACTTATCCCTCTGCATCCTCTACAGGCAGAATGGATGCTGGATCAGCACTCTGTTCAAAAGTACATCAAGTGTGGGCTGTTGCATAATCTAGGTCTTCTAGGTGAATGTTATCAAGCTACTTCTTCATTGCGAACGGTTTACCATCCGGATAAGAGCTTTATGATAAAGCTTTCTATCCCTGTTAAGGTGACTAATTCCTTACGTGTTAACAAACGAGCAGAGCTAGAAAGCGGTGTGGAAGCAAAAAAGGTACTGGATATATTTGAAGAGGAGATGAGCAAACAATTTCCGGGGTTTGCTTTTATACACGATCCAGCTTATATCACACTCAAGCTGGACGAGCAGGACGAATCAGGATTTGAGGTTATCCTTCGTCATAATCCCTTCCAGGGTAGTGCGGCTGAAAATGCTACCGTGCTCGCTGCTCTCATTCAAGACCCATTACCGGGACAAAAGAGTAGACTGGCTGTTATTATTTTACAGCTTGCGAAACAGGAGGGACGGACGCCTTCAGAGGTAAGTCTTGAGTGGTTCCGCCGTTATCTTGAGATTTCACTCAAGCCAATGGTATGGCTTTATCTGAAGTGGGGAATTGGCTTAGAAGCTCATCAGCAGAATAGTATCGTCAAGCTTCAAGACGGGTACCCTAGTCAATTTTACTACAGGGATAATCAAGGATATTATTACTGTCAGTCAATGAAGGAATTGTTATCACGAAATTTTCCCAATCTTGGTGAAATGAGCAAGAATGTCACCGAAGACAGCTTAGTGGACGAGCGATTGCGTTATTATTTAATTTTCAATCATATGTTTGGGCTTATTAACGGCTTTGGGTCTGCGGGATTAATAGATGAACAGCAGTTATTAGACGAGATGCGTAGTGTGTTACAAGAATTTTTGCCATTAAATCGAGAACCATCTCAATTTTTACATAGCCTGCTGACTTCTGAAAAGCTTGCTTGCAAGGCGAATCTACTTACTCGTTTTCATGATGTAGATGAACTAGAAAGTGAAGAGAGCAATTCTGCTATTTTTGTTAAGATCGATAATCCGCTTGCAAAAGCAAGGGAGCGTCAGATAGAGCTTGAAGCTGTAAACCAACTGGCACTACGTTAACCAAATGAAAAATGACTTGTTGATAATGGAGGCTTTGGTCATGCAAGTAACTGACTGCGATGTGAACATTGGACAAGCCATTCGCTCCGAACAATACATAAAGGTGCGAAGAAGAGTGTTTCGTCAATGCATCGAATCTATGATCTATGAAGGAATTTTAACTCCTGAAACACAGCTAGAAGAGACATTTACACCTATCACTATCTCAGGATGGGATGAACACGACCAACCAGTAGCTTACCGATTCTGGGCGCGACGGACTTTTACATTTGGAATGATTCGGCTTTTACCATCTAAACCGCTGATGCGTGTTGTGGGTAAGACAGAGCAGGAGGCAGAGTCGATTACGCGTTTTTTAATGGAAATATTCCGTAAAAGAGACGTGAATGAGCAAAAGCTAGCCTCGTTTGCTCAGGAGTTGGAGCAAACCCTACTGAAAGACACATTAGCTCAGTACAGTCGATCAGAACGAAAAGTGTGGTTAAGAGGAAAAGGCTACGACGAGCTGGAAGGGGACCTGATGGACGGTCATCCCTATCATCCTAGCTACAAATCCCGCCTAGGATTCGATTACCTTGACCATTATGCATATGGACCAGAGTTTAAACAGGAAGTGCAGCTATTATGGCTAGGCATACATAAACAGTATGCCCATGTAAAAATAGATGAGGATATGGAGACTCAACAGTTTTTTTTAGATGAAGTAGGAGCAGAGAAGAGAGAAGCTTTTCGTTCGGTTTTCGTTCAACAAGGATGCGACCCTGAGGAGTATGATATGGTACCAGTGCATCCATGGCAGTGGCGCAAACATATCGTTCCTGCTTTCCAGGCTGATTTGCATGCCAAAAGAATTGTGGAGCTGGGGTTCTCCAACGATCGCTATCGGCCTCAGCAATCAATTCGAACCTTTACCAACAGCAGTAATCCAATTAAGCCTTATGTGAAGCTGGCGATAAATGTAGTCAATACGTCCGCAGCTCGCCACTTAACCCCTCATTCACTTGCTAGTGCACCGCTCATTTCTCGTTGGTTAAAGGGAATGCGAGATTCCGATCCATTTTTAAAAGACGAGATGAAGCTAGTTATGCTTGGGGAATTTGCGACTGTTTGCTATGATCCACCCCCTCCAGCCGATTTGGTTGAAATGGTGACGTTTGGTGTGATCGGTTGCATGTGGAGAGAAAGTTTACATCAATACTTGGAACCTGATGAAGAAGCTGTGCCCTTTAATGCTTTATCTGCCAAAGAGTTAGATGGAGTCCCGTTTATTGATCCGTGGATTCGAGAGCATGGTATAGAGAATTGGCTGAGACAATTGGTTGAAAAAAGTGTGCTTCCAGTTGTTCATTTGCTAATCAAGCATGGAATTGCACTGGAATCTCACGCTCAAAACATGATACTGATCCATCGAAACGGGGTTCCAGTTCGAGTTGCATTAAAGGATTTTCATGAGGACTTGATTTACTGCAAGCCATATCTAAACGACCCGGAAGCATGTCCTGATTTTGCCAAGGTACATGAATTTTATGCAACGGTTGAACCTAATGTCATGTTTCACATGGACGATCCCTCGCTTGTACGAGACTTGACGTTAGAAACGCTATTCTTAATTAATTTAGGTCAATTGGCGCTTTTGTTGGCTGAACATTATGATTTTGCTGAAAGTAGATTCTGGATGCTTCTAGCTCAAATGATTGAGCAATACCAAAATCGTTTTCCTGAGCTCAAGGAACGATTTGAGCTTTTTGAATTATTTGTCCCAAGCATCCTGGCTGAGCAATTAACTAAGCGACGTCTGTATCCTGATAATGTGATGCATGTACATCAGGTGCCTAATGCCCTGTATCAAGCTAGAGAAAGCTTGCGATCTACTCCTGTAGGAGGTGATAAGCCATGTTAATCATCAATGACAATGAAATCGGTTTAAATCAATTTGATTCTCGATTGCTAAGCTATTCAGGAATGCCTCATTTTCAAAAACCAGAGGGAAAACGATACGCTTTATGTTTGTCCGATGCTTTAGACATTATTAGTCTTGTCCTTTATTTACGTGATCATGGTGGTTCTGTCCTGCTCATTCATGGAGAAACGCCAGAGAAAACAGCTTATCAAATGGCAGTGGATGGCCAATGCTACGGGCTTATCTACCATGTTCCCGAAAACTTTGTGTTGGTTCCGCAAGAAGGGGCGATAGAGCAGGAACCTTCTGTTTATCAATACAGCTCAGGAACGACTGGTCAACCAAAGCTGGTAAGGCGTAGCTGGCAGGAAATCAGAGTAGAAATGTCGGCATATAATCAGGTGTTTGGTGCATACGAGGAATTAATCCCGATTGTAATGGCGCCAGTTACCCATTCCTATGGCTTAATTTGCGGGGTATTGGCTACTTTGGAACGAGGAAGTAAGCCATTGGTGGTTACTCATAAGAATCCCAAATTTGCTTGGGAGGTTATTAAAAGGACGCCAAAGCACATCGTTTACGGAGTGCCGTTGTTATTCCACGTCTTATCTAGCTTTACCAATGAAGCCGTTCGCTTTCATCGAATCATGGTCTCTGGAGCTCCAATGCCGGAGCAATTGTTTACAAGGCTACAGGGGATGACTGATACGATGATGCAACAGTATGGCTGCTCAGAGTCCGGGTGTATAAGTATCAGTGAACAGATGACCTCTCATGTTGATCTGGGGAAGCCCCTTTCACATGTGACGCTTACAGCAGGAATGGAATTGGAGAATCCAGCGGAGATTACGGCTACGCTCCATCATAAGACGATCTATACACAGGATTTGGGGTATTGGCAAGCAGGGCAAATTCAATTTGTTGCCCGAATGGATGATGTAATTAATGTATCAGGATTAAAAGTGTTTCCTATGGAAGTAGAGGAAACGATTTTGAAGCTCAGCGGTGTTAAAGAGGCTGTTGTTTATAGAGGCCAGCATCCTGTAATGGGTGAGGTAGTCAAGACGATGGTTGTGGCTGATGAGAGTATCACTCCTTCTAGCATTCGAGAATGGTGCTTACCGAGGTTGCCAGCTTACAAGGTTCCTTTTGAAATTAGATGTGTACAAAGGATTCCGAAAACACCGAATGGTAAAGTAAGTCGTCGCTTGTTAGAAATGGAGGAAGCTGTTCATGAAGCGTGAGGAAAGAATGGAACAAGTGAAGGAAATCGTTACGAAGAAGCTAAAATTGAAGCATGTCGTCAGCCTAGATGAATCCATGCGATTACAGGAGGATTTATTCATAGATTCAATCATGCTTCTTCAATTGATTGTTTATATTGAGGAAGAGATGAAGTTGATGGTTCCAGCAAAAGAATTGGACCCGCGTACTTTTCTTACTGTAGGATCGTTGCTTGATTTTATTGAGCAGCTACAGCCAGTTGATTCTAATGCGTTATCTACTACTGCGAAATAGATTTTTAACGATTTTGTACCAATACGTACAGCTCAGGGGGATTTCATGGTTAAGGTTCATTGCTTAATTAGTTGCTTTTGTGAAGTGATCAAACGTTATACCCATGTGGATTACCGCCCTTATTATTTTGGGGTTTGGGATGCTGATTTTGTTAAAAAGGAAGACGGAGTTCTAACCTACTACACAGACAATCATGAACCAATTATAAATGGATTTGAACACCTTTTTCATGCTAACGTACAGGAATGGTACGATTCTGATAAAGATAAAGAAAGTAATTTGCAAACCTTTTTGGAGCTTCTTGATTCGCGTAACGAGCATCAGTTTGTGCTTGTACAGATAGATATGTCGCTTATTCCTGAACGCGATAATAAATTCGCCTTAAAACCGTTCCCTCATTTTCTGATGATCGCTAAGACAGAGAAGGAAGACGAATGGTTTATGTTTGACCCAGATTTTCGCTGGGAAGGAAATGTTAAAAAGGCAACAGTTATAGAAGCATTCCTGCAAAATCCATTCGGAGGCGGCTATTTATTTGATGCTAGGGATATCGTAGCACCCTCATATGAAAAAACGGAGCAATATTTTCATACCACCTTTCAACGAAATCATAATGAATTTACAAGTAGTTTGAAAGAACTGATCACGGATATGGCAGAGGAGAGAAATGGATATACCCTCGATATGCTATTACCGGCTGTGAAACAGGTGAAAGTGATTGCGATTCGAAAATATAGTTACGAGTATGCATTTATGTTTTTTAAAGATTATCTCCAATATTCCCGTGATGAATTTTTACGATTAGCATACCAGATTGAAGATGTTGTCCAAGCATTCACTACGGCGCAATATCTAGCGGTAAAAATGTCTATGACGAAAAATCTAGCACTTCTACCTCCGATCATTGAGGCGCTAGAGGAAGCCGATGCGATTGAACTGCAAATTAAAGAAGAGCTAGAGAGACAGTTTGTACAATGGACATTGATGGATAGGGCAGCAGTGACTCTTAATGAAGAGGAATGGAGGTAGGGTTGATGAAATTTTCATTATGTACAATTTCTTTTCGCCATCAGCTAATCTCTTTTGCCGATATGGTTGATTTTGCTAGGCGACATGATTTTGATGGTATTGAATTATGGGGGATTCATGCTCAGCACCTGTATGATGGAGATCGAGAAAAAGCCGAAGAACAGCTTCGTATTTTAACAAATCATGACATGCAGGTATCGATGCTAAGCGACTATTTAGATATATCTTCTCATCAACCGTTCTCCAAAACACTGGATAAAGGGAAACGATTAATTTCCCTAGCAAAGTGGTTAGGGGTCAATCGCATTCGGACGTTTGCTGGGCAAAAGGCAAGCGCTGAGGTATCGGCAAGCGAACGGACATTATATGTAAAGTATCTGCGCGAGCTATGCGAGCTATGTAGAGAAAATGGGATGGAACTGCTCTTAGAGACGCATCCCAACACCTTGACGGATAACCTCGCTTCTACGCTGACTCTCTTAGAGGAAATTAACCATCCAGCGGTTGCTATCAACCTTGACTTTTTGCATATCTGGGAATCTGGTGCCGATCCGATAGACAGCTTTGAAAAGCTACAGCCTTGGGTGCGCCATTATCATCTGAAAAATATTGTTTCAACGGAGTATCTGGGAGTCTTTCAGCCAAATAATGTTTACTCGCCGAGTGGAAGTAGGGAAGGGATTGTTCCATTAGCATACGGAGCAGTAGACTATAGCTCTATTCTTGAGGTAATTGCGAAGACAGAATATTTTGCTTCAATCGAATGGTTTGGTCCTAACCCAGCTAAGGTTTTACGTGAAGAGATGAGATGGTTGCGCCAGCAGGTACCGGCTCAGTCATTAAGCCTTTTATAGAAGGTCATATACATTCAAAATAGTTAGTCGCATCATACAAAAAGATAGCTATTCCGGCTATCTTTTTGTATGGATAAAACTTGAAAAAGCATAATCTGTTTCAGTAAACGCATAACATGGTTAAGAACCTTTGAGGTTAAATACTGTTGTATCGCTATCTCTAATGAAATGTGATGAAACAACAAAGTAAAAGGAGGATACCATGTTTAACAGCGTTTTTAAATGGATTTCTGCTGGATCTGCCTTCGTGCTATTTTTATCCACCGTACACACAGACGTAGGGGCATCATCTAAGGCACAGGCGATGGTACCGGTCGCCGAAGTCAAAGATATTAGTCACATGAGCACAAAACAAGAACCAGAACCATTTAACGAACCAAACACAAAGTCAAAGGCAGGGCAACAAAAACCAGATGTCTTATCCCAAAAGGAACCCACTGAATCTGAGGTAAAATTCAAGGAACCACGTAAGGAACCATCTAAGAAACCATCTTTGCCCTTACCAACACCCCCATCACTCCCCGCAAAGAGTAATGCTTCCACAACTGATGCAATCTCCTTGAAAGAAGCAAAAAAGCTCTTATCACAGTTTTCCCTGACACCTGAAAGGCTTAGCATTCACGTAGATCACTGTGTTGATGTGACTTTGGTAGCTCCTACTACAGAGCTAGATTTTACAGTAAAAAGCGATAATGCAAACGTAGCCATTATCACGAAACAAGCTGATAACCGACTGCGAATCCAAGGAAACTCTCCTGGTAAGGCCCGTTTTTATGTTTTTATAGATAAAGCCTCCCCTGCCTATATTGGCGAAGTGCAAGTATTTGCGAATACCGATGTCAATCAAGATGGGCTGCTAACCTCTGAGGATGTAGCGTATGTCCAAAAACACATGGGTAAAGATAAGAATGATCCTGCCTGGGAAAAAATCAAAAGCGCTGATGTCAATGGAGATGGAAGGATTGATAGTCGCGATAAAAAAGTGGTGCAACAGCAGCTTGATCAGTATAAACATGTACCCTCGTATGAACATGTCATGTTGATTGGTATCAGCGGTCTTGGTAACGCTAACAAGAAGATTGCTACTCCAAATATTGATAGCTTGATTAAAAATGGGTCTTATACGTACACCGCCAGGCCTGTAGCTGAACAAAAAAGCGCGGAGAACTGGGCAAGCATTTTACTTGGCGTCCCCCCTAAGGAACATGGTATTACTAGTAGCAATGTAGATACGAATTTACGTACAGCATATAGCCCACATGCTTCTGTAATTCGGTGGTTACACGAGGAAAGACCGGGAGCTCATATCGGGGTTTTTACAGCTAACGCAGATATACGGCGAGGGATTTTGGAGGAAGAGTTAGCAAAGGTCAGCCAAATTACCATGAACGCTGGTAGTCAAGATCTAGCTGATGCAGAAGTAGCCAAGCAAGCGGCATCGTACATTTTACATCAAGACAATAAAAATAGATTAACGTTTGTACAATTACAAGGTCCAAAGCTAGCGGCAAATCAAAATGGCTATTATTCGGCACAGTATGTAGACGCTGTGCGAAGGGTTGATCAGGACTTAGGACTTATACTAAAAGCGCTAGAGAAACAGAAGCAAAAAAATAAATCCTTAATTCTATTAGTAACGGATGAAGGCACTGATTTTGATTCCCCCACTTCGTCGAGCAGGTTTAACAGCCTCACATGGGTAGCATCCGGACCGAGCATAAAGCAGGGCAACAATCAAAATCCAATTTCAAACATGGATACGGCGGCAGTTATTGTGGAAGCGCTAAAGCTAAATAAGCCAACTGTTTTCGCGGCAAAAGTACCGCGAGATGTATTTAGTAAAGAGGTGAAGATTAAGAGTATTCGAATCAATAAATCAAGAATTAGATTGGATAAAGGTGATACCGTTACGGTTCGAGCCGTTATTTCTCCTAAGGATGCGTCTAATCAAAACATCGAATGGAAAAGTAAAAACAAACGGATTGCGACTGTAAAAGACCGAGGGAAGGGTAAAGCCGAAATAAAAGGAAAGCGAGAAGGAACTACCTATGTCTACGTTGTTACTGATGACAAAGATAAAGAGGATAGAGTTAAAGTAATCGTCGAGGATGATTCTGATTCCAGAGCGGATTCTCGTAAAGACAAAGAGAATCAAAAAGAGTGGCAACGTGAAATGATAAGAGCTGTTGAAAAGGAGGGCGGCAGGGTAATCTCAAGAGTCATGCATTTTGATAAAAAAGATAGCTATACTTTCACCATAGATGGGAGAATAGATACAAGCACGAAGGTCTTGCTCCACTATGATGAAAAAAAGAATCGTTTCACTTATGTACCAGCTGATTTTGAATATGTACGTGGTGATACTAGAGTCAAAGTACGGGATAAGCGTTTGAGTGGGACCTTTGCACTCGCAGCCTTTACAAAGACATTTCGAGATATGTACGGACACTGGGCACGTTATGATGTGGAATGGTTAGCCAACAGACTCATAATCTATGGACAGTCTACTAATCAATTTGTACCAGAACAACCAATTACCCGTGCTGAATTTGTGGCGATGGTAATAAGAGCGCTTGGAGAACAAGAAGGAAGCGGGTCACGCTTTAACGATGTTTCTTCTTCCGCATGGTATGCTGGTGCTGTTGAGACAGCAAGGAGCCGAGGTTATGTTGTTGGCTATCAAAATCGCTTGTTTGAACCAAATAAAACAATTACTCGTCAGGAAATGGCAGTTATTATGAAACGCATGATCGAAAAACGGGGACTTCGTGTTAAGATTACTACCGGTCAACAAGCTACATTTAATGCTGCATTTCATGATCTAGGCCGGCTTTCATGGGGAAAACGAGATATAGCAGAGGCTTATTATGCTGGACTCATCCAGGGTGTCAGATCTGGATACTTACAACCACAGGCAAATGCAACCAGAGCCCATTGTGCAGTAATGATCAAACGAATGATGGGAAAACTTAACCTATTGTAGAGCAAAAGGATAGAGACAAGCATACGAATCGGAGTGAATCAAATGGCCCGGTTCGTATGCTTTTTTTATCGTGTATGCCGATATTTTTTCTTGTTAGTTAGCGTGGCATGGACAATAATGTTTTTACTCTATAAGGTTTCGAGGAATGTGGGTAAATATTTTTCAAAGGTTTCTTGATTGATACGCAAAAATTTAGACTGACCTTCATTTCGCATATGGATGAGTCCAGCTTCTCGTAAGGTTCGAAAATGATAAGAGGCATTAGATTTTGACATGTGACAAAGTTCACCTACCTCCCCGCACTTTGCCTCTTGTTCTTTTTGGAAAAGAACCCGAATGATCTGCAGTCGTGTTTCATCCGCCAATGCTTTTAAAATTTTGATTCGCTGTTTATCTTTAACTAAATTATTATACATGGAAAAATAATACAAAAAATAGGTATTATCTGCAAGTTTTTTATTTATCAAAAAACAATCATGCTGACCAAGTAATCCCATAAATAAATAGGCAAGCCCATCCTGCTAGAAAAGCCAGCCCACCAAGTGGGGTGATAGCACCTAGCTTACGAACGCCTGATAAACTCAATGCGTATAAGCTTCCTGAAAATAGAACGATTCCCACAAGAAACAACCATCCAGCAGCAGTAAGCAGTGTACTTGTCCCTAAAACTTTAAGCAAAACGGCTGTCATCACTAAAGCGAAAGCATGATACATTTGATATTGTGCACCGGTTTGAAAATTGGCTAGCATGTTATCGCTTAGCTTTCCTTTTAAGCCATGAGCTGCAAATGCTCCTAGCGCCACAGATAAAAAACCACCTATGCCGCCTAGTATCATAAAGGTTTGAGCCATATTTCGTCTTCCTTTCTCTAATAACGTTGATTTACAAATATTGTACATCAATAGCAAGGAAAACCACATCAATGCAAGCACATCGCAAGAAGTATCTTATTAATCAAGATGAATGTTTTGTTAAAAATGAAAGTATTTCTATTCGTTATGGTTATGGAGTGATACAATAGGGCTTATTATGAAGCAAGTCCGATATGTAAGGAAGGGAGAGAGGTAAGATGAAGCGTTTTTGGAAAATGAAAGAGCCAGTGAATACATGGACGCATTTTATTACGTTCCTGGCTGGCATTGTTGGTCTTGTGTTTTTGATCGTTTTGTCCCGTCACAATGTTTCCAAGCTGATCACATTAACCATTTTTGGTGTTAGCATCATCTTGTTATACGGTGCAAGCTCCTTATATCATTGGGTGAGAACAACGCCAGCAAAAGAAATGATGCTCAAGAAATTTGATCACATTGCTATTTATTTCCTCATTGCAGGCTCGTATACGCCCGTGTTTTACTATGGTTTATCGGGTGGCTGGAAATGGAGTATGCTAGCTGCTGTGTGGGTGTTAGCGTTAATCGGAATGTTCCTGAAAATTTTTTATATTCATGCACCTCGCTATGTGTCCACAGCTTTTTATGTGACGCTAGGCTGGATTGCGGCCGTTCCGTTCGTTCAATTAATCCATCATTTACCGATTGGAGCAATCGCTCTCATTATTATTGGTGGCGTCATGTATACGATAGGGGCCATCATTTATGCAACCAAGATATTTGATTTTTTCCCGAATCGGTTTGGGTTTCATGAGATATTTCATCTGTTCGTGATGGCAGGAACCACGCTCCATTTTATCATGGTAGTAAAGTATATTTTGCCCATCTAATCAAGCGTTTCTTAAGGGATTCCGTTGGTTGTAATTAGTTGCTTTTCATCAAAAGACATGATATTGTTATTACGTTGCGATGAAACGCCTATATCCGTGGGAAATTCGCGAGTAACCAATGGCGATGGACTTGATGCTCCATCCTTATGAATGCCATTTTTTTATAAAACACGAGAATGTGCAGGCATTAAGTGTGAATTCTGCTTAATGCTTTTTTTTGTGAAAAACGAGTGCTTACAGACGATCATTCCACTGATAGGTTTATCAGAAGCAAATAAAATATTAGAGGCTTATATACACGATAAAGTGGCAAACTATAAATGTTACGTTTTCCGGCACTTATTGTGTATAAAGCATGAAGGATTTCATCCGTAAATAAAGGAGATTGAAAAAATTTGGCTACATTTAATGAACTAGGATTGAGTCCATCCGTACTTCGATCCATCAGTAACATGGGTTTTGAAGAAGCGACTCCAATCCAAGCTTTAACGATTCCAGTTGCATTAACAGGAAGAGACCTGATTGGTCAGGCTCAAACAGGAACAGGGAAAACCGTAGCATTCGGTATCCCAATGATTGAAAAAATTGATACCTCCTCTAACCACATTCAAGGGATTGTATTGGCTCCAACTCGTGAGCTTGCAGTACAGGTATCTGAGGAATTGATCAAACTAGGTCAATACACAGGTATTAAAACCTTGCCAATCTATGGTGGACAGGATATCATGCGTCAAATACGCGCATTGAAAAAGAACCCTCACGTTATCGTAGCAACTCCTGGACGTCTAATTGACCACATTAACCGTCGTACAATTCGACTACAAAACATTCAAACCTTGGTATTGGATGAAGCTGATGAAATGCTAAACATGGGTTTCATTGAAGAAATCGAAAGCATTCTAGAGCAAATTCCAGACGAGCGTCAAACGTTGTTGTTCTCAGCAACAATGCCACGCCAAATCGAATCTTTGGCACAGCGCTACCTTAAAAACCCAGAAAAAATTACCGTGAAAGCAAAAGAAGTAACGGTTCCAAACATTGAGCAAGTATACATGGAAGTTCAGGAAAAATTGAAGTTTGATGTAATGACTCGCTTATTAGATATTCAGTCCCCAGAATTAGCTATCGTGTTTGGTCGTACAAAGCGTCGCGTTGATGAATTAAGCGAGGCCTTGAACAAGCGTGGCTATTCTGCAGAAGGTATCCATGGTGACTTGACACAAGCGAAGCGTGACAGCGTTCTTCGTCAATTTAAAGAAGGTACTATCGACATTCTAGTAGCAACAGATGTAGCTGCTCGCGGTTTGGATATTAGCGGTGTTACACACGTGTATAACTTTGATATTCCACAAGACCCTGAGAGCTATGTTCACCGTATTGGCCGTACAGGTCGTGCAGGTAAGACAGGGGTTGCGACTACATTTGTAACATCTCGCGAGATAGATCACTTGCGCATGATTGAACACGTTACAAAACGTAAAATGAGTCGTCGTCCTGTACCAACATTAACGGAAGCTATTGAAGGTGCACAGCGCATTACAGTTGAGAAACTGTTGACTGTAATCGGGGAAGAAAACTACCGTGATTACCATGGCTTGGCAGAAACTCTGCTTCAAGAAACTGATTCCGTTACATTGGTGGCAGCCGCTTTAAAAATGCTGACAAAAGAGCCAGATGTAACTCCAGTTCGTTTAACAGAAGAAGCACCTCTTCGTTCTAAAAAGCGCCGTCCATTTGGCGATGATAAGCGCGGTGGTGGTCCACGCCGTGGTGGTTATGGCGATCGTCGTAGCGGCGGTGGCAACTATCGTGGAGGACGTTCAGAAGGTGGTCGTCGTAGCGGTGATGACCGTCGTCGCAGCAGCGGCAGAACATCTAGCAAACCATCATCTGAAGGTAGAAAGCCTCGCGTATAGTTGTTGGTTCAACTGTAAATAGCTAATCTATATCTACAAGACGTGTATGATTGTCCGAATCCGACAGGAGAAAGGGCAATCTACACGTCTTTTTTGCATGCCAGTAAAGGTGGATTTTTCAGAATATGCTTTTAACTTATCAAAAGACAGAGGAAAAGAAAAGGAAGTTTAACAAGTAAGCTATTTTTCAATAACAATCATGCTATAAGCTGGGATTTCTGGATTTAGGTTGGCAGGAAATGAAACATTTACTGATTGAAAGGTTACATAATACAGGTGGATAATAAGCAAAGAATATTGGTATTTGCTTATAAGTTTATGAATAGGCAAAAGCACCAAGGATTATAAAGGAGGAACCAATAAGTAATGAGTGTTTCCTATACAAAAAAGACCCGCCTATTAATGGTGATGATAGGTTCATTGCTGTTTATAAGCTATCCGCTAATGGCTCAAGCGACTGAGGAGAAGACTGTACATTCTCAAGCAAGTGAAGAAGAAAACAAGCATGAGCTAACTCCCAAAAAAGCTGGCGAGTTGGCCTTGGAACAAAATATTGATCTCAAGAAATTCCGCCTGGAACTTGATACGGCTGATATTAATGCTAATCAAGCCATATATAATTCTGTAAAGATGAAGGAATCAAATATTTCTTCGCTTGGCGAGGCTCAGCAGAAATATGTGCAAACAGCCAAAGCGGAAGCGGCGCGAAATATCCACAAATATATGCTACAGGCCATGGAAGATAAGACCAAGCTAGGTGCAGAGAAAGCTTTTTATGAGCTATGGCATGCCAAGCAAGATTTGCAGCTACAGGAGCAAAGCTTAACTCGTGCCCAAAAGCAGGTAGATATGGCAAACGCCTTATTTAAAGCAGGAATAAAAGCTAAAAATGATGTTTTGCAGGCTGAAACAGGATTAGCCCAAGCAAAAGCTAATCATGAAGTAGCTCGCAATCAGGTCCATCTATCTACCCTTTCATTAAATCAATTTTTAGCAGAAGACTTGACGAAAGAATGGGAGCTCTCTATACCTGAAGGAGATATCCGCGACAAAGAGATCATTTCATTGGAAGAAGCCAAGCGTTTGGCTGTTGTTCAACGTGCTGAAATTCTGAAAAGTGAAGAAGAAGTCAACGCGGCCAAAAAGAGTGTAGATACGATAGAAAAATATTCAATCTTGTCCTCCTTCCAAGGACAGCTTGCCAAAAATGAATTGGAAACAGCAGAAATGAACAAGGAGCAAATCAAAAACGATATTTTGTTAGAGGTGACTCGAAACTATGAAGCTCTAACCTCCTCTAAACAAGGTCTAGAGGCACTTGATAAAGCAAGAGAAGCTTCCAAAGAGAATTATCGTTTAACACAATTACGCTATGAAAATGGTCTTGCAACAAACTTGGATGTTATGACTGCTGAGGAGGAGCTAGCAAAGAGAGAAAACGAATATGAAACAGCTCTGCACAATTATCAGTTAGCTTATCTCAACTACAAAAACTCGATGGGAAGATCTGTTTCTTAATAAAGAAACGTATAAATTTTAAGTTTTTTTTAAGAACTTGTACCCTTTCTTGTTAAGATCCGTCTTATAAAATAGGACAAAGGATCAGACAAGAAAGGAAGAGCATAAATGAAAGCGAATAAAAGCGCTGTAGAAACGACCACTTGTCTAGCTATGCAACGTTACGTTAGAGATAAAGTTCGGTTCTTTACTACATTTGTTAAATCTCCTCGCGAGGTAGGGAGTGTGACCCCAAGCTCTGCACGTTTATCTAGCAGAATGCTGGAAGGAATCGACTGGGCGGAAGTTACATCAGTGGTTGAACTAGGCGCAGGAACAGGTGTCTTTACACAAAAACTGAAGCAAAAAATTTCACCCAATACAAACGTGTTTGTATATGAACAAGACGTAAAACTTCGAGCTGATTTACAAGAAAGATTTCCTTCATTTCACCATCATTGCGATGCTCAGTGTTTGTCAAAAGACTTGAAGCAAGCCGGTGTAGAACAGGTAGATGTCATCATTAGCGGATTGCCGTTTATGAACTTTCCGCAGGAATTACGGGAACGGATTGTTGCGGAGGTTATGCAATCGTTAAAACCAGGCGGTGCTTTCATCGCATTCCAATATTCCTTACAAATGAGAAAACAACTGAAAGAGACCTTTCGTGAGGTATCTATCTCTTTTGAGCCCTTGAACATCCCTCCTGCATTTGTCTATCGGTGTCGTAAGTAACGGACAATCTGATGAGAAAGAAGTAGAATGAACTTGCGGTGCTAATTCTTCACGGGAGGAGCTTCGATGATGAAAGAAACAATATTAATCATTGATGATGAGAAAGAAATACGTGATTTGATTGATATATATCTAAGTAACGAGGGCTTTCAGGTTTTGAAAGCGGCTGATGGAGTAGAAGGGTTAAAAATCTTAGAGGAAAATCAGGTACACGTCATTATTTTAGACATTATGATGCCCAGACTGGATGGATTGGCTGCCTGCATGAGGATCAGGGAAAAGCAAAATGTCCCGATCATCATGCTGTCCGCCAAAGCGGAGGATATGGATAAGATTATTGGGTTAGCTACTGGAGCAGACGATTATATGACAAAGCCGTTTAACCCGATGGAACTTTTGGCACGGGTAAAGTCGCAGTTAAGACGTTACATGCGGTTAAGCGGTTTTTCAGAAGTGAAGACTGATGAACTGGTAGTTGATGACTTAACGATCAATGTCTCCACGCATGAGGTGAAGGTAGATGGGCGAGAAGTCAAACTAACTCCACGGGAATTTGCCATTTTAGAACTATTGGCTCGCCATAAAGGAATTGTATTTAGCGCTGAAAAAATCTACGAACGAATCTGGAACGAGCCTTTTTATCAATCTGATAATACGGTTATGGTACATATACGTAAAATCAGGGAGAAAATTGAGCAAAACCCACGAAAACCTCGCTATATCAAAACCGTTTGGGGAGTAGGTTATAAAGTTGAGATGGAATCCATTTAAGCTAATACCATATACGTTTTATGCGTGTTATAAGCTTGCGAAAAAAATGATTGCTCAGGGAAAATCAAGTTTACGTATTCAATTGATTGCGGCTTTTGGGCTATGTGTACTGGCTGGATTTTTTGTGGCGAATGTCCTTAACCCCTATATGCGAACGCAACAGGCATATATTGATTATACGCAAGGTATGGAAAATATTGATAATCATGCGCGTAATTTGATAAGCACCCTTCGAACAGAAAATGAAAATAAACAACTAAATCCTTCCTATCAATTTGATTTGCAAGAAATAATTGATGACCGTTCGGATAGCGGGAAGTATCGTATTTTATTGGCTGATGAACAAGGAAAGGTTTTATATAAGAGTAAACAAACCTCTGAGGCTACGATCGATATTCATTCTGTTATCCAAAATGCAATGGATGTGCGTATCTATCGCCAGGATTATCAGAATGAGGCGAAAGAATTCGTGTCCTTTTATCCTGTGGATGTGGGTGAGAAAAAGCTATATCTAATAGTACGAGGTATGCCAGAACCATCTATCATCTATCGAACAGGCTATAGTCAGTTACCTGGACTGATTGGTTTTGGTGTATTTATTTTTTCCTTTTACTATCTTACAAAGCGAAAAATGTATCAGATTCAAAGCATTTCTCAAGGCATTCAAGAAATGGCACTGGGGAATCTGGATATCCGTGTACCGGTTAACAGTAAAGATGAATTAGGACAGTTGGCCCAGAATATTAATGTTATGGCTATGCAATTGCATCATACTAGAGAGGAAGAACGCAAGGCGGAGCGAACCAAGCATGAGCTAATTACCAACGTTTCACATGATTTACGCACTCCGCTTACTTCTATTATGGGCTATTTACGGTTGATTCAGGATAGGCGTTATCATAGTGAGGGGCAATTGGAGGAGTATGCTGGAATTGCTGTAAATAAGTCGGAACAATTAAAGCGCTTAATTGAAGACTTATTTGATTATACGAAGCTCTCTACTAACGGTGTAGGAATGCAAATGCAGCGAGTTGATATATTAGAAATGTTGGAGCAGTTAATGGAGGAGCTTGTACCGCAAGCAGAGGAAGAAGGCTTGTCCTTTCGAAAAAACTATGCTGTAGATCATCTATTCGTACATGTAGATGCAGATAAAATAGTGCGTGTGTTTGATAATTTGTTAATAAATGCCATTAAATATAGTGATAAACCAGGGGAAATTTTAATAAATGCAGAGCAACGGGAAAGTTCTATTCGTATCTCGATTGGGAATAAAAGTCCCAAACTGACTCCTCAGGAATTAGAGCGTTTATTTGAACGTTTCTATAAGGTTGATGAATCACGAAGCATGGTAAAGGAAGGTTCTGGATTGGGCTTAGCCATTGCTAAAAGCATCGTTGAATTGCATTGCGGGAAAATTTGGGCTGAATCGCATGACAACATGATCCTTTTTTACGTGGAATTGCCGCAGTAAAAACCCTATCATACTTGCAAAACGCATGTCATTCTCTTTAAAAGAGGAGCATGCGTTTTTTGCTGTACGTGATTTATTTCCTATGATAAGTTTTTCTAATGATAAGCATTGTATATCTGTATTTCACTTGTCAATCAAAAGAACTTATAGTGAAAGCATGGTAGGGGAAGTTCCTTGATAGACAGAATGGAGAGATACAATGGAAAGTAAAACAGAAACCAAAGAGCTTGTCAAACAAGAGAGGCAGACCGTTGGTTTTATCATGGGAGTAGTAATTACTCTCATAATTGCTTTAGCGGCTAGGTATTTGGCTCAATTTCCTTTCTTAAGCATAATGGGACAATTGGTAATTGCAATCCTGATCGGTATTATCTGGCGTGCTGTGGCTGGTATTCCGCAGCAAACGATTGCGGGTACAAATTTTTCTAGCAAAAAATTGCTTCGATTTGGCATTATTTTACTTGGGATGCGATTAAATTTGATGGATATTTTATATGCTGGTCCCAAAGTGTTTGCTATGGCGGCATTAGCCATTATTTTTGGATTGAGTGTTGTTTATCTTTTTACACGTTGGTTCCAGGTAGAGAAAAAGTTAGGCATTCTAACGGCATGTGGAACGGCTATCTGTGGTGCGGCAGCGGTTGTGGCAATTGCACCACAAATCAAAGCTAACGATGAAGAAACAGCAATTGGAGCGGCTACTGTAGCTATTTTGGGCACTATTTTCACACTTTTATATACGCTTCTCTATCCTTTTCTTGGTTTTACACCTAATGGTTATGGTGTTTTTTCGGGTGCGACCCTACATGAGATAGCGCACGTAATTGCCGCAGCGGCACCTGGTGGAAATAATGCTGTAGATATTGCTGTCATCGTCAAATTAACTCGGGTTGCTCTTCTTGTTCCGATCGCCATTGGCATAGGAATATGGAGCAGTCGTTTGGAACAAAAGATGACTGGGGAAATCAATAAACGGTTTTCTTGGAGGTCACTACCTATTCCATGGTTTATCTTTGGATTTTTGGCGATGAGTGCTGTTAACTCACTAGGTATTATTCCTCAGGAAATAGCTACACAAATCGTTAGCATCGCTTATCTATTAATTGCGATGGCGATGGCCGGTTTAGGGTTAAACGTAAATCTAGTTGCTTTTAAGCGGATGGGATTAAAATCGTTTGCAGCCGGCTTAGTTGGATCGGTGTTGCTTTCCCTATTTGGTTTTGCAATGACCTATGCATTTCATTTAGCTTAATAAAATACTGCCTCCATTCCTATTGGGAGTGGAGGTTTTTTTATCTCGAAAGACGTACATATGTTACAAGCTTGTGAACAGGAGTAGTTTGCTGTATGCTTCAAATAGCGGAAGCTTGAAAAGGGGAGTACAAGGTATGCATTACTATGGAAATGAAACGATTATGTCGATAACGCAAGCCATTCATTTAAAGCCAAATGAAATCAGGGTTCTTGAGTGGGTTCGTACCTATGAATATGTTGAAAATACGTATGGTGTAGACGAGAATGTGCCAATATTTTTAGAGATTCAGCTTGTACCGGAAGGGGTCCGTGTTCAAAAGAATCAAATTACGGATTTCCCTAATTATACCTGTTTGCAAAAGGAAGTATATAACGATATTGAATCAGCTCTTCGTGTATTTAAAGAATGGGCTGACGAGATCATTGATCGCTTGAAAAAACAAGGAACGGCCATCGAATAAGGGGATGAATGTATGCGTGATACAAATAGCCGATACGGAAATCTACCTCCGCGGCCCCCTGCTTTGTTATTTCAGATTGTTCAAAAATTTTATCGCGGGGCTGTTAGTCATTATCCGGTCATTGAGCTAGCCAAAGAAGAGCTGCGTCAAGCTGTATTTGATTGGGAGGCTTGTATAGAAACAAAAAACAATGATGAATTAGAAGCAGAGGAGTTGGTTCGAAAAGCGCTTACTACTTTATTTCTAGAGTTTCACTTTTATGTGACGTGCTGGTTGCAAATTGATTTAGCGCTCCATCGGTTATGTACCCACCCGAATGGCTCTGTGTTCTGTCGATTGAAGCAACGCTTTTCAGATGATATAGAACGGCATCTTGCTGTACGACATTGTGTAGATGACACTGAAGCGTGTGTTAGTGCCCAAATGGAACACACCGAGGGAGATTTGAGTCAGCTTGCAAACGATAGCTACTGGTTTGATGGACGATTGTTTACTGTTGATACGACTAGTCTACATACACTAAATGAGCTTTATCGTGCGATTATGGAGAAAAGAGGTAGCGTATGAAAATAAGTGGGAAAGTCGGCTGTGTCCTGATAGGTTTTTTGGTTGTTTATCTGTGGATTATTCATTTACCCTATCCTCCGTTGCCTATTGCCTCAATGCCGGTTGAACAAGCGATGGCTATGGTAAAGGAACATCCTGAACAGCTAGTTAACATCGGTAAAGAAGAGGGTTACGTGTATTATATGATGGAAGGAACACAAAAGGAGGCGGCAGAAAGGGTAAAACAGCAAATGGCTCAAAAGGGATATCAATTTGTTGAGAAGCAAGGAGCAGGGTATTTCTTTGAACGTAATGGCCAAAAACAGGTGATAACGAGTAACATGTGGACTGGCAATTATGTGATCTTGAAGACGACGAACCCTCTCTAAAAGGAGAGGGAAGCATTGCCCCATCTCTATAGCAATGGAGAAGCTGTAAGCGGACAGCAGTGCTCGTCTTCAGAGTTCTTGCTTTTCGATTTCACTTGTAATAAGCTCTCCACAATGTATAAGTGTAGAGCATTATATGATTTGTTGCGGAAATGCCGGAAAATCAAAAAGACTAATAACGTGACAAAACCAACAATTAGCATAGAGAGCAAAGGGATGCTATTTGCAATGTAATGTGTAAGTTTGCTGGAAAAAATGATGAAAACGATGGGAACGGTAGAAAAACAAAACGGTATGTAGCCAAGCTGAGCTTCTGTTTTTTTAATAGCAGCACAAAGAATGCGCAATTCATGAACGGTGAGTGTCTCATAAAAGTGCCAGATTTCTTCAATTTCTAACAGATCCTCACTGCGTTGAACAGCAATCTGTTGTGAATCATAGCGCCTAAGAGATTTATACAGCTTGCGAAAGTCGCCATACGGCTTCATATTCAGCCTCCTCTTAAGAATAAAAAAGACCGCCTGTGAAGAGCGGTCTTTTGTTTACGGCTAGGCAATAGGGGAAGGATTACATGCCGCTATAAGAGTGTAATGTACCGTATCCACCAATGTTTTGAGCTTTTACTTCTTGAGGATTGGTTCCTGCGAAGCCACTTTGAAAAATGCTTGAAGCAGGAGAACTATAGTTTTGATAGCTTTGTTGAGCTTGTTGAGAAAAAGCTGGTGTTGCTAATCCTGCATTTAACGATCTAACCTCTTGCACATTAGTTCCAGCAAAACCAGGCTGGAATACACTGTTAGCCCCAGCATAGCTCACTGGATTGCTGTATGAAGGAGCTTGGAATTGATATGATTGAGTTTGCGGGATGTGAGCTTGGTACGGCTGTTGAGCTACAGTAGGCATAGAATAGCCGGCGTTCAGAGCGTGTACCTCATTTGCATTTGTACCTGCAAAGCCTGGAGTATACACACTGTTAATGTTACTGTTCATACCTTGAGATAAAGCAGTTCCTGCTTGGCCAGCGTTTAAATGGCGTACCTCTTGGACATTTGTACCAGCAAAACCAGGTTGGTACACGCTGTTTGCATTAGTAAATCCGCCTTGTACCGCATAGTTTTGGTTTTGTCCGTAAGCTAGATTTGTTAGGCTTGCAACACCTGGTGTAGGCTGACCTGCGTTTTGAGCTCGTACTTCTTGAACGTTTGTGCCAGCAAAACCAGGCTGGAATATGCTATTTGCACCAGTGAATCCACCTTGTGTTGCATAATGTTGATTACCATAAGAAGGGACTTGTCCGTAAGCTTGATGTGCCAAAGCCGGAGCAGACTGACCTGCATTCAGAGCTCGAACCTCCTGAACATTTGTACCAGCAAAACCGGGGTTGAAAACACTGTTAGCAGTTCCAAAACCACTTTGTGTCCCATAAGATGGGCTTGGTACTTGGCTAAAGGCTTGGGTTGTTGGATAAAAGCTATTGTTCAAAGCTTTTACCTCCTGCACATTTGTACCAGCGAAATTCGGATTGAAGATCGCGCTTGCAGGTCCAGACATTTGGTTGTAAGCAGAAGTATGATAATTTTGATTGTAGGTCATGTTGACCACCTCCTACCCTCAGTTTTTACCAACAAAGGAAACTCAATGCATGCAAAGGAAAAAAATTTCGTTTTTACTTATAAAAAAACAGGGAACGGCATCAGTAGGATTGATGAGACTCCCTGTTTGTAAGCAATAGATGTGATTTGTAAATAAATTCAATTCTATTCTATTTAGCAATGTGCCTTTTCAGCTAGTTTCTATTTCACGTTTCATTCGTTCTAGGAATTTTCATGTGCTCTTCTTCCTTTTGAACATGCTCCTCTTCTCGATTAGAACGCTCTTCCGAAAATAATTGCTTAATCCTCTTCTGCTCTGCTTTCGGCCCAAGCACGTACAAGATATCACCTGCTTGTAAAATGGTATCTCCCTTTGGTATCAGCAATTTTTTCCCTCTGATAATCGCGTTTACTAGTGCCTGGTCAGACAATTGAAGATCAAGCAGATTGGTACCCACGACATTGCTGTTTTCCCGAATGTGAACTTCAATCATTTCAGCGTTGGTTTTTGCAAGCGAAACCAGTTCCATGCTATAGGGAGCTACTGTCTTTTCCCCTTTAGAAAAGCCAAACCAGTTGGCAAACGGCGAAATAGTCGCTCCTTGAATAAGAGCAGAGGTTAAGACAACGAAAAAGACCACATTAAAGATTAGCTGAGCATTCTCTAGTCCAGCAATCAAGGGATAAGTAGCTAATACGATTGGGACAGCACCACGTAAGCCTGACCAAGCGATAAAGGCTCGTTCTTTAGTTGAGAAGCTCATACCAAGTGTACTTACATAAACTCCGATCGGTCGTGCTACAAACATGAGTAGAAAGGAAAGGGCAATACCTTGCCAAATCACTTCCAACAAATCTGATGGAAAAACCAGCAAACCTAACAGGATAAACATTAGGATTTGCATCATCCAGGCAAAAGCTTCGTTAAAGCGCAGAATGGAGTGCCGATAGGGAATGTCAACATTTCCTACAAAGACAGCCATCACATAGACAGCGAGTAAGCCACTTCCGCCCAATATGGATGTGGCACCGTAGGCTAGAACTGCCAGCGCGATAGACAATACCGGATAGAGTCCGGATGAGTCCAGATTAATGCTTTTAATAAGCATAGTGGAGATTTTGCCTAATAAATAACCCATTACTAGACCTAACCCCATCTCCCATAAGAATTCTAATATCATTGTTAAAACATTCACTTCTGGATGTTGCATGAATTCTATCAGGGCAATGGTCAAAAACATCGCCATCGGATCGTTTGTGCCTGATTCTGCTTCCAGTACAGAAGTCAGCCGCTTTTTTATATTTTTATTACCTAATACGGCAAAAACAGCAGCGGCATCTGTAGAACCAACAATTGCTCCAAATAATAAGCCTTCATTCCAAGACAAGCCTAAAATAAATTTGGCACATGCACCAATAAGAAAAGTGGTGAGAACAACACCTATAGTTGCTAAGGAGAGAGAGGGTTTGGCCACAGCGCGAATGTCAGTCCATTTCGTCTGCATGCCACCATCGAACAAAATAATGATAAGGGCGAGAATACCGAAGAGTTGTGTTAACGAGGCATTATCATAATAAATGAATTTACTCAGGATCATTCCAACCCCAACGAAAAAAACAAGGGAAGGAAGACCGATGCGTGAAGAAAATTTGGCTGTAACAACGCCAGTAACCAAGAGAACAGCAAGGAGCAAAATGATATTATCCGTTGTGAAAATCAACCATACACCAACTCCTTTAGATAAAATAAAAAGTAAGAAATCAATTCTGTGATATTTGTTACCCGATAGCTCTTTCTTTTAAATGTACACGAAACTGAGGGAGATGCAATATTTCAGGTGCATTTTTATGCTTTTTTTGTAATAAATCTCACAAAAAAGTACGTTTATACGTTTAAATTCGTTGTTTTATTCTATGTAAACGCAACATATGGACCTATTTTTAATGAAAATCGTAAATGTTTATAAAAGAATAATTTCATTATTATAATGGTAGTGGAGTGAGCATAGAAAAATACCCTTCCTATTAGGAAGGGCTGAATAAAAGTAAGGCTCTTCTCACTTGCACATGTGCTGTGAATAAAAAATAATGTTGCGCAGTGAAGCACGGCGGATATCTGGTTCATCGAATTTTTCTGGTTTAGAATTTGCTTCAAAAAACCAGATATCACCATCAGTTGTTATTCCTAAATCCATAGACATCTCAGCAAGATCTCTCATATTCTGCTGAAGAGCTTTAGCTATTACAAGTACAGTTTTCCTGATGTTCTGTAGAATGAAAATGGACCATTCTTCTCCAAAAATTTGGGGAAGGACTTTATCAGGTGAAAGAATAGCACCCCCGCGTGGGACGTGAGTGGTAATGCTTCGGGCCCCTGCTTGTCGAATTCCTATCCCCGTTATATCCCAAAGTCCCTTACCATTTTTTTGAGTAAGGACACGCACATCAAATGGGCGATCATTATAAGTAGCAAGCATAATCCCCTGCTGAACGATGTAGGGTTTCCGCTGAAGAATCGGCCACAGATATGTCCAGAGTTCATCTAGCGTGTCAAATGTTCTACATAAGGATTTTTGTTGATGAACACGGCGTAAAAGCCAGGCCGTATCGTGTTTTTCAAGACGCATGATTCCTCGCCCAGCTTTTCCACGTATAGGCTTTAGATAAAGAACATCATGTTTTCTAGCAAAGGACTTCAGTCGCTCAAAAGAATCTAATTTGTAAGTATCGGGCAAGAAAGGAGCGACTTCCTTTTTGGCTTGTAGGGTGGCAAATAAGCTTTCCTTATCGAAGAATTGACGGTTGAACAATGTCACGTTCTTCAGTTGTGAGATGCGCTTGAGAGTTTCTTGCATATGCTCTTTTTCCTCTACTGTACGTGTTGGAACCCGATTATAGATAACATGAGGAAAGGGAGTTTCAAAGCTTTGCCAGAATCCATTACGTTTATCATAGAGATAACCTCGTATTTTATAAGTTTCCCAGTCTATACCATCTGGTGTAAATACGAATACGAGTGCTCCTAGCTTTTGTCCTGTTTTGCTTATCTCCTGAAAGTTTTCCCTATTCCCTTTAAATGCCTCGCCTTTGCCAGAAGTAAGAATGCCAATAAGAGGAGCAATTTGCAGCATATTGTTAAACATGCTCCATCTGATGCGGGTACGATAGCGACCTGTTACAGTAGGAGCCAATCCTAGGTTTAATGTTTGCTCAACATGGAGGGGACCCAATGGCACAGTAATATGATTTGTGGAAGTAAGCGGGATGGGAAAGTGGATACCCTCTACATACCATTGTCCTGAGGGGAGTATGGTCAGCCAACCGGCTTGCCAGTGGGACATTAGAAACTCCTCCTTCCTTCAGCCCGTGTTAAAAATTAGCTAAATAGCGACCGTAATCAACGAGTAAACTACGCGACATTTCATCAGCTTGTTTTAGGCGTGAATGTTTAAAAATGGAGCGTCCTGGTTTGGAGTTAGCCTCGAACATCCATATATTCCCTTTTTTGTCGATGCCTATATCTAGACCGAGTTCACCTAGATTCGTACCGTAAGCAAACTCAATTGCATTTGCTAAACGAATAGAAGCTTCACGAACACGCTTTTCTAACGTGTGATGCTGATCTGGGAATAGGGTTTCCAGCAGTTCTTTACCTGGGATAACCATTCCTCCAGTTCGAACATGGGTAGTGACACTTCCAACACCGGCTACTTTGGCAGCTAGACAGGATACGACCCAACTATTTTCCACGTTTTTGTGCAAGTGAACACGGAAATCGAGTGGACGACCTGAATAAGTGCATAAATCAATGCCCTGCTGAATCAGGTAGTTACTTGCACGGCGCGTTTGAAACACATGCTGGTACAACTTAGTTAATTTTTGAAAGCGTCGGGTGACATTACCTGCTCCGCTATGGTAAGAGAGCTGATATCCTTTTGGAATCTGCTTTATTTTTAGAATCCCATAGCCCAGACTTCCATCTTTTGGTTTTAAATAAACCATAGAGTATCTTTCAAGCATGCTTTTTAACATGGAGAGTGTAGGAGCTACCTGGGTTTCTGGAATGAATTCATTTATTTCCGGCATGGGAT
This sequence comes from Brevibacillus halotolerans, assembly GCF_026891775.1. NCBI lineage: Bacteria > Bacillati > Bacillota > Bacilli > Caryophanales > Paenibacillaceae > Brevibacillus > Brevibacillus halotolerans. The sequence continues at coordinate 162,203 of NZ_JAPTNK010000001.1, forward strand.
ACAAGCGTTGGTGAACACCCCATTTATCAAAAAATCCAATATTAAACATAGGGACATACTGTTCATTGGCTACACGAAATTTAAAGTCCTTGACAGACTCTTGGCGTTCCGCTGCACGAGAGGGAACGCGATCATACAACACGTCTGGCATGGCAGTCCAAAATCTTTTCCATACGTACTGCCCCTTATTTGTAGAGCGCAAGAACCAGCCATATACTCGATTTGATGACCAATCTACATCATTGGGTGAAAAGATAAAGTAATAAACCCCTTTTCCTTTCTGAGCTGACAATAATTTTTGAAAAAAGCTTGATCTAGGGCCAATCGGGGCTCTACCTCCATCGCGTATTCCTGTGGTGACTATACCAATGGAGGGACCAACCCGAATTGTTCCATCTTCGTGTTTTAAATGGATCATACCGGGATGAGGGATGGCTAAAGCTTCTTTTAGTGGTGATGTTACTTTTACTTGATTACCGGTTTTTTGTTTTTTTTCTTCAATAATGATTCCATGTACCGTTATTTGCCCGTGCGAGATAGCAACTCGTTGTCGATTCTTAAATCCCCAGTCCCGGCATAGATGGGAAGGGAGCACGATGCCTTTGATACGGGAGTAGGTAAGAAATCGTAACCGTACTGAGATGGTTTCCATGTACTCCTAACCTCCTATACGCTCATTCAAGAGATATTCAGCGTATTTTACTGGCTGTGCGACCGAATGTAGTCTGGCATTCCCATCTTCAATTTGGCGGAATACCGTCCGGCCTGGTCGTGAATTTACTTCAATAATCCATACATGCCCTTGCGTATCGACCCCTACATCTATTCCCAGCTCTACCAAGCGACCATGATGTTTTTCTAAAAAAGGGGGAAGGAGTTGAGCAAGCCTACCCACTTCTTCTATGATTTGATGACATAAGTCATGTGGATAATGTTTAATTAGGAAATCTTCTAATGGTACGGCGATTCCCCCTCCGTGCAGATTAGAGGTAATGCTTTCTTTCTTCCCTACTCGTACGGCCTTGCCGGTTGTTGTCCATTTACCCCTCCCGTTTTTCTGGACTAAAATACGTATGTCAAAGGGGAATCCATCTGAGGTGTGTAGCTTCAAATAAGGTTGCAAGATGTACTTACGCCCCTTCGTTACCTTTTTAATATAGGAGAGAAGATTTTTTTTAGTTGTTAAGGTACGTGTAAAGGGTTTATTATCCCTCGTTCTACCCATAAGTTCATACCCTTTTTTTACAGAGCAGATACGAATTACTCCGCTTCCATGGGTTCCGGCCATGGGTTTTATAATGACAGCCCCTTGTTCAGCCAGATTTGTTTCAAGAAGAGTAGGGCTAAAGAGCTTTGTTTGCGGTAACCATTTTTGTAAATCCTTTGATTTCATAAGGATGTTATGCACTTGCCATTTTCCCGATAATCCGCGACCTAAGAAGGTAATTTTAGGATCATTTTGCAGTCGTTCAATAATCGGTCTATATTTAGCGATGTGGGGTCCCATAAAATACCTATCATAGATTAATTGTGGAAAGGGAATTTCTATGCGCTTCCAAGTATGTTCAATAAGTTCAAAGCCTACTATGGTACGTGAGATAAAATCAACCTGACGAGGAGAAAAGACGACTATGCGTATACCTAGCTTGCTTCCAATACGTGTTAAAGTGGTATAATAAGACTTTTCCCGGAAGGTTGGCTGGTTTGGCGATCCTTTGAAAATGGCCATAATTCCTAATGTTTTTTCTTGTTTTCTCATTTTGATCACCTACGCTGTCTTATCTATTCTTCTTTTTCTGAGGTGTTGTTTGAAAGATTGGTTGGGTAAAGCCATTTAAAAAAGCGGTGTAGCTTACTAAATGTCGAACGGACGGTCTTGCTTGTCGGGGAGAAGTTTCATTGTCGCGTAAACGTAAGCTGGTAATGCTTTTGGAGGGTTTGCTGTTAACCTCTAACAGCCAGACATTTCCGTTAGTATCAATACCTAGATCAATACCAAACTCTGCGAATTCTCCTTGTAAAGCGTATTCTAACCGTTCAGCGATGAGCAGAGCGACCCTTTTGAGCTTGTGAATAGATGGCCTTTTATTACGTTTCCATGGACCGCATACTCGTAGGGCCTGTTTAGCAGACATAATACTACCACCACGGGCTACATTTGATACAATCGAATTTTGACCTGTTCGAGCAACGATGGAGGTGGTTGCCCAAATGCCTCGATTGTTCTTTTGTACCAAAACACGAAAATCGGTTGGATTGGAGTCGATGCCAATAAGGTGCAAGCCTTGTTGTAGAACATAAGATTTTCCTTTAGAACGCTTTCGTAGGAATTTTTGTAAAGAGTACAGACTTTTTTGCCTTAAGGAGATGACCTTTTCTTTTGATACAAATCGAACACCATATTCACCATTTGCTTTTATCAGGCGAAAAATACCCCTTCCCAAACTACCATTAGCAGGTTTGGCGTAGACGATACGGTGGGTTTGTAGCATGGTTGATAGTTCACCGTTTGGGCCAAATAACATGGTTTTGGGCAAATAAGTGGAGACGGCTACATCATTGCGAAGAGCTTTATGAACCTGCCATTTGTTTAAGAAACGCTCATTAAAAAAGGGGATCCTCAAAATTTTACAGCGTTCCACAAAATCCACTACCTTTTCACTCTGCTCTCGTTGTCGAGAAGATAGCCGATTATAGATTGAATGGGGGAGTGGGAGTGTGGTTTTTTTCCAGATGTTTTTTTGCCTAACGAATGCGGAAACCGTTTTATTCTCCCAATCAACGTCATCTATGGAAAAGATACAAGCGAAGCCACCTTTCTGTTTGAACGTATCAACCACTTCATTAATAAACGAAGAGAGGGAACCAAAAGGCTCTTGTTTATGATCCTGTTGATAGCTGGTGAGCAAAATCCCCAAATAGGGGCCGAAATAAAGCGTTTGCTGTTGTGAATCATAACTCATGAGAAATTTGGTCCCGGTAGGAATATGGAGAGCACGAACAAGGGAAGGACACATCGTGACACAGGTATCCTGATCTACTCCTGAAACCTTTGCTTGTGCTTTTGATACACCAAAGCAAACGGTGATAAAGATGTCTGAGGGAATGTCTAAACTCTTCATGATATGAAGGGGAAGCTGTAGATCAGACCGCTCTTCTATGGGTATAGATGCCTGAATGATAGTGCGAACATATGACATGATGATCCCCTTTCCATAGGCGTTAGGTTAGTCTATCTTATGAGTTCTAAAAATAATTGGTTCCAGATAGGAGTAGAAACATGAATGCTTGGATAACATTACTTCTCAATGTAGGTATTGGCTCAGCTATTGGTGGCATTACGAATGATCTGGCTATCCGTATGCTGTTTCGCCCCCATCGTGAGATAAAAATAGGCGGATTTCGAGTTCCTTTTACCCCAGGTCTTATCCCAAGGCGGCATAAGCAAATCTCAATTGAAATGGGGAAATTGGTAGAAAATCACCTGCTGACTAAGGAAGGGGTTAGACAGGGATTACGAGCAGCAGGAGTCGAACAAAAGCTTATACACATAACTGAGGGACTCCTGCAAAAATGGATAGCTAGCGATGTAACCTTTCGTGAGCTAATCGACAAAGCTATGCCAAATGCATTAGTAGATGGAGATAGGCTAGCTCCGCAAATAAGAAAAAACGTGTATTCGGTCTACGATGAGCGTGTGACAAATTGGCTAAAAGGCGTAGAGGATAAGACGGTAGAGTCATTGCTTTCGCCAGAAATCCTGAATAAAGTGGAGCTACTTGTAGATCAATTTGGGGACATGCTAATTAGCCGATTAAAGGACTATCTGCATGCGCCAGAAGGTCAAGCTCAGGTTCAAGCCTTGATTCGTCAACTTGTAGGGGGAAGCGGAGGCATGTTGGGCGGTTTAGTGGGGATGTTCTTAGGGGACGAGAAGCTGGTCGCCAAGATTATGCCCCACTTGGAATCAATCCTAAGCAATCCACAGCTTATCGGTAAATTAAAATCGACACTTCAGGTAGAAATGAATAAGCAATTGGAGCGTCCAATAAGTGATTTTCTGGGGATGATAAGCCAAGAAGAATTGAGTAAGTGGAAAGAGAAGCTGTTCGCTAAAGGTGAAGAAGTGGGAATTGAGTTATTGGACAAGCGTGTGGGAGAAGTCCTTCTTACATTCGAGGAACAAATATCTACATACTGGTTACCAAGAGTTGCCCAGTGGTTTACAGGGAGATTAGAGGAAAACGTAGATAGACTGTTCGATTCTCTTCAGATTAAGGAAATTGTTACGAAACAAGTAGAGGGATTTCCATTAGAGCGACTAGAGGAAATGATCATCGGCATTTCGGGAAGGGAATTCCGCATGATTACAGTACTAGGTTTTGTACTGGGAGCAATTATCGGACTTGTGCAAGGCTTACTTAACTTTTTAACATAAAACAAGTAAAAATAAAAAATTGTAAGAAGGGGACAAGAGATGAAGAGGAGAGCTTTTCCTAATGAAAGGAAGAAAACATTGGTTGGGCCTCTCCATCTGTCCCCTATTTCCAAAACCTATCCTTACCCGGAGTTTTCCCAAGCTTCTTAAGTGCTGAGGAGCATGCAGTGAAATGGTTGAAAAAGCATTCATTTTTTCTTTCGTTAAAGTAGAGATACCTGCTAATGTTTAAAACAAAAGCGATTTGCCACATGAATGACAAACCGCTATTACTCTGATAGTATATTCCATTATTTACACTTTTGATTGTTCCTGTATCTTGGGGACAGATACTTCATTTGGAACTCCAATTCCCGTAAAGCCCAGAATGACAGTAATAATTGGACATAGTAGACAGAAGAAGGCATAAGGCAGATATTCCAGAGTCCCGACTCCTAGCACTCCCGTCAAGAATACCCCGCATACGCTCCAAGGAACCAGTGGATTAACAACTGTCCCGGCATCCTCTAGCACACGCGACAAATTTTTACGGGCTAGCCCTAGCTTTTCAAAGCTTGGTAGAAAGGCTCTTCCTGGCAAAATAATGGACAGATATTGCTCCCCAACCAGCACATTAATACTAAGGCTTGACATGGCAGTAGACAAAATCAGTCGTCCGCGAGTTTTTACAAACCGCTGAATACAGGAAACCAGATTCGAAATCACACCGATTTCATATAAGATTCCGCCTAAACCTAAGGCTAATAAAATCAGTGCGACGGACGATAGCATACTTTGAAGACCCCCGCGTGATAGAAGAGAATCCACTTCAGCTTGTCCAGTTGTTGAAACAAAGCCATTTTGCATGATGGTTAATAAAGAAACCAATGATTGATTCGGTTGAGTAATTAAAATCAATAGTAAGGAGGATACAATTCCTACAAATAGAGCAGGAATAGCTGGAATCCGTTTGTAAGCCATAAAAAATAAAAGCAATGGTGGCAGGAATGTACTCCAGTGAATAAATGAACTCATTTCCAAGCCCTTACGGATGGTTTCGAAATTTAGTGGAACCTGACTTGTAACAGAGCTCCCCAAGTAAAAGTAGAGCACTAAAGAAATGATAAAAGCAGGAATAGTGGTCCACATCAAATGACGAATGTGTTCGAATAAATCTACTTTTGCGACCCCGGGAGCCAGATTGGTTGTATCTGATAATGGCGACATTTTATCTCCGAAGAATGCTCCAGAAATAATAGCCCCTGAAATCAATGCCAAATCAATTCCCAGCATTTTGCCCATACCAAGAAAGGCAACACCGATAGTAGCTACTGTCGTAAAGGCACTTCCAATACTAGTGCCAACGAGCGCGCACATAACAAAAACGGTGATCAGAAAGTAGTCAGCGGAAATAAGAGAGAATCCGTATAAAATCATGGTTGGAATCGTTCCGCAGGCAATCCAAACCGCAATTAATACCCCGATCAGCAAAAAAATTACTATAGAAGGAATACCAGAAATAATTCCTTCTCGAATTCCTTTATCCATTACCTTCCACGGTATTCTTTTACAAAACCCAAAGGCGACGGAGATCATGATGCACAATAAGATAGCGATTTGCGGAGGGGCCTGCAGATTGAGCACTAGATAACCAATCACCACCAATAAAATGAGAATAAGAGCGAGTGAATCTGAAATCTTTGTCCAATTAGATGATGGTTGATGCTGCATCTGAGTGACCTCCTTTTTCTGTTAATGGTAAAATTTGTTTAGTATTACTTTAACGCTTATACGCTTTCAAGCACTAAAGCTAATTATTTATAATATCAGTTTACATGAAAAACGATAAGTTTACAATGAGGCTAAAAAAAATTTTGTTTTCTGTACGTAAAAAGGAGTGTAACCTTTTTTTATTTTCTTACGACTAGTGGGGCAAAACAGCAAACAGGAATTAGGAGCAATGAATTGGGAAAATGAAAATCGTCCTCTGAACCACGGCCAATAGGAACAGGCTCTGGGGCAATTATAGCCAAACAGTTAATCCGTTTTTAAACTACCTATATGGATTTGATGAATTACAATTTTGTTATGAGAAACAAATAACATCGGTTAAAAAGAAGATTTCTTAACACTCCCTTTATGGTTGAATGAAGAGTTTTTTTGAATCGTTCTCTTGTTTATAATGAAAGAATGGAGGAAATCGAGAGTTTGATAGTTGTCTCATCCTTTGGTTTTGGTCATAATACTACAATGTATAATGCAGAAGAAAGGTGATGAATATGTGGAAAGAATTTCGTGAATTCGCGATGAAGGGCAACGTCGTAGATTTGGCGATCGGTGTTGTAATAGGAGGAGCTTTTGGGAAAATTGTTACTTCTCTAGTTAATGATTTAATTATGCCATTGGTTGGCTTACTCTTAGGACGTATCGACTTTTCTAATTTGTTTATAAACTTGTCTGGAACTCATTATAATACGATAGCAGAGGCAAAAAAAGCAGGTGGAGCAACACTAAACTACGGTTTGTTCCTGAATTCTGTTTTGGATTTTCTCATTGTAGCCTTTAGTATTTTTATTGTGATTAGACAGTTAAATAAACTACGTAAGAAAAAGGAAGAAATCAAGCAAGAAGAAGCAGTTACGACCAAGGAGTGTCCATATTGCATTTCTAGCATTCCTTTACAGGCTAAGCGTTGCCCGGCATGTACCTCTCAATTAGTGGATGCTCATCCTTCAGCCTAATAGCTAGAGGAGAAGATAAGTAACCAAAGATTGTCAGTTTAAAAGCAAATCTGTTACACTACTTACAATACATCCTAATATAAAAGTGAGGGAATACTGTGAACTACGATAAAGCACATGAATTGGCACGTGCCATTAAAGATAGCGACGAGTACAAAGCATTTCTAGCAGCTCAACAAAGCGTGAGTGCAGACCCAGAGGCTAGTCGCATGCTAGCTGATTTTCGTCAAAAACAGTTTGAATTGCAGATGAAGCAAATGAGCGGACAAGAAGTAGGTCAAGCAGATATGGAGCAAATCCAAAAATTGTATGAAACAGTTCAGCTTCATCAAGAAATCCGTAAGGTGCTAGAAGCAGAGCGCGTTCTTGGACAGATTATGGAAGATGTTAATCGCATCATAGCTGAGCCTCTACAGGTTCTGTACGGTATTGAAAATTAATTTTTGTTTGTAAACAAAGAACGAATGAAATGAAATGCATTTGTAATTCGTTTGTAACATTCCTGTAATATTAAGGGGATAAGATAAAAACATGATGAAAACCCCCTTAAATTATATACGTGATTTGGTGTAACGGGCGCCGTTACACCCTTTTTTTTTGTCTAGGCATGGGGTAAAATTGTTGCAAGGAGCCTTTTTAAGTTAATGAAGTACATACATGATTCGTATGATAACGATATAATATCCTTCATTTGTAAAAACGGTAAACAAAGGGCAGGTGGCTAACTTGGCAACAAAGCACGAACAAATCATACAACATATTGATCGCCTTCCCATCGGAACTAAGATCTCTGTCCGACAGATCGCCAAGGATCTCGAAGTAAGCGAAGGAACGGCTTACCGCGCGATCAAAGAGGCGGAGGTACAAGGGTATGTTAGTACCATTGAACGGGTAGGAACTGTCCGGATTGAGAAAAAGAATAAGGAAAACTTTGATCGTTTAACTTTTGCCGAGGTAGTAAATATTGTGGATGGCAGTGTGTTGGGTGGTAAAGAGGGTTTACACAAGACTTTACATAAATTTTTGATAGGTGCCATGAAGCTAGAAAACATGGTCAAATATATCCAACCGGGTAGCTTGTTAATTGTTGGAAACCGAGAGCAGGCCCATCGTCTTTCTTTACAAAATGGTGCGGCTGTATTAGTTACCGGTGGATTTGATACAAGTGAGGAAGTTAAAGCGCTAGCAGATGAGTTGGAATTACCGATTATTTCTACTACGTACGATACATTCAGTGTGGCTTCTTTATTAAATCGTGCTATTTATGACCGTCTTATCAAAAAAGAGATTGTCATGGTAGAGGATATAGTAAAACCATTAGATGAGGTTCCCGTTTTATTGCCTACAGATCAAGTGAAGAAGTGGCATTTGTACACAGAAAAATATAAAGAGACACGCTTTGCTGTAGTCGATGAGTTTCGCCGGCTAGTTGGTATCCTGACATCTAAGGATATCATCGGTAATGAAGATGATGTTACTGTGGATAAAGTGATGACACGCAGCCCAATTACGACGTCACCAAGGGTCTCTGTCGCTTCCGCCGCTCATTTGATGGCATGGGAAGGAATCGAATTGTTGCCGGTTGTGGATAATTTCAAAAAGCTGCTGGGAGTCATTACACGTCAGGAAGTTCTGAAAGCGTTGCAATACATGCAGAAGCAACCACAATTAAGCGAAACCTTTCCAAATATGATCATGAGTCAGTTCCGAGAAGAAAAGGATCGGGATGAAGTCACCTACATTGGTGAAGTAACTCCTCAGATGACCAATCATTTGGGAACGATTGCAAGTGGCGTATTGACGACTGTCATGACAGAAGTAGCCTGTAATGAATTGCGCCGACATCGACGTGGTGATATGGTGCCGGAGAACATTACCGTTTATTTCTTAAAGCCAGTTCAGATCGAAAGTCAATTAAAGATAAAACCGCGTTTGCTAGATGTGAGCCGCCGCTTTGGCAAGGTGGAGGTAGAAGTGTTCCACCGCGATCAAATGGTTGGAAAAGCAATGGTTACAGCGCAGGTTTTGGAAAGATAATGCAGATGATAAAATGATAAAACCGGAGCGAGGAATGGATTTCCTGCTCCGGTTTTTGCGCTGTGGAAACGTGAAATTTTTTAAATTGAGAGTAGTAAGAACGATCGGACTTTACAAATCATCTGAGCACTTACCAACAACTTCTTACATACGAAAACCCATATAGGTTACACCAGCGATGAATAACATAAAGATCACGACAAGCAATTGACAAAAACCTGTGCCGGAAAAGAAAAAACTACCTAGTTTCCATTTCCGTTGATGCGTAATATAGTTGGGCGGAGCGGAAGGCTCCGGCTTTGGTAGCTGGTCCATATAAGCTGAGACATCTAGTTTTAAAACGCTAGCGTAACTTTTCACAAATCCTTGGACATACACTTGATGAGGAATTTTAGAAAATTCCTCTTGTTCGATTGCCTCCAAATAAGACAACGGGATATTTGTTTTCTGATGAATATCTGTAAGGCTAATCCCTTTTGAAATCCGTGCTTCTTTCATAACGAACCCAATTCTTTCCATACAAATTGCTCCTAAACAAAATTCTCGCATGCTTGCTTACACACTCATGAACAGACCTGAATTTATTACTCATTATATGACGAGTAAATCAAACCTCCTGTTACATCTGTCCAAAAAATTTTCAAACATTCTTCATTATATTGTGTTATGAGAAAAAGAGATACCTGATCTTTATATTTATGATAAGTATATTATTTGTAAAGATCAATATATGATAACCCATTTATTTTCGTTATCACAATAGTAAAAAACTGCCATCCTTCTTCCGTTTTGAAGGGATGGCAGTTTTTCGTTACTTTATAGATCATTTTATTTTAGTGTTTCCGCTACTCGTAACCATTCTTGTTTGTTGCGGATATAGTGTTTTGTACCAAGCACGAGATTAATAATACCTACTAACAGCATTACAAAAGCAACCCCAATCCGAATTCCATCTAAGTCCTGAAAGGAAAATTGATTGAGACCAAATAAGATGAGCAGGCAACCTAAGGAGATATTCATTTTTCCAAGTGTCATACGGGATTGCAATGGATGAAGACCACGACGACGAGCGTTAATGCTATAGTAGACTCCCATGATGAGGGAGGCAATCATGCCGGTAAAATAAATAGCAAACCACATCATGCAACACCTACCCTTCCTTTTTCAATTAACAAATCATGACATCTGTATTATAGCATACTTATTGACGGAAAAATTCGTATGTTCTTGCAAGTCCTCTCCTTCTGTTACACGAATAAAGGTTCGCCTCAATTGCTCCTTCGGGTATAATAGAAATATACGAAGATCAGTAGGGAAGGAGCAAGATGATGACAGCATCCTTCGTTCATTTACATGTGCATAGCGAATTTAGTTTATTAGATGGAGCCGCACGGATTGATCAATTGGTACAAAAGGCTGCTGAGCTTAAGATGCCGGCCTTAGCAATTACAGACCATGCGAATCTATACGGAGTCATTCCTTTTTATAAAGCATGTCTTGAGAAAGGAATTAAACCTATTATTGGCATGGAAATTTATCTAATTGATGGAGATTTGCGTGATCGGGTGACACGACAAACCAAGGCCCCTTATCATTTGACATTACTTGCCGAAAATGAGCAAGGCTATAAAAATTTAATTCAGTTATCTACAATTGCTCATACAGAGGGGTATCAAATACTGCCGCGAATCAATCGAGAAAGGCTGAAGCGATATGCAAACGGCCTGATTGCGCTAAGTGGTTGTACAGAAGGAGAGATTAACCAGCTTTTATTAGAAGGCGATATAGAGGCAGCAAGACAAGCCGCTAGCTGGTATGCTGATGTTTTTGGCCCACAGCGCTTTTATCTGGAGCTTCAGGATCATGGGACTGAAAAAGAGCGTCGCCTAAATCAACGTATATTGAGATTGCATGAGGCGACACACATTCCGCTAGTAGTCACAAATAACGTGCATTATGTGGAAAAGCAGGAAGCAGAGCTACATGACGTGCTGCTGGCTATCGGCCAAGGTGCAACCATTACAGATACTAACCGATCTCGCTACGAGACGGAGGAATATTATCTTAAATCGGCAGAAGAGATGGCTGGTCTGTTTGTCTACGCGAAAGAGGGACTACAAAACACCCTTCGTATAGCGGAACGCTGTCAGGTGGAAATTCAGTTAGACCAGCACATTTTGCCACGGTTTCCGTTGCCAGAGGGAGTAGAGGCGGAGCAATATTTACGACAAATATGTGAAGAAGGCTGTGTCAAGCGTTACGGTTCTCTACATGCCGAGGTGCAGGAGCGCCTAGATTATGAACTATCTGTCATAACCGGGACAGGCTTTACCGATTATTTTTTAATCGTTTGGGATTTTATGAAATATGCTCATGAGCAAAAAATAGCAACCGGTCCGGGGCGAGGATCAGCGGCAGGCAGCTTGGTCGCCTACGCGCTCTCCATTACCAATGTAGATCCGCTTGCTCACGATCTGTTGTTTGAACGCTTTCTCAATCCAGAGCGCATTACGATGCCTGATATTGATATTGACTTTGCAGTGGAGCGGCGTGACGAGGTTATTCATTATGTAGCAGACAGATACGGTCATGATCGGGTGGCGCAGATTATTACCTTTGGTACACTTGCTGCACGGGCGGCTGTGCGTGATGTTGGCCGAGCCCTAGGCTTATCACTTGCTTTGGTAGATCGCGTAGCGAAAATGATTCCACAATCTCCATCTATGACCTTTGATAAGGCCTTCAAGCTTAATCCTGACTTAGAGCGTTTAACGGAGGAGAATCGAGACGTAGCCAAGCTAATCCGGCTAGGCCGGGGATTGGAAGGATTGCCGCGCCATGCTTCTACGCATGCGGCTGGGGTAGTGATTTCACGTGAACCCTTAACAGAATACGTACCCCTGCAAGAGGGAAGTGAGGGGCTATTACTTACTCAGTTCCCAATGGATATTCTAGAACAGGTCGGCTTGCTAAAGATGGATTTTTTAGGTCTACGCAATCTGACTATTATTCAGGAAACGTTAAAGGAAATGAACCGTCAGGGCATCCCTTTGTCATTAGACTCATTGCCAATGGAGGATGCAAAAAGCTTTGCAATGCTAACACGCGGTGATACAACAGGTGTGTTTCAGCTAGAATCAGCGGGCATCCGTAATGTACTTCGAGATTTAAAACCGACCTGTCTTGGTGATATCGTGGCTGTTCTTGCTTTATATCGTCCAGGGCCAATGGAGATTATTCCAGATTATATTAAAGCCAAGCATGGGAAAACTCCCGTACACTATGCTCATCCCGATTTAGAAGCCATTTTGCAAGAGACGCACGGCTTTATTATTTATCAGGAGCAAATCATGCAAATTTCTTCTAAAATGGCAGGCTTTACTCTAGGTGAGGCTGATATTTTACGGCGGGCCGTAGGGAAAAAGAAACGTGAGCTATTGATGGAACAACGTGAGAAATTTGTGGCAGGCAGCATTGCCCAAGGATATGAGGAGCAGCTTGCCAATGAGGTTTATGATTTGATTGTTAAATTTGCCGACTACGGGTTTAATAAAGCCCATTCAGTAGCGTATGCGATTATTGCCTATCAAATGGCGTATTTAAAAGCGAATCATTCACTAGCTTTTATGGCCTCATTACTATCCATGTCAATTGGCAGCCAAGGGAGGATCGCGGAGTATGTAGAAGAAGCAAAGCGCTTGCGCCTAACGGTGCTTCCTCCTTGCGTAAATGCAAGTGAAGCATTATTTAGTGTTGAGCCAGATAAGCAGGCGATTCGCTTCGGACTGGCTGCTGTCAAGAATGTAGGATATGGTGCAATCGAGTCAATTGTTAAAGAACGGATAAAAGCTCCGTTTTCAGATCTGGTTGATTTTTGTTCAAGAGTCGACAGTCGATTGGTTAACCGCCGTGTGATTGAGTCTTTGATTATTTGCGGGGCACTGGATTCATTGCCAGGTCATAGAGCTCAGCTTTTATTGATGCTTGATGAAGCCATGGAGAAGGGTGGTACACGTCGAAAAGACAAAGAAGCTGCTCAGTTAAATTTGTTTGCATTTACAAGTGAAGCCGGCTCAGACGATAAAGGGAATCAACCAGAACCAGAGCAGATAGAATATCCAGAGGTTCCGCCCTTCTCGCATATACAGAGCTTAAAAGAGGAAAAAGAGCTATTAGGTGTCTATCTGTCCGGTCATCCACTCGATCCCTATTCTTATTTAACACAGCATAAAGAAGTAACCATGATCCCTGATATGGATGACCTACCGCATCAGCATGTAGTAAAAATTGTAGGGATGATAACAGAGGCTAAGCGAATTCAAACAAAAAAAGGCGACCCGATGGCATTTCTACAGGTAGAGGATAAAACGGCTCAAGTAGAGGTAGTTGTTTTTCCGAAAATATTTCAAACGGCCCAAACCTTTTTATATAAAGAGGCGATTGTTGTGATTGAAGGACGTATAGATCGTCAGGGAGATACGCCTAAATTGATCGCTAACAGGATCTGGGACGGAAAAGCATTGCCTAAGCCACAGATGGAAAGCGTATTATTTATTAAAATCTCTCCAGAGCATGAAAGAGGCGATACCCTGGTTCGGTTAAAAGAGTTGTTTACCAAGCACAGTGGAATGACCCCAGTTCTGCTTTATTATGAGCAGAAAAAACAAATATTACGCCTACCAAACGAATATCGAGTGGAAGCAAATATCGAAATACTGGAGAAAATGAAAGAAATAGTGGGAGATGAGTGTGTAATTCAGAAAGAATTGCCCATAAACGGGGGAGGATGAACGAAGTCCTCCCTTTTTTGCACTTTATAGCAGGTTTACAGTTGGAAATGATTTGATATAATGAACAGTAACGGCGTTTGAGTGGTCTGACCACTTCGACATACAACAATATGGGTAATTTACTCAGGCGGGAATGGAGTGATTTAGGTGTCGAATTTAAGAGAAGAAGCTCTTGAACTTCACAGAGTACATCAAGGAAAGCTAGAAGCAGTTACGAAGGTGCCAGTGCGCGATGCACATGATTTAAGCCTAGCATACTCGCCTGGTGTAGCCGAACCTTGCAAAGAGATTTTTAATGATCCTAGCAAAGTGTACGAATATACCATGAAAGGTAATTTGGTAGCTGTAGTTAGTGACGGAACGGCCGTGCTAGGACTTGGTAATATCGGTCCAGAAGCTGCAATGCCTGTTATGGAAGGAAAAGCCGTATTATTTAAATCGTTTGCTGGAGTAGATGCATTCCCGATCTGCTTAAATACAACGGACAAAGAGAAGATTATTGAAACAGTAAAGCTTCTAGAGCCAACTTTTGGAGGCGTAAACCTAGAAGATATCGCAGCACCTGCATGTTTTGAAATCGAGGAACGTCTGAAAAAAGAAACTAACATTCCAATTTTCCACGATGACCAGCACGGAACAGCCATTGTAACTGCTGCGGGTCTCATCAATGCTTTAAAATTAGTGAATAAAAAAATAGAAGATATCCGTGTAGTTGCCAACGGTGCTGGAGCCGCTGGTATTGCAATTATTAAACTTTTACTTAGCATGGGTGTAAAAGAAGTAATTATGTGTGATACAAAAGGAATTGTGTATGAAGGCCGCCAATTTGGTATGAATCCAGTGAAAGAAGAAATTGCTTTACTAACGAACCGTGACAAAATCGAAGGCGAGCTAGCAGATGCAATGGTTGGGGCTGACGTATTCATTGGTGTTTCCGCAGCAGGAGCTGTTACCCCTGAGATGGTTACATCTATGAATCGTGATGCGATTATTTTTGCAATGGCTAATCCTACACCTGAGATTATGCCGGATGAAGCTAAAAAGGCAGGAGCGGCAGTAGTAGGAACAGGGCGCTCCGATTTCCCGAATCAGGTTAATAATGTACTAGCATTCCCAGGCATTTTCCGCGGTGCGCTGGATACAAGAGCGACTCAAATCAATGAAGAAATGAAAGTAGCGGCGGTACATGCTATCGCTGATCTAATCGAGGGAGATCAGCTACACGCTGATTTTGTTATCCCAGCTCCGTTTGATCCTCGTGTTGCTGCGAATGTAGCAGCCGCGGTTGCTAAAGCTGCGATGGATAGCGGTGTAGCTCGGATTCATGTCGATTTAGAAGAAATAAAAGCTAAAACCGTAAAACTTTCTGCTTTCTCAGATCAATAATAGGAAGTAGCCGTATAAGAGAAGGCGATAGCAATCGCCTTCTCCTGATTTTTAGCCGAAGGAGTGGAGTACGATGACAGACTCCTCCACCAATCGGAAAGTGTATGAAGGAATTCTCATGCAATTGAACGAAATCATTGCAGAAGAGAATTTACGTCCTGGGGATAAGCTCCCCTCAGAGCGAGAGCTTTCCGAGCGATTAAGTGTTGGGCGTTCCTCTGTACGTGAGGCGCTACGAGCTTTAGAGCTGTTGGGTCTAATAGAGACAAGACGTGGGGAAGGCACTTTTTTAAAGCATTATCGGCATAACCGGTTGATCGATTTATTAGGCTCTTATATTCTACGTGATGCAAAAACCAAAAAAGATCTCGTAGAAATGCGTAAGATCCTAGAACTGGATGCTGTACGTCTTGCGTGCACCAGAGCAGGGACTAGGCACTTTGAGGAAATGGAGCGGATTTTGGATTCTGCTTGGGATAAGTTGGAGCGAGGAGAGATTCCTTGGGAGGAAGATTACTTATTTCATCGGGTCATATGCAGATCGAGCCGCAATTCTGTCTTACACCGGATATGGGCTCCGCTCGTGGAATATAGTGGTGGGATTCGCAAAGACTCAATAGCACGTGAAGGAAGAGCGCGTATTGCTCATCAGGAACATGTGCAGGTTATGGAGGCAATACGCGAAGGTAACGCAGTAAAGGCGATGGAATATATGAAGGTACATCTTGACAACAGCATGTTATAAATTGCAGGGGCTGTAGGGGCTGTGATATGATGAGGCACAGATTGTCAGATTTACAGCAGTAAGGAGGATTATCATGTGGACCGTCATCTACATCGCTCCTAGCGCCAAGATTGCCGAACGTATTCAACACCGTTTAACAAGTGAAGGATTTCTGGTGAAGGTTCGTGAGGCTAAAGTATCCAAGCAATATGAGATACTGGTGCCAGAGGGCGAACTGTCCGAAGTGCAAGAGGTTCTCGGCACGGTTCTTCACTGAAACAAATGTGAGGTGATAGTGTGCTCAAAGATCTTTTTGGGAAAAAGCGCAAATTTGCGACTGTACCAAGCGTGTCAATGACGCAGGAAGTCCCGACTGTTGAACCCAAAGAGGTTCCAGAAGGTCTTATGCATAAATGTTCCCATTGTGGAACAATTCATTATTCCAAGGATTTGGAGAAGAATTTAAGAGTCTGCAAAGGCTGTCAGCATCATTTTCCTTTATCTTCTCCAGAGCGCGTACAATCGCTACTGGATAATGGTAGCTTTACGGAAGAATTTGATGCTAATTTAATTTCAGATAACCCTCTTAATTTTCCGGGGTATGAAGATAAATTAGAACAAGATCGTTCCAAAACAAATTTGAACGAAGCGGTTATTACGGGTGAGGGTCTGCTTCAGGGAATGCCTGTTGTGTTAGGTGTCATGGACTCGCGCTTTCGGATGGGAAGCATGGGCGCAGTTGTTGGTGAAAAAATTACACGAGCAATTGAACGCGCTATTGAGCGTAAGCTGCCATTTATCCTGTTCTCTGCTTCTGGTGGGGCACGTATGCAGGAAGGAATGATCAGCTTGATGCAGATGGCAAAAACCAGCGCTGCATTGGCTCAAATGGAAAATGAACGCTTATTGTTTATCTCCGTATTAACTCATCCGACTACCGGTGGTGTATCTGCCAGCTTTGCCTCGCTTGGTGATATTAATATTGCCGAACCAGGTGCTCAGATTGGGTTTGCTGGTCGTCGTATCATTGAACAAACGATTCGTCAGGAGCTTCCTAAGGATTTTCAAACTGCGGAGTTTCTATTAAAGCATGGGCAGCTTGATATGGTAGTGCATCGCAAAGATATGCGAGATACTTTAGGTACATTGGTCGCTTTGCACACACATAGGGAGGGAGAATAATGGCAACAGATCTCTCATTTGAAAAACCATTAGTAGAGCTGCACGATAAAATTAAAGAACTACGTAAGTTTACAGAAGAAAAAGGGATTGATTTTACAGATGAAGTAAAGCGTCTGGAGGAAAAAGCGAAGGATTTGGCCGAGCAAATCTACGGGAATTTAACCCCGTGGCAACGCGTGCAGATTTCTCGTCATCCAGAGCGTCCCACTACGTTTGATTATATCAAGCATATCTTTACTGATTTTATGGAATTACATGGGGATCGTTCCTACGGAGATGATTTGGCGATTGTTGGTGGTATTGCACGCCTAGAAGGCCGACCTGTCACTGTTATCGGTCATCAAAAGGGGAAAGATACCAAAGAAAATATTAGCCGTAATTTTGGTATGGCTCATCCAGAGGGTTATCGTAAAGCGTTGCGGTTAATGAAGCAGGCCGAGAAATTTGGTCGACCGATCATTACATTTATTAATACGCAAGGGGCTTATCCAGGTAAAGCAGCAGAGGAGCGCGGACAGAGCGAAGCGATTGCTCGAAATTTACTTGAGATGGCTAATTTCACGGTGCCTATTATTTGTGTGGTCATCGGAGAAGGTGGTAGTGGAGGAGCTTTAGGCATTAGTGTCGGTAACCATATCTATATGCTTGAGAACTCCGTTTATTCGGTTATCTCTCCAGAGGGAGCTGCGGCTCTTTTATGGAAAGATTCTAGTCTCGCTATGCGGGCAGCCGAAACCATGAAAATTTCTGCCCCAGATTTATTAGAATTAGGTATCATTGATCAAATCATTCCAGAACCATTTGGTGGGGCACATCGTGATTTAATCCAACAAGCAGGTTTTATTAAGCAGTCGTTGCTTAATGGTTTAGCTGAGCTGGAAAAACTGTCCCCTAAAGAATTAGTACAGCATCGTTATAACAAATTTAAACAAATTGGCACATTTACTTCCCTTTCATAAAAAAGGGGAGTTTTTTGCTTTTTTAGACGCTCAAAATCTGTTAGAATCAGTATTCGGAAGACGATCTTGGCAAAAAAAGAAAAACTAACAAAAAGTATGTCACAAATTCCAAAATGGAGTGGCTAAAACCGGAAGTTTGTTGTATAACAGCCTATCAATATACGCCATTTATACATACTGCGTGACCAATTTACCGGATTGGTATAACACCATCCTGTTTCCCTAATTATTGGGTAAATATTTGTGGTTTCGATTGTATGAATTTGGTGTCTATAGACTGTTAGCAGGATTTTGTTAACAAAATTTTCCCCAGGTTTCTCATTTTCGTTACCAATAGAAAATGATGCAGAGAGCCATCCTAAGGAAAGGAGAAAATGAAGAGGTGAGTACGATGAAAAAAATTGCTGTTTTAACTAGTGGTGGCGATGCTCCAGGTATGAACGCGGCTGTCCGTGCTGCGGTACGTCGAGCTATTTACAAGGGCGTTCAAATTTTTGGAGTTTACAATGGATATAATGGTCTTATTAGCGGTAACATCAAGGAATTAACACTTGGTTCTGTAGGTGACATTATTCATCGTGGTGGTACAATGCTTTTCACAGCTCGTAGCGACGAGTTCAGAACGGAAGAAGGACGAGCAAAAGCGGTTGAGCAATTAAAGAAACACGGAATTGAAGGTCTAATTGTTATCGGCGGTGACGGTTCGTTCCGCGGTGCGCAAAAACTAACGCAGCTTGGCTTCCCAACAATTGGTGTTCCGGGTACTATTGATAATGACATTCCATGCACTGACTTTACAATTGGCTTTGACACAGCATTAAACACTGTAGTAGAATGCATTGACAAAATCCGCGATACAGCTACTTCACATGAGCGTACGTACATTGTTGAGGTTATGGGGCGCGATGCAGGTGACTTGGCTCTGTGGGCTGGTTTAGCTGCTGGAGCAGAATCCATCATCATCCCTGAAGCAGATACGGATATGAAGGATATTCTGGAGCGACTACGTTCAGGACATCGCCGCGGTAAAAAGCATTCCATCATTATTGTGGCAGAAGGGGTAGGCCAAGCTTCTCAGTTCGCAGATGTCATCAAGGCAGAAACAGGCTGGGAGACTCGTGTCACTGTTCTAGGACATATTCAACGTGGTGGTTCTCCAACTGCTTTCGACCGTATGCTAGCAAGTCGTTTAGGTGCAGCTGCTGTAGATTTGCTGCTTGAGGGCAAAGCGGATCGCATGGTTGGAATTAAGAACAATACCATCGTAGACGTTGATATTGATGAAGCGCTTGATCAAAAACATCAACTAGACTTGTCAATTTACCAATTAGCGCGTTCTCTATCCATTTAATTGGTAACTTTTCAAGAAGCATAACAATTTCAGTGGCGTTCTCATGCATCTAGTTCGAACGCCCTGTTCTTTTGTAAAACAAGAATTACTAAGCAATTTTTGGAGGGATTATTTTGTTACGCAAGGCAAAAATCGTATGTACTATTGGACCAGCATCCGAATCGGTGGAAACACTAAAAAAACTAATTAGCGCGGGTATGAATGTAGCCCGTTTAAACTTTTCTCACGGTGATTTTGAAGAGCATGGCGCTCGTATTAGAAATATTCGTCAGGCAGCAAAAGAAACAGGTAAATTGGTAGCGATCCTACTAGATACGAAAGGACCTGAAATCCGTACAGGAAACATGTCTGTAGACGCTGTAGAGCTAGTAGAGGGCAACACCTTCACTTTAACAACTCAAGAGATGGCTGGAACAGCTGAGCGTGTATCAATCACATATCCTGACCTTCCTAACGATGTAGAAGTAGGTAGCCAAATTCTAATCGATGATGGTCTAATCGGCTTGGAAGTTACAAAAATTGAAGGTACTGAAATCGTTTGTGTAATCAAAAACGGCGGTACACTAAAAAGTAAAAAAGGTGTAAACGTTCCTGGAGTTTCTATTAACCTGCCAGGCATCACTGAGAAGGACGCTGCAGATATCAAGTTTGGTATCGAGCAAGGCGTTGACTTTATCGCGGCTTCCTTTGTGCGCAAGGGCTCAGACGTATTGGAAATCCGTGAAATCCTAGATAAGCATGGCGCAAAAATTGACATCATCTCCAAGATTGAAAACCAAGAGGGTGTTGACAACATCGATGAAATCTTGGCAGTATCCGATGGTTTAATGGTAGCTCGTGGAGACCTTGGTGTAGAAATTCCTGTTGAGGAAGTTCCTGTTTGCCAAAAAATGATGATCCAAAAATGTAACCTGCTAGGCAAACCAGTTATTACAGCAACACAAATGCTGGATTCTATGCAACGCAACCCACGTCCAACTCGTGCAGAAGCAAGTGACGTAGCGAACGCGATTTATGATGGCACAGACGCTATCATGCTTTCTGGTGAAACAGCAGCAGGTAAATATCCAGTAGAATCGGTTCAAACCATGAACAGCATCGCTCTACGTGCAGAGCAAAGCTTGAACTATCGTGAAGTAATGAAGGCTCATGCAACTTGCAACCGTGTAACAGTAACAGACGCAATTTCTCAAGCCGTAGTAAAATCTGCTCTTGATCTAAATGCAGCAGCAGTTATCTCCTCTACAGAAAGTGGACATACAGCTCGTCTTGTTTCTAAATACCGTCCAAAAGCACCAATTATCGCAGTAACTCCACATCAAGGTGTTGCTCGCCGTCTTTCCTTAATGTATGGAGTGTACCCAGTTGTAACGAAACAAGCAGAAACAACAGATGAAATGTTTGACATCGCTGTACGTGAAGCTTTGACAACAGGTATGGTTAAACACGGTGATTTGGTTGTAATTACAGCAGGTGTTCCGGTTCGTGAAACAGGTACAACCAACCTATTGAAAATCCATGTAATTGGCGATGTACTTGCTAAAGGACAAGGGATCGGGCAAGCAGTAGTGACTGGTAATGTTGTCGTTGCTCGCACAGCAGAAGAGGCAATGAGCAAAGTACAAGAAGGCTCCATCTTGGTATGCCTTGGTACTGATTCTGATATGATTCCTGCATTTGAACGTGCGGCAGCAGTTATCACTGAAGAAGGCGGACTTACTTCTCATGCAGCTATTGTCGGCTTGAACCTAAATACACCTGTTGTAATCGGTGTAAACAATGCTACTGCTATCTTTAAGGATGGTATGGAAGTAACTGTTGATTCAGAACGTGGTAAAATCTTTACTGGTATGGCTCCTGTACTATAAGAGGCGTTTGTTTCTAGAAAGAAAAGGACTATCGAGATTATTCGATGGTCCTTTTTGTGCTACTATATGAGAGAAGGCTTTACGAAGTTAGGAGGCTATAATGAAATGAATCCAGCTTTTTATCATACCTATCAGCTTCGGGTTCGCTACAGCGAAACAGATCAAATGCAAATTGTATATCATGCAAACTATCTAACATGGTTTGAACTTGGACGAACTGAATATATTAGAGAAGTAGCTGGAATATCATATAAAGGGGTAGAGGAGAAGGGCGTACTATTGCCAGTAACCAACGCAACCTTATCTTTTCATTCACCAGCACGCTATGATGATGAGATTGAAATCCGCACGTTTATTGAGCATATAACGCCCATCCGTATGAACTTTGGTTATGAGATTTATCGGGTCAATGACAATAAATTATTAGTGTCAGGGAAGACAGAGCATGTTTTTACGAATCCACAAATAAAACCAATCCGTCTTCCTAAAGTGATTCCAGAGCTGTATTCCTGTTTACAAGCTGAACATGAAAAATATCTCGGATAAAGAATTGGTTTGATTAACCGGCAGAGGAAGTGATATGCCCATGTGGTTACGAATGTTGTTTGTGCTTTTTTTAATCATACCGATTTTGGAAATTTGGGGAGTTATTGCAGTAGGAAAAGTGATTGGAGGACTTTGGACGATCCTGTTGGTCATTTTAACATCAGTGGTAGGGGCCTATCTTGCTAAAAATCAGGGAACGCAGACCTTAAAATTATTACAGCTACAGCTATCGCGAGGACAAATGCCGACTGACGCATTGTTGGATGGCTTGTTTATCCTATTTGGCGGTTTTTTACTTGTGTTTCCTGGATTTTTCACTGATATCATTGGTATTATCTTTTTAATACCATATACGAGAATGATATTACGCTATTTCTTAAAAGCATGGATTATGTCGATGATTGCTTCTGGGAAAATGATCAAGTTTATTCATTTTAGAAGATAAGAAAAGAGGGGCAAGCGACCTGATGGGAGCGGGCCTCTTTTTTGTTGAATAGGAGTTAGTGTGTGGGTGGGATAACCAAGAGTATCTGAAATGTTAGGAGGCTACTTCTTGTGCCGTTAAACATATGAAAAAGGCGCCAAGTCCAAATGCTGTAGCGCCTTTAACTCAGGGAAGCAGTAATACAATCGTATTACGCATTACGCTAGTTACAATTTCCCCTTTACGATATACATCCATAAATCTTCAAAGATTTTCGCCTTAACTAAAGCGTTGATAATCACTAAGCTAACCGGTCCAATAATCAAACCTAGCACACCGAACAATTCTAATCCCGCAAATAGGGCTACCAATGTGAGTAAGGGGTCTAGTCCTACACTTTCAGCAACAATCTTTGGCTCGATAATCTGACGGAAGATCACAACGATGCCATACAAGACAGAAAGACCTACTACAAGCCCATATTGCCCCTTAAAGAACAAGAAAATGATCCAAGGTACAAAGACTGTACCTGTGCCCAAATATGGTAGCAAATCGACCAGACCGGTTAATAACCCTATCGTAATTGCATACTCCACACGCAAAAGCAAAAGCCCAATAATGACAATGGCTGCGGTAATTGAAATAAGAGTAAGCTGCGCTTTTAAAAACCCTACCAATGCGGAACGCAAGTCTAAGACGATTTGATCCATTCGATGATTAACACCAGTGGGTAAAATCTTGTGCATGCGTGATTTCCACAGGTAAAAATCCTTACTCAAGAAAAATGCACCTAACAAGGAGATGACAAATACCGTACCTAAGCTTGGCAGTGATAAAAGGAAGGCATTGATGCCAGATAAAGCTCCCACGATAATAGTTTGAAAGCTATTGCTAATCGTGTGCAGTGCTTCTTTTACGTTAGAATCAATCGTAGTCTGAGAGTTTAAATCCAGTTGTGTATAGAAAAACTGGAACCGATGATATAAATTAGCGATAAAATCATGCGCTAGAAAATTTTGGATATATCCAGTAAACTCTACGGAAAGTCTAGGGAGTAACTTGACCAAATTTCCGATTTCATTTACGGTCGTATTGATCACCAATGTAATGACCCCAGTGACAATAAGTAGCAAAAGCAGCAAAACTACTGTTACGGACAGCCAACGGGGAAATCGAAGCCGTTCCGTTAAATTAGTGACTGGGCGGTTTACAATAATCGCAATGATTAAAGAGATAATAAATGGGTAAATAAGAGGAGTGATCTTGATGACTGCAAAATACAAGGCCACGATGCAAAGAATCACCCATAAAAAACGAATGCCTTGAAAAAGGCGCGTTAGCCAAGTTTCCGGGGTCAGTGTAGTTCCCTCCTGATCTATCAATTCATTAAACTTTCACTTTTTCTGTCACGTATTATTATGCAGGAAGAGGTACATTTTACGCAAGTTTTAAGACATTTTGAGCCTAAAGTATAACTGTTTGAATTTTTATCATTCACAAAATCGTCAATATCTTTTATAATTGGTGTCGAAATCATGTTTTGTTGTTTACTCTTTCTTTTCTAGTTTACCCGTTATATATCTTATGTCTTACTTTCCTGCCTTTTACTTTATGCAAAAAGAAAATTCTTTTTTTTCGATTTTTTCGCAAAAGAATAGGGGGAGAAGATTTATCAAGAAAAATAGCATTTAAACCTATACAGAAAAGGAGAGACGCATATGACAGCTACTAAAGGTTTAGAAGGTGTTGTTGCTGCTCAATCGGCAGTCTGTTCAATCATTGATGGCGTGTTGTGCTATAGAGGTATTAATGTTGATGAATTAGCTGAAAACGCTACCTTTGAAGAAGTGGTATATCTACTTTGGCATGGAGCCCTACCGAAGCGCGATCAGCTGGAAGCCTTCCAGAAGGAATTAGGAGCAAACGCCCAAATCCCTCAAGAGCTTATTGAAAGCATTCGTAATTTTCCCGAAGGCGTTCACTCTATGGCGGCATTGCGCACAGCTGTCTCTTCGCTAGCGCTCTACGACAAAGAGGCACAGGAAATGTCAAAGGAAGCAAATTATCGCAAGTCGATCCGACTAACCGCTCAGACGCCCACTATCGTTGCGGCATATGACCGTCTTCGTAAGGGATTGGAACCAATTGCACCTAGAGAGGAGTACTCCATTGCTAAAAATTTCCTGTACATGCTAAGCGGAGAAGAACCATCTGATACGGCAGTAAAAGCATTTGATACAGCATTAATTTTACATGCCGACCATGAATTTAATGCTTCTACATTTTCAGCACGCGTGACCGTTGCTACTCTAACAGACATTTATTCTGGTGTGGTATCAGCAATTGGAACCTTGAAAGGCCCATTACATGGAGGAGCTAATGAAGCTGTTGCCACGATGCTAGAAAAAATCGGATCTGTAGACAGAGTCGTTCCTTATATTCGTCAGGCTTTGGACAATAAGGAAAAAATCATGGGCTTTGGTCATCGTGTTTATAAAGATGGCGATCCGCGTGCAAAATGGTTGCGTCATATGTCTAAAGAATTAACTGAACAACAAGGCAAAACAGAATTGTACGAAATGTCAGTGAAGATTGAAGAGATGGTTACAGGTGAAAAAGGATTAAAGCCTAACGTAGACTTCTATTCTGCTTCGGTTTACGTATCACTTGGTTTAGCTATTGACTTATTTACTCCTATTTTTGCGATCAGCCGTATGTCTGGCTGGACGGCTCACATCATGGAGCAATATGAAAACAATCGCTTAATTCGCCCGCGTGCAGACTATATTGGGCCAGTAAATCAACATTTTAAACCGATTGATCAAAGATAGTTCACTTGCAATGAAAATTCTGGAACTGCCAATCGTGTGAGATTTGGTGGTTCTAGGCATGTCCTTTGGCAGGATTTTCATGTATTATAAAAAGAGATCAGATTATAAAAACATGGAGGGGTTCCTTTGTTTAAAAATCTTTCTGCACCAACACATGGAGAAAAAATCACCGTAGATAATGGCAAAATGGTTGTACCTAACAATCCAATCATTCCTTTTATTGAAGGGGACGGAACTGGACCTGATATTTGGAATGCATCTGTTCGCGTTTTAGATGCAGTCGTAGAAAAAGCATATAAAGGCGAGAAAAAAATCGCGTGGTTTGAAGTATTTGCTGGTGAAAAAGCATTTAATCAATATGGTGAGTGGCTGCCTGAAGATACATTAACAGCAATTCGTGAATATCTGATCGCAATTAAAGGACCTTTAACAACTCCAGTTGGAGGTGGAATTCGATCTATCAACGTGGCATTGCGTCAAGAGCTTGATCTGTATGCTTGCGTACGCCCTGTTCAATACTTCGATGGAGTACCATCTCCTGTTAAACACCCAGAACTTACTGACATGGTGATCTTCCGTGAAAATACTGAAGACATCTATGCTGGTGTCGAATGGGCTGAGGGGTCCGATGAAGTTAAAAAAGTTATTCAATTCTTACAAAGCGAAATGGGCGTAAAGAAAATTCGCTTCCCAGAATCTTCTGGTATCGGTATTAAGCCTGTTTCCAAAGATGGTACAGAACGTTTAGTTCGCGCTGCAATTGAGTATGCTTTAGAAAACAACCGTAAATCTCTAACCCTTGTTCACAAAGGTAATATTATGAAATTTACCGAAGGCGCATTTAAAAACTGGGGTTATGAAGTTGCTGAAGCAGAATATGGTGATAAAGTATTTACATGGGCACAGTACGACCGTTTAAAAGCGGAAGGAAAAGATGCCGATCAAGCCCAAAAAGAAGCAGAAGCAGCAGGCAAGCTAATCGTAAAAGATGTGATTGCAGACGCTTTCTTGCAACAAATCTTGACTCGTCCAGCAGAATATGATGTAGTAGCTACATTGAATCTAAATGGTGACTACATTTCCGACGCACTGGCTGCACAAGTTGGAGGTATTGGTATCGCCCCTGGTGCCAACATCAACTATTTGACTGGTCATGCTATTTTTGAAGCAACCCATGGTACAGCTCCAAAATATGCTGGTCTTGATAAAGTAAACCCATCTTCTGTAATCCTGTCTGGTGAAATGATGCTTCGTCATTTAGGTTGGAATGAAGCAGCTGATCTGTTGATAGCAGCAATGGAAAAAACAATTTCATCTAAAGAAGTTACGTATGATTTTGCCCGTCTGATGGATGGTGCAAAAGAACTGAAAACATCTGAATTTGCAGATGCCTTAATCAAAAATCTTTAGGAATCGAAAACTTGAGGAGGTCTATTACATGTCTTTTCAACGCAAAAAAATCGCAGTCATCGGTAGTGGTTTCACAGGTGCAACAACAGCTTTTATCCTAGCTCAAAAGGAATTGGGTGATGTTGTTCTTGTTGATATCCCTCAATTAGAGAATCCTACAAAAGGAAAAGCATTAGACATGATGGAATCTTCCCCTGTACTAGGCTTTGATTCAAAAATCACAGGTACTGCTAACTATGCGGATGTCCAAGGTGCTGATATGGTTATCATTACTGCTGGTATCGCTCGTAAACCTGGTATGTCCCGTGATGACTTGGTAAATACCAATGCTGGTATCATGAAATCAGTAGCAGAAAACGTAAAAATCTATGCTCCAAACTCAACTGTTATCATATTGTCTAACCCAGTTGATGCAATGACTTACACATTCTACAAAGCATCTGGTTTCCCTAAAGAGCGTGTTATTGGTCAATCAGGTGTCCTAGATACAGCTCGTTTCCGTACATTCGTTGCTGAAGAATTGAACGTATCTGTAGAAGACGTAACAGGCTTCGTACTAGGTGGACACGGTGATGACATGGTTCCACTTGTTCGTTATTCCTATGCTGGTGGTATTCCACTAGAAACATTAATTCCAAAAGATCGTCTTGATGCAATCGTAGAACGCACCCGTAAAGGTGGCGGTGAAATTGTTAGCTTGTTAGGCAATGGTTCCGCTTACTATGCACCGGCTGCTTCTATTGTTCAAATGGCAGAAGCGATCCTAAAAGACAAAAAACGCATTCTTCCATCAATCGCTTTATTGCAAGGCGAATATGGTTACCAAGATCTATACCTAGGTGTACCAACCCTGCTTGGTAAAGATGGTATCGAAAAAGTCTATGAACTAGAATTGACAGAAGACGAAAAAGCAGCTTTGGAAAAATCCGCTGACGCTGTTCGCAATGTCATGAAAGTTCTTCAATAGAAAAAAGTATGACTAAAAAGGAGAGCCATCATTGCTCTCCTTTTTGTTTGTAACCGCTATCTATCCCACCACTAGGCCATCCATCAATCCTTACAGGAAGAAAACCAAATCTTTACAAGAAAATTACTTGCACCGCTAAATGTCATCTGTCAGACTGAGATTACAAGCCTAGAATACAATGCATAAAGGCAATACTATAGAAGAGATAAGTTGAGAATTACATGTAGGGGGAAGCATAAGTGACGAAGATTTTGGTAGTAGAAGATGAGGTATCTATTTCTAAATTGATTCAATTTAATTTGGAAAAGGCGGGCTATGAGGTAATTACCGCTTTTGACGGCAAACAGGCGTTAACAATGGCGCGTGAAGAGAAGCCAGATTTTATCATCTTAGACCTAATGCTTCCATATATGGATGGTCTAGATGTCTGCAAAACACTTCGTCAGGAACGAATCAATACTCCTATCCTTATCTTGACGGCAAAAGAGGATGAGCTGGACAAAATTTTAGGACTCGAATTGGGAGCAGATGATTATATCACAAAGCCCTTTAGCCCTAGAGAAGTTGTCGCACGAGTCAAAGCTATTTTGCGCCGTTTTAATGCTAAGCCAGAACCAGATCAGGAAAAAGAAGAGGAGCGTCAGTACTCATTTGGAGAAATCGTGATCTATCCAGAAAAATATGAGGTCTTCCTCCGGGATGAGAAGGTAGAGCTGACTCCGAAAGAATTTGAGTTGCTTCAATACCTTGCAAGTAATGTTGGGCGTGTTTTAACACGTGACCAATTGCTTAATGCAGTATGGAATTATGATTTTGTAGGTGATTCTCGAATTGTAGATGTGCATGTCAGCCATTTGCGAGAAAAATTGGAGCAGGACACCAAAAACCCACGTTATATTAAAACGGTGCGTGGTCTCGGCTATAAATTAGAAGGCTAGGTCAGGGAGGGTACAGTGAATCGATTTCGCCTGAAGCTTACCTTTACAATACTAAGCTTAATTTCGCTTGTTCTTATTGTGATCGGGATATTTATTGGGAAAGTTATGGAACGCTCTTATCTACAGATGCAATATGATCTTTTAAGAAAAGAAGCCTTATTTATCTCTGAAACAATCATTGATCCAAAAATATTAACTCAGCAGGAGCGTTTGGAAGCCCAAATTCAGCACTTTACTGAATCTATGGAGGTGCGTATTACTGTTGTTGATCCTTTGGGAGTCGTAATGGCTGATACCTCAGGTGTAGACCAAAAACTGAAAAATCATGCTCATCGGCCAGAGATCGAAGCGGCCCTCAGGGGGCAGGTAGGAATCGCTCATCGGGAAAGTGATACTCTTCATCAGCAGATGATTTATGTGGCTGTGCCACTGAAGGATAATAAAACAGGACAAGTCGTTGGGGCGGTTCGTTCCGCTATGTCCATGCAGACCATTACTCAATCTGTCCATCAGATGTGGTTTAGTTTGGTCATGGGACTTGTAATTACTTTGATTATCGGTAGCATTGTCAGTTCACGCATCTCTCATGGTATTACAAAGCCAATTGAAGAGATTATTCGGGTAGCAAGAAATATTACGCAGCGTCAGTACGAGAGTCGCGTCAAAATTAAGCCTCGCGATGAACTAGGTCAATTAGCAACAGCGATTAATTTTATGGCGTCTAGTTTGGAACAACAGATGTATCAAATATCGGAGAATCAGCAACGCTTAACAGGAGTGCTGGCAACGATGCCTAGTGGCGTGATTTTAATCGCCGAGAATGGGCGAATTGAGCTTATAAATAATGCGGTTGAAAAAATGCTGAACATATCCAGTTCTGAATTAGTAGGGAAATTACATTTTGAAGCAGGTCATAATTATGGCTTTAGTAAGCATATTGATGATGTTATGCGCACGGGGGAACGCAAGCGGGATGAAATTCATATTTTTTATCCAGCAGAGCGGATGATCTATGCTGATTTTTCTCCTTATGTGAACTACCGTGGTGAAATTAAAGGTGTTCTGGCAGTGTTAAATGACATTACAGATATCCGCCGATTAGAAAAGATGCGCAGTGATTTCGTTGCGAATGTTTCCCATGAGCTACGCACACCTATTACCTCTATTAAAGGCTTTACGGAAACCTTATTAGACGGGGCACTTAAGGATGAAGAGATTAGCAGGCACTTTTTGCAAATTATTTATGACGAGAGTGAACGTCTTTTTAGATTAATTAGTGATATTTTAGATTTATCTAAAATTGAGCAGAAACGAATAACGCTGACTTACACTGAGGTAGAGATGCACCGGCTCATAGAAGAAACAGCAGTCTTGCTTCGGGAACAACTGCAACGAAAAGAGCTTAAGCTCATTTTGCCTGCCGATCAAGGAATTATGCTACGAGCTGATAAGGATTGCTTGCAGCAGATTTTGCTTAACCTGCTGGCAAATGCGATAGCTTATACACCAGAGGGCGGGAACATCACGATTGAATTAAGACGGGATGAGGATTATCTTTACCTGGATGTGGCAGATACGGGCATAGGGATTCCAGAGGATGATCTTGGACGGATTTTTGAGCGGTTCTATCGTGTTGATAAGGCTCGATCACGAGATTCTGGTGGGACTGGGTTAGGCTTAGCTATTGTGAAGCACATATGTGAGTCTTTACATGGATCAATTACTGTAAGAAGTACGGAGGGTGTCGGCTCTGTGTTTTCGGTTACCTTACCCTTGGACAATCCAATCTCATAGTTGATGGAATGAAATAGAGTGCCAAACCGCCATTAGAGCTGTAGCACTCTATTTTTACTGTAAAGATTTCCTGTGCGAAAAAAGATTTCCTAAGCATTAGTCATCGAGTGAAATAATCACCTCTTGTTCATACTACAAAAGGGAGGTGAAGGATTCTGTGATTAGTCTGATGGCAGGCTTGATGCTGGTTTTACAATTACAAGGAAATGTACCAGTTGTTCAAAAAATGAACCAGGATGTCGTCTCAATAGACCGAAAAGCATTTACTCTTCCATTTACACATATTCCTATCCTGGATGTTTCGAAACTGGAAGCGTACATGTCAAGGCTTGAGAGGCAGGTATATCGTTCTCCAATGAATGCTAAATGGGATGAACGTGAGAAAATCATCCCAGAAAAAAATGGTCAACGTTTAAATCGTCAAGCCTTTATGGAATCATTTATTTCTTATTTTTATACCAATCAACAAACTCACTTGCAAATTCCTACGCTTACCGTTTTACCTAAGGTAGATGCTTCATTATTGAAAGATGTTTCACAAAAACAGATTGGTGCTTATGTTACTTACTATAATCCTCGCAATAAGAATCGAGCTAGTAATATTGCCCTCTCTAGCAAATCCATCGACAATGTGGTGTTGTTTCCTGGAGAAACGTTTTCTTTTAATCAAACAGTAGGAGAAAGAACGACAAAAAGGGGATATTTACCTGCTCCAGTAATTGTTCGCGGGGAATTATCGGAAGGAATTGGCGGGGGAATTTGTCAGGTTTCTTCTACTTTATATAATGCTGTGGACAAATCGGGTTTAAAAATTATACAGCGTTATGCCCATAGCCGTAATGTTGCTTATGTACCTCCAGGCAGAGACGCGACGGTTAGCTGGTATGGTCCTGATTTTCGGTTTCAAAATCGTTATGCATACCCAATCCTGATTCGAGCAAGAGCTTTTAATGGCATGGTGGCTGTTCGGATATTTTCCTTCTCAGATTTAGATTTCGATCCGCGTGAGGTACCTACCGTTCGTAAGCGATTGCCGGAAGAAACTGACCAGCCATTAGACAATGAAAGTAGTAAATCACAGCCAAAATTGCCATTACACTAAGGGAATTTGTACTCTCGTAAAAGGTAGAAATTATAACCAAAGTATAAGAAATAAATGAAAAAAGTTGCAATCAACTATAAATATTTCTATCATTATTACTAGGTTTCTACTAGAGACGATCCACAAGAAAGAGGGAGTGCGATGAAAACATATGGCTAAGCAACACAAAAAAACGACCCTATCTTCGTTTTTACTAAAGTTTATTTTTATTACCATTGGAGCCATTATGATGGCTGTATCACTGGAGCTGTTCCTTGTTCCTAATAAAGTGATTGACGGAGGAATTGCTGGTATCTCCATTATGATGTCCTCCATTACCAATTTACCATTGGGATTATTTCTCTTCTTCTTCAACTTACCGTTTTTGATTGTTGGCTTTAAGCAAATCGGTAAAACCTTTGCTATTTCTACTTTGTACGGAATCGCAATCATGTCGTTAACGACTTCTATGCTCCATCATGTACCCGCATTTACGAATGAAAAAATGCTCGCCGTTTTGTTTGGTGGTGTCATTCTTGGGGTGGGTGTAGGTCTAGTTATCCGTTTTGGGGGTACATTAGATGGAACAGAAATCGTTGCGATCCTGCTATCTAGAAAAACTAGAGTTCCTGTTGGGCAGCTTATCATGTTTATCAATTTCTTTATTTTTATCATGGCTGGCTTTGTCTTTGAATGGGATTCTGCTATGTATTCGATTTTTACTTATTATATAGCCTTTAAATTGATTGATATTGTCGTAGAGGGCTTAAATGAATCTAAATCAGTAACGATTATTTCGAAAGAATACGAAGAGATTTCTGAGGCAATTAACGCACGTTTGGGACGTAGTACAACTTATGTCTACGCACGCGGTGGATACAGCAAGGAAGAAACACAAATGATCTATTGTGTTGTTACGCGCTTGGAAGTGGCTAAGCTCCGTGCTATTATACACGAGATTGACGACAGTGCGTTCATCGCCATTGAGCATGTTTCTGATGTTTCTGGTGGTAATTTTGCCAAAAAAGATATTCATTAGACGAAAAAACAAAAATCCCTTGTCAAAAGCAAGGGATTTTTAATATTCCTACCATAAGAAATGAATCACGCGGGCGACCATATAACCAAGCACGATTGTCCAAATTACTTTTCCCCATCTGGGAAGGTTAGCTATATATTCACCCATTCCTTTAAAAAAACTACGTCGTTTCATTTTGATTCAGTTCCTCCTTTGGCCTGTTAAAGCGGATAAAAAGGAAAATGCCGAACAGAATGATGAAGCCGCCCATCCATTGTGGCAACGTAACGATATCCCCAAAAATCAAATAAGCAAGAATGCAGGTGCCAATCGGTTCAAAAAGAATCCCTACGGAAACCGTAGTAGTATTTAGCCATTTAATAACCCAATTCAAAATAGAATGGCCAAGTAAAGTAGGGAAGAAAGCTAAACAGATAAACCATCCCCAGTCCGCGAGCGGATATCCTGTCAGTGCATGACCATAAAATAAACTATGTCCAAGCAAAAAGACAGAACTGATAAGATAGACAACGAAGCTATAGGCTGTCGATGATATCCCCCGACGAAGATACTGTCCAATTAACCAGTATAACGTCACAACAA
This sequence comes from Brevibacillus halotolerans, assembly GCF_026891775.1. NCBI lineage: Bacteria > Bacillati > Bacillota > Bacilli > Caryophanales > Paenibacillaceae > Brevibacillus > Brevibacillus halotolerans. Next base: position 195,270 of record NZ_JAPTNK010000001.1, read on the forward strand.
AGGCTGCAAGCAAGGCTAGTAAATCTCCGTATAGAGCCATTCCTCCTACACGAAAATCTCCCCAACCAATTACAAAGCTACCCATGATCGCAAAAATACCACCAGCCATGGCTAATTTACTCAGGCGTTCCTTAAAGAGAAAATAGCCGCCGACAAAGGCAAATAGAGGCTGAAGCGTTACAAGCACCGTAGAGCTTGCAATGGAAGTATAATGAAGTGATTCAAACCAGAGCAGGAAATGAGCGGCTAGAAAGCCTCCAGATAGAATACTTAATAGCCATTGCTTTCTGCTAAATTGAACGATTTCACGCCAAGTACCTTTGTTAATAAACAAAAAGGGTATGGTCAATATAACGGAAAATAACAGACGATAGGTGGCTATGACTGGTGCTGGCGCCGATGATAGCTTAACAAAGATAGCAGATGTTGAAATGGCTAAAACAGCTAAAAATAAGGCAAAATAAGGCGGTATGATGGGTCTCTCCATGATTGTAATATCCTCTCAGTCACAACAGTTATCGTTATTGAAAAAATGAAAAAACCAGCTAGAATCACTGGTCGGACCATATGTAGTCTGCCCTTATTTTACAAGAGGAAAGTCCAACTCACAACCGTGATGAAACGCTGATATGAAACGGACTCTTCGTGGGTAAGCGATTGCCCAGTTTCCTTTTTTCTTTTAGGTCTACCTGTGGTAAGATGAAAGGTAATGAATTAACAGAAAGGGGTCGGACGCACATGAGCCATTTTGTGCTGATTGATGGGAATAGTATCGCTAACCGTGCCTTTTATGCGTTGCCGCTACTGTCCACCTCACAAGGACTTCACACGAATGCAGTACTTGGTTTTACGACCATGCTGCTAAAAGTAATAGATGAAATGAAACCGACTCATATTCTAGTTGCTTTTGATGCAGGTAAAGTGGTATTTCGCCACTCTGAATATACAGAGTACAAGGGAGGACGCGCTAAGACGCCCTCAGAGTTATCCGAGCAATTTCCATTAATTCGCGAGCTATTAGACGCGTTTTCGATAAAAAGATTTGAATTAGAAGGCTATGAAGCTGATGATATCATCGGAACGTTAACATTACGAGCTGAAGCAGAACAGATCAAAACGACCGTAATCACCGGGGATAAAGATATGCTGCAATTAGTGTCCCCGTATGTATCTACAGCAATTACGCGAAAAGGGATTAGTGAAATCGAGCTGTATTCGACAGAGGAAATCTTTGAAAAATATGGCTTAAAGCCTGAACAGATCATTGACCTGAAAGGGTTAATGGGAGATAGCTCCGACAATATTCCAGGTGTTCCAGGGGTAGGGGAGAAAACTGCACTTAAATTATTGCACCAATTCAGTTCCGTTGAAGAGGTGCTAGCTAATATCGAGCAGGTGTCTGGCAAAAAGCTACAGGAAAATCTACGCAACAATGTGGAGCAAGCAAAAATGAGTAAATCGCTTGCAACCATTATGCGTGATATACCAGTGGATATCAGTATTGCTGATTCTCAATTCACAGGATACGAGCCTGATAAGCTAATTGAGTTCTTTAAAAAAATGGAATTTAAATCATTACTATCTAAGGTAAAGGGTGGTAATAGCATTGCAGATAGCTATGGTCAGGGTAGTGTAGAAGCGTCTGAAGGCTCTTCAGCGAACACTTCGTTACCAGACAAGCCTTTTACTTATACCGTTGTCGAAGAAGGTAAATTGGCCGATTATGAGCCTCTATTGACATCTCCCATGAGCTTGGTGGTAGAGATGGATGGAGAGAACTATCATTATGCGCCAATTCTTGGATTTGGCTTAGCTACAGAAGAACAAGCTTTATTCATTCCTTATGAAACGGCTAAAAGCTGGACAGCCTTTACGGATTGGCTACAGGATGCTTCTAAACAAAAATGGGTCTTTGATGGCAAACGTGAAACGGTTGGACTTTGCTGGCATGAAATGGACGTAAAGGGAATTGATTTTGACTTATTCCTTGCATCCTATTTGATTAATGCTAGTGAGAGCAACCCTACCCTATCGGATGCGACTGCCAAATTCTCGTCTGTCAAGGTAGCGTCTGATGAGGATATCTATGGCAAAGGGGCAAAGCGAAGCCTACCGTCGATGGAGCTCATTAGTGAACACGTAGCGCGTAAGGCGCAGGCTTTGTGGCAGAGTGTTCTTCAAGCCAAAGAAGAGCTTACGGCTAACCAATTAACAGAGCTTTACACAAAGATTGAGCAGCCACTTAGTCTCGTGCTTGCCGATATGGAAGAGATAGGTGTTCTGATTAATCAGGAGCAGCTTCATCAGATGGGCGAGGAGCTGGACAAGCAATTAGAGGCGTTAACTGAGAAAATTTATGAGCAGGCAGGTACTACGTTTAACATAAATTCTCCGAAGCAATTAGGGGAGATTCTGTTTGAACGCATGGGAATTCCGCCTGAGAAGAAAACGAAGACAGGCTATTCTACCAGCGCAGATGTGCTAGAGAAGCTGGCGCAAAAATATCCGATCGTGATAGATATTCTTACGTACCGTCAATTAGGTAAGCTACGTTCTACTTATATTGAAGGCCTTTTAAAAGAGATTCATGGCAAAACAGGCAGGGTGCATACACGCTTTAACCAAGCCACAACTGCTACTGGACGGCTTAGCAGCACGGAGCCGAATCTACAAAACATCCCGATCCGTTTGGAAGAGGGGCGTAAAATCAGGAAAGCATTTGTGCCGACAAATGACAACTGCTATATCCTTGCTGCTGATTACTCGCAGATCGAGCTGAGAATATTAGCGCATATTTCGAAGGACCCCAACCTAATTGACGCCTTCGTAAATAATATGGACATTCATACACGCACAGCGATGGACGTATTCGGAGTAAGCGAAGACGAGGTAACTTCCAATATGCGCCGTCAAGCGAAGGCTGTTAATTTTGGAATTGTCTACGGAATCAGCGATTTTGGTTTATCTCAGAATTTAAATATACCGCGTAAGAAAGCGGCTGAATTTATAGCACGCTATTTTGATGTATTTTCAGGTGTTCAGAATTACATGGAAGAGATTAAGCATCAGGCAAAGAAGGATGGCTATGTGACGACACTGTTGCACCGCCGTCGTTATCTACCAGATATTGCAAGTAGAAACTTTAATCTACGTTCTTTTGCAGAGCGTACTGCTATGAACACTCCTATTCAAGGAACGGCTGCCGATATTATTAAATTAGCGATGATCCAGATGCAAGAGGCCCTCGTTAGGAATCAGCTAAAAAGCCGCATGCTTCTTCAGGTACACGATGAATTGGTGTTTGAGGTTCCAGAGGATGAATTAGAAACGATGCAAAAGCTGGTAGCTAACGTGATGGAGAACGCACTTAAACTGGACGTTCCACTTAAAGTAGATGTAAATTATGGGGAAACCTGGTATGACGCCAAGTAGGAGGGACATCTAATGCCAGAACTACCAGAGGTAGAAACCGTTGTTCGGACGCTGAGAACACTAGTGCTGAACAAGAAGATTGAACGGGTAAGCGTATTGTTGCCACGGATTATTCGCCGGCCTGCCGATGTGGAACAATTTAAATCCATTTTGGTTGGACAAACCATTCATGCTGTTGAACGGCGAGCAAAATTTATTAAATTTATCCTCGATCAGGATGTATTAATTTCACATTTGCGTATGGAAGGAAGATATGGAGTTTATCAATCCTCTGAAGAGATAGAAAAGCATACGCATGTGATTTTTCATTTCACGGATGGAACGGAGCTTCGCTATCGGGATGTGCGTCAATTTGGAACGATGGACGTGATTCCATTAGGTAAGGAACAAGAGGTGGAGCCACTTAAAAAGCTGGGACCAGAGCCTTTAGACGAAGCCTTTACACCTGCCTTGCTCTCCAGCATGTTACAGCGTAAGACCACTAAAATCAAACCCTTGCTATTAAATCAGGAATTTATGGTGGGCTTGGGGAATATCTATGTGGACGAGGCTCTTTTCCGAGCAAATATACATCCAGAACGGGTAGCTAATACATTGACGAATCAGCAAATAGAGATTTTGCATACAAGTATTGTACAGACCCTACAAGAAGCGATTGATGCTGGAGGAAGCTCTATTAAATCCTATGTAAATGGACAAGGTGAAATGGGGATGTTCCAACAAGTATTAAAGGTGTACGGGAAAAAAGGAGAACTGTGTCCAAGCTGCTCCACAGAGATTGTGAAAATTGTTGTAGGAGGACGCGGAACGCACTTTTGCCCATCCTGTCAAAAATAGACCGCTAATCGGGAAGGAGGAGATAGCGTGATTTTGGGTCTAACAGGAGGAATTGCGAGCGGAAAAAGTACTGTTGCAGCCATGCTGCGTGAACGGGGAGTCACCGTTATCGACGCGGATCTTATTGCCCGAGAAGTGGTAGAGGTGGGCAAACCGGCCTACAATGGGATTGTCAAGTACTTTGGTACGAGTGTATTGGATGAGACAGGTGCCTTAAATCGTGCAGTGCTAGGGGAAATGATCTTTAGTGATAGAGAAAAACGAATGGTTTTAAATGAAATCGTTCATCCAGAAGTACGCAAGGAAATGCGTCTGCAAGCTACTCTAGCTCAGGAACGCGGGGAACGGCTTGTCTTTATGGACATCCCGTTATTGTATGAAAGCAAGCTTACCTATATGGTAGACAGAGTTGTGGTTGTTTACGTACCAGAATCCGTACAGTTTATACGGTTAATGGAGCGGGATGAATTTGATGAGGAGCAGGCGAAAAAGCGTTTGCGAGCCCAAATGAATATTGAAGAAAAGCGTAAATTAGCTAATTATGTAATCGATAACCAAGGTAGCCGCTCAGACACTCAGAAGCAGGTGGATGATTTGGTAACTAGCTTGCTTGCGGAGATAATCCCATGAAAACGCTACGCTCTGCTATTCTCTTGTTTTCCGTTTTGATTATCATCTATCTGCTGCTAAACTCCTCCTTTGTTTGGAAACTAATGTACCCGATCAAATATGAGGAACAAATTCGGTTAGTGAGTAAGAAATACGAAGTAAATCCATACCTTGTGCTTGCTGTCATTCGGTCCGAATCTAAATTTAAGCCAGATTTGGTTTCGAAAAAAGGAGCAGTCGGCTTAATGCAATTGATGCCAAACACAGCAGAATGGATACAGTCTCAAGGGAAGCTAGAGATGCTGTATCCTGCTGATTTGGAACATCCCGCAACTAACATTAATTTAGGTACCTGGTATCTAGCTTATTTGTTACAAATGTTTAAAGGGAATGAAGTACTTGCATTGGCTGCTTATAATGCAGGACAAGGAAATGTGAAAAATTGGTTGCATAATAAGCAATGGGAAGGGACTCGTGAAACGATCTCCGATATCCCGTTTGGGGAGACCCGTCATTATGTCCAACGTGTTTTATATTACGAAGATCGTTATAAAGAGGTATACGAAAATAGCTTTCCTAATCTTGCTCCCTGATGGTAATCTGTCAGGGAGCTTTTTACACATTATCAGCTAGTGAAAAAAAGAATCTAGCGAAACAACTTTTTGCTAAAACGAATCCTCTTATTCCTCAAACAGTAGATTAATAGGCTCCTCAGGCAATTCAGGAGAGGTCTCTAGGTGCGTTACTGGTGTTTTTACATCTACTTCCTCAAAACGAAGACTATCCACCCAAATCTGACCACCGCCCTGTAGGAATGCGCCAAATGCAATCGCTTCACTATGAGCAGGGACATCCAATACGATGCGATACATATTTCATTCCGTGGTCCCTTGAATAGGACGATTGCTCATATTATCAAACTGTAATATCTCTTCCTCACTTCCATCCACTCTCATCCAAAAGCCTGCCGAGCCTGTCACTGACTTTGTTTGAATAAATCCTGTTAATTGCATGCGCTTACCTAGGTATTTGTGTGCCTGAAACATCTGCATCATCGTGCCAAATCCTTCTGGATGAGGTTGTTTCGAACGAAGATAGCCAGAACATGTACCGTGGTGAATGCTATTAGAGTCCACCCCCATCTCATAGGCTCCAGGATTGGTACCTTGTAGCATCCAGCCTGTGGGTTTTAGATCGGTAGAGATTGAATTCATAGAAAGCTCCTCCTGTTTGAATAAAAGTGTTTGCATATAGCGGCGATAGATGGCAGGTGGCATAAGGTATTCCTTTTTGAAGGCGCGAGTAAATGATTCCTGTGATTCAAAGCCTAGTGTAACTGCAATATCTAAAATGCCTAGAGTAGAGGAACAAAGCAGAGAGACTGCCTTTGCTAAACGGCGTTTTTTTATGTACTCGTAGGGGGGAAATCCTACGTGTTTAAGAAATAAAGCATGAAAATGAGCGACTGAATACCCAGCTTGTCGAGCCAAATCGGAAACAGTGATTTCATCAAATAATTGTTCCTCTATACAGTGAAGAGATTGAATGATTGCCAGTTCTTGTTCATTCATCTGGAAAGCTTCTCCCCTCCAAGTTTTCTGTTTGATATGTAAAGCTTACCAAAACATAGCAGCGGTCTTTTGATCAAATCTCTGGATATTGCTTTGCCTGATCACGGGCATCATTCTTTTTGGAAAATCTAATTATTACTGCTTGGGCAGATCATGTAGCAAACTGCCCAAATTTGCTGTTTTTAAGTAAAACACATTGTCAAATATGACATACTTAATATATTATTAATAGTGATTAGAGTAACTTATTTCAGGGAGGGTCAACATAAAATGACAATTAAAATCGGGATAAATGGGTTTGGACGTATTGGGCGCATGGTATTTCGCAAAGCGATCCAAGATCCATCCATCGAGGTTGTGGCTATTAACGCTAGCTATCCTCCTGAAACCCTAGCTCATTTATTAAAATATGATTCCGTTCATGGGACCTTAGCCCATGACGTTACTGTAGATGGCAATTGCATTGTAATTAATGGAAAAAACACACAGGTGCTATCCGATCGCGATCCTTTGAACCTACCATGGGGGAAGCTTGGGGTTGAAGTGGTTGTGGAAGCGACTGGGAAGTTCACAGATCGTAGTGGTGCCGAGAAGCATATAAAAAGCGGTGCTAAAAAAGTAGTTATTACTGCACCTGGTAAAGAAGAGGACGCGACCATTGTTATGGGTGTCAATGATGATCAATACGATCATGAGCATCACCATGTTGTTTCGAATGCTTCTTGCACGACCAATTGTCTTGCGCCTGTAGCTAAGGTGCTGCATGAAGCTTTTCAGATTCAATCCGGGCTTATGACTACGATTCATTCCTACACGAACGATCAGGTTAATCTGGATAATCCCCATAAGGATTTACGCCGCGCGCGTGCTTGTGGCCAATCGATTATTCCAACGACAACAGGAGCAGCCAGAGCGGTAGGTAAAGTATTGCCAGAATTAAATGGCAAACTGAATGGTTTTGCTTTACGTGTACCTACTCCAAATGTTTCTGTGGTCGATTTGGTTGTACAAATCTCTAAAAATGTCACTGCACAAGAGGTCAATCGGGTGCTGCGCGAAGCAAGCGAAGGGGCTTTAAAAGGCTATTTAGGCTATACGGATGCACCTCTTGTTTCTACTGACTTTAATGGTAATGAAAATTCCTCAATCGTGGATGGTCTGTCCACTATGGTGATGAGTGATAAGCATGTAAAGGTCATTGCTTGGTACGATAATGAATGGGGATATTCCTGCCGTGTTCTTGATTTGGTAAAGCATGTGTCAGAGCATGTAAATCAATCGAAACGGATTTTAACAGGCAGTACACACGGATAAATTGGCTTCATTTGGCATTTTAATTCTGAAAAATAATTGTTATTTGAATTTATAAAAAAAGCTGATTTCATAAGTGCTGAAATCGGCTTTTTTATTTTGTAACCCAAAAATCTTGCATAATCATTCCAGTAATGGATTTTATATCATTCGTTTATCTAGTTTCATGTAAAATATTGCTATAATTAATATGATGGGAAAGGCAGTGTACAAGAAGAGGAGGAATGAGATGAACAGGTTATCATTGCGTAAGTGGATAGCTGTAGGTAGCGGATGTGTGCTGGCGGCTGGTATGTTAGTAGCTCCATTTGAGATGTCAGGAAGCGCTTCTGTATTGTATGCACAGGAGAAGAAGGGAGCTTATGATAAGCTATTAACACAAAAAGAAGTGGAAGAGCGTGTACGGCAATGGATTACCATTCCTGCGGATTACAAACTAAGAAATTCCCGATTAGAAATAGATGACGAGAGAACAGGCTCTCCATACTGGTCGATAAGCTGGGAGACAAGTGATAAAAAAAGCAACAAATATATTCATGCATCAGTTAATGCTCAAACAGGAGAATTGATTGATTTCTATAAATATACACGCAACAATAAAACGGTGAAAAAGGCGGTTAGTGAGAAAGAAGCGGAAAAAACGGCATGGGCTTTTATTGAAAAGGTAGCTAAATCAAAAAAAGATTCTTTGAGTAAAGCAAATGAATTTGTCCCATTGACGAATAACAATCATTATACATTTGTCCATACTCGTATGTCTGACGAAATTCCATTCCTTGAAAATGGAGTAACGATTAAGGTTGATGCTGATGGTGAAATTACGTCCTATCATCTTACGTGGGATGACGGAAAAATTCCCTCTCCTAAGGCGGCCATTTCCCTAGAACAAGCGGAGAAAACACTAAAGGGACTACTAGATCCACAGGTACGATACATGAGATCAGATAGGTATAAGAAGAGGAACAGCGGGGATGTAACGTATACTCCTGTTTATATATATGGCAATAATAGTGCAAAGTTTTTGGATGCAAATAGTGGAGAGGCGATCAGTCCAAATGGTCGCAAAGCGGAAACTAGCAATAAAATCATCCCATTAGGCGATAAAATTACATTTACAAAAAATCAAGCGCCTGAAAAAATCGGTAAAGACCAGGCAGAACAAATTGCAAAGAAATGGGCTGAAAAGCTAGCTAAAGGCTGGGTTTATAATGGATCAGGTGGGACAGGCTCCAGTGCTGACGCTTCAGGTATCAAAACATTGGATTGGTCATTTCGATTTATTTCAACGAATCAAAGCTCTCCATCCAATGAAGAAGAAATAAGAATTAAGATAAATGACAAGGGCCAATTCCTTGCCTTTTCAAAACATAACAACGAAGCATCGGAAAATACGAAAGGGAAAAAAGCGATTGATAAGAAAGATGCGGAAAAGGTAGCAATAGAAATGATCAAAAGCCTTTACCCTGATCATACGGGGCAGTTGTATCTTAAAACAGGAGACGACCCTTACATTAGAGGTGATAAGGGGCAATCTTACATTTTTACATTTGGATACTTATATAAAGATACTCCCATTGATGACCTAGACATCGAGGTAGAAGTAAATAAATTTACTAATGAAGTCACTGATGTTTGGCTCTATCAAAGGGAAAATGGCTCCCCTTTGCGAAGTAATGATGTTTTCGAAAAAATTCAGGTATCAAAGAAAGAAGCGATAGAAAAGGAGATAAAAGAGAAAAAAGTAATGCTTACTTATTATAAAGCTCCTTTCTATATGCTAGGGGCAGATGAGTCTGTAAAGGAGTCTTCTCAAGAGATTCCAATACAGCTTGTCTATCGTTATGTAGGGAATGAGAAATCTGTAAACGCGGCTACTGGTGAATTATTAGACCCATGGGGATTTAGTAATGCTGAATCCGCTACTGATATTGAGGGACACAAAAGTGAAGAAGCCCTAGGCAATATGCTAAATAGAGGGCTGTTCCTCCTAGAGGATGGAAAGTTAGAGCCAGATAAGGAGATATCTAGGGCTCAATTTGTAGGATTGATGATTAGCGTATCAAACGAGCTGAGTCACGATTATCGATCCTATGACGATGAAAATGATGAGAAGCCTTATACGTACTCAGATGTACCTACAAATCATCCGTATTATGCTGCCATTTCTCAGGCCTCTCAATTAAAAATCATACCATCTACAGCCCGCTTTGAGCCTGATCGTGCCATTACACGTTATGAAGCGATACAAATGTTTATGCAGACATTACAATTTGGAGCGTTACTATCCAAGTCTGATATCTTTCAATCCCCTTATCCAGATGTAACAGCAGAACAAGTACCTGCTTATACGCTAGCGCATGCTTTAGGTTATCTGAGCGCACCGAAGGGGACGAAGGTAGAGCCGAATAAAAATGTAACACGTGCAGAAGCGGCAGAGCTGATTAACCAATTTTATCAGCAATACAGACACGAATAAATCGAGGCAAAGCAAAACTCCCTCTCAGCATTTTGTAAGAGGGAGTTTTGCTGGTTGTAAATGAAATTAACTAGATGATTACAAGTCCGGTGCAATATGCTTAGATTCCATAAAAGTAAATAATGTTTCGTCTTCAAATTGAGTAATAAATAGTTTTAAATTATATTTCAAATTAACTTCGTACGGGGTAAGCAGGTCATTGCCACGCCCGTCTCGCAAAATGCGTATCGTTGGACGATGACAGCATTCTGGATCTACCTTACAGACTACGCCGCTTTCTCCATTATTGAGTACGACTCCGCTCCCAAGTGGAAAGACAGCGATATGCTTACGAAAGGCATCTACTAAATGATGATGGAACAAATAGCCGCCTGATCCAAGCAGGTATTCAAGCGCATCCTGTGGCATATAGCGTTTTCTCCAACGTCTTGGGGTAGTTAGAGAATCATACACATCACAAATAGCTACGATTTGCGCATACTCATGGAATTTGTCCCCTTGTAGCTGTTGCGGATAACCGCTTCCATCCATTCGTTCATGATGCTGGAAAGCTACGTGAGCAGATAATAATGAAATATCGTGTTGTTTCCGAATGATATCAAAGCCAAGGCGTGTATGCTCTTTGGCCTGCTCCATTTCAGCCTCGTTCCAACGCTCGGTTTTTTCAAGCAATTCTTTTGGTAGCGCTGTTTTTCCAATGTCGTGTAACAGTGCCCCGATTCCCAAATCACGTAATTGCGTCGTGTTGTAGCCAAGCGACATCCCAACGGCTGTAGCCATGACAGCGACGTTAACGGCGTGATGATACATTGCTCCCGAGTGAGAGGAGATGTTAGCTAGATGAATCATGATATCCTTTGCTCCAGATAGATCATTTAAAATCTTATGAAAGACCTGCTGGAAATGCATGCCCATGTCTTTGACAGAGACCCTACGAGCAACTTTATTCGTATTCCGTAGTTGTTGCACGGTTTTATGTATGACTTCCAAAGCATCTTGCCTTGTCTCTGGACGTATAACATCCTCTACCTCAATATCTGATGTGTGTGGGTCATCAATGTAGACGGAATCAATTCCCATGCGTTGTAGACCACTTACCAATCTTTCACTTAGCTCCATACCTGCCCCAAGCAGGACTTTCCCATCATCTGTAAAAACGGTCCTTCCCAAATTCATTCCAGGTTGAACATGTCGCAATGAGACTAGGCGCATGCAAGAACCCTCCCTTGCTGTTAGATACTATCTCATTTTAAAAAAATTATGGACAAATGGGAATAGGATATTCGGTTTTTCCTTGACTAACCTTACTGGATATGGGACTCTAAAGAAAAACTTCAATAATTTACACGCAAATTTATTGAATAAAATCAAGTCTTTCTTTTTTGGAATGATGTTGATCTAACTGAGTAATCATTTTGGAGATGATGGCTAATGCGTTGCCCATTTTGTGAATTTAATGGGACAAGGGTATTGGATTCCCGCCCATTTAATAACAACAAATCAATCAGACGCCGTCGAGAGTGCGAGGACTGCGGCAGAAGATTCACTACATTTGAAATGGTGGAAGAAACACCACTATTAATTATTAAAAAGGACGGAACAAGAGAAGAGTACAGCCGCGATAAAATTTTACGTGGGTTGATTCGTGCTTGTGAAAAGCGTCCTGTGACACTGGAGATATTAGAGAATATTGTAAATGAAATTGAACGAGAACTACGTAGTCAAGGGAAGGCTGAGGTCCCTAGCAAAGAGGTAGGGGAAATGGTCATGGAGCGCCTGTACCATGTGGATGAGGTAGCTTATGTTCGTTTTGCCTCGGTTTATCGTCAGTTTAAAGATATTAATGTATTTATGCGAGAATTGGAAGAGCTTTTAGAACAAGCGCGGAATCAGCCGCCTAAAGTGAATAAATCAGAATAAGAAGCATTTTTTTCTCTAAGCTTCCAAACCTCTCCTACGTAACATGACAGAAGAAATGATATAATAGAGAAACTATGAACGTAAGGAAGGATTTTGGTCGATGCGTGTCATGTGGAACGAACTTGCGCCCAACGATCGCTATTTAGTGAGATTCATAAGGCCGCTGAGTATGATGGAGATGGGATTCATAACCCATCTTTATTTGCCCTTGCTGGGGGTGTCATCCTATTCGTTGTATCAATTATTAATGCACGAGGTGGATGAAAAGAGTGGAGCAGCAAGCGAAGGAACGCACCGGAGTCTAATGATGATGACATCCTTGCCGTTGGATCGCTTACTGCAAGCCAGAGAACGTTTAGAAGCGATGGATTTATTAAAGGTCCGTCGTCGTGAGAATCGCGAACATGACTTTTTTTATGAGTATATTGTCTTGCCACCGCTAACTCCGGCTCAATTTTTTCAGGAAGATATTCTTCCCGTTATGCTGTTAAATCAAGTAGGCAAAGTCAAATACGAGCAGTTGCGCCGTACCTATGCTGATCAGCTATGGGGGAATCTGGCGGAGGAGTATCCGTATGAAGAAGATGTAACCAAGCGCTTCTATGAGGTATATCATAATTTGTCAGCTTCTGAGCTGGAAATTCGCCCTGGATCGGAAACGGATCGATTTTTTGCTCACATGCAAGAAAAACATCCTACAGCCTCCCTAGCTAATCATTATGAAGCGGAGCCAGACAAACAATTGGATTTATCCTTTTTGCGAGCTAGCCTCCCTAGTCATGTACAAGCCTCTAAGGTAGTAACGCAGGAAAGCATTCCGTTTTTTTATCAGTTGCTCGCTTTTTATCAAGTGGATAGCTATTTATTAAGCCAAGAGCTGCGGGATTGGAATCTTTATGATTCTCAAGGGACTCTTAGCACAGAACTATTGCGTAAACGAATACGCGAGCGATATGTAAATAACCAGCTAACGCGTGAACGCCGTTCTTTAGCCGATGCCTATTTGGAGCATCTCGGTCCTGGGAAAATACCAGCTCCTGGAACGGAGGTTTTTCTACGAATCTGTCGAGAGCTTTCACCGCTGATTATTTTAGAGCAAGCGGTGGGAGGTAGAATTTCACGTGCGTTTTTAGAACGGGCAGAGAGCTTGGTTTTCACAGATTCAATGCCGTCAGAGGTAGTAAATGCTTTGCTCTTATATGCCATGCGTGAAACGAAAATGGAATTGCCAAAAGCTTACGTGGAAACGATTCGAGATAGCTGGAAAGCCAAAGCCATTTCTACCGTAGAGGAAGCAGTGAGGGTTATTTTGGAACGGGCAGAAGCTAAGAATCAGGCTATGGAGAATCAGACGGCTCAATCTCTAGCAGCTTCCAAAAAAGGTGGATTATCCTCTAACAGGGGCCGGCGCAGTAATTCACGAGCATTGCTACAGGATAAGCTGCCTGCTGCTGTACAGCGACAGCTCGATCGTGAGGAAGCAGAGGCAGTTGATACTGATCGAAAAAAACGCGTAAAGCAAGTGAAAAAAACCATTATGGATGATCCAGAGCTTAAAGAATTATACGAATCACTACGACAGCCGATGAAGGGAGGCGAACATTAGATGGAACCTTTGCGTCAATTCATGGAGGAGTTAGCTAAGCGAACTCCACGGCATATTTTAAGTCCGGATGAACAATTGGATAAAATGATGCGCTCGTCTCTCTATCTAAAAGCCTTTCTACAGAAGCATCCTGAATTAACTAGGGAGGATTTGTTTCGCTCCCTTTCGGCAGTGTATGAATCGGTGAAGGAGCACTATTATTGTGAGAATTGCCCCGGACTGTCAGAATGTCCTAATTTAGTAAAGGGACATACGAATAAGCTACAGGTGCAAAACAAGCATATTGTATCCGCACTAAGCCCCTGTGATAAGCAATTATCATATGAAGAAACACAGCGTACTCGTAAAATGATGCGAAGCTACTATGTGTCTGAAGAAACACTTCAAGCTAGCTTTCATCATATGGATATGGATGATTCCAATAAAGAAGCGATTCGTCTGGCGATGCGTTTCTGCCGAGAAATGAGAGACAACAAGAAGCAGGCTGCACGAGGGCTATATGTTCACGGAGGCTTTGGGGTTGGCAAGAGCTATCTGATGGCTGCTGTCGCACGTGAACTATCGGAGAATAACATTTCTTCCTTAATGGTATACGTTCCAGATTTCATTCGAGAATTGAAAGAATCCCTCTCCGATCAATCCTATGTAGGTAAACTGGAGCTATTAAAGGAGATTCCTGTTTTGATCTTAGATGATCTAGGGGCGGAGAATGTCACTCCATGGATTCGGGATGAAGTGATTGGAGTTATTTTAAATCAGCGAATTAACAATCATCTGCCAACTTTATTTGCTTCAAACTATTCTCTTGAGGAATTGGAAGAGCATTTTGCCATGAGTAATGGCTCACGTATCGAAGTAACGAAGGCACGCCGGATTTTAGAAAGAATTCGTCATTATGTAGAAGAAGTAGTGATTGAAGGAATCAATCGTCGAAAAAGATAGCCTGTATAGAGGTATGTGTATATCAGCATTTCGTTTGACCGATCACCCAAGTATTGGACAAGCAAGTGAGTCCTTTACTTGGGTTTTTTGCCGATCAGGGGTAGTTTTTTTGGAAATAGTAGCGTAGTCGGTAGCCTTGCTGTTTTACTGAGAGTGTCCTTTTGAAAAAGACATCCAAAGCATATAGGGAACCTTGATGGCAATATACAAAAAAAGACAGATGTTCTTCCTAGAAAAACATGGTAAGATGGTTGCTTGATTATTCAGATAAAATATTTATAAGTTGAAAGCTTGTTATCAAAGGGTTTTTAGTGACTGATTACTATGAATTAACAGATGATATTGAAAAATGTTGTGTTTGTTGTGTGGACATTATGAGGCACATGTGGTACTTTTAAAACTAGAATAGGAAGATGATTTTGCGGCTGATACAACATTGTTATGTACATACGGAGAGGACTTTTGTTTTCTCTGGAGGGAGTGAATCATTCCGTCTCCCTTACCAACATGTAATGATAGTATCTCATTTATGAAAAGATAAAAAACCAAGATACCTATGGAGGGATAAAGGATGTCCAGCAGAGGATTGCAGGAGTTTTTACAAGAAAATTTAGCGGAGCTTAAAAGCAAAGGCCTTTATAACGTTATTGATCCTTTGGAGAGTGCCAATGGGCCTGTGATTACCATTAAAGGCAAAAACCTGGTTAACCTTTCTTCCAACAACTATCTAGGTTTGGCAACAGATCAGCGCTTGAAAGATGCAGCATACCAAGCGATCGAAAATTATGGTGTTGGGGCAGGGGCCGTTCGTACCATTAACGGGACACTGGATATCCATATTACATTAGAAAAAACACTAGCGGAATTTAAACATACCGAGGCGGCTATTGCTTATCAGTCTGGTTTTAATTGTAATATGGCTGCAATTTCTGCTGTGATGGATAAAAATGATGCAATTCTATCGGATGAATTAAACCATGCATCCATTATTGACGGCTGCCGTCTATCTAAAGCTAAAATCATCCGTGTGAACCACTCTGACATGGATGATCTTCGTCAAAAAGCAAAAGAGGCGAGAGAGTCCGGCCTGTACAATAAAATCATGGTAATTACAGATGGTGTTTTCTCGATGGACGGAGACATTGCCAAGCTACCAGAAATTGTAGAGATTGCTGAGGAATTCGATTTAATCACATATGTAGATGATGCACATGGCTCAGGTGTTCTCGGTAAGGGAGCAGGGACAGTGAAGCATTTTGGCTTATCTGACAAAGTAGACTTCCAGATCGGAACGCTGTCCAAAGCGATTGGAGTAGTAGGTGGCTATGTAGCTGGTAAACAGGAATTGATTGATTGGCTTAAAGTACGCAGCAGACCATTCTTATTCTCCACTGCACTTACACCAGGAGATGTAGGAGCTATTACCAAAGCCATCAATATTTTGACAGAAAGCACCGAATTACATGATCGCCTTTGGGAGAATGGGAATTACCTGAAGAAGGGCTTGAAGGAGCTTGGCTTTAATATCGGAGACAGTGAAACTCCAATCACACCTTGCATTATTGGTGATGAAATCAAAACACAGGAATTTAGTAAGCGATTGTATGAAGAAGGCGTTTATGCAAAAGCTATTGTATTCCCAACGGTTGCTAAAGGAACCGGACGTGTCCGCAATATGCCAACTGCGGCGCATACAAAAGAGATGCTAGATCAAGCGTTGGCCACCTACAAAAAAGTAGGAAAAGAAATGGGAATTATTTAACCCTACTGATCAAAAGGAACAACAGGAAGAAAGGGGTCAACCCACATGAAAAGAATAATGGTAACAGGAGCGCTTGGACAAATTGGCTCCGAATTGGTCACGAAGCTACGAAGTGTATACGGAACAGAATCCGTAATTGCCACTGATATTCGTCAGGGCGAGGGGCAAGAGGGACCGTTTGAAATTTTAGATGTAACAGATGCAAAGGCTATGCACGATATTGCTGCAAAGTACAAAGTGGATACCATTATGCATTTGGCAGCTCTGTTGTCTGCGACAGCGGAAGCAAAGCCATTGCTCGCTTGGAATTTAAATATGGGCGGGTTGGTAAATGCACTTGAAGTAGCAAGAGAACTTAATTGTCAATTTTTTACGCCAAGTTCAATTGGTGCATTCGGACCAACAACACCAAAAGATAATACACCTCAGGATACAATTCAACGTCCTGTTACCATGTATGGGGTAAATAAGGTTTCTGGGGAATTATTGTGTGATTACTACTATCAAAAATTTGGAGTAGATACGCGCGGTGTACGTTTTCCAGGGCTGATTTCCTACGTAACGCCTCCAGGTGGGGGAACAACCGACTATGCAGTGGAAATATATTACGAGGCAATTAAAAATGGTCGTTATACCTCATACATCCAAAAAGGTACGTACATGGATATGATGTATATGCCAGATGCGCTTAACGCTATCATCAATTTGATGGAAGCAGATGCATCTAAATTACAACACCGTAACGCCTTTAACGTGACAGCGATGAGCTTTGAGCCAGAGCAAATTGCACGGGAAATCAAGAAGCATATTCCGACATTTGAAATGGACTACCAAGTAGACCCAATCAGACAAGGAATCGCAGACAGTTGGCCAAACTCAATTGATGCCACAGCCGCTAAAGCGGAGTGGGGTTTTCAAGCAGAATATGACTTGGAAAAAATGACAACAGATATGCTTGCCAAGCTTCGGGATAAATTGCAAGTGGGAGCTGGGATCTAAAGCGAAAGCAAAGAATAGTCATGATAGAGCAGCTATACAGTCGTGTAGTGTGCTTACAGTTTATAAATGATGTGAATAAAAACAGCAGGGGAGTAATTTCCTCTGCTGTTTTTATGTAAAAAAGGAAAAATCGTTTGTTAAACCGATAAGGGAAATTCACAAGTGTTTGTATAAAAAATAATCGAGAACGTGCATTGTAAAAAGCATAGGGCATCCATTACAATTTGTTTGGATAAAAGCAATAACGATAATCGTTATCAAATATAAGTTTTTCGGCAAATCGTAATTGTGTAGGAGAGGGGAATAATTATGCTAAGGTCACGTTGGAACATGATTGCTGGGATGGCTGTATTGCTTGTCGTGATGTGCCTTGTTGCTGGGTGCGGAAAACAATCGCAGCAGGTAGACACACAGACTCAAAAGAGCGTGGAGAATGGACAGCAAGGTGAGAATCAGGCCAAAGATACGCAAACCGCTAAGCAATCACAAACACGTGTGGTTAAGGATGAATTTGGGGAGGTCGAGATTCCGGTACATCCGAAGCGAATAGCCGCTATTTATTTAGAAGACCCATTAGTTGCATTAGGAGTTACACCAATCGTACAGTGGTATCATCCAGCATGGGGTAAGCAGGATTATCTGGGCCTAAATGTACCAACATTTGATGTAACGGGCAGCATAGAAGCTTTACTTGCAGCTAATCCTGATTTAATTATTGTTGATGGTGGAGTAGATGCAACGAAATATGAAGCATATTCCAAGGTAGCTCCTACTTATCGGGTACCTGATTCTATTAATAAAAATGCTGTAGAAACGTTAAAAAGAGTAGCAGATATAATAGGGATGCCCGAAAAGGCTGAGAGTGTATTGCAAGCGTACCAGACAAAAGTGGCCGATGCCAAAGAAAAACTGAATTCATCAATAGGTAGACAGACCGTAGCGGTTATTCGTTTAAATGTTGGTGAAAAGCCATCATTAGCTCTTTTTGGCCTCAAAAACTCCTATACAAGAATGATTTATGAAGATTTAGGGTTGGAGCCGTATGAGCCTGTGAAAACGATTGAAACTCACGAGATTATGTCACTAGAAAAAATTCCAGAGTTTCATGCTGATCATATCATTATATTCCCATCTAATGGGACATGGACATCACAAGAGAATAAACAGGCACTTGCATTACTAGAGGATCCATTATGGAAGGCTCTCCCTGCGGTTAAGAAGGGGAATGTTTATCAATTAGAAAGAACACACTGGCAATCAGGCTCAATTAAAGCGAATACGATGAAGATTGATGATTTATTGAAATTCTTTTCTGCTAAAACGAAATAGCAGGTTATCTGTCTAAAAGAAGAGAGGGCTTCAGCTTATGTTGAAGAACTTTCTTTTTTGTTTTATAATATTTTGAATGAGAATTATTATCAATGGAGTGGTATGATGAACCAGGTAGCAAGCTTGATTAGTAGTCCAAGCACCGTATTTCTCTTAGTAGATATCCAATATGACACGCTCCCTGCTGGACATCACCAGCATGATAATGAGACAAGCGACTATAGCTTAATTGTGGTGATTGATGGAAAGGGAAGGCTCCAAATAGAAGAGGATTGCTTTCATATGGAGCGGGAGAATTGCTTTATGATTGGACCTGGGGAATCTCTATTCATCCAAGCGGTAGATGACTCATTATGCTTGTATCAGTTAACTTTCAATAAGCTGTCCATTCAACCTACAGCTTCTAAAGTGACACTGGTAGATGAGGGTAAAAATGATTCACTTCCTTTTCTGGGTGCTGTAGTTTGCTCTCCTTTTTCTAAATGCCTTGATTTGGTAGAAGCGATATATTGTCATCGCAACGATGCCGATGATATGGAACGGTTTTCTAATCACGTACGATTTGAGGAATTGCTCCGCTTCGTGTTTCAACAAAATGCTTCTCAGAGTCATGTGGACATACGCCGTGCAGTGGAGCGCTCTATTGACTATGTGAGGAAGCATTACTATGAACCAATGACAGTAGATCAATTGGCGGCTGATGCTAACGTCGCTCGTTATAAATATACGCGTATTTTCAAAGAAATGACAGGACAGATTCCCCTTGATTTTGTAAATACATTACGAATAGACAGAGCTAAACAATTGCTCAGTAAAACAGACGATCGAATTCATGAAATAGCAGAGCAGGTTGGATTCAACAATGAATTTTATTTTAATCGTCGGTTTAAACAAATGGTTGGTGTAGCCCCGGGACAATACCGGGATAATTTGCGTAGTGATCTTCGCATCGTCTCCTTGTTTTTAGAGGATTATTTACTGGCATTAGGGGTAACTCCGATTGTACAGTGGTCGCATGGGGGATGGGGAAAGCTTGATTATCTTGGGCTACAGCATATTCCGACGCATGATGTTCTGACACAGGACATTCATCAGCTATCCTATTATAAACCAGATTTTATTATGGTGAGAGAAGGGGTTCAAAGCTTAGCAGGTATCTATGATCAATGCAGGCAGATTGCACGTACAAGTGTCATTTCGCACCCTGTTGATGATTGGCGTTCGACCCTGCGTACAGTAGCTGATATGCTAGGGCGAACGAATATGGCTGAGCAGTTAATCAAGCAATACGAGAATAAGGTAGCAAAGGCTAAGGAAGCGTTGGCACGTTCTGTAAAAGGGAAAACCTTTGCTTTCCTGCGGGTATCCGCCCATTATATCAGCGTGGATTATCGTTACACAGGGCCTGTACTATATCGAGATTTAGAAATGAAACCACATCCATTCGTAAGCCAAGTGAAAGGAGAGTCTAAGCGAAGATGCTTGTCATGGGAAGCCCTTTCTGAGTTGGATGTAGATCATCTATTCTATACATTTGATAAATGGCATGACGAAGGTGAAGGCGCAGAAAAAAGGCAGCTATCTCATCCGATTTGGCAATCCATTCCGGCTGTTCAGAAAAACTGTGTGTATGAGGTAGATTTTATGACATGGATGAGTCATGGGGTTATCGCTAATAGCAGGAAGATTGATGATGTGATGAGGGTGCTTGCTCACTAATTCTAAACAGATTGACCGAATGAGACAATTACAGTTCAGTATAAGGGAGATATTGCTCCTCTGGTTTATCAAGTCGGCTTTGAGTATTATCAGCTAGTCGAGTATACGGAAGAACATATACGATATAGTAAGAATCATGATAATCTGCCGCAAAGTGGCTGGATGACTGAATTCCTTCCGTACCAGGCATATCTATTCATGCAGCAAATCGTGGAGCAATATCAGCCGTTGGAAGCAGCACAGAAGAGCCGGTGTCGCTTCCTATCAGAGGAGCTCTTGCACATTGTCTTTTCTCAAAAGCGAAGGATTCGAAAACACCAGGAAATCCCGGTTACCAGAATAATTAGCCAATTGTAGTTTACTATATAGCAAAAAAAGCATCTGAACTGTAAAAAAACAGTTTAATAAGTTCTAAATAATGGCTCCCATTTTTATAATATTACTAATGTTATAAATGGAGGTGAGTATGGCGGTCTTGTCAGAACTTTGCTTTACCACATCATGGGAGGTCATTAAATGACAGAACAGTGCGTCATGAGCAAGATGGCAATCAAGGTATGTGTTGCTTTTGGACTGCTAGTAGTAATGATAGCAGGGGCTATGTTTATTGCTGAACGTG
This sequence comes from Brevibacillus halotolerans, assembly GCF_026891775.1. NCBI lineage: Bacteria > Bacillati > Bacillota > Bacilli > Caryophanales > Paenibacillaceae > Brevibacillus > Brevibacillus halotolerans. Next base: position 216,402 of record NZ_JAPTNK010000001.1, read on the forward strand.
TATCAGCTCACGGCTATGTGGAATCACCTACAAGTCGGGCTTATATGTGTAAACAAGGCAAAAACATGAATTGTGGTCCCATTCAGTATGAGCCTCAGAGTGTAGAAGGAGAAGGGTCCTTTCCACAGTCTGGCCCACCGGATGGACAAATCACAGGGGCAGGGCGCTATCCCGAGCTGTATACACAAACCGCTGATCGTTGGAAAAAAGTAACGATGCATAGTGGGGAAAATACGTTTAAGTGGAGATTGACAGCATCGCATAGCACAAGGGAGTGGAAGTATTACATTACGAAAAATGGCTGGAATCCCAATAAACCACTTGCTCGCTCCGACTTAGACGTAGTTCCGTTTTGCTACTATTACGATGGTGGAAACAGACCAGGTACAACGGTGACTCATACCTGCAATGTACCAACTGATCACAGTGGTTATCATCTTATTCTGGCTGTGTGGGAGATTGCGGATACCACGAATGCTTTTTATCAAGTGATAGACGTTAATCTGGTCAAAAGCGCTGCTACTGAGCAAGTCTCGATCGATGTAAGCAAGACTGCTATAGCACCACAAGCTCCTCAAATGGAAAAGGTAAGTCCTATCTTTTCTACGATACAACAAATGAAACAGGGAAGTATTCTGCCGCGTGCCCACTGGTTTGCTGGTGATCAACGGGCGCTATACTGATTCATTATAGACCGAATAATAGGTGTCACTAAAACGCCTATTATTCGGCTTTTTTGAGTCAAAAAACCTATGCAGAAAAAATAATGTAATAATAACATAAATCTAGTTCTTTCATCCTAAAAAAAGTTACATAGAAAATACATACAGGAAAGGATCGCCGTTTCCATCATTTTACTGGATTTTATCATAATCAAATCTTTTACTTTTAAAAATTAGTAGATTTAAAAATATGACTATTGTAATGTGATAATTCAGTCGTAAAGAATCTATCTAATCTGCTACCAATTTTAATAAAATAACAAATGTTACAAAGTATTTCGTATAACCTAGAAAATCACATACTAGGAGGTAGACAGAATGACTTTGCAATGGAAAACAGTTTTTGGGAAAAGCTCTATAGCTTTTGGAATAACGCTGGCCGCTATGGCTGGTACGATGGTATTTGCAGGCAGCGCGTCAGCACATGGTTACATTGAATCACCTACGAGCAGGGCTTTACTTTGTAAGCAAGGACAAAACGTTGGTTGCGGTCAAATTCAATATGAACCGCAAAGTGTAGAGGGAGTAGGTAATTTCCCACAATCTGGACCTAAAGATGGGGAGATTACAGGAGCAGGAAAATATAAGGAACTCTTTGTCCAAACCGATAGTAGATGGAAAAAAGTGGACATGGAAGGTGGAAAAAATACTTTTACGTGGTATTTAACCGCTCCACATTCTACAGGTGACTGGAAATATTATATAACGAAAAAAGATTGGAATCCCAACAAGCCATTAGGACGCAACGATCTTGAACTCATTGCTACATTTAACGATGGTGGCAAGGTTCCCCCTAAATCAGTGTCTCATGTTGTTAATGTTCCGACCGATCGCAGTGGCTACCATATCATCCTTGGTGTGTGGGAAATCGCTGACACAGGGAATGCTTTTTATCAAGCAATCGACGTTAATTTGAAAAACGATGGTAACCCAACAGAACCAGAGGTACAATTGCCGACAATTCCTAGTAACCTGACTTCTCCAGGACAGACAACAACAAGTATTGAATTGCGCTGGTCAGCATCGACAGCCTCTGAAGGTATCAAAGAATATGAAGTATATCGCAATGGTAGTCTAGCAGGTAAGACTAGCCAGGCATATTTTGAAGATAAGGAATTGACGCTCGATACGGCTTACACATATACGGTTCGATCCATTGATTTCGCTGGAAATAAATCTGAAATGTCCAAGCCATTCACAGTTAGAACTAGTAAAGAAGACGAACAAGTAGAATTGCCAACTGCACCAGGTAATCTAGTATCTTCAGCCAAAACTACATCTACAATTGAGTTGAGTTGGACAGCTTCCACAGCTCCCCATGGGATTCACGCCTATGAAGTGTACCGTGATGGCCGACAAGTAGGGACGACTACAGAAACAAGCTTTACAGACAAAGATTTGAAGGCTGACACAACCTATTCTTATATGGTAGTAGCTGTTGACCATGCAGGTAATAAATCTGATTTCTCACAAAAAGTAACAGTGCGTACCGAAAAAGAGCAGACTGGGAACACCGGTGACACATGGAATAAAGACAACGTTTATAATACTGGTGATCGAGTGATATATGAGGGCGTAGAATATGAGGCTCAATGGTGGACTCGCGGCGACCGTCCCGACAGCACTGATGTATGGAAGCAGGTGGGCGATGCTATACAAAAATGGAACAGCGACAAAGCCTACCAAGGTGGAGCAAAAGTATCCTACGAGGGTAAAACCTACCAAGCAAAATGGTGGACAAAAGGTGAAGAGCCTAGTACATCATCCGTATGGACACTTGTACAGTAAGTAACCGGAGCAGTAACAGATAGGATTAGAAAAAAGGGACCATTCAGCAGCATTTTTGAATGGTCCCTTTTTTTATTTACTAAGCTAAGGCTTACTAGGGGAGAATGCTTACACGGGTTCCTTGATCTGCACTTTCCCCAATAATCCCCACTTTTCATTTAGATGTCGACATAGTTAGCCCTCTGCTTTTCTTTCTGGTTTGTACATTATAAAGAAAATACAGATATTTTTCTATTCTTGAAAAATATCTATCATCTTAGAAACAAAGATCATTTTCAGTAGCCGATTTTTTCATTTACGTCCATTTCTTTTTCATCCCTAACAACTTCTGGTAGTATGGTATAGAGAATATAGACAGATAAAGCATTGATAGGGCTATTGATACACGGAGGAACGGATAATGAACAGAAGATATCTTGCTATTTATGAAGAGATTAGACAGGGAATTATTGAAGGAGTGTATCCACCAGGGGAAAAATTACCTTCTGAAAATGATTTTTGTAAAAAGTTTGAGACTAGTAGGGGCACGATTCGCCGTGCTTTAGATATGCTGGCAGAAGAAGGGCTTGTGAACAGCATGCATGGGAAGGGCGTCTTTGTATTAGATCAAAATACAATTAGCTTTTCCTTTGGTGGATTAGTTAGCTTTAAAGAAGCTAACGAAAATAGCGGAGTGGTCTTTTCGACAACGGTGCCATTTTTTACAGAGCTGGTTATTGATAAAAAACTGGAACAAAAAACTCATCTTCCAAATGGTATAGACGTTTATCATTTATATCGGGTAAGAAAGCTGGATGGAGAAAGGGTCATATTGGATATCAACTATTTTAGCAAAGAAAAGTGTGCAGGCTTGACTCCTGAAATCGCTGAAAAATCTATTTACGATTATATAGAGAATGATTTGGAATTAAAAATTGGGTTTGCGCAAAGAGTAATTCAAGTAGAGCAAGCAACAGGAAAAGATCGAGAGTATCTGGATATGAAAGCATTTGGATTTGTTGTGGTCGTTCGCAACTATGTGCATTTATATGACGGTACGATATTTGAGTATACAGAGTCGCGACATCGTCCAGATCGATTTGTGTTTACTGATTTTGCACGTAGGCGATGAAATAATCGTTTACGTGAAGCAGTAGCTAGATAATGTAGGAACAATTCATGCCTCTATTGGGCAGCCCTGTTATATAAAACATAGGCTATGACTTCCTTTGCTTATTGATGTTTAAGGGTTCAAACAACGTAATGAGGTTATTGTCCGGGTCTAGTACGCTGAAATCACGATCACCCCACGGCTGCTCTTTTAACTGACCCTTGGAATGCAGGATATCCAGCGGTTGAATACGCTGATAAAGCTCATCAATATTTTCCACTCTGATTCGGCAGCTGGCTGTACCTGCAAAAAACGATTCTGCACCCGAAACAATCAGCGAGATCATTTCGATTACGCCAGCTCTCATCACTGGCTATCCAAAGCTGAATCTCAACATGATGATATTTCATAATAATGAATCCTCCTTCGTGATAAATGACGGTAAAACCAAGTTTATCACGATAAAAATCCTCGCTTTTCCTCATATCTGTTATAGGCAATGCGGGAATGCCTTCCCTCATTCATAGGAGTAAACTTCCTATTCATATGCTGCATATGGCTTCTTTTCGAACAATCCCGATTGTAAGATTTATAGATTTCGCGAATTTACATCGTTAATTCTATTTTTTTAAAAATAAAAAAGAGAACGCTTTAGTATCACTTTCAAAGCAGTATCAGTCAGTAGATATCATGAGATTTTTAGTGCCTGATCAGTAGCTGGTTTTTTAGCGGGTTAAAGCGGAGCAGGGTGTTTTTGAGTCTGCATGCTAGATGTAGTGTTGTCTTGATAATGCAGGGATGGGCATTTCCGCTCGGTACTTTAGAATAATTTGTCTAGTATAACTTGTATAAACAAGTGTTTACAAACTTGTCTATACAAGTTATACTAAGATCAACAAATAAGGATGAAAGCGATTCCAAGGGGAGGTACATCTATGAGTGTTAGCAAAAAGTCCGTGGAGGAGATCGTTGAAGCGCTAGGCGGTAAGGACAATATTGTAACCGCTTCACATTGTGTAACGCGCTTACGCCTTGCTTTGCTGGATGAGGAGAAGGTCCAGAAGGAAGAGCTAGATAATAATGATCTAGTAAAAGGCTCCTTTTCAGCGAATGGACAGTTTCAGGTTGTAATTGGTCCTGGTCTTGTTGAAAAGGCTTATGCTCATTTATTAGAGCTTACTAGTTTAGAAAAGGCTTCCAAGCAGGAGCTAAAGGATGCTACGGAAAAAAAATTAAATCCGCTACAACGAGCAATTAAAACATTAGCTGATATTTTCATCCCAATTCTACCAGCAATTGTGACCGCTGGTTTGCTAATGGGGATAAATAATGTTTTGACAGGGAAAGGGATATTTTTCCCAGACCAATCGCTTATTCAGGTATATGGTCAATGGAAGGACCTAGCAGATATCATTAATCTTATTGCCAATACATCCTTCGTGTTCTTGCCTGCCTTAATCGGTTGGTCTGCTGCTAAACGTTTTGGCGGCAGTGAGCTTCTTGGAATGGTACTTGGGTTAATGCTGATCCACCCTGATTTATTAAATGCTTGGGGATATGGAGATGCAGTTGCTAAAGGTACAGTGCCATACTGGAATTTATTTGGACTAAGTGTTGAAAAAATTGGGTATCAAGGTCAAGTGTTACCTGTTCTGGTTTCAGCGTTTTGTTTAGCGAAGATAGAACAATTCATGAATAAGCGTGTACCAGACGCTTTCAAGCTATTATTAGTAGCTCCAGTAACATTGTTAGTGACAGGTTTCCTATCATTTGTCGTGATTGGGCCATTAACCTTCTCAGTCGGAACTTTTATTACGAATGCCTTTGTAAGTATTTTTGATAATTTTGCAGCGGTTGGCGGTTTCATTTATGGTGGTTTCTATGCCTTGCTGGTTGTAACTGGTATGCATCATACCTTCCTAGCAGTAGATTTACAATTGATTGCAAGTGTAGGCGGAACCTTCTTATGGCCGATTTTAGTGCTTTCTAATATTGCTCAAGGCTCTGCTTCATTAGCTACGATGTTTTTGATTCGCGATGAAAAAGGCAAGGGCTTATCACTTACATCAGCGATTTCTGCTTTCTTAGGAATTACAGAACCAGCTATGTTCGGGGTAAATCTACGGATGCGTTATCCATTTTATGCCGCAATGATTGGATCTGCACTCGGTGCTATATTTATTACAATAAATAAGGTGAAAGCCGCTTCGATTGGTGTGGGTGGTTTACCGGGCTTCTTGTCCATCTTCCCACAAAATTGGTTACCGTTCTTTGTCGGAATGGCAATCGCTTTAGTTATACCTTTTGTCCTTACTATTATCTTTGGCAAAATGCGTAGCAAAAAGGCAGAAGAGCAAGAGACAAAGTCTGTAGCATAACAACTAACATTTATGACGCGTAAGTCATGCACATACAACTAGATTAAGTCTTTACAAAAAATGGTGGTGTAAGCAATGCAGAAAACATGGTGGAAGAAAGCAGTCGTGTATCAGATTTATCCGAAAAGCTTTCTTGATACAACAGGAAACGGTATCGGAGATTTGGCAGGAATCACTCGCCAATTAGATTATTTAAAGCAATTAGGTGTGGATGTAATCTGGTTAACTCCTATTTATGCGTCCCCTCAAAAAGATAATGGCTACGATATCAGTGATTACTATACGATCAATCCGGAGTACGGAACTATGGAGTCCTTTGAGGATTTGTTGCATGAGGCTCATCAGCGCAATATAAAGCTGATTATGGATATCGTTGTGAACCATACATCAATTGAGCATGAATGGTTTAAACAAGCAAGGTCTTCCAAAGATAATCCGTATCGCGACTATTACATTTGGAAAGATGGTGTGGATGGCAATCCACCTACGAACTGGCAGTCTAAATTTGGTGGAAACGCTTGGGAATGGGATGAGCAAACAGGGCAATATTACTTGCATTTGTATGATGTAACGCAAGCTGATTTGAACTGGGAGAACCCGACGTTACGACGCGAAATTTATGATATGATGCATTTTTGGCTGAAAAAAGGCGTGGATGGTTTCCGCTTAGATGTTATTAATGTAATTTCCAAGGATCAGAGCTTCCAAAACGATACGCTACAAAGCCCAATGGAGGATGGACGACGTTTTTATACGGATGGTCCGCGCATCCATGAATATTTAAAAGAAATGAATGAGCAGGTGTTTTCTCATTATCCTCAGATCTTAACTGTAGGAGAGATGTCGTCTACAACGATTGATAATTGTATTCGCTATACCAATCCAGACGAAAAAGAGCTAAGCATGGTCTTTAATTTTCATCATTTGAAGGTCGACTATCCGAGCGGACAAAAGTGGGCTGCAGGTGAGTTTGATTTTGGAAAATTAAAGAGCATTCTCAATGAATGGCAGGTTGGAATGCAAGCAGGTGAAGGCTGGAATGCTTTGTTCTGGTGCAATCACGATCAACCGCGTGTAGTTACTCGCTTTGGAGATGATCAGAAGTATCATAAGGAATCTGCAAAAATGCTGGGTACGGCTCTTCATTTTATGCAAGGTACTCCCTATATTTATCAGGGGGAAGAGTTTGGTATGACTGATCCTGGTTTTTCTCGTATTGAGGAATACCGTGATGTAGAAACGATTAATGCCTACCATTTGCTTCAGGAGACAGGCATCTCTGAGCAGGAGATTATGAAGGCGATCAAACAAAAATCCAGAGATAATTCACGTACACCAATGCAATGGATGGACGCTCCTAACGGCGGATTCACGGCAGGTACTCCTTGGATTCATGTAGCTAATAATTATCCATCTATCAATGCGCAGCGAGCGCAAGAAGATCAGGATTCCATCTGGTATCACTATCAAAAATTGATCCAGTTACGCAAAAAGCATGATGTTATTGCATACGGCGATTTTACAATGCTGTATCCAGAGCATCCTCAGATTTATGCCTATGTACGCCAATATGGTGCTGAGTCGCTAGTCGTAGTTAATAATTTTTACGCAGAGCCAACAGAATTTGTACTGCCGAAGGAAATAGCTCAAAAAGCACATATGGAGGTTATTCTGACCAACTATCCTGATGTGCCGGCAACATTGGACAAATTTACATTGCGTCCATATGAGTCGCTTGCTATTGTAATAAAATAACAGCTTAGAAAAACAGAATGCCCACCTCCCAGCTTCGGATCGGGAAATGGGCATTTTGTTTTTTTGTTTCTATTTGTACTCACAGCCATACAGCGGTATCATAAGAAGGAGAGTGGTTGACATAATAAGATCGTCATGTTCAACCGATAGAATCCGGTTTTGAGAGGATGACAACATGGGTAAAAAGATTGTTTTAGCAGAGAAACCCTCAGTGGGTAAAGATATCGCCAGAGTCTTGAAATGTACCAAACAGGGAAATGGGTACCTTGAAGGCGACAAATATGTAGTAACCTGGGCATTTGGCCATCTGGTTACGTTGGCTGATCCTGAAGCCTATGGAGAGACATATAAAGCTTGGAAGCTGGAGGATTTACCGCTGTTGCCGTCTCGCCTGCAATTAACTGTCATCAGACAGAGCTCCAAGCAATATCAGATTGTAAAAAAATTATTAGCGCGTCAGGATATTTCAGAAGTGATTATTGCTACTGATGCTGGTCGTGAAGGTGAGCTGGTGGCGCGATGGATTTTAGAAAAGGCACATGTGAAAAAGCCTATTAAACGACTATGGATTTCCTCTGTGACTGATAAAGCAATCAGTGATGGCTTCAGAAAGCTGCGAGATGGCAAGGAATACGAGAATCTCTATGCTTCTGCTGTAGCTCGCGCTGAAGCTGACTGGTTTGTCGGGATCAATGCCACTCGTGCTCTTACAACGAAGCATAATGCCCAGCTCTCCTGCGGACGTGTACAAACTCCTACAGTGGCAATGATTGCCAAACGTGAGGAGGAGATTCAAAGGTTCGTTCCTCGCCCCTATTATGGTGTTCAAGTGATCACAGGTAATGGATTAAAGCTTACGTGGCAGGATCAGCAAACCAAAGATATGAAGACATTTACCAAGGAGAAGGCTGAGAAAATTGTCGAAAGCAGTAAAAACAAGCAAGCAGAAATTATTGATATCAAGAAGGCTGACAAGAAAAGCTTCGCCCCAGCTTTATACGATCTAACTGAGCTACAACGTGATGCGAATAAGCGTTTTGGTTTTTCGGCAAAGGAAACCCTCTCCATTATGCAAGGGCTGTACGAAACACATAAGGTACTCACATACCCGCGGACAGATTCTCGCTATTTGACATCAGATATTGTCGAAACATTACCTGATCGATTGAGAGCGATATCTGTTAAGCCATACACTCCGTTTGCAGCTAAGCTGTTAAAGCAACCGATTCGAGCTGGTAAACATGTAGTGGATAATAGCAAGGTATCTGATCACCATGCGATTATTCCAACTGAGCAATCTGTAATGATGAATAAGCTTAGCGATAGGGAACGTAAAATTTATGACCTTGTGGTTAAACGCTTTCTGGCTGTGCTATATCCGCCTTTTGAATATGAACAAATTAGTATTCGTGCCCGAATTGGCAACGAGGAATTTCTAGCAAAAGGGAAGACGATAACGCATCAGGGCTGGAAGGAAATTTATGATAACCACTTTGATGAAGAGGATCAAGGAGATGGATTAAAAGAACAGCTTTTACCAAAGCTTGTACAAGGTGAGCAACTATCTGTACAAACCGTTTCTTTTACAAAAGGGGAAACAAAACCTCCAGAGCCATTTACGGAGGCTACACTCCTTTCAGCTATGGAGAATCCTGTCCGTTATATGGGACAGGTTGATAAGCAGCTAGCTAAAACATTAGGTGAGACAGGTGGATTAGGAACTGTTGCTACTCGCGCCGATATTATTGAAAAATTATTTAATAGCTTCCTCATTGAAAAGCGCGGCAAGCATATTCATATTACTTCTAAAGGAAAGCAATTACTTGAGCTTGTACCAGAAGGACTTCGCTCACCGGCTCTTACTGCTGAATGGGAAGTGAAGCTTGGAGCGATCTCGAAAGGAAGTCTGGCTAAAAACAGCTTCATACAGGAAATGAAGAAGTATGCAGAGCAAATCGTTCAACAGATCAAATTTAGTGAGCAAAAATTTCGGCATGACAATCTGACTCGCTCCAAATGCCCGGATTGTGGAAAGTTGATGCTTGAAGTAAATGGGAAAAAAGGAAAAATGTTAGTTTGTCAGGATCGTGAGTGCGGTCACCGTAAGGCCGTATCCAAGGTTACAAATGCCAGATGCCCACAATGTCGAAAGAAGATGGAGATGCGTGGGGAAGGAGAAGGAAAGATATTCGTATGCAAATGCGGACATCGTGAAAAACTATCGACGTTTAACGACAGACGTAGCAAGGAGAAACAGACAAATGTTTCGAAACGAGATGTAGCACAGTATATGAAAAATCAGCAACGAGATCAAGAAAGCTTAGGTAATCCAGCCTTGATGGAGGCATTAAAGAATTTTAAGCTAGATCAGTAAGTCATTTTATATAGAAAAGATAGGCTCGAAAATAAGGCGCCCGCTCTCTTTATTAGCTAAGAGAAAGGGCGTCTATTTTAGCTTCTCTTTTCTATATGGAAAAAAGGAATTAACAAAATCTGAAGAAAATTTTAGAATTTATTATTTTTATGTTAAGAGATTTTGAAAGAAGTGCATCTATTTACTTTATCCATAAATGAAAGCAAAAATGAGATTGTTATATTCCATAAAATGTAAATGTTTTTATATCTTGGTAAATACAGAATCGAGAACGCTGTTTACTATACAAGAAGACTATAGATACGAGCTTTTACGGCTATTTTTACGATTTGATAACGCCTTCTTTTTTTAGTCTAATAAAAAACAGTAACGAATCGAAAAAATAACAATAATTTGATCGGTAAATAACATTGTTACTAATTCACAGAAAACAAAATCATTATTTTTACATAATAAAAACATAATAATAAAATGTGATAGAAAAATATTGAAGAAAATGTCCATTATTGGTAGTATTGAAAAATAAACCTGTAATTTTATGTATTATAATGCAATTATTTGTCGCATATTTACTAGCATAAATGTTAGCGATGATGTGAGCAAATCGTTACCTGTTAGAAGGAAGATCAGCTACATATGATTCGAAATTTTTCGTTTTTTTATTTTAAAAGACAAAGAGGTGGTCCTGATGGATTTATCTACATTAAATTTTTTGGGTGAAACAGAAAAGCATAAGTTATTGAATCAATTCAATGATACGGACGCTAATTTTCCTCAGGAGATGACCATTCATGGGCTGTTTGAAAAGCAAGTCCAAGAAAGACCGAATCAAACTGCGGTAATTTTTAATGAACAAAGTATGACGTATAAAGAAATGAATGAACGAGCCAATCAAGTAGCACATAGCTTACGGAAGCATGGAGTTGCTCCAGATGAGATCGTTGGAATTCTAGCAGATCGCAACATGGACATGCTTATTTCCATTCTCGGCGTATTAAAGGCTGGGGCTGCTTATATGCCTATTGATCCTACATACCCTACAGAACGTATTCTTTATATGATCAATGATAGCCAGACCAAAATTGTCTTAGCAGAACATAGAGAGATGGTTCCGGAAGGCTGTAATGCAGAGCTGATCCTCTTGCACGATAGCTCCCTTTTAAACGAAGAGACATCTGATCTAGAGCATGTAAATAAGCCTGAAGATTTGGCCTATATTATCTATACATCAGGTTCTACTGGTAAACCAAAAGGGGTTATGATTGAACATCGAAATGTCATTCGCTTGCTATTTAATGACAGAAACCTATTTGATTTTACTAGTGATGATGTCTGGACCGTTTTCCATTCGTTCTGTTTTGACTTCTCTGTTTGGGAGATGTATGGGGCTTTACTGTATGGAGGAAAAATCGTTCTCGTCTCTTTTGAGATAGCTAGAGATCCTCAGGCCTTCCGAAATTTACTTCAGGAGCAAAAGGTTACGATTTTAAATCAAACCCCTACAGCTTTTTATCAGCTCTCGTCTGAAGAGATGCAGCACTCAGACAGCAATCTATCGATTCGTAAAATCATTTTTGGTGGAGAAGCGTTGACGCCATCACAGTTGAAGGCATGGAAACAAAAATATCCAAATACAGCCTTGATTAATATGTACGGTATTACAGAAACAACTGTTCATGTGACTTATAAGGAGTTTCAATTACATGATATGGACAGCACAGTTAGCAATATCGGAAAGCCTATCCCAACGCTTAGAACCTATGTTTTAGATTCCAAGAGAAACCTAGCTCCAATTGGAGTGAAAGGTGAACTGTATGTGAGCGGCAAGGGAGTAGCCCGCGGTTATTTAAACAAACCTGAATTGACGGAAGAACGGTTTATGGATAACCCGTTTGTCTCTGAAGAAAGAATGTATCGCACAGGAGACCTAGCTAGATGGCTACCTGAAGGAGAGCTAGAATACTTAGGCAGGATTGACCATCAGGTAAAAATCAGAGGCTATCGCATTGAACTCGGAGAAATAGAAGCCGAGCTATTGAAGCAAAAAGGGATTAAAGAAGCAGTAGTTTTAGTTACAAATGATAAAGATGCACAACCACAATTACATGCCTATTTAACATCTACGGAAGATTTGGCAGCAGCAGATCTTCGTAATCAACTTACTACAACATTACCCTCTTATATGATTCCGGCTCATTTCATTTTTGTGTCGCAAATGCCTGTTACGCCAAATGGAAAAATTGATAAAGAATCACTTCGTAAAATAGAACCATCACTTCAAGAAAGCCCTACAGAAGCTTATGTAGCTCCACAAACACCTACAGAAAAGCAATTAGTCCACATATGGGAAGAAAATATTGGAATGCAACCGATCAGCATAGACGATAATTATTTTGCTCTAGGTGGCGATTCCATCAAAGCGATTAAGCTATTGCATGCTATAAATAAAGAGTTTCAGATAAGTTTCCAAATTGGAGATTTGTATAAGCATGGAACCATTAGAGGAATGGGACAGCAAATCGGTGAACAAGGCAAGCAATCTAGCAATCAAAAACTGTTGAAACTTCAGGAATTGGACCGTTTAAAAGAGAAAATTTTGGGAAGTGAGAAATAGTCATGTCGGATAAGCTAAGCAACGCTAAAGACCTATTTCCAATGAGCGATATACAGCTAGGGATGGTCTACCATTCGTTAAAACATGTACACGAAGCTGTATACCATGATCAATTTGTTTATCAAGTAGATGATGATTCATTTGATGTTCATGTACTAGAGCAAGCGATGAGAATGATGGTTGATAAGCACGACATCTTAAAAACCAGCTTTCATATTGAGGAATTTTCCACTCCAGTTCAAGTAGTGCACCAGGAGGTTTCTGTTCGAATTGATGAGACAGACATTACGCATCTGGGAGAAAAACAAAAAGAGTATATCCATCAGTATTTGGCGCAGGATCGTCAATCCCCTTTTGATGTAACAACCGCTCCTCTATGGAGAATGAGCGTTTTTAAACTGAATGCAAGCCAAGTTGCTTTAGTCTGGATCTTTCATCATGCTATTTTGGATGGATGGAGTGTTGCATCTTTTATTACGGAATTAATTGATGTTTATTTCAAATTAAAGCACAAAACTTGCACTTTGGAGCATTTGAACACGACCTATAAGGATTATGTGATTGATCAGATGCTATTATCTGAGCAAAATGAGCTGCGTGAATATTGGAAAGAAGAATTAAAAGATTACAAACGGCTACAGCTCCCAGTAAAAGTGGATGAAAATGGCGGTGTTCACGTTACCGTTGTTGAGAAGCTAGACCCTGACATTATAAATAAATGCAGAGAAATTGCACAAGCTCATCACATTCCACTAAAGACCGTATGCCTAACAGCCTTTCTTTCTATGATGCATATGATTTCTTATGAGAGAGACCTGACTGTGGGATTGATTGAGAACAACCGACCAATTATAGAAGATGCTGAAAAGGTGTTGGGATGTTTTCTTAACTCAGTTCCATTCCGCGCCATTATAAAGAAAGATATGAGCTACAGAGAGCTATTAGAGCAGACACAGCAAAAGCTTGTTGAGATTAAAACTTATGGAAGGCTATCCTTTGCTAAGATTATTGAAGTAATTGGCGATACGGGAAGCGAGCGTAATCCAGTTTTTGACTGTCTTTTTAACTTTGTCGACTTCCATGTATTTAAAGGGATAAAGGATCATAAAGTAAAGTTTTGGTTAGATGGATATGAAAAAACAAACACCATGTTTGACTTTTCTGTTTCGACCACAATGGATGACTATTTTGTTCGGGTTGTATCTGCACTGCCAGAAGAAGATACCATAAAACTAATTAACTATTATCAACGAATTTTAGAAAAGATTGCTCTTCACATAGATGAAAAAATAGATAAACAAGCCAATCTTGATGAAAAGGAAAGCCACTTGCTGCTAGAGGAATGGAATCAAACGTCAGTTGATTATCCAGACAAGCAGACATTGCATAAACGGTTTGAGGAGCAAGCAGCCAAAAATGAAGATCAGGTAGCGCTGGAATATGAGGATAAGCAGCTTACCTATAGGGAATTGAACGCTAAAGCCAATCAATTGGCACGTGTTTTACAGAAGCATAATACGCTGCCAACTCAGGTAGTGGGTCTAATGGCAGAGCGTTCACTAGAGATGATAATAGGCATTCTTGGGATATTAAAAGCCGGCGGAGCCTATATGCCTATTGACCCTACGTATCCTGCGGAGCGTATCCAATATATGCTCGAAGATAGTCGATCCTATCTCTTACTTGTGCAAAAAGCGGAAATGATTCCAGCCAATTATCAGGGTGAAGTACTTATCCTCACAGAGGAACTTTGGGCAGATGAGAATACAGAGAACCTAGAATTAGTCAATCAGCCGCAGGATGTTGCCAATATCATGTATACATCTGGGACTACAGGAAAGCCAAAAGGTATCCTGATTACTCATCGAAACATTATGACTACCATAATCAACAATGGCTATCTTGATATTTTTTCAACAGATCGAATATTGCAAATGTCTAATTATGCTTTTGATGGTTCTACCTTTGATATATACAGTGCTTTGCTAAACGGAGCTACCCTCGTGCTAGTTCCCAAGCAAACACTCATGAATACGACCGATCTGTTAGCAGTCATCAAAGATAGCAATATCACGGTAGCTTTACTGACAACCTCTCTATTCAATACGTTGGTTGATCTTGATGTAACCAGCTTCCAACATACACGTAAGGTTTTATTTGGCGGGGAAAAGGCTTCATGTAAGCATGTAGAAAAAGCATTGGATTATCTGGGTGAGGGGCGCCTAGTAAATGGATATGGTCCGACAGAAACAACGGTGTTCGCTACTACCTATACAGTCGATAACACGATTAAAAAGCTGGGAAGTGTCCCGATCGGACGTCCTTTGAGCAACACTTCGGTATATGTTTTTGGATTAGATGATCAATTACAACCACTTGGAGTACCAGGGGAGTTATGTGTAGCAGGAGAATGCATTTCGCCTGGATATCTGAATCGTCCTGACTTAACGGCAGACAAATTTATTGATAATCCACTTAAACCAGGTGAGAGAATGTACCGTACAGGTGACCTGGTTCGTTGGCTGCCTGAAGGTGTCATGGAATACATGGGGCGGATTGATGAACAAGTCAAGATTCGTGGACATCGTATCGAGCTAGGGGAGATTGAGGCAAAACTGCTTGAGCATCCTTCGATTCGAGAAACAGTGCTGGTGGCTAAACAGGATGCAAATGGCCATTCTTTTTTAGGTGCGTATCTTGTTACAGACAACTTCTGCCCTGTAACGGAATTACGGAATTATCTGATGGAAACCTTGCCAGAATATATGGTTCCTTCTTATTTTATCGAGCTGGATAGCCTACCGCTTACTTCAAATGGAAAGGTAGATAAGCGAGCATTGCCCGAACCGGAATCTCAGGCTTTACACGCATATACCATCCCGGAGAATGAGACGGAAGAAAAATTGGTTCAGCTATTCCAGGAAGTGATGGATGTAGAGCGTGTTGGTACTCAAGATAGCTTTTATGAATTAGGTGGTCATTCCTTAAAAGCAATGCTTTTGGTTTCACGAATTCATAAGGATTTTGGAATAAAGATACCGTTGAAGGAAGTATTCAGTCGTCCGACCGTGAAGGAATTGGCTGCCTATCTGACTGGGTCAGAAGAAGCAAACTATATTGAAATTGAAGCAGCAGAAGAGAAACCATACTATCCAGTTACTGCCGCTCAAAAACGGATGTATATCGCCCAGCAATGGGAGGATGGGGAAGCCACTAGCAGTTATCACATGCCATTTATGATGGAAATCACAGGGCCTCTTCAAGTAGAAAAGCTACAACAAACAGTAAAGAGTCTTGTCGCAAGGCACGAGTCGTTGCGGACATCATTTCACATGATCAATGAAGTATTGATGCAAAAGATACACGCAGATGTATTGTGGGATTTAGACATTGATCTAGAGTCAGTTGTCGCTTCAGAGCAAGAAATTGATGGAAAAATGTTCCAATTCCTCCGCAAATTTGATTTGAGTCAAGCTCCTTTATTTAGAGCTAAGCTGATTCGTGTCAATGCTAGTCGGCATGTATTGTTATTAGATATGCATCATATTATTTCGGATGGATTTTCATACCAGATATTTTTTGATGAGCTTACCAAGCTGTATCAGGGCGAGGAATTGCCATCTCTCAAAATACAATATAAGGATTATGCCGTTTGGCAGCATTCGGA
The DNA here is from genome assembly GCF_026891775.1 of Brevibacillus halotolerans. Lineage (NCBI taxonomy): Bacteria > Bacillati > Bacillota > Bacilli > Caryophanales > Paenibacillaceae > Brevibacillus > Brevibacillus halotolerans. The sequence goes on from NZ_JAPTNK010000001.1 coordinate 232,790, forward strand.
AGAACAACAGAAGCGTTTGCAACAGCAAGAGGATTATTGGTTAGGTCAATTCCAAGGGGAAATTCCTGTTCTGGAATTGCCTACGGATTACCAGCGCCCGGTTGATAAACAGTTTGCTGGAGCATTATTCACACACGAGTTATCTGCTGGTCTAACAGAGAAGCTGAGAAAATTAGCGATTAAGGAAAAAACGACGTTATACACCGTACTGCTGACGGTCTATAACATTCTATTGACGAAATATACAAGTCAAGAGGACCTCATTGTAGGTACACCGATTGCTGGACGTCCACACGCAGATTTAGACAGAGTATTTGGGATGTTTGTAAACACGCTGGCCATCAGAACAGCTCCAAAAGTAGAGTATTCCTTCTTAGCGTATCTCTCTGAGGTCAAAGAAACAGTGCTAGGTGCTTATCAAAATCCAGACTATCCATTTGAGGAGCTGGTTGAAAAAACGCTAGTTCAGCGGGATGTAAGCCGTAATCCTTTATTCGATGTGATGTTCTCCGTAGAGAAATTACCATCTGCTGTACAGTTCGATGATTTACGTTTCTGCCCACGCTTATTTGATTGGAAGAAGGCAAAATTTGACTTGGATTGGACAGTGGTGGAAGGTGAATCATTGGAGGTTTTGGTTGAATATAGCACGAGCTTGTTCGATCGGGCGACCATTGAGCGCATGGCTAAGCATTTTGAGCATATTTTGGAGCAAATCCTTGATCAGCCAGACCTGTCTATTTCTGAGATTGAACTGCTGACCGAGGCAGAAAAACAACAAATTTTGATTGAGTTTAATCAATCGGATAAATCCTTTGACAGCGAAAAAACGATTCAGGAGCAATTTGAAGAATGGGCAGAAAAAGCCCCGCACAGCATTGCCTTAGTCTTTAAAGACAAGCAAATGACCTATCAGGAATTAAATCAACGTGCTAACCAAGTTGCGCATTTATTACGTGGCAATGGGATTTCCGCAAATGATTTTATCGGTTTAATGGTGGATCGATCGTTTGAGATGATCATTAGTATGCTAGGTATTTTGAAGGCGGGTGGAGCCTACCTACCTATTGATCCTGATTATCCTGAGGACCGTATCGATTACATGTTATCTGACAGCAAAGCGAAGATTCTCTTAAAGCAAAGTGACCAAACTGCACCAGCTTCCTTTGAAGGTAAAGTCATCGCTATTGATACTCCAGAATTGCTAGAGATGGATATAGAAAATATTCCTAAGGTGAATAACTCATCCGACTTGGCTTATATCATTTATACATCTGGATCAACCGGAAAACCAAAAGGAGTATTGATTAATCATCGATGCGTGATCAATATGCAGCTTACAGCTGAAACCTTTGGTATCTATCCTTCGAGTCGTATTCTACAGTTTGCATCCTTTAGTTTTGATTCATCTGTGGGCGAGATTTTTTATACATTATTAAACGGAGCATGCCTGTATTTGGTCGAAAAGGATTTGCTTTTATCCGGTAATGAATTCGTGGCATGGCTAAAGAAAAATAGGATTAGCTCGATCCCATTTATTTCACCGTCGGCTCTGCGGATGCTTCCTTATGAGGATTTACCTGATCTCGCATATATAAGTACGGGTGGGGAGACATTGCCGGCTGACCTTGTTAAAGCGTGGGGAGAAAATCGTGTCTTCCTAAATGCATATGGCCCGACGGAAACAACTGTAGATGCCACTGTCGGTGTATGTACACCAGAAGGGAAACCGCATATCGGAAGACCCGTTACGAATAAAAAGGTGTATGTAGTAAACAGCAATAATCAATTACAGCCGATTGGTGTTCCTGGCGAGCTTTGCATTGGCGGGGAAGGGGTTGCACTTGGCTATCTAAACAGACCTGATCTAACCCAAGAAAAATTCGTTTCCAATCCGTTTGCCCCGGGTGAAAGAATGTACCGCTCCGGAGACTTAGTCAGATGGCTACCTGATGGAACAATTGAGTACTTCGGAAGATTAGACGATCAAGTAAAAATTAGAGGCCACCGTATTGAACTAGGAGAGATTGAAACAAGATTGCTAGAGCATCCATCCATTAAAGAAGCCATTGTGATTCCACGTTCTGATGAGTCAGAGGCTACATATTTATGCAGCTATTTGATTGCAGAAGGATCATGGAATGCGGCTGACTTACGTAAGTATTTGAAGGCTTCTTTACCGGAATATATGATACCTTCGTATTTTGTGGAGCTGCACGAGCTACCGCTAACACCTAATGGAAAAGTTAATAAAAAAGCATTACCAAAACCAGAAAAGCAAATGCAGAGAGGGCAGGATTATGTAGCCCCTACTAACCCTATTCAATCCATTTTATCTCAGATTTGGACTGACGTGCTTGGTGTTGAAAATATAGGAATTCACGACAATTTCTTTGAATTAGGTGGAGATTCAATTAAAGCCATCCAAATTTCAGCTCGACTTAATAAGCATAATCTCAAGGTTAAAATGCGGGAATTGTTTAAGAACCCAACGATTGCTGAGCTAAGTCTGCTTGTACAACAGATCGTTCAGGAGATCGATCAAGGAGTAGTAGAAGGAAATATTCCGCTTACACCGATCCAGCATTGGTTCTTTACCCAATCATTCCCGCAGGTCAACCATTACAATCAATCGGTTCTCCTCTTTAATGCGGAGGGCTGGGATGAGCAGAAAGTAGACAAAGCTTTTGAGATGCTAACCCAGCACCATGATGCACTGCGAATCGTATATAGCCTCGACGAACAAGGGGTTGTACAGCGTAACCGGGGATTGGAAGGCTCGAACTATCATTTCGAAATCATTGATGCAAGACAAGATGGAGAAGATCAGTCGAACTGGAAAGCAGCGGCGAATCGGATGCAGGCAAGTATGGATATCGTAGAAGGACCTTTAGTGCAGATCGGATTGTTCCGTGCTAATGAAGGAGCTTATTTGTTAATTGCCATTCATCACTTAGTGGTAGATGGGGTGTCTTGGCGTATCCTACTAGAAGACTTCTATCATTTATATAACGGAAACGACTCTCTGCCATTAAAAACGACCTCGTTCCAAGCATGGTCTCAAAAGCTCCAAGAGTACGCCCAAAGCAAGGAGCTAGAACATGAGCTTTCCTATTGGCGCCATTTAGATGAAGCTATCACGGACTATACCTTACACAAAGATATAGAAGCCGCAACCTCAAATAAGACAACCTATGAGGAATTTTTAACTGTAGCGATGTCTTTATCAACTGAGGAAACCCAACAGCTAGTAACAGAGGCTCATAAGGCGTACCAGACGGAAATAAATGATCTGCTGCTCACGGCACTGGCTTTAGCTTTGAAGGAATGGACCAATAAAGAGCAGTTGCTAGTTAGTATGGAGGGGCATGGACGTGAAGAAATTCTAGATAACGTAGATATCTCCCGTACAGTTGGGTGGTTTACATCAGAGTATCCGGTTGCTATTCATCTGACGAAAACAGACATTTCGTTTGCCATTAAACAAGTAAAGGAAACGTTGCGTCGTGTACCTAACAAAGGGTTTGGCTATGGGATTCTTAAATATTTGGCCAAAGAGACGTTCAAGCTTAAGCCAGAAATCAGTTTTAACTATCTAGGCCAATTTACAGATAAGGAAGAGGGGAACTCCTCTTTAATGGGTGATCTGATTAGCCCGGCAAATACCAGTGAGCTGTCCCTAGATATCAATGGAAGTATAGAAGCTGACAGACTGCAAATGCACTTTAGTTATAACTCGCGTGCGTACTATCCAGAGACAATCGCAACCCTTGTTCAAAACTTCAAATCCTACTTGCTTGAGATTATCAATCATTGCCGGGCGAAAGAAGGAGTAGAGCATACACCAAGCGACTTTGATATCAATGATCTCACCATGGAAGAACTAGATGATATTTTTGATGACCTGGAAGAAGAGGTATACAAATAACTAGGCAAAAATATGGAGTGATTTAGATATGTTTAGCAGAAGTAATGTGCAAAATTTGTATCGCTTATCTCCTATGCAAAAAGGGATCTTATTTCATTCCTTAAAAGATAAAGAAAATCATGCCTATTTTGATCAACTGATCTTTACTTTGGAAGGCAAGGTAGAGCTTGAATATTTGGAAGAAGCCTTTACCCAATTAATCAAAAAGCATGATATTTTACGAACTGTTTTTCGCTACAAAAAAGTAAAAGAACCTGTACAAATGGTATTAAAGGAAAGAAGCTCCACTATTTATTTTGAAGATATTTCTCATCTGGAGCCAGAAGAAAAAGTGAATTACATTAAGCAGTTTAAAATGAGGGATCGGGAGAAGGGGTTTGACCTCTCCCGGGACCTCCTCATCCGAATGTCATTATTTAAGCTTGATCAGGAGCAGTATCAGTTAATAATGAGTAATCACCATATCATTATGGATGGTTGGTGCCTTGGCATTATCCTTACTGATTTCTTACGTATGTATAAAGGAATCGTGAATCATACCCCTGTTCCATACGAGCATGTGACACCTTACAGTAAGCATATTCAATGGCTAGAAAAACAGGATCATCAGGAAGCAAAGGATTTTTATCAACAGCTATTAGAGGGATACGACAAAGTAACAGGTGTTCCACAGCAATTAGTACGGGCGAATCACGAAGAATATACTCACGGACAATGCATCGTGAAATTAAATCAAGAAACTGCCGACCGATTGATTGCCATAGCTAAAACCTACCAGGTTACAGTCAATACCGTCTTCCAAACGATTTGGGGGATATTATTACAGAAATATAATAATACGGATGACGTAGTATTTGGATCAGTTGTCTCGGGGAGACCGGCAGAGATTCCTGATGTTGAAAAAATGGTTGGGCTATTTATCAATACAATTCCTGTGCGAATCAAAGCTGATCAACAAGAGCGATTTGACACGCTAGTAGCCAAAGTACAGGAAATGGCCTTGGCTTCAGAATCATATGATTATCTTTCGTTGGCAGATATTCATCCAGAATCTGGCGATTTTATCAATCATATTATTGCGTTTGAAAATTTTTATATCGATATGGACAGCTTTAATCAGCTTGCAGATAAAAAAGAGCTTGGATTCTCGCTCGCATTCGCCACAGATCATCACGAGCAAACCAATTATGATCTAAGTGTGCAGGCGCAGATTGGTGATGAATCTTCCATTAAAATTTTATATAATTCCAAGCTTTATACATCGGAATACATAGCAAATGTAATTGATCATTTTGTTACTGTGGCTGACATAGTGGCTGCTGATCCTAGCATCCCTGTAAAGGAAATCGATATTTTAACAAAAGATAAAAAAGATCAGATTCTCTATGGTTTTAACAATACCTATGTAGATTATCCAAGAGAGAAGACCATCCATCAGCTATTTGAAGAACAAGTAGATAAAAATCCGAATCAGATCGCACTTGTGTTTAAAGAAGAGAAGCTGACTTACGGTGAGGTAAATGCGAAAGCAAATCAGTTGGCATACGTGTTAAGAAAGCAAGGTGTACAGCCTAATGATGTAATCGGCATCATCACCGAACGCTCCCCAGAAATGATCATAGGCATTTTGGCGATTTTTAAAGCAGGCGGAGCTTATATGCCAATTGATCCTTCTTATCCGGCTGAACGCATTCAATATATGCTACAGGATAATCAAACGAAGCTATTATTGGTGCAAAAACAAGAAATGATACCAGCCGATTATCAGGGAGAGGTATTGTTCTTAACCCAAGAGAGCTGGATGCATGAGGAAACATCTAATCCGGCTCATATTACGCAAGCACAGGCTTTAGCATATGTGATGTATACCTCTGGTTCTACAGGAGAGCCTAAGGGCATTTTGACAACACATCAAAATATTATGAAGACCGTCATTCATAACGGTTATGTTGAGATTACGCCAGGAGATTGCTTGTCGCAGCTCTCCAATTATGCCTTTGACGGCTCTACCTTTGAAATCTATGGGGCATTATTGCATGGAGCTACATTACTTTTAGTAACAAAAGAGGCTGTACTCAATATGAATGAGCTGGCACGTCTTATTAAGAAGGAGCAAGTGACGGTTTCCTTCATGACGACTGCTCTGTTTAATACACTGGTGGATTTGGATATAACGTGCTTTCAATCGGTACGAAAGGTGTTGTTCGGAGGAGAGCTTGCTTCGGTTAAGCATGTCCTGAAAACCCTTGATTATTTAGGCGAGCACCGGGTTATCAATGTGTATGGACCAACGGAAACTACCGTGTATGCTACCTATTACTCTGTAGATCACTCCATGCTGACGAGGGCATCTGTTCCTATCGGAAGACCGATTAATAACACGAAAGCCTACATTGTAAATACAGATGGACAGCCTCAGCCAATAGGAGTAGTCGGTGAGCTATGCATTGGCGGTGAGGGGGTAGCATGTGGTTATCTTAACCGTCCAGAGCTGACAAAGAAACATTTCGTGGATAATCCGTTTGTCTCGGGTGAACGAATGTATTGTACTGGAGATTTAGCCCGCTTTTTACCCGACGGCAACATTGAATACATCGGGCGGATGGATGAACAGGTAAAGATTCGTGGTCACCGGATTGAACTGGGCGAAATCGAAAAGGTTCTTTTACAGCACCCAGCTATCAGCGAGACAGTGCTTTTAGCAAAACGAGATGAGCAAGGTCATTCCTACCTGTGTGCGTATATAGTAGGTCAGGCATTTTGGACTGTTACAGAGCTGCGTCAACACTTGATGGAATCCTTGCCAGAATACATGGTGCCTTCCTACTTTATCGAGATTGAGAAACTACCGCTTACGGCAAACGGGAAGGTAGATAAGCGAGCGTTGCCTGAACCAGACAGAAAAATGGGCAGTGCTTACGTTGCTCCAGAGAACGAAACAGAGGAGAAGCTGGTTCAATTTTTCCAAGAGATTTTGGGTGTTGAGCGAGTTGGCACGCAGGATACATTTTTCGAGCTTGGTGGTCACTCCCTTAAGGCCATGATGCTCGTTTTACAGATTCATAAAGAAATGGGCATTGAAGTCCCGTTAAAGGAGATATTTACACGTCCTACCATCAAAGAATTAGCGGCGTATATTCATAAGATGGATCGCTCTGCCTACAGCATGATTGAGCCAACTGCCAAACAAGAGTATTATCCAGTCTCCTTTGCCCAAAGACGAATGTTTGTAGTGCAGCAAATTAGAGATACGAATACAACCAGCTACAATATGCCGATTTTGCTAGAAATAGAAGGGGCTCTTGATAGGGAAAATGTGAGACAAACTCTGAAGAAATTGATAGAGCGTCATGAATCAATGAGAACGTCTTTCCATATGATTGACGAGACCTTGCTGCAAAAGGTGCATGATGATGTGACATGGGAAATGGAGGAGATGGAAGCGTCTGAGGAAGAGGTTTATGCTTTGACAAAATCCTTCATTCGTCCTTTTGATCTCGGTCAAGCTCCATTGTTTAGAGCAGGATTAATTCGTGTTAATTCTGAGCGTCATTTGCTGCTGCTAGATACGCATCACATTATCTCAGATGGCGTATCTACTAACATACTCTTTCAAGATTTTACGCAATTATATCGTGGACGAGAGCTGCCTGCCCTGCGAATTCAATACAAGGATTTCGCCGTCTGGCAACAAGGAGAGGCTCAGCTTGCTCGTCTGCAAGAACAAGAGGAATACTGGCTGAAACAATTTTCAGAGAGTGTGCCTGTACTAGAGCTTCCTACTGATTTTCCACGTCCAGCGATGCAGCAGTTTGATGGTGACGTATTGGACTTTACATTAAATCAACAAGTATGGCAGGAATTACAACAGCTCATTGTTAAAGAGGGCTGTACGGCTTACATGATATTGCTGGCGGCTTATCATGTCTTGCTTTCCAAGTATTCCTCGCAAAACGATATTGTGATAGGTTCCCCGATAGCAGGCCGGACAAATGCTGATTTGCAATCGATTGTCGGGATGTTTGTTAACACGCTGGCTATCCGCACCAAATCAGAGGGAACTCAGACATTCCGCGAGTTTCTCTCTACGATTAAACAACTGGTTCTTCAAGCTCAATCCAATGCAGATTATCCATTTGAAGAGCTGGTTGATAAGGTAAATCCAAGTCGCGATCTAAGTCGCCAGCCTTTATTTGACACAATCTTTGTCATGCAAAACATGGATATTACCGAGGTTGCGATACAAGGTCTTTCAATCGTAACGAAGGACATGGAATGGAAGCATTCAAAATTTGATCTTACATGGGCGGCTGTAGAGAAAGAATCCTTACATTTTTCAGTTGAATATAGTACCCGCTTATTTAAGCAAGAAACAATCGAGCGGATGGCGAAGCATTTTGCCCATTTGCTAAATCAAGTGGCGGAAAATCCTGACTTGAGCCTTACAGATATGGAATTGGCAACGGAAGAAGAAGTGTACCAGCTTTTGGAGGAGTTTAATAAAACAGAAGCTGATTATCCGAGTGATAAAACGATTCACCAGCAGTTTGAGCAGAAGGTAGAGGAAAACCCTGATCAGATAGCGTTGTTATTTAAAGATAAGGAAATTACTTACGGACAGTTGAATGCAAAAGCAAATCAATTTGCTCGCGTATTAAGAAAGCATGGGGTACAGCCGGATCAAGCGGTTGGATTAATCACTGATCGTTCCATTGAAATGATGATAGGAATTTTGGCAATCTTAAAAGCTGGCGGAGCCTATTTGCCAATAGATCCTTCTTATCCAGTAGAACGGATTACCTACATGCTAGAGGATAGTCAGGCACAGCTTTTGATTGTGCAGGAAGCTGCTATGATTCCAGAGGGGTATCAGGGCAAAGTATTGCTTCTAGTAGAAGAGTGCTGGATACAGGAGGAAGCGTCCAACTTAGAGTTGATTAATGATGCCCAGGATTTGGCGTATGTGATGTATACCTCAGGGTCTACTGGTAAGCCAAAGGGCAATCTGACGACTCACCAAAATATTTTGAGAACCATCATCAACAATGGATTTATCGAGATTGTACCAGCAGACCGTCTATTACAGCTATCGAACTACGCCTTTGATGGCTCTACCTTCGATATCTACAGCGCGCTATTAAATGGAGCGACTCTTGTACTGGTGCCAAAAGAGGTCATGTTAAATCCAATGGAGCTGGCGAGGATCGTCCGCGAGCAGGATATTACGGTTTCGTTTATGACCACGTCCCTGTTCCATACGCTAGTGGAGCTTGACGTGACTAGTATGAAATCCATACGCAAGGTTGTATTTGGTGGGGAAAAGGCTTCATACAAGCATGTAGAAAAGGCTCTGGATTATCTCGGAGAAGGCCGTTTAGTAAATGGATACGGCCCTACAGAAACAACCGTTTTTGCTACCACATACACGGTGGATTCTAGTATCAAGGAAACGGGAATCGTACCGATTGGCCGTCCGTTAAACAATACGAGTGTCTATATTTTGAATGAGAATAATCAACCACAGCCGATTGGAGTACCAGGGGAATTGTGCGTTGGCGGAGCAGGAATTGCACGTGGCTATTTAAATCGTCCAGAGCTGACAGCAGAGCGCTTTGTGGATAACCCGTTTCTTGTCGGAGATAGAATGTATCGGACGGGAGACATGGCTAGATTCTTACCAGATGGCAACATTGAGTACATCGGACGAATGGATGAACAAGTGAAGATTCGCGGACATCGAATTGAACTGGGCGAAATTGAAAAAAGTCTCCTGGAGTACCCTGCTATCAGTGAAGCAGTACTTGTCGCAAAACGTGATGAACAAGGTCATTCCTATCTGTGCGCTTATATTGTAAGCACGGATCAATGGACGGTGGCTCAGGTACGTCAACATCTACTGGAGGCTCTGCCAGAGTACATGGTACCATCCTATTTCGTTGAGCTTGAAAAGCTACCTCTTACTTCCAATGGCAAGGTAGACAAGCGTGCATTGCCTGAACCAGATCGAGTGATTACCAATGAGTATGTGGCGGCAGTAAATGAGACAGAGGAGAAGCTAGTTCAGTTTTTCCAAGAGATCTTAGCTGTAGACCGAGTGGGAACGCAGGATACATTCTTTGAATTGGGTGGTCATTCCCTAAAAGCAATGATGCTGGTTTCAAGAATACACAAGGAATTAGAAATAGAGGTTCCGTTAAAAGAAGTATTCGCCAGACAAACCGTTAAAGAATTAGCAGCCTATATCAGACAGGCTGAACAGTCGGATTACAGCGAAATCCAACCGGCCATGGAGCAAGAATATTATCCAGTATCTAATGCGCAGCGACGAATGTATGTGGTTCAACAAATGAGGGATGTAGAAACAACAGGCTACAATATGCCGTTCTATTTAGAAATGGAGGGTGCTCTTGAGGTAGAAAAGCTATCTCTAGCTTTGAAACAACTAATTGAGCGTCATGAGTCATTGCGAACCTCCTTCCATATGGTTGAGGCTGAACTGATGCAAAAGGTACATGCAGAAGTCGCATGGGAGATGGAAATGATTCATGCCGTAGAGGAAGAAGTTCAACAGCTGACCGATTCCTTTATGCGTCCTTTTGATCTTGCCAAGGCGCCACTATTCCGTGCGGGACTCATTCAAATCAATCCGAAGCGACATTTATTGATGCTGGATATGCATCATATCATCTCAGATGGGGTATCGATGAATGTATTGTTTCAGGATATAACGCAGTTGTATCAAGGGATAGAGCTGAGTCCTCTCAAGATTCAATACAAGGATTTTGCGGTGTGGCAACAAGGCATGGCTCAGGTTGTCCGTTTTCAGGAGCAGGAAAGGTATTGGTTAAACCAATTCTCTGGTGACCTACCAATTTTGGAAATGGTAACTGATTATCCGCGACCAGCCATACAGCAGTTCGATGGAGATTCCTGGTCATTTGAAATTGATGCCAAAGTATTGGACAGCATAAAGCAATTGTCAGCTAAGCAAGGCACTACGTTGTATATGACTCTGTTGGCGATTTATCAAATCCTGTTAGCCAAGTATACCCGTCAAGATGACATCATTGTCGGAACTCCGATTGCAGGAAGACCTCATGCAGACACAGAGAGCATTGTGGGGATGTTTGTTAATACACTAGCCCTACGCGGTCAACCAAAAGAAGAGCAATCTTTCATCTCTTACTTATCAGAAGTGAAAGAAAACGTACTACAAGCTTATGCCAACGCTGATTATCCATTTGAAGAGTTGGTAGAGAAGCTGCATTTACAAAGAGATATGAGTCGTCATCCATTGTTTGATACGATGTTTGTCTTACAAAACATGGATATGTCCGATATAAATATTTCTGGTCTAAAGCTTCATTCGCGTGATTTAAACTGGAAAAATGCAAAATTTGATATGACCTGGATGATAGCCGAACAAAATAATCTATTGATTTCGGTTGAGTACAGCACCAGCCTGTTTAAACATGAAACCATTCAAAGGCTAGAAAAGCATTTCACTTATTTAGTAGAACAAGTGGCTAAGCATCCGGATTGCTTACTCAGAGATTTAGAACTCACAACAGACGAAGAAAAACAGCAAATACTGACGGTCTTTAACGACACTGCTACTGATGATTTACAGGATTTATCCATCTGCCATCTATTCGAACAACAAGTACAGCGTTTTTCAGATCGGCCGGCACTTGTGTTTAAAGACAAGCAGCTCACATACAGTGAGTTCCATGCAAAAGTAAATCAATTAGCCCGGGTACTCCGAAAGAAAGGTGTGCAGCCGGATCAAGCGGTTGGATTAATCACCGATCGTTCCATTGAGATGATGATAGGGATTTTCGCCATCCTAAAAGCAGGCGGAGCTTATATGCCAATTGATCCTTCCTATCCAATCGATCGTATTGAGCACATGCTAGAGGACAGCCGGACTAAGTTGTTATTGGTGCAAAAAACAGAAATGATCCCTGCTAGCTATCAGGGGGAGGTATTACTCCTAGCGGAAGAGTGCTGGATGCATGAAGATTCATCGAATTTGGAGCTGATCAATAAAACACAGGATTTGGCATATGTCATGTATACCTCAGGTTCTACTGGTAAACCAAAGGGCAACCTGACAACGCACCAAAACATTTTGACCACCATCATCAACAATGGCTATATCGAGATCGCGCCAACAGACCGTCTATTACAGCTATCTAACTACGCTTTTGATGGCTCTACCTTCGATATCTACAGCGCGCTATTAAATGGAGCGACTCTTGTACTGGTGCCAAAAGAGGTCATGTTAAATCCAATGGAGCTGGCGAAGATCGTCCGCGAGCAGGATATTACGGTTTCGTTTATGACCACGTCCCTGTTCCATACGCTAGTGGAGCTTGACGTGACTAGTATGAAATCCATGCGCAAGGTTGTATTTGGCGGGGAAAAGGCTTCATACAAGCATGTAGAAAAGGCACTGGATTATCTCGGAGAAGGCCGTTTAGTAAATGGATACGGCCCTACAGAAACAACCGTTTTCGCTACCACATACACGGTGGATTCTAGTATCAAGGAAATGGGAATCGTACCGATTGGACGTCCGTTAAACAATACGAGTGTCTATGTCTTAAATGAGAATAATCAGCTTCAGCCGGTTGGAGTACCAGGGGAATTGTGCGTTGGCGGCGCAGCAATTGCACGGGGCTATTTAAATCGTCCAGAGCTGACAGCAGAGCGCTTTGTGGAAAATCCTTTCGTGTCAGGAGATAGAATGTATCGTACCGGTGATTTAGCCCGTTGGTTGCCGGATGGAAGCATGGAGTATTTAGGACGGATGGATGAGCAGGTTAAGGTACGCGGTTACCGAATTGAGCTGGGAGAAATAGAGACAAGATTATTGGAGCATCCTGCTATAAGCGCAGCGGTTTTACTAGCAAAGCAAGATGAGCAAGGGCATTCGTACCTATGTGCTTACATCGTTGCAAATGGGGTATGGACGGTTGCGGAACTACGTAAGCATCTAAGCGAGGCTTTGCCAGAATACATGGTGCCTACTTATTTTGTAGAACTAGAGCAGATACCGTTCACTTCTAATGGGAAGGTGAACAAACGCGCTTTACCAGAGCCGGAAGGACAAATGACCAGTGTATATGTGGCCCCAGAAACGGAGACAGAAGCAAAAGTAGCAGCGTTATTCCAAGAGATTTTGGGTGTCGAGAGAGTTGGTACACAGGACATGTTCTTTGAGTTGGGTGGTCATTCGCTAAAAGCGATGATGCTCGTTTTACGAATGAATAAAGAACTGGGCATCGAGGTGCCTTTGAAAGAGGTATTCGCCCAGCCTACTGTCAAGGAATTGGCAGCAACGATCGACCTTCTTGATCGATCAGGCCACTCCGAGATTGAGCCTGCTCCAAGGCAGGAATTCTATCCGGTATCCTCCGCGCAGAGACGGATGTACGTGGTGCAGCATTTAGGAAATGTCCAAACAACCAGCTACAATATGCCGCTTTTCCTTGAAGTGGAGGGAGCTTTAGAAATTGATAAGCTTCATCTAGCACTTGAGAAATTGGTCGAAAGACACGAGTCGCTGCGAACCTCCTTTCATATGGTTGACGAAGAGCTGATGCAGCAGGTGCATGAAGAGGTGGCCTGGGATTTAGAGATCATGGATGGAACGGAAGGAGACCTTGCAAGCATCACAGCAGGATTTATACGTCCGTTTGATCTTAGCCAGGCTCCATTGTTCCGTGCAGGCATCGTGCGGATTAGCCCTGAGAGATTCCTTTTCATGCTAGATATGCACCATATCATCTCAGACGGAGTTTCTACCAATGTATTGTTCCAGGATATAACGCAGCTCTATCAAGGAAAGGACCTGCCTCCTCTTCCGATACAGTACAAGGACTACGCTGTGTGGCAACAAGCTGATGCCCAAGTGACTCGCTTACAAGATCAGGAAAGCTATTGGCTATATCAATTTGCTGGAGAAGCTTCTGTCTTGGAAATGCCGACAGATTTCCCGCGTCCTGCAGTCCAGCAGTTCGAAGGAGATGTATGGACCTTTGAGATTGATGCTGACATTCTCAGCCAGTTGAAAAAATTATCAGTGAGTCAGGGTTCTACTCTATATATGACTTTATTGGCGGCTTATCAGGTGTTGCTGGCTAAGTATACCGGTCAAGATGATATTATTGTCGGTTCTCCAATTGCCGGACGCCCTCATGCGGATGTAGAGAGCATCGTCGGTATGTTCGTCAACACGCTAGCTTTACGTGGACAGCCTGTAGGAGAGCAGACGTTTATTTCCTATCTGGCACAAGTTAAGGAACAGGTTTTACAAGCTTATGCCAATGCAGAGTATCCATTTGAGAAATTGGTAGAGAAGCTCGATTTACAACGAGATATGAGTCGCCATCCACTCTTCGATACGATGTTTACTTTGCAAAACATGGAGATGACTGATATTGATTTGGCAGGCTTGACCTTCAAGCCATTTGATTTTGAATGGAAAAATGCCAAGTTTGACATGGATTGGACAATGCTTGAGGAAGAAACACTCAAGGTAGCTATTGAATACAGTACAAGCCTGTATACAAAAGAAACCATTAGCAGAATGGCTCAACATTTCACCTATGTTTTACAACAAATTATTGAGCATCCAGCCATTCGTTTGGCTGAAATCAAAATTGCTACTCTGCCAGAAATTGAACAGATTTTAACGCAATTTAATGATACTAGGGCCAATTACCCTGATAACCAAACCATTCATAGCCTATTCGAGCAACAAGTGGAGCGTACACCAGAACAGATAGCTGTTGTCTATCAGGATCAATCCATCACGTATCGTGAGCTTAATGAACGTGCAAATAGATTGGCACGTTGCTTAATCGATAAAGGGATACAGAGAAATCAATTTGTTGCAATCATGGCGGATCGTTCTATAGAAACCGTTATTGGAATGATGGGAATTCTCAAAGCAGGAGGAGCTTATGTTCCAATTGATCCTGATTACCCTCTAGATCGAAAGCTGTATATTCTTGAAGACAGCCATGCATCACTATTATTGTTCCAGCAAAAGCATGAGGTCCCCTCAGAATTCACAGGTGATCGGATATTAATTGAGCAGATGCAGTGGTACCAAGCGGCTGATACGAATGTGGGGATCGTCAATACAGCTCAAGATTTGGCGTATATGATCTATACCTCAGGTTCTACAGGTCAACCAAAAGGGGTAATGATTGATCATCAGGCAGTATGTAACCTATGCTTAATGGCCCAAACCTATGGAATCTTTGCGAATAGTCGCGTTCTACAGTTTGCCTCCTTTAGCTTTGACGCTTCCGTAGGAGAGGTTTTCCATACCCTTACAAATGGAGCCACTCTCTATCTGATGGATCGCAATCTGCTCATGGCTGGCGTTGAGTTTGTTGAATGGTTACGAGTAAATGAAATAACTTCTATTCCGTTTATCTCGCCTTCTGCATTGCGTGCATTGCCGTATGAAGATTTACCAGCATTGAAATATATCAGTACAGGTGGGGAAGCATTACCTGTAGATTTAGTCAGACTATGGGGAACTGAGCGAATCTTCTTAAATGCATATGGTCCGACTGAAACAACAGTAGATGCAACGATTGGCTTATGTACGCCAGAGGATAAGCCACATATTGGTAAGCCTGTGTTGAATAAAAAAGCCTACATTATTAATCCAAATTATCAACTTCAGCCAATTGGGGTACCGGGTGAGTTATGCATCGGTGGAGTAGGGATTGCTCCTGGATATTGGAACCGCCCTGAATTAACTAGAGAGAAATTTGTGGATAATCCATTTGCCCAAGGCGAAAGAATGTATAAGACGGGGGACTTAGTACGTTGGCTTCCGGATGGAAATATTGAGTTTTTAGGACGTATTGATGATCAGGTGAAAATTCGTGGACACCGAATTGAATTGGGTGAAATTGAGACGCGGCTTCTTGAGCATGAGCAGGTAATAGAGGCGGTTGTGCTGGTGCGTGAAGATGAACAAGGTCAAGCTTATCTGTGTGCTTATCTGGTAGTAGCAGATGAATGGACGGTAGCAGAACTGCGCAAACATCTAGGAAAAACACTACCCGATTATATGATTCCTGCTTATTTTATCGAGCTTGAGGAGTTTCCTTTGACACCAAGCGGGAAGGTGAATAAAAAAGCTTTACCAGAGCCTGATGGACAAATACAAACGGGAGTGGAGTACGTAGAGGCTACTACCGAAAGCCAAAAAATCCTTGTTGAGCTTTGGCAAGAGGTGTTACGTGTCGAGCGGATCGGTATTTACGATAACTTCTTTGAGCTGGGCGGTGACTCCATCAAAGCAATTCAAATCACAGCAAGATTGCGTCGTTACCACCGCAAGCTGGAAATCAGCCATCTGTTTAAGCACCCAACGATTGCAGAGCTTGCTCCATGGATGCAAACCAGTCAGGCATTACTTGAACAAGGAACTGTTGAAGGCGAAGTTATGCTCACGCCAATTCAAAAAGCATTCTTTGAAGAAAATCAGGAACAGCCGCAGCATTTTAATCAGGATTCGTTACTGTACAGCTCGAATGGCTGGAACCAAGATGCGATCGAGCAGGTATTTGAAAAAATAACGGAGCATCACGATGCCCTGCGAATGGTGTATCCGCATACCGAGGGCAAGGTGACTCAGATCAACAGGGGACTTGAGGACAAGGCGTTCACATTGCAGGTGTTCGATTTTACCCAAGAACCAACTGATACGCAGGCAACGAAAATTGAGCAAATCGCTACTCAATTGCAAGCGAGCTTTGATTTAGAAAAGGGACCTCTGGTACGACTTGGCTTATTTACCACCAAGGCTGGGGATTATTTACTGATCGTGATCCATCACCTAGTGATTGACGGCGTCTCTTGGCGTATATTGCTTGAGGATTTTCATAATGCTTATCAGCAAGTCATTCAAGGTCAAGCAATTGTACTTCCTGAAAAAACGACCTCCTTTAAAACATGGAGTGAGCGCTTGAATAAATATGCAAATAGTCATGCTCTTTTACATGAGATTTCATATTGGAAGCAGATGGAAGAAATATCGATCGCCCCTCTTCCTAAAAAAGGAAACAATGACGGTAGATATTATGTGAAGGACAGCGAATATGCCACGATGAGTCTAACAGAAGAAGAAACCCAAAATCTTCTTACTCGTGTACATCGAGCTTATCGAACGGAGATTAATGATCTGTTGCTTGCTGCATTAGGATTAGCAAGTAAGGAATGGACAAAAGAGAATCGAGTGGCTATCCACTTAGAGGGTCATGGTCGTGAGGAAATAGGTGAAGGGGTAGATGTCAACCGCACTATTGGATGGTTTACCTCACTGTTCCCAGTCGTGATTGATTTAGAAAATGACGAATTGCCTCTCATCATTAAATCGGTAAAAGAAACCCTGCGCCGAGTACCTAATAAAGGCATGGGCTACGGCATACTCAAGCATCTGACAAGCGATGCGAACAAACAGGAGATAACCTTCTCGCTTCGTCCAGAGATCAGCTTTAACTATCTGGGAGTATTTGATCAACAAGAGGAGGAGAGCGAATCTGCTGGGATTCCTACTGGTCAGCCGATCAGCCCGCAATATTATGACACGCACCTGCTGGAGTTTAATGGAGCGGTCTCGAATAACCAGTTGCATGTAAATTGCCGATTTGCTCCTGCAGCCGTTGATCGAGCGATTGTTGAAATTTTGATGGAGCGCTTCAAGCACCATTTACTTCTAATTAGTAAGCATTGCTTGGAAAAGGATACCGTAGAATTTACACCTACTGATTTTACAGAAAAGGAATTAAGCCAAGAACAGCTTGACGATCTATTAGATGATTTGTTTGAAGACATAGATGATCTGTAATCGCAATGAGATAGGTGGTGCCACACATCGTGCAAAAAAAAGACAAGATCAAAGATATCTATTCACTTTCTCCGTTGCAAAAGGGTATGCTATTTCATTCCATGAAAGACCCGCAAAGCGATGCCTATTTCGAGCAGGTTACCCTTTTGCTGGAGGGGGTTGTTAACCCAACCTATTTGGCTGAAAGTATTCAGGGACTCGTACAAAAATACGACATGTTCCGAAGTGTGTTCCGCTATAAAAAAGTAGACCCTGTTCAGGTTGTGCTTAGTGAACGAAAAATAGATTTACAGATTGAGGACCTTACTCAAATCAATGAAGAAGAGCAACGGAAATTCATTGAGGAATATAGAAAAAAAGACCGGGAAAGAGGCTTCGACCTTTCCCGGGATATCCTGCTACGTTTTACATTGTTTCAAACAGCCGCCAATCGGTATGAATTACTGTGGAGTCATCATCATATCCTGATGGATGGCTGGTGTACGGGTATCGTTTTTCAGGATTTATTTCAAATGTACCAACGTCGCTTGTCAGGACAGGCCTTACTTCCAGAGGTGGCCCCTCAATATAGCGAATATATACGCTGGTTAAAGAAACAAGATGACCAACAAGCATTGGCATTTTGGAAGGAGTATCTACAGGGGTTTGAAAACCTTACGGGAATCCCGCGTCTAAGGTCAGGCAATCATCCCTACATGCAAGAGGAATTCATTTTCTCCTTGGGAGAGGAAGCTACACAAAAACTAACGCAAACGGCTCAAAAGTATCAGGTGACCTTAAATACTGTTGTGCAAACAATTTGGGGAGCGTTATTGCAAAAATACAATAACACGAATGACGCGGCCTACGGTGTGGTTGTCTCCGGACGCCCCGCCGAGGTGCCCAATGTTGAACAAATGGTGGGGCTATTTAGTAATACCATTCCTATTCGTATTAAAAAAGAAGCAGGAAAAACGTTTGGGGAAGTGCTGAAAAACGTACAGCAAACAGCGCTGGAGGCAGAAAAATACGGATATCTTTCTTTAGCCGATATTCAGGCGAGCGCAGCTTATACGCATCAATTGCTTGATCATATTTTAGCGTTTGAAAATTTCCCAATGGATCAAGAAACATTTAATCAAGAAAACGTTCTCGGATTTGCCGTGAAGGATGCCCACACTTTTGAGCAGACGCACTATGATCTGACCGTGCTAGTCATTCCTGGCAAGGAATTAATCTTTAAGTTTATGTATAACGAAAGTGTTTATTCAAAAGAGTACCTCAATCTTTTAGAGCTGAATATGAAAAAGCTGGTCTCTTTGGTTATTGAGCAGCAAGATATCTTTGACCCAGCTACCGAGTTTGTATCTGATTTGGAAAAGGATAAGCTTTTAACCATTTTTAATCGTACGGATGCAAAGTACCCAAGAGAAAAAACGATTCATGAGCTGTTTCAAGAGCAGGTTGACAAGAACCCTGATCAAGTGGCACTCGTATTTGGCGAGGCTCAACTAACATACCGCGAGCTGAACGAAAAGGCGAATCAAATGGCCCGCGGTTTACGCAAACAAGGGGTTTTACCTGATCAGGTGATAGGGTTACTTACGGATCGTTCCTTAGAGATGATCATAGCCATTCTAGCGATCTTTAAAGCTGGTGGCGCTTATATGCCTATCGATCCATCTTATCCGAGTGAACGCATTCAATACATGCTAGCAGATAGTCGTACCCATTTGCTATTGGTGCAAAAAGCTGAAATGATCCCAGCTAATTATCAGGGTGAGGTACTACTGTTAACAGAAGATAGCTGGATGGATGAGAATACAGATAATTTAGATTTGGTCAACCAAGCACATGACCTTGCCTATGTCATGTATACCTCAGGTTCAACAGGTAAACCAAAGGGAAATCTGACAACCCATCAAAATATCGTCAAGACCATCATGAACAATGGTTACATGGAGATTACGCCAAATGATCGTCTTCTCCAGTTGTCCAATTACGCGTTTGATGGATCTACCTTTGATATATACAGCGCATTGTTAAACGGAGCTTCTCTTATTTTAGTACCAACGCATGTACTGATGAATCCGACTGATTTGGCATCGGTCATTCAAGACCAGCATATTACCGTGTCCTTTATGACAACATCTCTATTTAACACTCTGGTTGAGCTGGATGTGACTAGTCTCAAACACATGCGTAAGGTGGTGTTTGGAGGAGAAAAGGCTTCGATCAAGCACGTAGAAAAAGCGCTGGATTATTTGGGAGCTGGACGTTTGGTCAATGGGTATGGACCAACAGAAACTACTGTTTTTGCCACTACCTATACGGTGGACCATACGATCAAGGAGACGGGGATTATGCCGATAGGTCGCCCGTTGAACAATACGAAGGTGTTTATTTTAGGAGCAGACAATCAATTACAGCCGATAGGTGCATTAGGCGAGCTATGTGTGAGCGGGGAAGGGCTTGCCCGCGGGTATCTCAATCTTCCAGAGCTGACTGCTGATCGTTTCGTTGAAAATCCTTTTGTGCAGGGAGAGAGAATGTATCGCACAGGGGATTTAGCGCGTTGGTTACCGGATGGAAGCATTGAGTACGTAGGTAGAATAGATGAACAAGTTAAGATTCGGGGACATCGGATCGAATTAGGTGAAATTGAAGCTAGATTACTAGAGCATCCTGCTATTAGCGAGACTGTTTTGCTGGCAAAGCAGGATGAGCAGGGGCATTCCTTCCTATGTGCCTATCTAGTGACAAATGGTGCCTGGTCAGTCGCAGAGCTTCGCAAGCATATTAAAGAAACATTGCCGGATTCTATGGTGCCATCTTATTTTATCGAGATAGATAAAATGCCGCTCACTTCAAATGGCAAGGCAGACAAGCGTGCATTGCCAGAGCCAGATGTTCAACAAGTAAGCTCTTATATTGCTCCTGAGACCGAAACAGAGGAAAAGCTGGTTCAATTATTTCAAGAAATCCTAAGTGTTGAACAAGTCGGTACGCAGGATAATTTCTTCGAGCTGGGCGGACATTCGTTAAAAGCGATGATGCTGGTTTCAAGAATGCACAAGGAATTAGATATAGAAGTACCGCTCAAGGACGTGTTTGCTCGACCTTCAGTAAAAGAATTGGCCGCATTTCTTACAAACACAGAAGTGTCGGATTATATAGCGATTGAACCGGCGGCAAAACAGGAATTTTATCCGGTTTCTTCTGCACAGCGCCGAATGTATGTAGTAGAGCAAATCGGTAGCAGTAATACAACCAGCTACAATATGCCTTTTTTGCTTGAAATAGGAGGAGCCCTCGATGTAGTAGGGTTACAAAAAGCATTAAAGAAACTGGTCATAAGACATGAATCGTTGAGAACGTCCTTTCACATGGTTGATGAGGTATTAATGCAGAAGATCCATCCTGACGTGGAATGGGATTTAATGGTGATGGAAGCAAAAGACGAGGACCTTCCGCAAATCATTGATGGTTTTATCCAGCCGTTTGATTTAAGTGACGCTTCTTTATTTAGAGCGGGACTCGTACGAATGGAAGCTGATCGACATCTACTGATGCTTGATATGCACCATATTATTTCAGATGGGGTATCAACCAATGTATTATTCCAAGACCTGATGCAAATCTATCAGGGCAAGGAGCTCCCTTCTCTTAGAATTCAATACAAGGATTATGCTGTTTGGCAGCAGGCAGAAGCCCAGGTTAATCGTTTACGAGAACAGGAGCAGTATTGGCTTAACCAATTTTCGGGAGAGTTACCTGTACTGGAAATGCCTACCGATTACACTCGTCCATCTATGCAGCAGTCAGAAGGGGATATATGGTCATTTGAAATTAGTGCCGAGATCATAAACAAAGTAAAGAAACTGTCCTCCTCGCAGGGTACAACCTTGTATATGACATTGCTGGCCGCCTACCAAGTATTATTGTCAAAATATACGGGGCAAGAGGACGTTATTGTGGGTTCTCCTATTGCTGGTCGACCTCATGCGGATGTAGAAAAGATTGTTGGTATGTTCGTGAACACGTTAGCCTTCAGAGGGCAGCCAAAATCAACTCAAACCTTTAGTACATATCTGTCCGAGGTTAAGGAGCAGGTATTGCACGCCTATGACAATGCAGAATATCCGTTTGAGGAATTACTTGAAAAGCTTGATTTAGAAAGAGATTTAAGTCGTCATCCACTGTTTGATACCATGTTTGCTTTGCAGAATATGGAAATGTCTGAAATCAATATCATGGATCTCTCCTTTCAGCCGCGGGATTTAACATGGAAAAATGCAAAATTCGACCTGACATGGATGATGGCGGAAGCGGAAAATTTGTATGTCACCATTGAGTATAGTACCTCGCTATTTAAGCCAGAAACGATTGAGCGATTAGGAAAACGATTCACCCATTTACTAAAACAGATCGGGGATGCTCCTGAACGTTTGATTGCTGACTTAGAAGTAGCGACGGAGGATGAAAAACATCAGATTTTATCGGTATTTAATTTGACTCAATCGGATTATCCAGTAAATAAAACAGTTCATCAGCTCTTTGAGGAGCAAGTGCAAAATATGCCTGATCAAAAGGCGATAGTATTTGGTGAAGAGCAAGTAACATACAAAGAATTAAACGCCAAAGCCAACCATCTGGCTACCCTCTTAAAACAAAAAGGCATAACAAACGAGCAACTTGTGGCTGTTATGATTGAGCCTTCCATCGAGTTTTTTGTAGGAATTCTAGCTGTTCTAAAAGCAGGAGGGGCTTATCTACCAATTGACCCAACTTATCCGGCGGAACGAATTGCCTATATTTTGGAGGATAGTCAATCGAAGGTTCTGTTAGTGAGAGGTCATGAACAGGTACAGACACAATTTGCTGGGGAAATCTTGGAAATTGATAGCAAGCAGTTGTCTGCCGAAGAGCTGAAAGACGTACCTATGAATAACAAAGTAACCGATCTAGCCTATGTCATTTATACATCGGGTTCCACTGGGCAACCAAAAGGTGTCATGGTGGAGCATAGATCGTTGATGAATCTTTCAGCTTGGCACGTTCATTATTTTGGCATCACAAAGGATGATCGAAGCACCAAATACGCAGGGGTTGGATTTGATGCATCTGTATGGGAGGTCTTCCCTTACTTAATAGCTGGTGCAACGATTTACGTCATCGATCAAGAGACAAGATACGATGTAGAAAAACTGAATCAGTACGTAACAGATCAAGGAATTACGATCAGCTTTTTACCTACGCAATTTGCTGAACAGTTTATGCTGACAGATCATACGGATCATACGGATCATACTGTCTTACGCTGGTTGCTTATCGGCGGTGATAAAGCCCAGCAAGCCGTTCAGCAGAAGAAGTATCAGATTGTAAATAACTATGGGCCTACTGAGAACACGGTTGTAACCACCAGCTATATAGTTAGTCCTGAGGATAAAAAAATCCCGATAGGGCGTCCAATTGCTAATAATCAGGTATTTATCCTGAATAAAGAGAATCAATTACAGCCAGTAGGGATTCCAGGTGAACTATGTGTTAGCGGCGACAGCCTAGCACGCGGCTATCTGCATCGTCCAGAGTTAACGAGTGAGCGTTTTGTAGCTAATCCGTTTGTCCCTGGCGAACGCATGTACAAAACCGGAGATATTGCCCGCTGGTTACCAGATGGAAATATTGAGTATCTAGGTAGATTGGATGATCAAATTAAGATCAGAGGATACCGGGTTGAATTAGGTGAGATCGAATCCGCTATTTTGGAGCATGAAGCAATTCAGGAGACAGTAGTGCTCGCAAGACAAGACGATCAGAATCAGACATATCTATGTGCTTATGTTGTACCGAAAAAATCTTTTGATGTAGCCGAGCTTCGTCAATATCTAGGCAAAAAGCTACCTCATTTTATGATTCCGGCCTTTTTTACGGAAATGACAGAGTTCCCAATTACATCGAATGGGAAAGTAGATAAAAAAGCACTCCCACTACCGGATTTGTCCAAGCAATCAGAGATCGATTACGTTGCCCCAACCACCACGTTAGAAGAAACGCTGGCGGAACTATGGACAGAAGTGCTAGGAGTTTCCCAAGTGGGAATCCATGATAACTTCTTTAAACTGGGTGGGGATTCGATCAAGGCTATTCAGATTGCAGCAAGATTAAATACGAAGCAATTAAAATTGGAAGTTAAGGATTTATTCCAGGCACAAACGATTGCTCAGGTTATTCCATACATCAAAACCAAGGACAGTAAAGCTGAGCAAGGAATTGTTCAAGGAAAGGTAGAGCTAACCCCTATACAGGAATGGTTTTTCCAGCAATCCTTCGGTATTCCACATCATTGGAATCAGTCCATGATGTTTTATCGAAAGGAAGGGTGGGATCAGCACGTTGTACAAAGGGTGTTCCAAAAAATTGCAGAACACCATGATGCCTTGCGAATGGCTTATCAGCAGGAAAATGGCAAAACGATTCAGATCAATCGCGGAGTAGAAGGCAAGTTGTTTGAGCTAAGCATTTTTGACTTTAGACAACAGGCGAATGTGCCAGAGCTGATCGAGCAAGCAGCTAATCGTCTACAATCCGCAATGAACTTGCAGGACGGTCCATTGGTTCAACTGGGACTCTTTCAGACATCTGAGGGGGATCATCTTTTGATAGCAATTCATCACTTAGTGGTCGATGCCGTTTCATGGCGAATCATTACGGAGGATTTCATGAATGGCTATCAACAAGATTTGCAGGGAGAGCCGATTGCATTTACGAGCAAAACAGACTCCTACCAAAAATGGGCCAAGAGCCTGCTAGAGTACGCTACTAGTGAAGAAATTCAATCAGAGCTGAAATACTGGCAAAGCATGATTGCAAAAGAGCTACCTGCATTGCCAAGAGATTCAAAAGTAGGTGCCCCGTATCTACTCAAGGATATACAAGAGGTCGCTATCCAATTGACAAAAGAGCAAACGAATAAACTATTAACGGATGCCCATAACGCCTACAACACACAGATTAACGATCTTTTGTTGACAGCATTAGCTCTAACTATTCAGGAATGGGCACAAACCAATTCAATCGGAATTACACTAGAAGGCCACGGACGCGAGGATATTGGGGTGGACATTGACATTAACCGTACAGTTGGTTGGTTTACGTCCATGTATCCAGTGGTATTTGATTTGCAGAAGCAAGGGATTGCAAATGCGGTTAAGCAAGTAAAAGAAGAGCTGCGACAAATACCGAATAAAGGGATTGGCTATGGGATTGTTAGATACCTATCGAATCAAGGAAGTACAGAGCTGGATCTAGGCTCCCATGCGATAAATCCAGAGATTAGCTTCAATTACCTTGGGCAAATGGATCAATCTGGACAGGAAGAGGAGTATCAATTGTCCCCATTGTCTTCCGGTCAACAGATTAGTCAGATGAATCAAGGCTTGTTCCCGATAAATGTGAGTGGAATTGTAGTGGAAAATCAGTTGTCCATTCAAATATCTTATGATAGCCAAGCTTATCATGATTCTACTATGGAAAAGCTGATTCAACGTTATCAATATCACTTGTTGGAGATTATTAATCATTGTGTTCAGCAGACAGAAACAGAATTAACCCCGAGTGATTTTTCCACCAAAGAGCTTTCGATGGAGGATTTAGAATCAGTATTTGAGTTACTAGATGAATAAACTTTGGTTATGTCATTAGGAGGCTTTATATGTTAAGTAAAGCAAATATTAAAGACATCTATACATTATCTCCGCTACAAAAAGGCATGTTATTTCAGCATTTAAAAGAAGAAAGCACGGCTTATTTTGAGCAATTACACTTTACGATTAAGGGACAACTATATGTAGATAGCTTCGAAGCAAGCTTTCAGCATCTCATAAACAAATATGATGTGCTACGAACCGTTTTTCTGTATAAAAATATGACCCAGCCCATGCAAATGGTTTTAAAAGAAAGAAAAACAAGTGTGCATTTTGAAGATATCTCCCACCTAGATTCTAAAGCCGTGAGTGAATATGTTGAAGAGTTTAAAAATCAGGATCGGGAGAAGGGATTTGAACTCTCGAAGGACATTCTCATGCGTTTTGCTATTTTGAAGGCTGGTGCTGAGTCCTATCATTTAATTTGGAGCTTCCATCATATTTTAATGGACGGCTGGTGCATGGGCATTGTGTTACAGGATTTGTTCAGAATGTATCAGCAGCATCGTCAAAATATACCGATTACCGTTGAGAGCGTTCCTGCCTATAGCGAGTATATCCGTTGGCTTGAGAAGCAGAATGTAACAAAGGCGAGGGATTACTGGAAAAATTACTTAGAGGGCTATGAGGAATTAACAGGTATCATTCGTCTCGATACGAAGCATACGAGTCACAACAACGAGGTACAGGAATGCGCCTTTACACTGGATAAGGACATAACGGAAGGACTTACTCAGCTTGCTCGTCATTATTCAGTGACAGTAAATACGCTTTTTCAAACAATTTGGGGCATGCTGTTGCAAAAGTATAACAATAAGGATGATGTTGTGTTTGGTGCGGTCGTATCTGGCCGCCCCTCTGAAATCCATGGCGTAGAAAACATGGTTGGCTTGTTTATCAACACTGTCCCTATTCGTATTCAAAAACAAACGAATGATACTTTTAGCCATTTATTAAAAAGAGTTCACGAATCTACGCTATTGTCTAAACAGTATGAGTTTGTATCCTTGGCAGATATTCAAACCGATGCAGGATTTTCTGGTCAATTGCTAGATCACATCTTAGTTTTTGAAAACTATCCGATAAGTGAAGGTTCTTTTGAGGAAGAAGAATTTACGATGGATAGTATAAAAACCTATGAGAAAACAAGCTATGACCTAAACGTGATGATTCGGCCTAATGAGGATCAGCTTGATATTGCCTTCCAATTCAACGATGACGTGTACTCAAGCGAAAATGTAAAAAGACTGTTCCAGCATATGAAGCAACTAGCTCTAGCTGTAATCAAGAATCCGGATGCGCGCTTGGAAGAAATAGCAATGATCACAGAAGAGGAACGCTATCAAATCTTGCACGATTTCCAAGGGGAGATAGTTGATTTTGTAACAGAAAAAACGCTCCCTGAACTGTTTGAAGACCAGGTGAAACGAACTCCAGAAGCAATTGCACTTCGATTTGAAGATCAACAATTGACCTATCAGGAGCTAAATCAGCGAGTAAATCAATTAGCTTGGACACTAAGAATGAAGGGCTTGCAGCAAGAAGAACTCGTTGGAATTATGATGCAGCGCTCATTAGAAATGATCGTTGGTGTGCTAGCCGTTATAAAAGCAGGCGGTGCATACGTACCAATTGATCCGGAATATCCGCTCGACCGAATCCAATATATGCTGGAAGACAGTGGAACCAATTGGCTGTTAACCACGAAACAGAGCGAAATTCCTTCCATCTATCAAGGGCATGTCCTGTATCTTGAGGAAGATACGGTGTATCACGAGCGGTCTTCAGATGTAGAGATTGTAAATCAATCCAGCGACTTAGCTTATATTATCTACACGTCCGGTTCTACTGGTCAGCCTAAGGGTGTCATGATTGATCATCGTGCTGTTCATAATTTGCATTTGTCAGCAGGAATCTATGGAATCGCACAGGGAAGCCAGGTTTTGCAGTTTGCCTCTTTAAGCTTTGATGCTTCGGTGGGTGATATCTTCCACAGCCTATTAACGGGAGCTACCTTGCATCTTGTAAAAAAAGAGCAATTGCTATCCGGACACGCCTTTATGGAGTGGTTAGACGAAGCTGGCATTACGACTATTCCGTTTATTCCACCAAGCGTCCTAAAAGAATTACCATATGCAAAACTGCCTAAGCTCAAAACAATCAGTACTGGCGGGGAAGAATTACCGGCCGATTTAGTAAGGATTTGGGGAGCAAACCGAACATTTTTAAATGCATATGGTCCGACAGAAACGACGGTTGATGCTTCGATTGGTAATTGTGTAGAGATGACGGATAAGCCTTCGATTGGTACGCCAACCGTTAATAAGCGAGCGTATATTTTGGATCAATACGGTCATATTCAGCCAATCGGTGTTCCCGGGGAATTATGCGTAGGTGGAGAAGGCGTAGCTCGCGGATATTTACATAGACCTGAGCTTACAGATGAAAAGTTCGTGAACGATCCTTATGTACCAAACGGGAGAATGTATAAAACGGGAGACTTAGCTAGATGGTTGCCGGATGGAACAATCGAATTTTTAGGCCGTATGGATGGCCAAGTAAAAATTCGTGGATTTAGGATTGAGCTTGGAGAAATTGAAGCTCGGCTAAACCAAGCCCCATCTGTAAAGCAAGCTGTGGTTCTAGCTCGTTCAGGAGAACAAAAGCAGGTATACCTATGCGCATATTTGGTGACGGACAACGATTTAAAGGTTTCAGCCCTACGTAAGGAATTAAGTCAAACGTTACCAGACTATATGATTCCATCGTTTTTTATAAAAGTCGATAAGATTCCAGTCACAGTAAACGGCAAGATAGACAAGAAAGCCTTGCCAGAACCAGAAAAAGAAGTAGAGCTGCAAACCGAATATGTAGCTCCAACGAACCCAACAGAGGAGATTCTTGTACAGATTTGGCAAAAGGTGCTGGGAATGGAGCGAGTAGGGATAGAGGATAACTTCTTTGAGCTAGGTGGTCACTCTATCAAGGCAATGATGCTTGCTTCCAATATTTATAAGGAATTAAAGATTGATCTGCCTTTGCGTGAGATTTTTAAGCATACGACAGTAAAAGAGATGGCGCGTTTTATCGACGGTCGGGATGAAGAAGAATACGTCGGAATTCAACCCGCAGCCAAACAAGAATACTACCCTGTCTCTTCTGCACAAAAAAGGATGTATGTCATTCAATCATTGGAAGATAAGGCTCAAGGCACGAGCTATAATATGCCGTCTTTCTATAAAATGAAGGGCTCGGTAGATGCAGAGAAATTAGAGAAGGTATTCCAAACATTAATGGATCGGCACGAATCATTACGAACCTCCTTTCATATGATCGAGGAGCAGCTAGTTCAAAAGGTTCACGAACAGGTTTCATGGAAAATGGACATGAAAACCGTCAGCGCCAATGATGTTTCAAGATTAAAGGATTCGTTTGTCCAACCGTTTGACATCAGTACAGCTCCTTTGTTCCGAGCCAGTCTTCTTACGATTCATAAAGATGAGCACATTCTTATGATGGATGTACACCATATTGTAGGAGACGGTGTTTCGACCACGATCTTGTTCCAGGAGCTTATCCAGTTGTATCAAGGGCAAGCGCTACCTGAAGTGAAGGTACACTATAAAGATTACGCTGTGTGGCAATTGTCCCAGCAGGATCGTTTGAAAGAAAGCGAAAATTTCTGGTTGCAGCAATTTTCTGGAGAGTTGCCGGTATTGGAGCTACCTACTGATTATTCACGTCCCCCAATTCGCCGATTGGAAGGAGAATATGTAAGCCAAAGCCTACGTGGTGATCTCCATGAAAGCGTAAAAGCCTTCATGAAAAATCACGAAGTAACGCTATATATGGTACTGCTTGCGACATATAACGTTCTTCTGCACAAATACACGAATCAGCGCGACATTATTGTTGGTACGCCTGTTTCGGACCGACCGCATCCAGATGTCATGTCCACTGTCGGTATGTTTGTAAATACGCTGGCAATCCGAAATCAGTTGGAGTCTGAGCAAACCTTCGAAGAGTTTTTAGCAAATGTGAAAAATAAAATGCTAGAGGTCTATGGTCATCAGGAGTATCCGTTTGAAGATGTAATTGAAAAAGTAAAGGTTCAAAGGGATACAAGCAGACATCCGCTATTTGACACAATGTTTGGTGTACAAAATCTGGAGATATCCCACGTGGAGCTACCCGATTGGGGTATAGAAGCATTGGATATTGACTGGACTAACTCCAAGTTTGATATGAGCTGGATGGTATTTGAAGCAGACGGTCTAGAAATTGGCGTGGAGTATAGCACAAGCCTGTTTGAGCGCAATACGATTCAGCGAATGATCGGACACTTTGAACATATCATCGAGCAGATTATGGAAAATCCTCAAATTCGTTTAGCTGATATTCAGTTGACGACAGAAGATGAGAGAATCCAAATCTTAGAGGAATTCAATCATCAACCAACAAAAATAACCTACGATCAGGCAATCCAAAACAGATTTGAAGAACAGGCTATGAAGACACCTGATGCAGTGGCACTTGTATATAAAGGTCAGGAGTTAACCTATCGTGAGCTTAACCAAAGATCAAATCAGATGGCTCGTACATTAAGAGAGCATGGGGTCGGGCGTGATCAAATAATTGCGGTCATGATTAATCGTTCACATGAGCTGATCATTAGTATCCTAGCCGTATTAAAGGCAGGAGGAGCATATCTGCCAATTGATCCAACGTACCCGCTTGATCGGATTGAACACATGCTAGAGGATAGCCAGACTGCAATGCTGTTAACTCAAAAAGAAATCCAAATACCTACAGGATATTCGGGGGAAGTTCTCTTCGTTGATCAAGCTGATATTTATCATGAGGATGCTACGGATTTATCTAGTATGAATCAGCCTGCAGATTTGGCCTATATTATTTACACATCAGGCTCTACTGGAAAGTCCAAGGGAGTAATGATCGAGCATCGTTCATTACATAATCTGATTCATATTTCTCACCCCTATAAAATGGGAGTAGGAAGCAGAGTCCTTCAATTTGCCTCTAGTAGCTTTGATGCCTCGGTAGCAGAGATCTTTCCAGCTCTTTTAACTGGATCAACTTTATATATAGAAGAGAAAGAGGAGCTATTAACCAATTTAGTTCCCTACTTACTTGAGAATCAAATAACAACAGTAGCATTGCCGCCATCTTTATTAAGATCCGTTCCTTATAGGGAACTGCCAGCTTTAGAGTGCATAGTTAGTGTCGGAGAAGCTTGCACATTTGACATTGTACAAACTTGGGGGCAAAACCGCACCTTTATAAACGGATACGGCCCTACAGAATCAACTGTTTGCAGTACCTTTGGTGTGGTTACAGCAAAGGACAAGCGTATCACGATTGGTAAACCGTTCCCTAATCAAAAGGCCTATATCATCAATGAAAATCAACAGCTACAACCAATCGGGGTTCCAGGTGAGCTTTGCATAGCAGGGGCTGGATTAAGCCGTGGGTACTTGAATCGTCCAGAGCTGACACAAGAAAAATTTGTAAACAACCCCTTTGCACCTGGTGAGCGTATGTATAAAACAGGAGACGTAGCTCGCTGGTTGCCTGATGGCAATATCGAATATGTCGGTCGTATGGATGATCAGGTTAAAGTACGTGGAAATCGGGTCGAGCTTGGGGAGGTTACCAGCCAATTACTTACGCATCCTTCGATTACAGAAGCTGTTGTTGTATCAATAGTCGATACACATGGAGCAACGACACTATGCGCCTATTTCATCGAGGATAAAGAAGTGAAGGTCAACGATTTGCGCCATCATTTGGCTAAAGCTCTACCTGAGTTTATGATTCCTGCTTACTTTATTAAAGTAGATCATATTCCATTGACAGGAAACGGAAAGGTAAATAAACAAGCATTACCTGACCCTTCCGAATTCATTTCAGCACAAACAGGCCATGAAATCGTTGCCCCTTCTTCTCAGGACGAGGAAATACTGGTTCAGGTATGGGAAGAAGTCCTCCAGATCAAACCGATTGGGGTAGAGGACAACTTCTTTGAACGAGGCGGAGACTCCATTAAGGCATTGCAAATCGTAGCTAGACTTAGCAAATATAATCGGAAATTGGATAGTAGACATATTTTTAAAAATCCAACGATTTCCATGCTGGCTCCTTACCTTGAACAAAGAGGTGCTTTGATTGAACAAGATTCAATTGAAGGCGAAGTGCCGCTTACACCGATTCAATCCTGGTTCTTTGAACAACCCTTTGTGCATCCACACCACTTTAATCAATCTATGCTTCTGCCAAATGAACAAGGCTGGGATCGTCAACGAATAGAACAAGCATTTACAACCATTGTTAGACACCATGATGCCTTAAGAATGAAGTACCAGTTTAGAGAGAAGATCATTCAAGAAAATCAAGGTATCGAGGGAGAGTTTTTTACCCTGCATGAGGTGGATGTAACCAAGGAAAGAGACTGGCAAATGCGCATCGAACAAGAAGCGAATCAACTCCAAGCAAGCTTTGATTTGACAACAGGCCCTCTTGTAAAGCTTGGCTTATACCATACGGCATATGGCGATTATCTTCTGATTGTCGTACATCATCTCTTAATTGATGGTGTCTCATGGCGCATCCTGCTGGAGGATTTCCAGACGCTTTATGAGCAAAAGGGTGAGCTGCCGGCGAAAACCACTTCCTTTAAGGCGTGGGCTGTACAACTGGAGGGGTATGCTCGCAGCAAAAAGCTACAAGACGAGGCAAGCTACTGGAAAGGGTTGTTGAATAAATCGGTAAGAGAGCTGCCTGCGGATAAGGAATCAAGCGATACATTCCTTTTTGGAGATACAAAAGAAGTACAGCTTACCTTTGATATAAATGAAACCCAAGACCTGCTTACGGATGCTCACCATGCTTATAAGACAAAAGCGGATGATTTATTGCTGGCAGCGTTGGTTCTTAGCATAAATGAGTGGACGAAGCAAAGCGATATCATAGTGAATTTGGAAGGTCATGGCCGTGAGACGATCGTCGAAGGCATTGATTTGAGCCGTACAATTGGCTGGTTTACTACAATTTATCCAGTTCTGTTTGAAGTAGAGAACCATCAACTTTCCAGCGTGATTAAACATGTAAAAGAAACGCTGCGCAATGTACCGAATAATGGTATTGGTTTTGGGATCTTACAACACATGTCTCATTTTGATGTAAGCCAGAGCCAATTAAGTTCTCATCACATAAGCTTCAACTACCTAGGTCAGATGGGAGAAGATTCCGCTAGTCAGTCTGAGACGGATAATGGAGTCCTTATCAATACAGGAGACCAGATAAGCCCAATGAACGCAAATCCGGGCTCGCTTAATATGACTTGCCTTGTAATGAATAATACGTTGCTTGTTACTTTTGATTATAATCCGCAACGTTACGAACAGGAGACAATTCAACGTCTGGCAGATCGTTATAAGAGCAATTTAAAAGCAGTCCTCGATCATTGTGTTCAACGAGAGCAGACAGAGCGAACACCTAGTGATTTTAGTACGAAGAAGCTTTCTTTAGAGGACTTAGACGACGTGTTTGCAACACTTAAAAATCTATAAAGGTATCCTGAGGAGGAGAAGATTAACTTGATTAATACCTCAGACGTCAAAGACATTTATAGTTTATCCCCGATGCAACGTGGCATGTTATTTCATACATTAAAAGACAAAGAAAACCTTGCCTATTTTGATCAGACAACTTTTCAAATAGAAGGTGACATATGTGTCGAATCCCTTGAGAAAAGTTTTAACGAGCTGATTCGCAAGTATGATGTTCTGCGTACGATCTTTTTATATCAGAAATTAAAAGAGCCGATGCAGGTTGTGTTAAAGGAGAGAACAGCAAACATTCATTATGAGGATTTCTCTATGAAGAGCGAGTCGGATAAAGCAAAGGCTCTTCGTGTAGCAAAACAGAGGGACCGGGACGAGGGCTTTGACCTCTCCCGGGACATCCTCATGCGGTTATCTTTATTAAAAGTCGCCTCTAACCAATACGAATTAGTGATCAGTAGCCACCATATTATCATTGATGGATGGTGCACAGGGATTTTGTACCAGGAGCTGTTCTATTTTTATCAATGCTTCGTAGCAAATCAACCTATCCCTGCTGAGAAATCGATTCCGTATAGCAGATATATTCGTTGGCTTGAAGAACAGGATGAAGAGGAAGGAAAAGCCTATTGGGGTGAATATCTACAAGATTTCGAGGGGGCATCTGTTATCCCTAAGCAAAACGCTAAGGGAGAGAAGGAAGTATGCTCCATTGATAAGGTAACCTTCCACTTTGATAAAAAGCTGACGGAGGAACTGGTGCAGGTAGCAAAAGCTTGCCAAGTAACAATAAGTACCTTGTTTCAAACAATGTGGGGCATCCTGCTCCAAAAGTATAATAACTCGCAGGAAGCTATATTTGGATCGGTTATTTCAGGAAGATCACCAGAGATTCCTGATGTGGAAAAAATAGTTGGAATTTTTATTAATACCATTCCTGTTCGCATTCGTACATTGGACAAGCAAACCTTCAAGGAATTGCTGATCCAGGTTCAGGAGGCATCTGTCAACTCTGAAAAATATAATTATCTAACATTGGCTGATATTCAAGCGGTTACCGGATCGAATCATGCACTTATCCATCATATTGTGGCATTTGAAAATTTCCCGATTGCCTCGGACAGCTTCGTAGATTCGAGCGAGTCCGATTCAGAAGAATTGAAAGTTGTGAACGTCATAGACGATCATGAAAAGACCAACTTTGATTTTAGTGTGCAAGTTCAGCTTGATACAGAGTTACTAGTAAAAATCTCTTATAATCAACATCTTTATCATAGAAGCTTTATTGAAAATATCTTTCATCACCTGCAACAGATTGCCGGGTCTATCATTCATAACCTAGATATTCAAATAAATGAGATAGCTATTGTTTCTAAGGAAGAGAAGAAGCAACTATTACGCTATTCCACTCCAGCCAAGTCAGATTTTCCAATGGATAAAACCATTCATCAGCTATTTGAGGAGCAGGTATCACGGACACCAGAGCAGATCGCGGTCGTTTTTAAAGGGGAGTCCTTCACCTATCGCGAGTTAAATGAAAAGGCAAATCAATTGGCATGGGTGCTAAGAAAACGGGAGGTAAGACCTAACGAGATCGTTGCGATCATGGCAGAGCACTCCCTAGAGATGCTGGTTGGGGTGATTGGGACTTTAAAGGCAGGTGCGGCCTATCTTCCTATTGACCCATCCTACCCAGAAAAAAGAATCGCTCATATGCTACAAGATAGCAAAGCGGAGCAACTACTTATCCAGCCTCATTTGAATATGCCACAGGACTTTAAGGGAAGTGTCTTATGGTTAACAGAAGAGAGCTGGGCGAAGGAGAGTACGACCGATCTGCCGCTTGCAACGAGTGCAAATGATCTAGCATACATGATTTATACCTCAGGCTCAACAGGACTGCCGAAGGGAGTTATGGTTGAGCATCAAGCCCTGGTTAATTTAGTTATGTGGCATAACGAGGCATTTGGCGTAACCATGACTGATCAATGCACGAAATTGGCGGGATTTGGATTCGATGCGTCGGTGTGGGAGACCTTCCCTCCGCTTATACAGGGAGCGATGCTTCATGTGTTAGAGGAATCGAGACGTGGAGATATTTATGCTCTGCATGAATACTTTGAAAAGAATGCGATCACCATTAGCTTCTTGCCTACTCAATTAGCCGAACAATTTATGGAGCTTACAAGCAGTACATTACGTGTGTTACTCATTGGCGGTGACCGAGCTCAAAAGGTTAAAAAGACAACGTATCAAATCATAAACAACTACGGTCCAACCGAAAATACAGTAGTTACGACGAGCGGCCAACTGCATCCTGAGCAGGATGTTTTCCCTATTGGAAAGCCGATCACCAATCACAGCGTTTATATTTTAGATCAGAACAGACATCTTCAGCCGATCGGAATACCTGGCGAGCTGTGCGTCAGTGGTGCAGGGCTTGCTAGAGGCTACCTCAATCAGCCTGAACTCACCGTAGAACGCTTTGTTGATAATCCTTTTGTACCTGGAGAGAGAATGTATCGCACAGGGGACTTAGTTCGTTGGAGAATCGATGGTAGCATCGAATATCTGGGAAGGATTGACGAGCAAGTCAAGATTCGAGGATACAGAATTGAGTTAGGTGAGATCGAAACAAAGCTTCTTGAGCATCCTTCCATTAGTGAGGCGCTCGTCGTGGCTCGAAATGACGAGCAAGGTTATACCTATCTATGCGCTTATGTGGTGGCGACTGGGGCTTGGAGCGTATCTTCATTACGTGAGCATTTAATCGAAACATTGCCCGAATATATGATTCCAGCTTACATGATGGAAGTGGAAAAAATGCCGCTTACGGCAAACGGAAAGGTAGATAAGCGAGCGTTACCAGTGCCTGATAGGCAAAGAATGAACGAATATGTGGCACCTGCAACAGAGACAGAGGAAAAGCTAGTTCTACTGTTCCAAGAGATTTTAGGACTTGAGCGTATTGGTACTAAAGATCACTTCTTTGAATTAGGGGGACATTCGCTGAAGGCGATGATGCTTGTGTCTCGTATGCACAAGGAGCTAGGTGTGGATGTGCAGTTAAATGAGATGTTTGCTCGTCCAACGGTTAAAGATCTATCTGCTTACATAGATCAGATGAACGGCTCTGCTTACACAGCGATTCAGCCAGCGGAGGAGCAGTCTTATTATCCTGTTTCTTTTGCCCAAAGAAGAATGTATGTTGTACAGCAAATGAGAGATAGTGAAACGACGAGCTATAACATGCCGTTTACGTTTGAGCTAAAAGGAAAGCTACATCTGGACAAGCTGAGAGAAGCGTTACAGATTCTGGTTCTACGACATGAAAGTCTGCGAACATCCTTTCATATGATTGATGAAAATCTTGTTCAAAAAGTGAATAAAGATATTTCATGGGATTTAGAAGTAATAGAAGCTCAGGAGTCAGAGATAGAAGTAAAACTGAAGGAATTTATCAGACCGTTCCATTTAAGTGAGGCTCCGCTTTTCAGAGCTCGTTTAATTTGCTTGAATCCACAGCATCATCTTTTGAGCTTGGACATGCATCATATTATTTCAGATGGAGTATCAATGAACCTGTTCCTACAGGAATTCATGACACTCTATCAGGGAGAAGCATTGCCAGCGCTCTCTATTCAATACAAGGATTACGCCGTATGGCAACAATCAGACGAGCAGCGAGCTAGATTAAAAGAGCAGGAAAAATATTGGTTACATCATTTTTCTGGAGAGCTGCCTACCTTAGAATTGCCAACAGATTTTCCACGACCTGCTATACAGCAATTTGACGGAGATGAATGGTCGTTTGAAATAAATGCTGATCTTTTAGCGAAGGTCAAACAGATCTGCTCTAGCCAAGGCACGACGTTATATATGACGCTTCTCGCTGCTTATCAGGTATTCTTAGCCAGATATACCGGGCAGGAGGATATCATTGTAGGTTCTCCAATTGCTGGACGTTCTCATGCTGATTTGGAAAACATGATAGGTATGTTTGTCAATACATTAGCTTTGCGCGGTAAGCCAAAGGCAGATCAATCCTTCCTCTCCTATTTAAAACAGGTAAAAGAGACCGTATTCCAAGCATACGCGAACGCAGAATATCCATTTGAAGAGTTGATTGAAAAACTCGATTTAGAACGAGATATGAGCCGTCATCCGCTATTTGATACCTTGTTCTCTTTGCAAAATATGGAAATATCTGAGTTCCAAATGAATAATCTAGAGATTTTTCCTTATGAAACGGGACAAAAGAATGCAAAATTCGCTCTTAGCTGGTTAATAGCAGAAGGAGAGTCCCTTTATGTAACAATCGAATACAGCACCAAATGCTTTAAGCGAGAAACCATTAAACGCATGGCAAGTCATTTTGAACAACTGCTAGCCCAAATTGTTGAGCAACCGGAAGCGCGCATTGGCCATCTGGAGTTAGTAGCAGATGCCGAAAGAAAAATGTTACTGGAAGACTTTAATCTGACAAAAGTCGACTATCCACGAGAAAAAACAATTCAAGAATTATTTGAAGAGCAGGTGGACAAAAACCCTGATCAAATCGCGCTTATATGTGGAGAGCAACAGTTTACCTACGAACAATTAAATGTGAAATTTAACCAATTAGCTCACGTATTAAGAAGAGAAGGCGTTCAACCCAATCAGGTAATAGGGCTTATTACGGATCGATCGCTGTCGATGATTGTAGGTATTTTTGGAATTATAAAAGCAGGTGGGGGCTATCTGCCAATCGATCCGACCTATCCAACTGAAAGAATTCAATACATGCTTGAAGATAGTCAAACTCACCTATTGTTGGTACAACACAGAGACATGGTTCCAGCAGGTTATCAGGGAGAGGTTTTGATAATAGAGGATGAGATAAGTCGAGATGAACAAGTAGCTAACATAGAATTGATCAATCAGCCGCAAGACTTGGCTTATGTCATGTACACATCTGGCTCTACAGGTAAACCAAAGGGGAACCTGACTACTCATCGAAATATTATCAAAACGGTATGTAATAACGGATATATTGAGATAACGACTGAGGATCGTCTTTTGCAGTTATCTAATTATGCTTTTGACGGCTCTACCTTTGATATATTCAGCTCGTTATTACACGGAGCAACGCTGGTACTGGTACCAAAAGAAGTGATCTTGAATCCAACAGACTTGGTTACATTGATACGCGAACAGCAGATCACTGTATCGTTTATGACTACCTCATTGTTTAATGCATTAGTGGAACTGGATGTAAGCAGTTTCCAAAACATGCGCAAGATCGCATTTGGAGGAGAAAAGGCTTCCTTTAAGCATGTGGAAAAGGCATTGGATTTCCTCGGAAATAGACGATTGGTGAATGGATATGGTCCCACAGAAACAACCGTTTTTGCTACAACCTACACTGTGGATGAGCGCATAAAGGAATGGGGGATTATACCGATTGGTCGACCGCTACATAATACCACGGTCCACATTTTAAGCGCTGATGACAAGCTACAGCCAATTGGTGTCATTGGAGAGCTGTGCGTAAGCGGTGAAGGATTGGCACGCGGTTACCTTAATCTACCAGAGTTGACGATGGAGCGATTTGTTGAAAATCCATTTAGACCTGGTGAAAGAATGTACCGCACAGGGGACTTAGCTCGTTGGTTACCGGATGGGGTTCTTGAATATGTAGGACGCAAGGATGAACAAGTGAAAATTCGCGGACATCGCATTGAGCTTAGTGAAATTGAAACAAGGATATTGGAGCATCCTGCGATCAGTGAAACGGTTCTGCTAGCCAAGCGAAATGAGCAAGGCAGCTCATACCTGTGCGCTTATATTGTTGCCCATGGCCAATGGAATGTCCAAGAATTGCGCAAGCATGTAAGAGATGCTTTGCCAGAACACATGGTGCCTTCTTATTTTATTGGCTTAGACAAACTTCCACTTACCTCCAATGGTAAAGTCGACAAACGAGCATTGCCAGAACCAGAGGGCAGCTTGCAACTGACTAGAGAAATTGTCGCTCCACGCAATGAAACTGAAAAACAGTTAGTTGAAATTGTTGCTGAGGTTCTGGGACTAGAAGCTAGTGAAATAAGTATTACCGATAATCTTTTTGAGCTAGGTGGACATTCCCTAACGATTCTAAGAATCCTTGCTAAGGTCCATACATGTAACTGGAAGCTTGAAATGAAAGACTTCTATAATTGCAAGAACCTTGAGGAAATAGCAAGCAAGGCATCTGATATGCAGGAAAATCAAAATCTGTCTGGCAGTGGCTCA
This sequence comes from Brevibacillus halotolerans, assembly GCF_026891775.1. Classification (NCBI taxonomy): domain Bacteria; kingdom Bacillati; phylum Bacillota; class Bacilli; order Caryophanales; family Paenibacillaceae; genus Brevibacillus; species Brevibacillus halotolerans. The sequence goes on from NZ_JAPTNK010000001.1 coordinate 272,141, forward strand.
GTCTTTAAAAAGGGTGGGAAGAAATCAATCCCGGTAGTACCCGTCCACGATAGACAAAAAGAGATGGAGCATGTTTTATTGCTCGGCTCCACTGGCTTCTTAGGTATTCATTTGCTACATGAGCTGCTACAGAAAACAGAAGCGACAATTCTTTGCGTCATTCGTGCAGAAAATGATGAGGCTGCTATGCAACGACTACGCAAAAAAATTGATTTTTACTTTACCTCACAGTACAGTAGCTCCCAAATTGATGAGTGGTTTACCCGTATCCAAATCATTCACGGTGATATTACGCAAGACAACTTTGGATTAGAGGCAAAACATTACGAGTCGCTAGGAGCTGTCGTTGACACTGTCATTCATACGGCTGCATTGGTGAAGCACTACGGGCACTATGAAGAGTTTGAAAGAGCAAATGTACATGGAACTCAGCAAGTAGTTACCTTTTGCTTGAACAATAAATTACCAATGCACTATGTTTCAACCCTGAGCGTTTCGGGAACCACCGTTGAAGAAGCAACAGAGCTTGTAGAATTTACCGAGAAGGACTTTTATGTTGGTCAAAACTATGAGTCAAATGTATATCTGAGAAGTAAATTTGAAGCCGAAGCCGTACTTGTTGGCGGAATGGAAAACGGACTCGATGCACGTATCTACCGGGTTGGCAATTTAACAGGACGCTTTCAGGATGGATGGTTCCAGGAAAATATCAATGAAAATATGTTTTATCTCCTATCGAAAGCCTTCCTTGAGCTTGGAGGTTTTGATCAGGAAATTATGCAGGGTATGGTTGATTTAACCCCTATTGATATATGTGCACAAGCTATTATACACATCATCAAGAGCAAAGGAATTGAGGAAAGAGTCTTCCATTTACAGAATCCGCACTTGGTAACATACGATGATATGTATCGTGTATTTGAAGGGCTTGGCTTTTCTAGACGGGTACAAAGTCGAGAAGATGTTACACGTGAACTAGATGTAATGATGTCTCAGGGTAATGAAAAGCTATTTTTGGCTGGGATTCTGACCACGATGTTGGATGATGTAGAGCGTGCTGAACAATTTAATGTTGCAGTCGATTCAAGTAGGACAATGCAGCTATTAGAGGATACCTCGTTTACTTATCCTGTTCCTGATGATGAGTATTTGCGCAAGCTGGCTATGCATATGATCAAAGTTGGGTTTGTTACTCCTAATCATACTGTTGCTGAAAAGATAGGAACTAGTCGTTAGCGCTATGCTAGCGACTGGTTCTCAACCTAAATGAATAGCTAAAGGAAGGAGAGGGAACCCATGGCAGTCATTGAACTAAAAAACCTTACGAAAAAGTATAATGAGGTCTATGCTGTTGATCATCTAAATATAGAAGTACCTCAAGGACATATTTATGCGTTTTTAGGTAGCAATGGGGCGGGAAAGACAACCACAATTAAAATGATGACGGGCCAATTGAACCCTTCAGAGGGAGAGGTTCTATTTCTAGGGCGCAATATTTGGCAGGATCGTGAGGCAAGAAGAATTGCGGGCTATGCTCCAGACGTTCCACTTCTTCATGAAGGATTGACAGCCAGAGAAATGGTACGCTTTGTGGGGGCTCTTTATGATAGTGACGAAGATCTGAATAAACGTGTTGACACGTTGTTAGAACATTTTGAGCTGGCAGATAAAGCAGACCAGCTTATTAAAGAATACTCATTAGGAATGAAACGAAAGGTTTCGATTGCTTGCGCATTGATTCATCGCCCTAAAATCTTGCTATTAGACGAAGTTACGAATGGATTGGACCCAAAGGCGACCCGTGAAGTGAAAAATTATATTCGACATTTTGCCAAAGAAGAGGGTGGTACTGTTTTTATTACGACCCATATTTTGGACATTGTTGAAGAATTAGCCGATACCATTTCCATCCTGCATAAAGGAAAAATCAAAGTAACGGGAAGCATGGAAGAATTGCGCCATGTGGCAGGCAATGAAGAAGGTCGATTGGAAGATATCTTTTTATCCGCTATCGAGTAGTAGGAGGTGACAGAATTGTATGTGGGCACAAACGAAATGGATTAGTTTCTTTTACACAAGACCCTTCTTTAATCGCTTTTTTATCCATAGTCCTTCTAAATGGATCATTTATGTGGGCTTGGGAACCATTGCTATTGCCATGTACTTTTCGGAGAATTTTGGGCAGCTTCTCTTACATGCCAGTCTCAGTGCTAGATTGATGCTTCTCATAGGGGAATGTATTTTTGTCGGGTTGCTTCGTGGCATGAATACGTTGACACAACAAATGTACGCTGATCGATTACTGACATTGTTTTATGTATCGGGAGTTTCTCCGTTTCGGATGATCCTTGGGCAATCTACTTCAAGTCTACCTCTGTACACGTGGTCATCCATTATGATTGCTATTCCATTAACGATTGGCTATTCCGCCATGGAAAGAGTTCTGTATGTTTTGTTATTCCTAGTCGTTTCTCTATTGATGATTTGGTTAACAGACATCTTAAGCCGATTTTTAATGGTTCTGACTATGCGGTTTTTCCCTATTATTGTCAAAACATTCGTAGGTATCTCCTCACTTGCCTATGTTGCTTTAATTGGCCTATTGGTTTGGGCATTGATTGAGGTTGAAACAATTTCTCCAGAAGCTTGGCAAAGCTTAGAGCGTTTTATGGTATATGTTTTGTGCATTTTCGCGGTCGGTCTTGGAGCGTTGTTTCTATTCTCTGAACAAATTGGAAGGTTTTATTACGAAAGCTGGCTGAACCATGCGGAGTCGCAAGATAGGACCAGACCAGAAACACAGGAAAATCTATCGAATTTGGTCAAAAACGCTCATGATGCCATCGTTTTTAAAGACATAACGCTATTAATAAGAAACCCCATCACAAAAATCCGCTTCTGGTTTTGGGTGATTGCTATTATTACTGGAGCAGTGGTAGCGAAGTCGGGCGTGGCCAGTTCCTTTTTAACGGAAGCGAACCAAGCCTATTATGTCCTGTTGTTCGTTTCCCTGCTTACAGCACTCGTTTTTGGTGAGATTGTATCAGCTCTCTACCAATTTGAAGAACAAAACTACATTCTTTATTATGTAGCGGCTGTAAAGGGAAGTACGATTTTCTGGGCAAAAACAATGACAGCTTCGCTCTTGGTGGTAGCCCCAGCGATTATAGGTCATCTCATTCTAGCCATTGTCCTGCAATTCTCTTTCATGGAGTGGCTACTAGGTGGATTCCTTATTCTTGGCTTTACCTTTGGCTCCATAATCGTTCAATTAAGTATAGCTTCCCTTGATAAGAAGGGGAGAGGTGGAGTTAATCTTAAAGAAGGCTCGGAAGAAGAGGAAATGCTTAAGCAATCCCCGAAAAAGCCAATTGCCATCGTATCGTCTATTATGGGATTGATTTATCTAGGCGTATGTCTTTGGTTATTTTGGATCAATATTGGCATTCCCATTCTAGCAACAATCGTACTGCTTACCTTGCTATTGAGTTTGGTTGGAGTTCGTTATAGCGCGAGATAAAAAGAGAATAATGTAATTTTGTGTCATAAATTGACTTTCAAGGTCAAAAATGTAAATATTAAAATAAGTTGTGTTCTACTTCATTTGTCTACTTATCTGTCAAGAGTGAAAAATATGATAGCGGAGGTCGTTTTATGGATTATGTACAATTAGGTTCATCTGAGTTAAAGTGCTCCCGTATTGGATTAGGAACCTGGGCCATTGGCGGTTGGGCTTGGGGAGGTACCAATGAAAAAGATGCCATTCAAGCGATCCATCGTGCTTTCGATATCGGGATAAATACGTTAGATACAGCTCCCATTTATGGATTTGGTTTATCAGAAGAAATATGCGGTAAAGCTATTAAGCAATATGGTCAAAGAGACAAAATTCATATCGCCACCAAGGCTGGCGTAGAATGGGTAGGAGAAGAAGGCGTATACTGGTGCAATTCCTCTAAAGAGCGTATTCTTCAAGAGTTCGAAGATAGCCTACGCCGTTTGCAAGTAGACTATATTGATTTATACCAGCTTCATTGGCCTGATCCGGGCTTACCGCTTGAAGAAACAGCAGAAATTTTTGCTCAGCTTCATAAGGAAGGCAAAATTAGAGCGATTGGGGTAAGTAATCTTTCCATTGAACAAATAGAACAGTGGCAAAAAGTAGCTCCGCTTCACAGTAGCCAAAACAGACTTAATCTGCTTCAAACAGAACATAAGGATACCTTCCTTTATTGCGATAAGAATCATATTAACACTATTACGTGGGGAACATTGGCCCAAGGCCTGTTGACAGGAAAATTCACGAAAGACTCCACATTTGCTGAAGACGATTTACGCCATGGATATCCATTATTTGCGCCAGAATATTTTGACCAGTATCTACAAGCAGTGGATCGTTTAAAAGAAATAGCTCAAGAAAAAGGAAAAACAATGGCACAACTGGCTGTACGTTGGACGTTAGATCACCCTGGAGTAAGCATATCTCTTTGGGGGGCAAGGAAGCCCTCTCAATTAGACGAGGTATCTGGAGTAATGGGATGGTCTCTTTCAGCACAAGATGTAGAGCAAATTGATCAAATCATAAAAGAATCTCTGCATGATCCATTCCATGATCCGACATTGGGGCCACCTACTAAGGAAGAGTGGCAGGAGATGGGAGTTCTGTAAAAAAAGAAAATACCTTAGTTCTTCTTCATGGACTAAGGTATTTCTGTATAGAATTTTCATGATACGAACATAGAGCAGGAGGAGACAATGAGTATACAAAAGCAATCTCAGATCGTTTTGGATATGGAGAAGAGTCTCAAAGGCCTAGAATATATCGATGAAGTTCGTGTGGTACAGGAAGAAAAAAATATAGGCAACCGAATATTGCATGCAAAAGATTTAATCCCAACCATGATGAAAACGGACAGGGTAAAAGTAGATACACCAAAATCAGAGCTGCTGCGGCAGAGCGAACGGATTGAAAGCTCCCTTCCCTTAGCAATTAGTCATGGGGATGAATTAAAGAGAACGGCTAGCAGTCCTACTACGTTAATTGATGTATTACTCAATGCTGCTAAGCTGGAGGATAAGGGAATCATCTATGTTTTGGATAACGGAGATGAAATTGAAACGAGCTATCGACAGTTATTTGAGCAAGCTAAGCGCCTATTAAAGGGACTGCGGAACATGGGGATCAAGCCTCAAGATCGGGTTATTTTTCAATTTCAAAAAAATCAAAACTATGTTCCTATGTTTTGGGCTTGCGTATTAGGTGGGTTTATTACTGTACCGATTGCTACGTCTACCTCGTATGCAGAAAAGAATGCTGATACGATGAAGCTATACAATATCTGGAACATGCTAGATAAGCCAGTCATCATAACGGATGAAGATTTGCTGGAGGAAGTTAACAAGTTATCGGCAGTTTGGGAAACAGAAGAGTTTGTTATCAGCACGGCTGAGCAGTTAATGAATAATGATGAGGAACAAGAATTTTATGCGTATCAAGAGGAAGATTTCGTCCTGTATTTGTTAACATCGGGTAGTACTGGTTTACCTAAATGCGTGCAGCATAGAAATGCCAGTCTGGTGGCTCGATCAATGGCCACAGCACAATTTAACCAATTTGACAGCGAAGAGGTTCTTTTATGCTGGATGCCATTAGAGCATGTTGGCGGATTGGTCATGTATCATATTTTAGGTGTTTATTTAGCCTGCCAACAGATATTACCACGAGTAGATTCATTTATTTCTCAGCCGCTGAATTGGTTGCATTGGATGGACAAGTATAAGGCTACCTTAACATGGGCTCCTAATTTCGCCTTTTCTCTGGTAAATGACCAAGAAAAGGCTATTGAAGAAGGTAGCTGGGATTTATCCAGTGTCAAACATATCTTAAATGGTGGAGAAGCAATTGTTGCTAAGACAGCTAAGCGATTTTTATTCATATTGCGTAAACATCAACTCCGTGACGATTGCATGTACCCCTCTTTTGGAATGTCTGAAACCTCTTCCGGTATTGTATTTTCCAAAACGTTCCGCAGTAAGCCTCAATCCGGCGTTCATTATGTAGATAAGATTTCATTTGAAACCCTACTTCGATTTGTAGATGATATGGAAAAAGAACATATTTGCTTTACAGAGGTAGGAGGACCAATCCCGGGTGTAAGTGTTCGAATTGTTGATGATAATAACCAGTTGCTACATGAAAATCATATTGGCCGCGTGCAAGTCACAGGCCCTACAATCATGGCAGGCTATTATCAAAATCAAGAGGCCAATCAGGAGGCCTTTATTGGAGATGGCTGGTTTTTCACAGGGGACCTAGGATTCCTCAATGAAGGTCGATTAACCGTTACAGGTCGTCAAAAAGATATCATTATTATGAACGGCAAAAATTATTATAATTACGAAATTGAATCATTAGTAGAAAGTGTTTACGGGGTTCAATCTACGTTCGTAGCCGCCGCGGCGTTTATTGATACCTCCAAAAGCGTTGAGGAGCTAGCGATCTTTTTTACTCCTATAAATGATATAGATGAAAGATTCCTAGGTTTTATCATTACAGAAATTAGACGAACAGTAAGTAGGAATTTAGGTATAACACCGAAACACATCATTCCGATTAAGAAGGAAACCTTTTCGAAAACGGAATCTGGAAAAATTCAGCGAAATAAATTCACGGAGAGACTATATGCTGGGGAATTTGATGAGATTATAAAGCAAATAGAGACACAAAATGAGGACCCGCATCAAACCTTTCCAGAATGGATGTATGCAAGAAAGTGGGAGGAACGCCCTATTTCTGTACTAGCCTCCCCGCTTCCGCAAGAAACGTATCTTATTTTCCGCGATAAATTAGGGCTGGGAGATCAATGGTCAACCTTGTCTCAGAATGGTTCTAGTACGATGATTATAGTGGATCAGGGAGAAAGCTTTAAAAAGCGAGGAGAATTCCACTACGAAATAAACCAGCATGAGCAAAAGGATTATCAGTTACTATGTGAGGAACTAAAAAAAGAATCAGTAACCATTCATCATGTTCTACATCTATGGACATATCAGGAGGACTTGGATGAAGCAAAAAAAGAGCTGTCCTATCTAAAAGAAAGTCAATTTTTAGGTAGCTTTAGCCTTATTTTCTTGTTACAAGCTTTACATAAAGAAGTAGGTATGCCAAAAACGTTGACATTCGTTTCTTCCAATGTATTCTCGTTAGAAAATCCTGAACATTCAGCTTACGAGAAAGCAACAATTCCAGGAATCATTAAGACAATGAAGCATGAATTTCCTAATACAATCGCTAAATTTGTAGATATAGACACCAACCATCCTCCTTTTCATCCATTGCAAGCGTTACAAGCAGAGCAGGGGCTGCCGGACGAGGAAAGCGTGGTTATTTATTCAAAGGGCAAACGATTTGTCCCAAAACTGCAACAGGTAAATCTTCAAGAAGCTAACAAAAAACCATTGCCGCTGGTGGAAAAAGGATTTTATGTCGTTACAGGTGGTCTTGGCGGGGTCGGCAAGCAAATTGCTCACTATTTGATTCAAAAGTTAGATGCAAATATTCTACTACTCGGAAAGACTGCGCTTCCAGGTGCAACTGACAAGAATACTGGTACACAGAGTGAGCGCTATCGAGCACTTCGCGAATTAGAGAAGCTGACTACTAGAGAAAATCAAATCATCTATAAAAGCACGGATTTATCAGATGTAACAGTATTGGAAGAGGCAATTCATGAATCAATGTTAGGTATGAATGCGGAAAAAGTGGATGGCATTATTCATTTAGCTGGCGTCTATTATGAAAAACCATTATTGGAAGAATCTATTGAATCACTGGAACATATGTATGAATCTAAAGTAGCTGGAACCTATCTATTAGGCAAATTGGTTGAAAAATACCCTGAAGCTATTTTGGTTACCTCTTCTTCCTCCAGTGGCTTGTTATCAGGCTATGGAGTGGGAGCCTATACTTCCGCCAATATGTTTGTGGAGACATTTACGGATTATGTAGCACAAAAACGTGATGGCGTACAGTGCTTTGCATGGAGCTTATGGAATGATATCGGTTTAGGGCAACAATTTACAGATATGAAAGATTTATTGATAAGAAAAGGACATCAACCGATCTCTGCACAAAAAGGAATCTTTTCATTTGAAGTAGGCTTGATGCTTGAACATAACATGCTGTATATCGGGCTGAATAAAGGGGTTTCCGAAATTGCAACGCTATGTTCTGAGGTGGTAGAAAAGGAACTAGTAACGACGGTTTATTTCTCCACTACCCATAATCAATTCTCCTTATCTGAAATGTACAACACCATCAGATTACACACCATTGATGAAAAGGGCCATTCCACAAAGGTTATTTTTAGACAGGTCGATCAGCTCCACTCAGATCAGGCTGAGGATCACCTTGTAAGTAATAACCGAAGAGTGGAAGAGGAAATCAAGCAGCTATGGTCTGAAATCCTACAGGTCGACCAGCTTCAGGCTTTTGATAGTTTCTTTGATTTGGGAGGAAGCTCACTAAAGGCAACGCAATTACTCTCCTCTGTACAGTCACGTTTTGGTGTAGCCATTCCTCTAAAGGTATTTTTTGAAAACCCTACAATTAAGGGATTAATCCATCGCATGGGAAATGTAGCTGGGACCAAGTCCAACGTTATGCGAATCTATGAGCCAGCTAAAAAGAGGGAAAAGATCATCGACTTATCTCCATCGCAAAGAGGGCAATGGTACTTATATCAAACGCGTCCTGACAGTCCTTTTTATAACATCACCTTCACTCTTACCTTTGAGGAAAATGTGAATAGACAAGCTTTATTAAAAAGCATACAGGCGGTTATTCAATCACAGGAAGCACTACGTTCCGAAATCAGAATGATCGAGGATGATCCAAAGCTATTTATCCACGATACCTATGTAGTGGGGATACCGATTATCGATTTATCCTCCTATCCTTTGGAACAAAAAGAACAGAAACTGGCAGCCTTGATTGATACGGAAGCAAACACTCCTTTTCAAATGATGCAGGAGTCTCTGTCAAGATTTACCCTTATTCATGTTGGCGACAATGTACACATCCTATTGGGAAGCATGCATCATATTATTTCAGACGGCTGGTCAATACATGTATTTACCAAAGAGCTATTACGTTTTTATAAGGAAATACAAGAAAACGGTGTGATTGATAGGAAAGAGCTAGATTATACCTATACAAATTATCTGCTAGACCAAAAGGAATGGCTGACAAAAGAGAACCCAGAATATGCTGATCAACTATATTATTGGAAAGAGAACTTGGCAACCGAAACAGCACCATTAACCCTGCCTATTCAACTCTCACGCCCAGCTATTCAAAGCTATCAAGGGATGACCATTGAACAGCTTGTGACCCAGGAGTTAACACAAAACATCATGGAAGCAAGTAAACATATGAAATCTACACCGTATATGTTTTTACTTTCTACTTTTGCGGCGCTATTATTCCGTTATTCCGGGCAGGATACCTTCCGCCTTGGGACGGTTTTAGCGAATCGGAACATGCCGCAAACAGAAAAGATTATCGGCTATCTAGCCAATACGGTGACACTATCCTTTGATTTCAAGGAAGAGCTCACTTTTGACCAATTACTTGATAAGGTAAGAGGAATGGCGTTAGAAGCGCATGATAATCAGAATGTCCCACTAGAAACCGTTTTACGTGAGTTACAAGTAAGGCATACTGCGGATATGGCGCCTTTGTTCCAAATCGTCTTCACAATGCAAAATGCGGTACAGCATCTCTATCAAAATGAACAAATAAAAACCTACTTGGACATTGTTTCCAATAAAACCTCTAAGTACGATCTAAGCTTACATGTTTATGAAGAGGAGCACCAATTGCGACTTAAGCTGGAATTCAATACCGACTTATTTGAAGAAGAAGCAATGAAAACCTTGTTAGGACATTACCTGAATTTTATTCAAGTGATCACCAACGATAAGGTACACACAGGATAATCCAGAAAGAAAAAACGCTCAACAATGTCTGCTTCTATAACGGTAAAAAGGCATTTCCTCCAGATCGGGTAGGAAATGCCTTTTTTATAGGTAAGATGAGGTAGCTAACGTATCATTTATACCTTGAGCATAGTTGACAGCAAGGTTTGATTAACTAGGCTGATCACAGCCTGCTCGTGCTCCTGAATGAAGAAATGCCCGCCGTCAAAGGTGGCAAAGCTGATATCTTCACTTGTATGTCTACTCCATTCTGTCATTTTATCTACAGATACGGTGTCATCCTTTGTCCCATAGAGAACCGTAACAGGTGTGGTAATAAGCTCTCTATTCAGATTAGGTGCATACGTTTCTACTAATTTAAAATCTCGTTTAAGAATAGGCGTGAAGATGTCCATTAACTCTGTGCTTGTCATCAGTTCGGCTGGAGTCCCGCCCATTGATCTAACTTCCTCCCAAAACGCTTTGCCTTCAAGCTTATGGCGATTCGTTGTGGGTGCGATATGGGGAGGATTTTTTCCAGAGAAAAAAGTGGCGATTGGCATAGGAGCATTTTGCTCTTTTAAAGCATGAAGCACTTCAAAAACGAGCAAGGCCCCCATGCTATGACCAAACAATGCATACGGGCTGGAATCTAATTTACTCTGTAAGAACGACAAAATATCGGACACCGCTTGCTCTATATTTTCGTACAGAGGCTGGTTAAACCGACTTCCTTTCCCGGCAAGCTCAATAGGAATTAGCTCTATATTTGGGAGAAAAGCTTTTTTCCAACTGGTGTATACGCTAGCAGATCCCCCGGCATAAGGGATACAAAATAATTTCATTTTGGTTGACACTTGTAACCTCCTTGTTTTCCTACCAGTACTAGTTGCAGGATATATGTTTTGATAAGTCAGTATTTTTACATTATACAATAAATGAAGGGTATTTTTTACTTTTTTGCTCATTTTTGTGCCCTAAAATATGATGCAATCAGAAGCGGAGGGAACAAAAGTGAAAATGCCGGTAAGAAATGTATGCCAATTGGAAGCATCAAATGCGAATACATTTTTAAAAAAGTACGGATTAGTTCTGCAATGGAAGGGATATCAGATACATAATCCAAAAAGACTATGACTTTTTAGTTAAATCGATAGGTAATATGAGTAAAGAACTAGGTGAAATACACTTTTAGTGAAAAAAATAGCGGCTAATGTAAAAAAAGTACGGTATTCTAAAAGAATATGAAAAATCATCTAGCAATATATAGATATTTTTGCATGAATTCATGGGAATTCAGTCTCTGTTATTTTTAAAACATCTGACCGAAAATGAAAGAGAGGGAAACTATTTATTTCCCTTCGCCTTTTCTTGGGCAGGCAGTACCAAAAGCTTATGATAGATCCATTTGGTATACGCAAAGCCTTCCTTTACACGATAGTAAGGGATATAGATGCTTGCTGAGTCGGTTCCAACCGGGTATGCATCCATTGCTAATACATTGGCCATTTCCATAGCACGCATTAAATGATAATTATGGCTTACGATCAATGCTGTGTGATAGCCATTTTCCTGCATGATTTTCTGGCTGAAGCTGAGGTTTTCTAGCGTATTTACAGCCTTGTTTTCTAGGTAGATGCTGGAGGCAGGGACCCCTTTCTTTATAAGATAAGTACTCATAACATCAGCTTCGCTATGCTCTTTCCCTTTTCCAAGTCCGCCAGAAACAATAATGGATTTTATGTATTTTTGCTGATAAAGCTCGAATGCTTTTTCTAAACGTTCTGCCAAGGCGGGACTGGGCTGATCACCATGGACAGCGGCGCCAAGCACAATCGCAACATCGGCAGGCAGTGGCACAGCGGAACGTTCTACTTGAGCCATTCTATAAAAGATGAAGCTAAACCATAGGATGGCCAATACAAAAATAGGGACTCCCACGCGTAGCATCCCTTTTTTTAGGAACAGTAACAATTTACTCGCCTCACTATTCAATAGAATTATAGGATGATGGAAATGACTTGGTCAAAACCTAGTAAAACTGCATATGTAACCACAAGCGTACTTCAAGATTTATCCGATCAGTCGGCACCAGATGATGTATATGCTTCTTCTGCGCCTACGAATGTCGGTTTTGATAAATTGATACGTGGAAACAAAAGAAAAGGATTTTTATCTTCAGCGGCCTATCGAAACGCTAACCATTCGTTTGATCCTTGCCATTCTGATGATCGGCTTGCTGCGTCTCACTCTTCTAAAAGAGTACAAAAGCTGCCAAACGAAATTGAGCGCCCTCTTCAAAGCTTTCTGAATGGGCTGCAAAATCTCCTTGGATCACAGCTCATCGGCTTTTATCTATATGGTTCTATTGCGTTAGATGCGTATGTTCCTGGCGAGAGTGATATTGATTTCCTCTGTGTTACAGATGGCGATTTACAAGAGGTGGATATGTGGCTGATCGAAAAGCTATTTTTCGATCAGATGGCTATATATCCAATTCTCGCTAAGCTAGAAGGAAATTTCCTCGCGGCACATCGGCTACCATTACATAATCGCTGCGAATGCGCCCAGTGTTTTGAGGGGGCTTATTTAGTCAAATCGCCCCGAGATTGGAACGCCATTACATTACTATTATTACGTAATCATGGAATCCCTTTGCTAGGACCAGCTACAACTGAAATAATACCAGAGGTTTCAGCCTCGGAGTTAGCGAATAACATGATTGGGAACCTACTGTATTTTGAAATAAATAGGGAGCATTATTTTAATCGAGGTCTACATGACCAGGTTTTTGCGGTACTAACGCTGTGCCGGATTCTATATACGATGCGCACCGGTGAAGTTGTGAGTAAGCAAGCCGCTGCTGAATCGGTATTGTCTCAGTTGCCAGCTCTCGGAAAGGTCATCATCAAGAGAGCGCTACGTGTATGGGAAAAACGACCAGATGCAGTTAGGGTGGCAAAAACCGGTACGGATCTCGCTCCAAAGGATAAGCTGCTAGAGTTTGTTTCGATTGTAAAGAAGCTTGCATTGGATTAAAGGTAATTAATCTCTCACAAATAGTAAGACGTAACATAGATGATGAACGTAACGTCTTTATGTAAAAAAACATGTAACGTGGATTTTGCATGGAGAAGCTACTATTCACATTTTTTGTGCGTCTTTTTTTGTTTTACGAATATACATTTAATGACAATAGAGTTATAATTATGAATGTTTCATCTAAATAATGGGAGGTGCTTGTTCATGTTTTTAAAGGAAAAGGATACAGCCGAAATGCCGGCACATGTAGCTCTTCTTGAGAAACTATTTATGCCTTTCATGTTTCAAGCGATCTATGTAGCCGCAGATTTACACCTTGCTGATCATCTCAAGGATGGGGCAAAAAGTATCGGTGAACTCGCTCAAGTAACACAGACAGATGAATCAGCTCTTTATCGTCTACTACGCTCCTTAACTAGCATGGATATTTTCAAAGAAAGCGAAAAGGGAATCTTTGAGTTGACGCCAATGGCTGAATGGTTAAGAAGTGATGTGGAGGGTTCACTACATTCCATGGCATTGATGTTAGGTGGACAACCAATGTGGAACCTATTACCGGAATTACTGACGAGTGTAAAAACAGGCGAATCATCCTTCGAGAAAACCTTCAAGCAATCCTTTTATGAATATTTAAATCAATCAGAGAATAAAAAAGCTGGAGATATCTTTAATCTAGCGATGTCTCATAATACACAACGACAGATTAAACAAATCCTAGCCAATTACGATTTTTCCTCTTATCGTCAAATCATAGATGTGGCAGGTAATCATGGACAATTACTTACAGCGATTTTAAAGGAAGCATCGGATAGTAAAGGGATCATATTTGATCAGCCTTATGCGCGTGAACTCGCTTTAGCTAACCTAAATAAGGCACAAGTATCTGATCGATGCGAATTTGTAGTAGGTGATTTTTTCAAAGAGATTACAAAAGGCGGAGATTTATATATTCTCAAGCATATCCTACACAATTGGAATGATGAGAAAGTGATTGAAATTCTTACGCAATGTAGAGAAGCAATGGGGGATAGCAGTAAACTCTTAGTGATTGATTCCGTCATTGAAGAAGGAGACACAAAAGATTTGGCGAAATTCCTTGATTTACAAATGCTACTTCTACTGGGAGGAAAGGAACGGACGCAGGAAGAATACTCCCAATTATGCGAGGCAAGCGGATTGTTTATTCACAGGGCGATTAAACTGCCGATGAGCATTTCTTTACTGGAGATTTATCCAAAGTAGAGTATTTTATCTTGCATGGAAAAAATATAGGAATAAAACGCCCCTATGTTTTTAGGTAAGAGCTGAAGGGCTGATACTGCTGTCTGAAGCGAAGGAATTTTCGCTTTCAGGCATTTTTTTTGTAGTGAACTTGGATTGATCCTATGATTGAGAGGGGGCAGGCAGGGGGAAAGTGTTTTGTAAAATATATTTGACATTTACATTCCTTTCTTAGTAAGATGATGTCAAATGTGTTTTACATTTTTGAGAGGGGATTTCATGGAGAATAAGATAAAGGAATATCGGAAAGCGCTTGGGCTGTCCCAGGATGATTTAGCCAAAGCATGCAATGTTTCAAGGCAGACGATAAATGCAATTGAAAATAACAAATACGATCCCAGTCTGGTTCTTGCTTTCCAGCTTTCTTATGTATTGGGCGGTAGTGTTGATACCATTTTTTTGTTTAAAAAATGAAAAGTCATAAGACTAGCAATGAAGGATGAGGAGTGCGTCAGATGTCAATTGGAAATAAAAGACTTATTGGGGGAATTATTTCGGGGATCGCAGTGCTTGCTATCGTAGGCTATAACCTTTTTAAATATATGCAGGGTCAGCAGTTAGGATTCAGTGACCTGATTAGTATCCCCATTATTTTGATGTTTTTTTTCAATACAATTTCATGGAATTCAGCAGAAGAGCAACGGGATGAGCTAGGTCAGTTAATCACATGTAAAAGTGCCAAGATTAGTTATTTTGCTCTGATGATCGTAATTCTTATTGTTTTCCTATGCGAGGAAGCTCCGTTCCATTCTCATCAGCCCATAAAAAATATGTCTTTGTTCCTGGTGCTTTGTGCATCAACCGTTATTTTACCGGCAGTTGAATTTATCGTCTCTAGACGATTTCGCTAACGATCCTGCAGCGTGGATTTATCATGAAAAGATTGGCAGGTAGTAAAATACCAATGTGTGAATATCTTCAGATTAAATTTTATATTAGAACCCAAAAATCTCTCTAATCGATCAGAGAGATTTTTTGTATGCAGTCCTGTATCTAATCCTGATTAGTAGGGCACAGTTATATTTCGGATATAATTCAACATCCCGTTTTTGTAGACATAAATGGACGCATTGCCAGGCTGAACTGCGGTAAATTTATTAAACTGTGTCGTGCTATCGTATTCAACCTTGATAACCTCACGGCTTTGAAATACTTTTTGCGACCAGCCATCCTTCGTGCTTATTCTGATATGTGAGCCAAGATTCCATGTTTCATTAGAGGTGCGAATTGATGCTGAGACGTTACTAGAGTGTTTGGCTGGTGTAGCCATTGCACTTGATGCTGGTAAAAATGGTGTTACTGTGATCCCAAGAGCTAAAGAGAAAGCAAATAATGTTGAGACAGCTTTTTTCATCAAGGAAGCCCTCCTTACATTTTTGAATATTACAACAACTATGTTACCTTTAAAATCAAATTATGTAAATTAAATCCATAAAAATCAGAAAGCTCTCTAATCCGATTACTTTTTATACTAGCTTTTTGTTTACGACCAAGAAGTATGAAAAGCTTCTATAAGGATTTTCTGATGTCTATTGGAGAGTGGCAAGCTACTACGCATATGCCTTTTACTCTTTTAGCAAACTAAGGAATAGATTTTTTACCTTTTACCATAGCTTCTTCGCAAATCCTTGACCTGTAGCCTGAGAACAGATGGAGGAATTTTTGATTTGTATAAAAGGATTCGTTTGATTGCGAAGCCCTCCCTCTTAAGCATGAGGATGAGGCCCTCGCTTCCTCTCGGGAAATGACCCCTCGCCTCGAATTGCCATGAGTGTTTCTTGATAATGTGCTCGCGATAAAGGAAAAGTGATTCACTGGCATTCGAACAGATTAATAATACAGAGCAGGGAGCACAACCTAATGTTTACCTCGACTTATACCCCGTAGGATAGGCAAGAAAAAGCCTATGCCATCACCTCACTAAAGCCACAGTGATGTAGAATAAAACACATTTTTATGACTCTAATCAGCATACAACGAACGGGAATAAGCTTTATTGGTTACGACAGCTATTTTTGTAGCTTCGTGATAGAAATCTCACAGCTCACAAAAGGATAACGCATGTCAGTTCTTACAAAAGGAGTGATCTTGTGATCTTCTAGACGAACTCAGAACGAATGGAATGTCGGACGAAACGGCATGTACGTGAAAATAAAACCAAAAGGAGAGTATCTATGCCTATCCATGAAATGCTTCGGTTAAAAATATGTAAGCTACTAGGTCTGACCCTGCTTATTTTTTCACTGATTGCTACACCGATGATTTATGCAGCGGAGACGAAAGTAAACCCGACTGGGCCCACGAATGCAAAAGAAGTAGAGAAGTTTGCTGATCAATTTTTCAACCGTCCCAAAATCAAAGAAAAGCTCACCGGTGCTGCTTTTGTTGTCGTGAAGGATGACCAAGTATTGTTCAAGAAAGGCTATGGATATGCTGATCTGGAGAAAAAGCGGCCTGTTGATCCAGACTCTACTGTATTTCGTATCGCTTCGATTTCTAAAATCTTCACGTCCACAGCAGCTATGCAGCTCGTCGAACAAAATAAGCTAGACCTAAATAAGGACATTCAGGAGTACCTGAAGGATTTCAATCTCAACAATAAAACAGGCAAAAAGCTCACCTTGGATCATTTAATGTCACATATGACTGGCTTTGAGTATACCGATCTTCCTTCTATGGATACAGAATCACCCAACAAGTATTATCCATTGGATGAATTTGTTAAACAGAATGCTCCAAGCATTGTATCCAATCCTGGAGAGGTGTTTCGGTATGACAATTATGCTTTCGTCTTGCTAGGATACATTGTACAGAGCATGACCGGTGTACCATTTCATCAGTATGTGGAAAATCATATTTTTAAACCTCTAGGCATGAATAGCAGTAGTTTTATCATGAGACCCGATATACATGCTAATCTGGCTACTCCATATGATGGCGCAAAAAAACCAATTCCTGAATATGGCTCGATTCCTACAGATGCACCAGACGGGAGTATGCTATCGACTGCAGGTGACATGGCGAAGTTCATGATCGCTCATCTTAATGGTGGTAAGCTTGCAGGTAAACAGATTTTGCAGAAAAAAACGGCAAAAACCATGCATCAGGTTCGCCATAATCTCCACCCCAAAATTCAAAATGGCGCATACGGATTCGAAACATTTTTCCAAAACCATTACAATCAACAAGCTGTGATAGGCAAGGGCGGGGATTTGCCTGGATACCATTCTTGGATGTGGCTTTTACCCGAAAAGAAGGTGGGGGGATTTGTTGTTTTTAATGGAGATGGGGCGAATTTTCGTGAAGAGCTGTTCAAAGCGTTTATGGATCATTACTATCCGAAACCAGTAGAAGATAAGGTAGATGTACAAACCACCAAAAAAGGGCTGCAACGCTTTGTCGGCGTTTATCAGGATTTACGTTCCCCGTATTGGGTGTTTCGAGTCAATGTATTAGATGATGGACAACTGATGGTTAAAGACCCTTTAGGTAATCATAAGTTTCGGCAAAAGGACCCGTTTTTGTTTGAAGATGAGCAAGGAATGAAAGCTGCGTTTAAAGCAAATCCGAATGGCTCAGTTGACTATTTTTATTACAATAAGGTGGATAGCTGGGCGCAAAAGAGACCGGAGCCAAAACCATATAGTGATGTCGCTAAAGACCACGAATTTGCCAAATATATTTACGATGCTAAGCAGCTTGGGTATCTAGTTGAAACTCCCGACAATAAGTTTCACCCGGAAAAGCCGATTACTCGGGGAGAATTTATTGCTCAATTACTACGCGTTATAGGAGTTCCGCCTTCTAAAAAACCGCCAATGTTTAAGGATTTACCTGGTAATGAATACGCTGGGGAAATTCAAAGCGCTCTAGATTACGGGCTCGTAGAAAACCCAAATCATCAACGAATTGAGCCAAATAGACCGATTACCCGAGAAGAGGCGGCAATACTCGTTTGGCGGGTGGCCAATAAAAAACAGGTACCTCCTTCTGCAAAAGTGTCTTTAAGCGGCAAAACAGATTCCTGGGCTATGGATGGAGTTAACTATGTAGTCTCAAAGGGCTTGTACGGTCCAGAGGTTAAACCAAATAGTCGAGGAGAAATCGATTATAAATCCAAGCAGCCAATGCTTCGTCAGGAGGCGGCTGCACTGATCAGCTTATTTGCACAACGCTTTGTTTCGAGCGAATAGGAAAGGAGAAATGCAGCTCTGCTACCTTTGCAAGGTTTGACGCCTAAGAAGGACTGTATGTCTAAGGAGCAGAGGATACACATGACTCCACAGAGAACAGAAGGATTCTCTGTGGAGTTTTATTTGTAGTCAGGTTATGAGAAAGTTCAGGAAGTAAGCTGGGATTATTTAGAAAAATATCTTGTTATAAAAGAAGAAATACGTAATAATGTCTGTAGCTTTATATTTTTCTTATGAAGGGAATGAGTTATGCCAGGTAGCTGATGGTCTTTTCTTACTCAACGTATAAAACATTGGAGGTAAGACCATGAAAACAGAAGTAATCATTGTAACAGACAGATTGCTAGTAAGGGAAATGACGCTTGAAGATGCAGAGGTTTTATATCGCTATTGGTCAGATGAGGAAGTAACAAAGCATATGAACATCTCTTCCTTTACACAGGTTGATCAAGCTAAAGAAATGATACAACTCCTCCTTGATTTAGGGAAGGAAGGGAAAGCATATCGTTATTCCATTGTAGTAAAGGAAACAAACCAAGTCATTGGAACTTGCGGGTTTAATTATATAGATCGAGAAGATAATCGAGCTGAGATTGGATTTGATTTGGGGAGACCATTTTGGAAGAAGGGCTATGCTAGAGAAGGCCTAGAGGCGCTGGTTCGCTATGGATTTGATGTCCATAAGCTTAATCGAATTGAGGCAAAGGTTGAACCAGAGAATGTCAATTCAAAGATGGTTCTAAATAAGCTCTCCTTTGTTCACGAAGGACTGCTACGAGAACACCAAAAATCAAAAGGAAAGTATGTTGATTTACACATGTTTTCGTTACTGAAAAAAGAGTATCTTGAAAAGGAATAAAGAATTTCTCTTGAGATAGAGCATATAGTTGGTATCCTGAATAATGAGTAAGATCCCCTTTACGTAACCAGAAAGGGAAGTACCTTGCTGTTACATAAATGGGAATTATAATGGGAAGTAGAAATTAACATGAGAAAGGGCGATCCTAATAGGTCGCCCTTTCTCATGTTAGCTTTATTAGTTTTCCGTAAGCGTAATCTTACCAGTGGATGCTTTTCCTTTGAAATCATACAAATCTTCATCTTCATCGGTATCAGTAATGGTACCTGTAATGTCTGCATCTTCAAAGGTAGAATCTTTCCATACCATTTTACAAATCTTTGTTACAAAATCCTTTAAATCATCCTCATCTAGATCATCGTACAGGTCTCCGTCCTCGTCCCTATCGAACTCAATCGTGATTTCGATATCATCTTCATCACCGTATAGGGTAATATCCCAGTCAATATCTTCCCAGTCAGCGTATTTTTTCTGGATATCATATTCAAGATCGTCTAAATCGTCGCTTTTGCTACTCTTTTTGCTTTTATCCAATTCATCTTGAGCATCCCGTAATTCTCTTTCCAAATCAGCAATTTTAGCGTCTTTGGTAGCCAATTGAGATTTCAATGAAGAGAAGGTTGGGTCTTCACGGTCTGTTACAGATACTGTGTAGGTTGCTTGATCCCAATCAACGTTTTTGTTGAACACATCTGCCATCATACGAATTGGAATGTAAGTTGTGCCATTCACAATAAATGGTTCGGTTGGAGTTGAAACCTCATAGCCGTTATGTTTTACCTTTACATTATTATACGTAGCTTGTACCGTTTTTTTCATAACAGCTGCATCAGTTGTCGCAGGTAGTGCCCCAATTAATAGAGCAGAGGATAATACGAGAATTGCCTTCTTTTTAAACATCAAGATCCCTCCAAGTAATCGTTCTTTCTAGTGCTGAATTTTGTACCAAAGCAAGAAGTTTGTCTGTTGTAAGAATAGAAAAATGCTGAAATTCTTTCCGGTTCTAACAATTTAGAACCTCAACTCCTTGGCTAACCCTTGTCATTTTACAAAAGAAAGAAGTCATGCAGATGTCAAAACAAAATGTTTTTTAGGGAATTTATGACAATGATGTAGTCGGGATTGAGTAATCAGCAACAAAAGAAGCCCCAACGTGGAAATGTGCTCTTCACAAAACTGACACGAATATACTATAGAGGGGTATAGTACAATGGTTTTGAGTTGATAAATCATTATGTTTGGAGGAGAGATATCATGAAAGTCGCAATTATGCTTTACAATGGGATTACTGCGCTAGATGCAATAGGGCCGTATGAAGTATTTGCTAGTGTAAAGAGCAACGAAGTGAAGTTTGTCGCCAAAGATAAGGGTTTAATCAAGCTTGATTCTAAAATGGGGTATTTGCATGCGGATTTTAGTTTTTCTGAGGTTACATCTGCTGATATTCTTGTCGTCCCTGGTTGTTGCCCTCCTAACTATAAGTCTTTGATGAATGACGAAGACACATTGAATTGGATTCGGAAAATACATAAGACGACGAAGTGGACCACATCGGTGTGTACCGGTTCTCTGATTTTGAGTGCGGCAGGTTTGCTAAAGGGATTGAAGGCAACCAGTCATTGGAGTTGCTTAGATTTACTTCAGTCCCTTGGTGCTATCCCAACTGATGAGAGAGTGGTTCGTCAGGACAAAATCGTTACAGCGGCCGGTGTTTCCTCCGGTATCGACATGGCCCTTCAGCTAGTAGCATGGGAATCAGGAGAAGAGATGAGCAAATCAATCCAACTGCTTATGGAATACGATCCTATGCCTCCGTTTGATACTGGATCACTAAAGAAAGCTCCAGCTTCCATGGTAGAACAATTACGAGCGATGCTTCAAAAGCTTGAAAATAAAGAGCCTGAATTATAAAACACATATAAGACGTAAGTAATCTAGCTGAGCTTAATGAGTTTGCCCTCAACCAGTTACTGTGAAAAGTATACCAATGTTAAGTGGTATCGATGTAGCTCCAGCTTATCGTCATTATCATGAAAACAGATATCTACATACAAAAAAAGCATCATTCTTTCTTTATACTCATAGAAAGGATGATGCTTTTTTGGCCTAACTGGGGGCAATAGGAGTAAGTCCCTTACTGCCAAAACAAAAACGCTCCTTTTCGGTATATTCACGGGTGAGTGAAGAGTGAACTAACACCGAAAAGAAACGTTTTATAAAAGTGTGTAAGCAGCTAAATGATCCGATTGTTCTCCTCTGAACTTAGCGATTACCAAGGATAAGAATCTGGATTAATCTTGGCTATGATAAAAAATGATGGTGGACCCTATCGGGATCGAACCGACGACCTCTACACTGCCAGTGTAGCGCTCTCCCAGCTGAGCTAAGGGCCCACATTTAGTGAACTTATGGAAAAAGTATAGCATAGTGTCTTCTTCTTATGCAACAAAAAAACTTAAAATTTTGCCATTTATCATTCAAACATGTACATATTATAAATATAAGACTAAAATATTCCGATAACATTGATGACAACTGGAAAGGAACGGAAATATACCTCTTACTAACTTATTTGCTACAATCGACCAGTAATTCCGATTTCCAATCCAGAAAACACTTAAACGAGTTACCCAGTTATACGATCGAATATCGATCATGCCCAAGCCCAACAAGCCTAAGGAGGAGTTACCTTGTTTACAATTTGGAATAAAAAAAAACCATCACCAGCACATGAATCATCAGAAGTAGATAAGAAGCAGACGAAAACCCGCTTTTCTTCAGGCACTTCACCAGCTATAGCATCTACCAATATGAATTCTGTTTCCCGTACACATTCATTGATAGAAGCTGATACACATAATCACTTGCTTACAAGTATTGGTCTCTACGAACAAAATATGAAGCTAAGTCAAAGCGGCAAGCTTTTAGACGAGCTACAAGAGACAACGAAGCGGGCCATTCACGTGAGTAAATCCTCCGAGGAATTAGCTTGTTCGGTAGTGGACGTAGCCGAAAGTACAAGCAAAATGGCGCAGTTTACCGAAGAGACAACAAACAAGGCATATCAAAGTGGCAAGAGTATCAGTGAATCGCTGGCTATCTTTCGTGAGGTAGAAAATTCCGTTTGTTCTATGAATAATACCTTCGACAGCTTGCAACAGGGTATTATCTCAACACATAAAATTGTCGATACCATTCAGAGTATTTCTAACCAAACCCATTTACTAGCGCTGAATGCTTCGATTGAGGCAGCAAGATCGGGTGAGCACGGGCGAGGCTTTGCTGTCGTTGCGCAGGAAGTGAGAAAGCTGGCTGAGGAGACGAAGCGTGCTCTGGCGGATATTTCTACTCATATGGAAGAGGTCATGAAAACATCTCTGACAATGCGTGAACAGGTGCAAGCAACACAACAGCAGGTGGCAGTAGGGGCTCATCAGGCTACGGAGGCGGAGGTTTCTTTGCGGCATATGATTGAGGAGATGCGCAGCATTGAGACACAGACCAGTAATATCGCATCCATTACGGAGGAACAAGCCGCAGCTACTCGCGAAATTGACGAGCATATACATAATATCGTGGAACAGATTTCAGAATCTAGTGAATCCTTGCGAAATATGGGAATAGAAGTGAATGCGCTTTCGCAAAAAATAAATCAGAATAGGCTATACAACATTGAGGAGTATGGGAAGCAACATGATTGGCATGACCATCCTGATTTATTAAAGCAGGTCGTCATTCAAGATCATCTTTGGTGGGTGTGGAAGGTATACAATGCGATTTATGGATTTGAGGTATTAAATCCTCATGAAGTGATAGATCATACGGCATGTCGATTAGGGCGTTGGTATAAGCTAGAGCAAGATCGTGTTCCAAAAGCATTACAGCCTGGTTTTGAGAAAGCGCATCACAATGTTCATCGCTTAGCAAAAGAGATTGCTGTCGCACTTCAGAATGGCGATAAACATCGAGCTAAAGCTTATCAAGCAGAGCTAGAGCGGGCTTCTAGTGAAGTTGTACAATTTATTGAGAAAATGATGTAACAGCACAAACGCCATATTTTCCTATTATAAATCTCTATATTCAAAAAAGCTCTCTAGGCCGAATTAAACGTCCAGAGAGCTTTTTATTATCACTAAACCTGATTAATTGCCTTCATTTCCTATACAGTGCCTGCACAACCTTATGTAGTTGTTACAATGTTAATCATTTTTACCTTTTGAATAATCGTTGTTTCCAACTGTTCATTAAGCTTATCAATGCGTTTTCCGATGAGAAAAACATCAATAATGGCCCAAACAGTAATTGGAATAAACATAAGAAACCAACTGATGACACAAACAACGAGCATACCAATAGCAATTCCATTGTCACCGCTATAAAATCGATGACCTCCGAAGATGCCTAAAAAAATCCACAGAAGATAGGTAATCAGTTTTGATTTTTTTCGTTTTTCAAATTCTGCGTTTACCATAAGTTGTTGATTGGTAGTTAAGTTTCGCCTTGCAGTCAAATTATCCATGACATTCCTCCCGACAGAATGAGCACATACCCAAGCTTTTATAACATCAAAAAGAATAGACAGCTCGTGGCTGTCAAATTCTTTGGGCATATGCATCTATTCTATGAGGGAGGATGAATAAATTTGCTTGTTTGTGGTGGATGTCTAAAAATATTCAAAATCGCAAAATGAACCACAAAATACATAAGGAATGGTGTTTCCATTACAAATTAAACTTTAAATCGCTTCAGTTCTTCCTGCAACTGCTTCGTCATGTTAGCCAACGTACTAGCGGTAGCATGTACTTCCTGAGCAGAAGCGGAGGCTTGCTCGGACGTAGCCGCAATTTCCTCTGAGGAGGCAGCGACTTCCTGCGAGATACTGGAGCTGGATTCCACTTTCGAGATAATATCTTCTTTTTGCTGCTGCATGTGCTGTGCAGATAAGCTAAGTTCCTCCAGTTTAGGATTAATGACGTCAATTTCTGCCATGATGTTACGGAAAGAGGCAGTGGCTGTGTCCATTTCTGATTTTTGCCCGGAGATAGCTTCTTTCATTGATGTTGCATTCATAAGCATTTGATCTGAATCGGCAGATACCGCGCTAATCATGTCTGCGATCATTTGAGAAGACTGGCGGGATTGCTCTGCTAGTTTACGTACTTCATCGGCCACAACAGCGAAGCCTCTGCCAGATTCCCCTGCTCTTGCTGCTTCAATAGCTGCGTTTAATGCTAATAGATTTGTTTGTTCAGCAATTTGATTAATGACAGTAGTGATATGATGAACATCCTTTAGGTTATCGTTGGCTGTGACAATATTATTGATGAAATCCTGGAAAACCAGATTAACCTCATCGACCGATGTGATGAGCTGATTCAGGTTTTCGTTACTTTCATTTGCTAACGTATGAATATTTTTTCCGTTAGTGTCTACTTCTTCGATCGCACGCACCATCTCATCTAATTGTGTACCATACGAGCTGAGAGTCTCACCGATCTCAATCAAATCTTCTGTTTGGGAAGTAACACCCGTTGCTACATCTTGAATGGAGATTGATACACTTTCCGTAGCAGTGCTCATTTCATTGGAAACGTTACTTAGGCTCTGAGAAGATTGATCGATTTCCGTCGATTGCTTTTGTACAACACCAATTAAATTACTAAAGGAGTTTTTCATATTTTGTAGCATGTGAGACAGCTCACCAAACTCGTCTTTACGCTTGAGTAGCTTGTCATCGATTGACGTGTTTAGCTCGCCTTGTGCCATTCTTCCTAGAATGTCTTTAAAGGAGTGGATGGAACGACTTAGCGTATAAGCATACCAATAGGCAACACCAATAGAAGCTAACAAGAATAAACAAGAAATTACCATTAAATAATTTCGCATGCTAGTAATGCCGCTAAGTAGATCATCGGAATTGATATAGATCACAATTCCACCGCCTGTAAGAGGGATCGGGGCGTATCCAACATATTTTTTTATTCCTTGATAATGATAAGAGCCAGAACCAGCATTTCCCGTAATCAAATCGGACAAAATGGTAGCGAGTTCTTTAAAGCTGTCATCGGTCTGAGACATCACAATCAAGTTTTCTTGTTCTTTCATTTTTGGAATATCATCAGTGACGACAATCGTTCCGGTTTTATCTACAACAAAGCCTTGTCCTGTTTCACTGAAACTAAGCGTAGACAAAAACTTTACCAATTCATCAGCAGATTGAACGACGTATACAACACCAATGATCTGATTTCCCGTACGGATAGGTGCAGCAAACACGATAATAGGTTCTTTCGTTTGGCTGGCGATAAATACGTCTGATGTATTTGAAGCTCCGGTTAATGCTTTTTGGAAATAGACCTTTTTACTAACATCTTTCCCTTCAGTACTACCAATCACGGTCTTACCTGTAGCGTCTGCAATACCCCAATCTATTGCACCATGCTCTTTTACTAGGGTATCAAGATTCTTTTTAATTGTTGCTGAATCTGTTTGATATTTTTTAACTGCTTCTCTAGCTGCTAAACTTTCTACAAATGTTATGTCATCTGTCAATTGAGCCTGATAATTTCCCGCTGCTTGTTGGGCAAGAGGCAAAAGCATTTCCTCTGCACTTGTGACCATTTGCTTTTGCGCTTCAAAAAAAGAAAGGCTTGTAAGTCCTAAGCAGGTAATGATCAGCAAGCCACAAATCATAAATAATAGCTGCCCTTTAATCGATTTAAACTGAAAGATTCCTTTCAATTTCAAAATAATCCCTCCATTTTTACACTTGTTAAAACAAGCAGTGTCTTTACATTTTCGTACTTTAACATTAAAAAATTTATGGACAATTTGTTACAGATGTGTAAAATAGCAAAAATAAAAAAATACGCAAGCTATTTAAGTGCTTTTATTTATAAATAAGTAAACCTATAGGAATTATGAAACTTTTTCGGGCTTGATTCGTATACCAAAAAAGTAATCAGCCCAAGAAATGATCAATAGTAATGTTTCGTAATAAAAAGGGTAAACTGATTACAGATTCTACATTATTTTTTATGTAGCGAGGAGGGCATTACAGCAATGGATATTCGTGAAATTGAACTACCTGGCATCGGTCGAAAATTCGAAATGATTACAAGAAATAATGAAAAAGTGGTTATCGTTATCCACGATGATGGTCGAAGAGAGATTTATCAATTCGATGCAGATGATCACGACGAGAGTATTTCTAGTGTTATTTTTAACGATGCCGAAGCTAGAAAAGTGGCTGAGATTCTAGGAGGAGTCGTTTATAAGCCAAAAGCGCTTGAGACAGTAGAAATGGCATTTCATGATTTAGTAATTGAATGGTTTAAGGTATCACCAAATGCTTTAGCGGTTAATCGGTCGATTCTGGAGGTGGATATTCGCAATAAGTACAGTGTGACTGTGATTGCTATTCTGAAAAAGAATTTGAAAAAA
The DNA here is from genome assembly GCF_026891775.1 of Brevibacillus halotolerans. Classification (NCBI taxonomy): domain Bacteria; kingdom Bacillati; phylum Bacillota; class Bacilli; order Caryophanales; family Paenibacillaceae; genus Brevibacillus; species Brevibacillus halotolerans. The sequence goes on from NZ_JAPTNK010000001.1 coordinate 298,937, forward strand.
GTTCTGAATCCGGGACCTGAGGCGATTATAGAAGCTGGAGATACGTTAGTCCTAAGTGGGGAAAGAACTCATTTAAAGGCGGCGATTCGTGAATTATTATCGAACGAGGGGGACTAAAATATAGATGGATCATTTGGTATTTGAGGTCGGAACGGCACTTTTGTTGGTAGCGATTGCAGCATTGCTGGCGGGAAGATTAAAATTCTCGATTATTCCATTTTTAATTGTTTTGGGAATGATAGTAGGGCCACATGCTCCTACGATTGGGATTTTTGATTTTACCTTTATTGAATCCCAGGGAATCATTGATTTTATGGGTAGGATTGGCGTTTTGTTTTTACTGTTTTATCTTGGGCTGGAATTCTCAGTCGGTAAGCTCATCAAATCAGGGAAATCTATAGCCGTTAGTGGAACCATATATGTAGCTCTTAACTTTGTATTGGGGCTTCTCTATGGTTTTATAACAGGGTTCCCAATGCTAGAAACATTAATTATTGCTGGTTTTGTGTCAGTGTCTTCCAGTGCGATTGTAGCCAAAATCTTAGTAGATTTGCGGCGGACGGGAAACTCAGAGACAGAACTTATCCTCGGAATAATTCTCTTTGACGATATTTTCCTCGCGGTATTCCTTTCTATTATGTCAGGATTGTTGCTAGGTGGGGCGACATCGATTGGAGGAAGCATTCTATCTGTCCTCATTTCAATCGGATATATGCTATTGTTTTTTGTAATTGCGCGTAAGGGAACCCCTATCTTAAATAAACTACTTAATATTGCTTCAGATGAAATTTTTATCATTGTGGTGTTTGCAGCTTTATTCTTTGTTGCTGGTTTTTCTGAAACCATTCACGTAGCAGAAGCAATCGGCGCCTTATTATTCGGCTTAGCATTATCAGAGACAGAGCACAGCAAACGCATTGAAAAACTCGTTATTCCATTCCGTGATTTTTTTGGAGCCATATTTTTCTTTAGCTTTGGGCTCAGTATTGATCCATTAACACTAGGCGGTGCCATTTGGCTTGCGTTAGGTGTTGTTATTTTAACCGTAGTGAGTAATTACGTTGCCGGTATGATTGCAGGTAGACGCTCTGGACTGTCTCATAAGGCATCTAGTAATATTGGACTTACGATAATGGCTCGCGGTGAGTTTACTATTATTGTAGCGAATCTTGGTATTGCAGGCGGGCTAATGCCTATTTTAAAACCGTTTTCTGCCTTATACGTGTTGATTCTTGCTATACTGGGACCTTTACTCACCAAAGAATCTAAGTATGTGTATCAGTTTATGAACAAGATTTTTGGCTGGAGTCAAAAAACAGCAAAAAAGGCAGAGAAGAAGATTGAAAACTCATAACGAGAAGAGAATACAGGCTTCGGCTTAAAGTATAGAGAAGGCTAAATAATGGGGCTTAGTTCAGTACATATTGGACTAAGTTCTTTTTTTTATTGGTTTTCCACAGAAATTCCACGTTTATTTGATAGAATGATAAAAACAAAGAGTAAAACAAATACAAAAACAGAAATCGGAGACTAATATGTATATGGATTCGAGAATCGTCAAATCGTTGTTTATACTACAGTTGCTCTCATCATTTCTAGTATTTGCTGGGCATTATACCGCATTAGTGCTCAACTATACTGATCCATTCTGGGTTATTGCTTTAAATCAAATCAGCCGTTATGGAACTGTATTTTTAGCAATTATTACTGGATTTTTTACTGCAAGATCCCTAGAACGATTAAAGGGGAGTGGCTGGAGCTTTTTTTCGGGAAAAATTACTTATATTTTTATCCCGTTCCTTTTATTTGGTGTTTTGTATCACTATTTATTAACGGAACAGCTCCCTTCACAAGGAACTGAGTTTCTAAATATCATACTTGGTAAAACAGGCGGACAGCTTTATTTTATCTTCATGCTGTGCCAATATTATGTATTCGCTTACATTTTTAGGAATATTATTAACAAAAAGAATATTCTTGTGCTGATCTGGGTGTTTATGATATTTCAATATGTGTATATTAATTACCTACACCAGCCTTGGCTTGGACTGAGTACACGGCATGCTTTCCCGACCTGGATTTTCACGTTTTATTTAGGACATATCATATATTGGTACAGGGAAGAAATCATTCTCTTCATGAAGAATAATCAGCCTATTCTGGTAGGCTTTGCTGGAATCTCCTTATTTAGTGCCATATTGTTTGTTCTATCTGAAACAACCTACGTGGCTGTTCATATGCGGTTTGTATTAGCGACACTTGTTACGTTGCTTACTGGCTTACTTTTTCTATTCGATTGGGCAGAGTATATTCCTTTGACCTTTCGTAAAGGTCTGACCTTCTTCATATACCTGACACACTCGGCTGTTACGATTATAGTAAATAAGACACTGATAGGTTATCTAGGTGATATTGCTTGGATTTTTGAAAGCACGTGGTATACGCTAGTTTATTTAGTCATTATTTATTGCATCACCTTTGGAATTTCCATGCTTTTGTCTAAAATGATGAACCTGATGGAGACACATAAACGGCGGAAGATTAGACAAATAGAAGGCTCGATGTAAAAAAATGGTTGATGCATGTGTTCAGGATGCATCAGCCATTTTTTATTTGCCGACGTTTGGCTCTGATATTCAACCAGTAATTCATCGTCTCTTTTTTGTTTCATTCGTAACGTTTATAATAGATAAGTGATTTTTGTTTCCCTTCTTCTTAGCAGATTTGTATCTACGTGCATTCTGCTTGTGATAGGCGGGCTATCATCTAAGACAAATACATGGAGGTTTTCATGAATAAAAAAGAAGTGGCAGCTTGTCTGTCCGCGTTCTTGCTCCTATTATTGCTGGGCTGTCAGTCTGTGGAACAGCAAGCCCAACAAGCCTACTCTGAACCCAAACAGCTAGAATCGATGAATAAAACAGACATACAAAACATTTGTACTGATGAGCAAGATTGCATAGAGCTAGGCAATAGACTGGTTCAGGAAATCAGTGTAAACATACCCGAGTTACTTTCGATGGAAGAGTATGAGAAGGATAAAAACGCTGAGTCGAAAGCCAACGAGAAAGGCTTATCCATCGACGCAAAAAGACAAAATGCTATTGAAACACAAGTGCTGATGAAATACAAGATTAATGCACAAGATGAATTAGTAGAGCCGTATCAGCAAAAGCTGGATACCCAAAAATGGAGGAGCAACTCTTTTGCAACTGATCTAAAGCGTGAGGAGCTTGAAAAATGGCAAAAAGATACTCGGCTGCATCATGAGATGTGGAACTTCTATAAGGCGTTAATTCCTAAGGAGCAACGAAAACAGCTTACAGAATTCACGGTGATGACAGATGGGAAACAGCATATCCTTGCGAATCTAATTCAATCAGAGGATGGTTCGAATAAATGGAGATTGGCGATGGATGCGCTAGATTTCCATAAAGCTGATCCACAGCTAGTTAAAGAACTGATCCATGAGACTGCCCATCTGATCTCGCTAGGAGAGGATCAGATGCAAAGTTACATAGAACATGATAAACCAAAAGCGCGGGCGAGTCAGAGTCAGCCAGAAAATAACGTAAAGTGTGACAGCCTACATGTGAAAGAAGGCTGCACGAAAAAGGATTCCTATCTAAATAAATTTTATCAACAATTCTGGTCGATGTATGAAAAAGAATGGGAACAGACAAATGTAGAGACCGATGCATCAGCTAAACGGGTCTTCTACGATAGCTATCATCAGGAATTTGTATCCGAATATGCCATCACCAACGTGGTAGAGGACTGGGCAGAGACCTTTACCATGTTTACACTACATGATTTTAGCCAAAATGAAACGACATCAGAAAGCCAGCAGAAGTTCGCGAAAATGAAATCGTTGTATGCATATTCTGAATTAGTTAAGGTGAGAACAGAAATTTTATATCAAGTGTATAAGCTGCTTCCAGAGCTAAAGCAAAAGCAGAATTAAAGGACTAGCTTATACAAAATGAACCAAAAGCCAGAGGTCCCCAGTAATGGAATATCTGGCCTTTGGTCTGTTATTTTTGTCATTACGGTATGATGGGGATAGAGCCGCTATATGTATGTTCTTCTTCAAAGCGGCGAAATACATTCATTTGATAGGAGGCTTTTTTCGGAACAGGGAAGCTCGCCACGAAAGCTCTCGACACTGCGATAAGCCTTGATAAATACCTCCTGGGTAATATCCTCTGCCAGTGCATGGTTTTTGACAATCATACAAACTAGAGGGAAGACGCTTTCCCCATATTGGTGAATTAAATCTTGAATCGCATTTGTAAACAATTTGTTAAGACAGAATATTGCTAGTGGTTTCTAGTGAATTTATAATAAATGAAATGTTTCGTGTTTATGTACATATACGGCTAGAGAAACAAACTTTGAAAAGGGAGCGGCGTTATCAAATAAAAATTTCTCAAGCGTTTTTTAAGGTTTTTCCAGCGTATGAAGACGTATTTTATGACGAGATAGAACAACACCGCAAACATTTTCTGCCTATTTGTTCGATTCATTTACAGTGTGTGTTTCCAGAACGATCGGGATTTGGAAAGCGGTGATTTGTTTTGAATATACATAGAACATATCTTTTAGCAGTCAAAGTAGAGTGAATGTACCCTACGTAATATGTACTAGCTTGTGCTGAAATGAAAGGCTGTCGGCGGGGGACTATCGGCAGCCTTTTCGTGCTTCAGGACATTCCGTTAGCGCGCATGTATTACCCCAAAAATCCTGCTGAATTATAACTAGTGAATCGTGATCAATTCTAAACTTCAATTCATAGGAATGGAATCTATCAGGTAAAAATCTTTTGAGCATAATAAAATACCATTAATCAATCCATTATTTTTTATTGTTATTTACAGAAATATACAGAAGGGTTAAAATTAATAAAAAATGCTACGTTCTATTAATATAGGAAGGGGATTCATATGGTCGACAGTAAAACTACCCAAACAATCGGGGAGCTGATAAGAGCAAAAAGAACAGAGCTAGGCATCAGTTTATCAGAGGTATCCAGAGTGACTGGGGTTAGTAAGGGGGTTATTTCCAAAATAGAAAGTGGTGAGACGAAGCGTCCAGAGTTACGAACCTTAAAACCAATCGCAGATGTTTTAGAAATCCCTTGCGAGGAGATCATTGAATGTTGTATTGAAATGGAACAACGAGTGAGTGTGCTGGATGTATTTTTATCAGAATCCATTGAAATTTCCAACCTTTCCTTACTCACAAAAGTGGCGAATAAACTTCTTGAGTCTCCTCAGGAGGATACATATACACTATTAGAACATTTATACCAGCTTGCGAATAAGAACATGAATACAGACATTCGGTTAACCCTCTATAATATCATTATTACTTATGCCAGAGGCCATGGAGTACCCATGTATATTGCAAAAGGATTATATCAAAAATACTTAATTGAGAGAGAAGATTTGAAACGTTTGGAAGAATCGTTTAGAGTAGGAGAAGAATCATTATATTATGTGGATTTTTTATCTGATGAAGAGAAAATAACTTTTTATTTTAGAATGACATTGCATGCTCATAACACGAAGAAATTTGCTGAGTGCATCGAGTTATGTAAGTTGGGCCTGAAAGAAGGAACCCCGGGAACAGAATTAAAGGCGAGAGCCCACTTAGCTATGATTAACTCTCTGTTATTTTTAGAAAATTATGATGAAGTAGAGCATCATTTGGATGTTTTCGAGCAATACCCGTATCATTTTGTCCCGGATGCTACGAAAATTACTCGTGCTATTGTGAAAGCAAAAACGAAGCAATTTGATGTAGCGATTCCCATGTTAAAGGATTGTCTAGCTGAGGTTAGCAAGGACCTTAAAATACATGTGGCGAATGAATTATTTGATGCATATTTTCAAACGAGCGACATGATTTCTATTGCAGAATTGCTGACCAAAGAAGAGGAATGTATGCTTCATCATCCTCAAACTCCCTATCAGCATATTTCGATCGGAACATTCTACCAATTCAAAGGGAATTATATGATGGAAAGCGGATTTCCTGAGCAAGGAAAAGAAAGCTATTTGTTGAGTTTAGGTACATTTAAAAAAGTGAATGCCTATCAGGAATTAACAGAGTGTATGAAACATATTTTTGAATATTTTGCAAAAAATTTAATGTCAGTAGATATTGAATATGTAAAAAGATTAAATGAAGTGTATAATGGGGCTGTAAGAAAAAAATGGTAACTAGAGGAGGAAAATGGAGTGAAAAAGACGGTTGCTGCAACGGTATTATCCTTAACTTTATTAGTAGCGATGAATGTGGTTCCTTTACACAAAACAACGGGCTCAAACATAACTGCTTTTAAAGTTATTCCAACTGTAGTTGATCCTGGTCATTAATATTATGAATTTTCGATAAGAGCGCTATCGCAATGAGGCGCTCTTTTTTTTTGGCCAAAAAATCATGTCATCACGCAGTATTTCTCGTCCTCTCGAAAGTAAGGTCTTTGCCTGCGGAGATGGTATAATGCGTAGAAGAGAAAAGAAGCGGGTGAAAATATGGAAGAGATTCGGGTTCTTATTGTCGATGATGAAAAAGAAATTAGAGATTTACTACGCAAATATTTGGAAAGAGAGTTATATCAGGTTGATGTGGCAGTAAATGGAGAAGAAGCTCTTCAGATGTTTGAAAAAAAGAAATATAACCTCCTGATCTTAGATGTAATGATGCCAAAGATTGATGGGATCGAGGTATGCAGAAGGCTTCGAAATAAAACGAACATTCCGATTCTAATGCTCACTGCTAAGGATCATGAGATTGATAAAATTTTGGGTCTGAGTATGGGGGCAGATGATTATATTACCAAGCCCTTTAGTATAAATGAAGTGGTGGCCAGAGTTAAGGCTATTATGAGAAGATTTCTAATACTAGGGAGCGATGATCGTTCTCATGAAAACACATTACTAACGTTTAAAGGCATTACAATTGATCTTAAAAAATATACCGTACATTTAGCTGGAGAAATGATAAGCTTAACAGCCAAGGAATTTGAACTACTGAAATTTTTTGCTTCCCATCCTGAACAGGTTTTTACGAAGACACAGCTCTTTCGTCAGGTTTGGAATAGTGAATACGTAGAAGATGACAATACGGTTATGGTACATATTCGAAAACTGAGAATGAAAATAGAAGCGAATCCATCCGAACCAAAGTATATTCAGACCGTTTGGGGAATTGGCTATAAGTTTGTAGGTGAAAAAAATGAGATATGACAAAATAACCTTCCTTCTTCTCCTTCAGCTCATCATCATGACATGCTTCCTATTTATAGATGTAAAGGGACTGACTGAAGGCTTCCTGAGAGGAGGGTTATTTACTGTTTTATTTGTGATAACAGGACTTCTTATTGTCATAAGGCTCGAATTCCTGGCGAAAGTAAAGAGGATGATTGAGGAGCTAAGACGTGCGACTCATGGAAATTTCCAGACAAGATTATTGGCTAATGAGGATTACTTATTTAATGAAATGATCTTTTGCATGAACGAATTAATTGACCAGCTAGAAAAAGTTCAAGTTCAGGCGATAAAATCAAAAGCAGCCAGAAGAAGTCTTTTATCTAGTATTTCGCATGATATTCGTACTCCTCTTACTTCTATGATTGGATATGTTGATGCTCTAAAGGATAATGTGGCAACTTCAGACAAGGAGAGACGAGAATATCTGGAGATCATTTCAAAAAAATCGAGCGGTTTGAAACATGTAATTGATGAAATGTTCCATATGGCGAAATTAGATGCGGATGAAATCCCTTTACAGCTAGAATTGCTCGACTTTGCTGAAATGGTTAGGGAATCATTAATTGAATTTTTGCCTGAGCTAAAAACATATCAGATGGAGCTGAAGGTCTGCATTCCTGAAGAGAAATGCCTGATCGTGGCTGATCGTCTGAGTCTGTTCCGAATTATGAATAATATGATCAAAAATGCTGTGCAGTATGGGAAAAAGGGGAAAGTGCTAGGCATTGAATTGACTGAGACCGACAAAGAGTACCAATTGTCTATATGGGACAAGGGTCCGGGGATTTCTAGGGAAGACGTACCTCATGTATTTGATAGGATGTATCGTACAGATCGCGCGAGAAACTCATTACATGGGGGTAGTGGACTAGGTTTGGCTATAGCTAAGAGCCTTGTAGAAAAGCATTCAGGAAAGATATGGGTCGAGAGTGAGCCGGAAATAAAAACGACCTTTGGCTTTTCTATTCCCAAGCAAAAGCAGCATGGAATGGAATTTAAGAATTAATTAAGAACGAATTAAGAGGCAATTAAATTCGTCTGCTTATCATGAAACTATGAATACTAGTGATAATCGTTTAATAGCAGGGGGACAACATGAGTGTAATCATTAAAACCACGGATGTAACAAAGGCATATGGTACGCAGATCGTTGTAAATAACCTTGAGATGAATGTAAGGCAGGGACAGATTTATGGTTTTCTCGGTCAGAATGGTGCAGGAAAGACGACTACCATTCGTATGCTGTTAGGCTTAATAAAACCCACTCGGGGGACGATTGAAATATTCGGAGAGAATTTACTGAAAAAAAAGAAAGAGATTTTAAGAAGAATAGGTTCTATTGTGGAGTCCTCAGGATTCTATGAAAACTTAACAGCTAGAGAAAATCTGTTTATTAATGCAAAGCTAATGGGTGTTCATAAGAAAAATGCAATAGAGGAAGCCTTAGAGATCGTTGGACTTCAACATGAGACGAAAAAGCTGGTCGGTAAATACTCATTGGGAATGAAGCAACGTTTAGGGATTGCTAGAGCCATTCTGCATCATCCTGAGCTGTTACTATTAGATGAACCAACCAATGGTTTAGACCCGATTGGCATTAAAGAGATACGAAGACTGATTAAATCTCTAGCCCAAGAAAGAAACATAACGATTCTGATTTCTAGTCATATTTTATCAGAAATAGAACAACTGGCAGATCAGATTGGAATTATTCATGAGGGGAGACTCCTTGAGGAAATCTCCTTTGAAGAGCTTAGAGTTAGAAATCGGAAATACCTTGAGTTCCAGGTATCTAACGATAATAAAGCAGCTATGCTGATGGAGGATCAGCTTCAAATATCTGATTACCGGGTGCACGAAGACGGAATTATCAGGGTGTATTCACACTTTGGCCAACAGGGGAAGATGAACAGATTGTTTGTAGAGAATGGTATTGAAGTAAGTAAGATAACGATGAGCGAAGATAAGCTAGAGGATTACTTCACGAAGTTAATTGGAGGTGGGACTATTGGGTAATTTGCTTTATGTTGAACTTCTAAAGCTTAAGAGAGCGAAAATGTTTTTTGTCAGCATGATAGGAGCGGCTTCAGCTCCGATTATGGTATTTATCGGATTTTTAAATATGAAAATGAAAAATCCTCATGCATCTGTTGAATTTCAAGAAGCCTTTTACAATACGAATTTGTATACACTTCTGCTCATAGGAACACTTCTGTATGGAGTGATTACTGCTTACCTTTTTAATCGGGAGTATGTGGAAGATACATTAAAAAACCTGCTAACCATCCCCGTATCGAGAACTAGCTTTATTCTAAGTAAATTAGTTTTACTGTTGATTTGGATTTTACTATTAACAATAATGACTTGGGGACTGACTTTGATTTTAGGATGTATTGGACAGTTTGAAGGTTTAAGTACCGCTTTATTAATACAATCCTTTTCCCAATATATCATGGGTGGATTTCTACTGTTTCTGTTGTCAACGCCAACTATGCTTGTAACCTTTCTGTTTAAAAATTATGTTCCTACCATTATATTTACTGCCGTTATCACGATGGCAAACGTCGCACTTGCAAATTCAGAATATCGGGTATTGTTTCCTTATTCAGCGGTACATGCAGTGGCTATTAATCGGTTTGTTGCTGAATATGCTCCCGTATACTCCTATTTATCTATTTTGCTTACATCGATTCTTGGATTCATTATAACCACGGTGTATGTTAACAAGGTGGATGTTCATTGATTATCGTCTCTCTTGTTGTGCTATTATTGCTATTTTAAATAGGGGGAATAACAAAAATGAGCGTTTCTGAGTTAAACATTGATGTTTTTCGAGCCATTAATGATGTAGGGAAACAGTATGCTGTTTTAAATCCAGGTGTGGTTTTTATTGCAGAATATATGGTGTATTTTTTAGGATTGGGTTTACTCGTCTATTGGTTTACTCGCGATCATAGAAATCGAATGATGGTCATTCAAGCGTTGATTACCTTCATCTTTGCCGAAATACTTGGAAAATTAGCGGGACTGTTCTATTCGCATTATCAGCCATTTGCGGTACTTCAGGATGTCAATCAGCTCGTTGAACATGCGATCGATAATTCGTTTCCAAGTGATCATTCGATTTTGTTCTTTTCCATCTGTGCTTCTTTTTGGCTTATGCGTAAAAAAGAAGGCTGGCTATGGCTTGTCCTCGCTGTATTTGTAGGACTCTCTCGTGTTTGGGTAGGTGTTCATTATCCAGTTGATGTCATAACAGGGGCATTATTAGGCATCGTCTCGGCCTTGTTTGTGTATTGGGCTGTACCAAGGCTTGCTTTTATACAACGGTTACTTGCACTTTATGAAAAGATAGAACAACAATTCTTGCCGGCCAAAAACAAATCCAAGAATTTTTAAGCAAAAAACCGCGGAGCTAATCCTGCGGTTTTTTTATGGGAATGGAGACAGTTTACTGAAAATTATGTCGCTTTGTCGAATAATGGCACAATTTGTCATACGTTTCAACATTTTCAATTGATATATTCTTGGCGGAACATTCTTTAGAATAAAAAGATAAAATAGAAAATATCTTATTTACCACAGGAAGTATTGTGTAGCATGTATGTAAAAATTAACGGAATGCGAAACTCACAAGACAGAATGGAGGATTTCAAGATGGCACTCGTATGGGCAGATGAACCTACAGATGGGAATAAAACTTCCCAGAAATCAAAAGAGCATGAAAAAAGAGAGGTCCCTTCCGCCGACCAAAGCCAAGGAACATCTCTTCGTTTTAAACAAAAAACGCTCTCTTATCTTAGTGTAAGGGACAGACAAGCTCCAAAGCAACAGAGTAGCACGGAATTTCCTAAAAAAGGTAAAGACGTTGTGGGGAGTATGTGGGCATATTTTTAAACAAATAAAGAGCATGAGGTAAGTCTACATCTAAATGCTACATGGTGATCCTAGTTGCTACAAGGCAAGACAAGCCTGAAAAGATAAAACACGAAAATTCATACAATGGATGTATGTGATAAAACCGGTACAGGTCAGGTTGTTGTCCGAAAGCAACGGTAACAATTTAATAGGGAGTAGTGGCCGCCTAGCATTGCCTGGACAAAACGGACATCTACTAAAAACCATTGTGCCAGTTCCCGCAAATTTGTTCATTGTTCCTAATTAATCTTTATTTACAAAAGCATCACGAATGATCCCCTCTCCATTGGGGTCATTTTTTTTATGGAAGGATGATTCGATTGTCTTCGAATCATCCTGTTGCTGTCATTAGAGAATATATCTTTCAGATTCAAAGGGGGGTTTTGGTGGTAAATCAAATAAATGGAATCGGAAACCCAGAAAACTAGAAAATGCTTTATTACATAATCAGGAAGGCAGTTTTTGGATGGTTACACATTACAGGCTAATAATGTTAAAATAGAAGGCATGTTTCATTCAGCAGCTTTCTTTATAGAAGTTGCAGTCCAAAGAAAGGTGATGAGGAAGATGAAAAAAATGAAGGGGACCCTGCTTGTCCTACTAGCATGTGCTATGCTTACAGCTTGCTCCAATAACTCAGGAGAAAAAGCTCAACCTACTAAAGTAAACCCAGAAGGGGCACCAGCACCGGCACCAGCGGAAACAAAAGCTAATAATGATTTTAAAGGGGAGCCAATAAAGGACAGTAAAGGCTTACCTGAACCTAGTCAAATTAACGTATATAAATACGGTAACAAAAAGACTTTAAAATCTACAGATGCGGATTTCAAAAAAATTGTTGAATTGACAAACAAACGTGTAGGTATCGTGGGAGAAATCGTTCCTACTCAGGAAACAGAGCTAAGCATTGAGAAAGCAACCAAATTAGGTCTAGCGATTGAATATGTATATGATAAGCCAGTAGAGCATGAAATTGTGGCCAAAGAAAAACAAGGCGACAAGAAAGTAAATACTACGGTTAAGGTTACTTCTAAGAGCGATATCTTTGTCTTCTCTGGAAACGATAGTGACAGAATGTACTATAGCGAAGATGGTAAAACCTATACCGACAAACCTATTCGTCTAACGGAGACAACAGAATTAACCAAACTAATTTCTAAATAATAGATACGTTTTGACGAATAAAACAACTTGCAAGAACCCGTTTACATGATAAATGGGTTCTTTTTTTGCTATGCAATTATGCTAAACACGTTTCGATGTATGAAAATATAGAAGGTAACACACACAATAGGTGATAAATGGATTCTCTACATGCTACAATGAAACTGTTGCTGTTACATACAGCACTTTTAAAAAGCTGAGGAGGGGAACAGCAGTGATAAAACATCTCGCAGATTGTACAGTACTCCAAAACGGAGTGAAAATGCCTTGGATTGGTCTTGGTGTATGGAGAGTAGATGATGGAGCTCAGGTTGTTCACGCAGTGAAAACAGCAATTCAGCACGGATATAGAAGTATTGATACTGCTATGATCTACAAGAATGAAGAAGGGGTTGGCCAAGCAATTGCTGAAGCTGGAGTTCCCCGTGAAGAATTATTTATAACTACTAAGGTATGGAATAGCGATCAGGGCTACGATACGACGCTAGCTGCTTTTGATGAAAGCTTGAAAAAGCTTGGCCTGGACTATCTTGACTTGTATTTAATCCATTGGCCGGGTACAGACAAATATGTAGATACATGGAAGGCATTGGAGAAGCTATACAAGGATGGAAAGGTACGGGCAATAGGTGTCTGCAATTTCCACAAGCATCATTTGGAAGAATTGATGAAAACGGCAGAAGTGAAGCCGATGGTCAACCAAATCGAATTGCATCCGCTCCTGAGCCAGAAGGAACTGCTTACATATTGCAAACAGAACAACATTCAGGTCGAAGCTTGGAGCCCATTGATGCAAGGAAATTTAGATCATCCTGTTTTGGCTAAATTGGCACAAAAATACGAAAAAACACCAGCTCAGATCGTGCTTCGCTGGCATTTGCAAAATGGTGTAGTTATTATTCCAAAGTCGGTTAAAGAGCATCGTATTATGGAGAATGCAGCTTTGTTTGACTTTGCATTGTCAGATGAAGATATGGGCAGAATCAATGATCTGAATCAAAATCAACGTTTTGGTCCCAACCCAGATGAATTCTTTTTAGTCTGATGGAATTAATATCAAGTAAGTAAAAAACGCCTCTTATGATGAGCATGTCTCATCAAAAAGAGGCGTTTTTTTGTATGCGTCTAATGAAAACTAGATTGTAAAAACGCAGCGGATATTATTGTAAGTTCAAGACCGTAACTTTATCACGTGTCATGGATTGCAGGCTTTTTGGAACACCCTGTACACCTACACCAGAACCTTTTACTCCAATGAATGGGAAGTGGTCTGGACCGCGTTCTGTACGTCCATTAATTTGCACGGAGCCTGTTTCTAGCTTTTTCGCCAGATGGAATGCTTTGTTAATATCATTCGTAAAGACACTTGCTTGAAGTCCAAACTCGGATTTGTTTGCAATCTCAATCGCTTCTTCTGCGTCTTTAATTCGGATGATTGGCAGAACAGGACCGAATGGCTCTTCCCAGGCTACACGCATATCAAGCGTTACGTCTGCTAGCAGGGTTGGATGAATCAAATTGCCTTCACGCTTGTTGCCAGTCAAAACTTTAGCACCTTTTTCGATCGCGTCATCAATGAGACCTTGAATGTAATCAGCAGATTTCGTGTCGATTACAGGCACGACAGTTGCTTTGTCTTCCGGAGAACCGATCGATAGCTTTGCTACTTCTGCTGCTAGCATATCCGTTAGCTGATCAGCTACTTTATCCTGAACTAGCACGCGTTTGATGGCGGTGCAGCGTTGACCGGAATAAGAGTAGGCGCCCGAGATAATTTGACCCGTTGCTAATTTTAAATCAGCGTCTGGAAGCACGATAGCAGGATCTTTACCGCCAAGCTCCATCACAAGTGGTACCATTTTTGCTTTGCTTGCGATGTGATAACCAGTAGCTGTTCCGCCTGTAAAGGTAATCATGTTGATTCCTTTATGCTCAACCAAATAATCACCAATCACAGAGCCGCGTCCGGTTACTACGTTTACAATGTTTTTCGGAATTCCTGCTTTGTGTAGGGCTTCAATCATTTTGATACCACTCAAAGCTCCTTGTGTTGCAGGCTTGAAGATTACTGCATTACCCATCATCAATGCTGGTGCAATTTTAGCTGAAGACAGGTTAACCGGGTAGTTGAATGGCGAAATAGCCAAAACGACACCAAGTGGAACACGTTCAACAATAGCGATTTTTTGTTTTGAACCACCAGGAAAGTTTTCACCACTCATGCTTTCGTTGTACATATGAATAGCTTCTTCAATGTTGTAGCGAATGAGATCCGCAGAGCGTTCCACTTCCTTCTGGGCATCAGCAAAGGTTTTACCCACCTCTTGCATCATGATATCAGCAATTTCGTCCTTCATAGCCAAAAGCTCGTCAATCCATCTATAGAGATAGGTAGCACGTTCACGAATGCTTAATTCAGCCCAGGCTTTTTGTGCTTCAGCCGCTAACTTGATGGCTTCGTCTACTTCTTCGCGAGTGATAGCTTGTACCTCGCCAACGACTCCGTCTTTATACGGGGAATATATTTTAACAGTTTCGTTAGAGGAGCTTTTTCTCCACTCACCGTTGATATAGTAAGGTAATTGCATATGTGCAGGTGCTGCTTTTGTAGTCATAGTCTGTACCCTCCATGATGTATTGAATATTTTGGTACGTTGATACCAAAAATGTGTTAATGTACAAATTGAACCACTTTAGTAACGCGGTCAATTGTTTGTTAATGAATTGACACGTTCATTATATTTGACATAAGATTAATTTGTCAAAAACTAAATTGTGTACAATTGAATTGGAAGTGTAAAAAGAGGGGAGACAAATCATGAATAACAAGAAAATGCTAGCGCTAGATCAACAGCTATGTTTTTCGATTTATGCCTGTTCTCGTGAGATTTGTCGGTTGTATCGCCCGCATTTAGAAGAAATGGGACTTACCTATCCACAATATTTAGTGCTTTTAATTTTATGGGACGAGCATTCCTGTACGGTGAAGCAGCTAGGGCAGCTCCTTTATTTGGATTCAGGTACGTTGACACCGATGCTAAAAAGACTGGAAGCCATGGAGCTAGTGAAAAGGGAGCGCTCTACCACTGATGAGCGAACCGTCAATATTACAATTACAGAGAAGGGGAAACAGCTTCAAAGCAGAGCGAATGGGATTAAAAATGCCTTAGTGGAAAGTACGGCGATCTCTATGGAGGAATTTGGACCGTTACTAGAGCAGATGCAAGCGATGCTAGAACGTATCCATGAATTAAATAAAAACAAAACCTACTGCTGTATTGAGGCTGACAAAGAGTAAGCGGCAGGAAAACAAGATTGCCAAAAAAGCTAGATGACCTTTAAAAAGATGTAAGCGGTCTAAAAGTAACCCGTTAATAAATAAAAGAATCCCGATTTACATGTATATTTGTTTTTTTGTTACCTATGGACATACACAAAAACCGCTCAAACGACTGCTGAGCGGTTTTTTTCTTTGTAGATTTTCCTATATATTCCATTGATGCAATTCCAGACGGCGTACACCTTCTACTACATAAGGATCAGATTCAGCTATTTGTGTAGCCTCCTCTAACGTATCAGCAATATAGATTACCATCCCGCCTGAACCATCGGCAAAAGGCCCTTTCGCGAAGATTTTGCCTTCTGCTTTTAGCTTTTCGAGATATTCAAGATGATGAGGGCGAAATTCTTGATTTTTCTCTGGATTTTTCATATGTAAAATTGCAGCGAAGTGAGCCATTTTGAAATCTCCTTTAGCTAACAGGTTTTCTTTTTATTGTATCAAAATTCAGCAGGGTTTGCGATGTTAATGGCTTCATTTTTATATGTACAAAGAAAGCTTTGAAACAGGTTTGATGTATCAAAAAAGGTAGCAAAACCATGTAAAATATTGTAAAATTAAGGCTAGGTTAGTAGATTTATGTTGGAGGAAAAGAGAGCTGGGGGGGATGAACAGTGTTTCGTTCCGAACTGGAATGGACGCGTGAGGAATTACGCGATACGATCCGCAAGCATATGAAACAAAAAAGATTGACGCAAGCGGAAACAGCCCAGCTGATTTCCATTGAAAGAAGCGGATTTACCAAGGCCATTAATGGTAACCATTCGTTTACGCTGGAGAGCTTAGATAAATTGACCGTAGTGTTTGAATTGGAAGAAGGGGCTTTTTATCATCTGTTTTTTGGAGAGTGCATCGAACAGCGGCTCAAAAGTGTCCATTTGGTATTTATTAAGGACAAATACGAAAAGTTTCTAAGGCGTTGCCTAGAGGTTGGGAAGTATGATATAGCGTTTCAGCTATTGGAA
The DNA here is from genome assembly GCF_026891775.1 of Brevibacillus halotolerans. Classification (NCBI taxonomy): domain Bacteria; kingdom Bacillati; phylum Bacillota; class Bacilli; order Caryophanales; family Paenibacillaceae; genus Brevibacillus; species Brevibacillus halotolerans. The sequence goes on from NZ_JAPTNK010000001.1 coordinate 315,601, forward strand.
ATGCTGTTGGAGCAGGATAATAAAAAGCTCGATGTGATTTATACGATTGCGGATTCTATTTTTGAACAAGCAGAGTTAAAATATCCTGGAGTTCCCACTTATAAGGAATCAGAGTATCAGCAAGCTCTTTTTCTCTATAATTATTATGTAAACAATGAGGCTGACTATCATTCGGAGCAATTAGCCATTTGCTATTTTCGAATCTTTTATATTATGCGCTTTGATGTAAAAGAATCTTATGAAAAATTAGTAATGCTACTATCTGTCATTAATCGATTGCCGCTACAGGAAAAAATCAAAGCCTATGATCGAGTAATGATGTATTTTTATATTGCTAGCGATTGGGAAAAGGTATTGCATTATGCTGATATCTTAGAGAAGCTGGCAAAGGGTCAGAATATTGACATTTATAATCACTGTCTGATGATTAAAAGCTTTGCGCTAAAGGAAACAGAGGATTATCAGGAGGCTATGCGTCTAACCGATCTGTATTCTAAGTATAAACCGTTTCAGAATGTCGGATACGGGAATCGCATGATGATCGAAATTACCTCAGGTGATTTGGACAACCTTCTGACCTATGTAAGCTGGCTATCTCAGCAGGATCAGCGAGAATCAGGTCTGTCGATTGTCATCAGGAAGCTATTAGATGCTAATCGAGCACTGTTAGCCCGTCATATTTTTGAGATGTTTGCCAAGCGTTTAGCCCCTGAGGAAAATATATTAATTAATAAATATCGTTTTAATCTTTTTCAGGTTGCCTCTCAAATGTATTTCGAACTAGCTTTGTATAAAGAGGGTATCGATCAATTGTTAAAAGCAATAAATAAAGCACTCTCTCTTCAGAAGCAACAAGAACTAGGGGAGTTGCTTTATATGTTTGAAACACATAGAATTCATGCAACTCAAGAACAACAGCGTCTCTATTGGAATTTGTTAAAAGAATGGAAGGAGGGTGAATTCGCATGAAAAAAGTGTTAATCGTTATTGGATTAGTAATGGCGTTTACAGCCCCAACAGCGGCACTAGCAGACAATGGCGCTAAACCGATTGATTACAGCAGCGGTACAGGACTTGGAAACAACGATAAAGAGAAAGATAACAACTGTACTGAGAATAGCACTGAAAAAGATAATCATGGCACAGATCAGGGTAGAATTTGTGATAACGGAGCTAGACCAAAATAGAAAAATGGAAAGTAGGTGTTGCTGTCGCTCATGACATTGGGTGGCAGCTCTTTTTCTTCTATTTTAAGAAAAAGTGATAAAAAAATGGAAAACACCTGTAACTTATCACGTTACTTTATCATTATATAAAATTTTAAATTGCTGGAGAAAGGTTTGTGAGATAAGGTGAGCGGAATATTGAAGCATGCCCCTCCCATCAAAGACATGGTCATCACATTGCAACAACAACTGGTTGTTCTAGTTCAAGAGAAAGGTAGTTTTTCTCATCCAACGGTTGTGGCTTTAAGCAAGGAACTGGATGAATACGTGCTCCAACTACAAAGTCAACGCTTTCAGCAGTATAAGAAGAGTAGACAAATGGAAGAGAGAGAGCACTGTTGATCCTGTCCATGAAAAAATCAAAGCTGACATATCGTATATTTTTGCTGATAATTCCACATTCCTAACTAAGAACCCAGATGATGGGATTGTTTTAAAGACCATTACTGATTCTTAGAGAGGATGTTTTTGTTTATGCTATATAAAGCTTCCTGGGGTTTGATATTTACTGCTACTGCGTTCCTTTTTAGCACAAGCTCTGCTGATGCAACGCAAGAAATGCTACCATCTAGTACGATTTATTCTGTAGCTGCCCCTGTCCCCCTTCCTACTGAGATCATGCATCGAAATCACTTCATAGATAACTCTGCACTGCAATCCCTATTACACCTATCTAGAGAACAATTGCTTACTGAATTAAACAAAGGAAAAAGTTTGGCTGACATAGCTAATAGTCGCGGTGTCGATAAAGCAAAGGTGATCCAACTACTTAAAATGCAACACATGGCCAAGCTCGATGAAGCAGTAAAGAATGGCCGCATGACGAAGGAACGTGCTGAAAAAGTAAAAGAACATGCTACGAAAAGAGCGACTCGCCTTGTAGAAGGTACCTTTCGTGATGAAAAGAGAAAGCATATCAGGAGAGGAAAGCTAGCACCGTGGGAGAATCAGGAGCTTCTTACGTTGCTAAAAATGGATAGGGAGCAATTGAAATTAACTTGGATAAGCGGAAAATCTCTAAATGAGATTGCCCAAAGCCAAGGAGTTTCTACGCAGGCAGTGGCAGCTCTATTACAAAAAGCATATATGGAGCGTATTGAGAAAGCTGTAGAGGATGGACATCTTTCTCAGGAAAAGGCAGATGAAATAAAGCTCAAGGTTAGCGGCAAGATCGAAAAGATATTGAATAAAAAATGGAAAGATAAGAATGGACTTCAGCATGAGGGAACAAAGTAACATCAAAAAGAGAGGACAATTGTCTCCTCTCTTTTTCTGCTTTATAGACAAGGCTAATGATAAGTAGAGTAGGATTTGGTTATAAGAGATGCACAGCGACAGTTGCGACATAGCGGGGGATAAGGATGCATTTTTCTTGCTGCTAGGGAGTCTAATAAGTGGTATCTACGACAATGAAGGCAGGGCTTTACACCTTTGGTAACCGTTTGTTCCCCCCAGGCTAACACTTGTGATGAAAAGGGGAGAAAATGTAATGATTGATAATGAAAAGCAGGCCCTGACGGATCGATCCAACGAACGATTTGTCCGTTTTCCCACAATGATAAATAGGAGTGGTCCTCGTAAGGCTCGATAGTAATTTGGTAGCGATTTCCCTGCCAGATTTGTGGATGGGTCTTCACAAGCGGATCATCCCAGACAAATTGAAAATGTGCCATGGCGGAGTGCTCCTTTTTCATCGTTTTGCTTTTCAGTATGGTCAAAATATTAGCCGATCATAACAGCTTATTGCCTTCACCTTATTTAATTTCGCTTATCCTAAAAACCTGATACACTACTTGTAGTGAGGCAGATACAGGAAGGAAGATCAGTTATGAGATCAAGGACCTTTACCTTTACGGATAAACAGGGCTTTACTCTTTTCGTTTATCATTGGTCTCCTGACAATCAGGAAGAAGTGAAGGGAGTCGTGCAAATTGCTCATGGCATGACAGAAACAGCCAAACGATATGAACGTTTTGCTAGATTTTTAACAGATGCAGGCTATGTGGTGTATGCAAATGATCATCGCGGACATGGTAAAACAGCAGGTAGTATCGAGAAATTGGGCTATGTGGGACACGATGGATTTGTATGGATGGTCAATAATATGGCTCAGCTTAGTCAGATCATTCATGATGAACAACCGAATCAGCCCTTGTTTTTGTTTGCTCACAGTATGGGTTCATTCTTAGGCCAAAAATATATGTATGAATTTTCACAGTTGATAGACGGAATTATTTTATCAGGCAGTAATGGCAGTCGCGGAGTAGAATTACTTGCGGGATTAGGGGTTACCCATCTCATTACAGCTATGCGTGGGGATCAATACCGCAGTAGATGGATCGATTCCTTAGCCTTTGGTAGCTTTAATCGTCATATTCAGTCACCGCGTACACAGTTTGATTGGCTGAGCAGAGATCCGATTGAAGTGGATAAATTTATTGACGATCCTTACTGTGGCGGGGTATCGACTACCAGCTTTTATCGCGACTTTTTTAAAATGCTACGCGAGATTCAACAAAAGCCATATCTGCAACAAATACCGAAAGACCTGCCTGTCTTCATCATTGCAGGTGATCAGGACCCAGTAGGAATGCGAGGCAAAGGAGTTCGCAAGCTTGTAGAAAGGTATGAGGAGCTACAATTGCAGCAAATGTCTTATAAATTATACCAAGAAGGTAGACATGAGCTGTTAAATGACATAAATCGAAAGGAAGTCATGCAGGATTGCTTAGAATGGCTCAATAAACAGGTGGAGCGTACTCGTGGTTAAACAGTTACTAGGTTATTCCTTTTTGGCTATACACAAATCCCCTCGATTGTCTTTTGCCGTCTTAGCAAAGCATTCGAGGGGAATTTTTTTCGATTTATTTTACTACAGATGCGCGTGTAGGCACTAGCTCTTTTGCTTGCTTACGTTGATACATGTTGTTACATACTAAGGCTATAATGATTAGCATTGTGCCACCTACATCATAAATAGTCATGTTATAGCCTTGCATAACGGAAATGATAAAGGTGGTAACAGGTACAAAGTTGATAAATAAGGTTCCGTTAATTGGTGATAACAGCTTAATTCCAGCGTTCCAACTAATCAAAGCAACCACACCAGCAACAATAATCATAAAAGCAAATTCATTGCTAGCAGCTAGGATTGAGCTCATAGTAGGCACATGTATAAAATGTAATCCAGTTAGAGATAGAACCACTACTACCGAAGTGAAGGTGCCCAGAACGCAGCTTAATGTGGAATAGCGTAAAACGGACCAGGTAGTAAAGTGATTGCCTCCAATTGTGTAGATTACCCATCCTAGCACTCCGATGAAGATAAGGAAAACAGCGAAAATACTGCTTCCACCAACTAAAAAGGCTTTTACATCTCCTTTTGTAATTACCATAAATACCCCTACTAAAGCTACTGCGATGCAACCAATCGTAAACGGTTTTGGTTTATTTGATTTATACATCCATAGAACCAACACAGACAGCATTGGCATCAATGCTTCCATGACGGAGGCCAGAATGACCCCTGAGGTCCCTAATTGATTTTGTCCCCAAAATACTAATAGATTGTAGCCGGTGAAAGCCATTGTCCCAAAAAACCACAAGGACCATCCACGACCTTCCAAACGTAAGGCTTTTAAACCCTCTTTCCAGACTAATAAACCAAGTAAAATGAGGGAAACAACAGAATAGCGAATAACAGAGAAATAAAATGGATCAATAAATTCAAATGCACTTTCTGCAACTGGAAACATAGCTCCCCAAGCTACACTTGCTACTAAGCAAAGGAAGGCTCCCCTCATGATGTTGTCTGTCTTCATTTTCTCTCTCTACCTTTCTCTCTCTAAAAAATCTTACGTTGAACATCATATGTCGAAAACACTATCATGTAAAATGATTGAAATTGATATTAGCTATCACTATAATTGATATCAAATGTAACGTGTAGAAAGAGGAAGAGAGAATGGAAATAAGCGATCTGCGTATTTTTCAAATAGTAGCCGAGGAAGGTAGTGTGAGCCAGGCCGCCAAACGCTTAAATTATGTTCAATCAAACGTAACGGCTCGGATTCAGCAGCTAGAAAAGGAACTAGGAACATCGCTGTTTCATCGACACCGTCGAGGCGTGACGATAAATGAAGACGGGCGTAAGCTGCTAGGCTATACCCAAAAAATGCTGGCGTTAATGGAAGAAATGCAGCAATCCTTTCAAACCAGCGAGGACCCATCTGGACCATTGCTGATTGGCTCGGTTGAAACCGTTTCGGCGCTGCCTATCATCTTGTCGTCTTATCACAAAAAGTTCCCGCGGGTCGATTTATCTTTAGTGTCAGGAGTTACGCAGCATCTAGTAAGTGATGTACTGCAATATCAGTTAGACGGGGCTTTTGTAAGTGGACCTATACAGCATCCAGATATTGTACAGGAGCATGTCATGGAGGAAGAGCTTGTGTTAGTGGCTGGAAAAGGCATTCTTACATTAGAGGAATGTAAAAGCAGGCCGCTCCTCGTATTCCGATCAGGCTGCGGGTATCGGGCGAGATTGACTCAGTGGTTATCAACACAGGGGATCACGCCTACCAAAATAATGGAGTTTGGCACGTTGGAAACGATCTTAGCAGTAGTAGAGTCAGGGCTTGGCGTTTCACTTGTACCAAAATCAACAGTGTTGCGATTACATTCGGAAGGAAACATCCGTCATTTTACATTACCTGAGGGATATAATCAGGTAACAACAGTATTCATCCGCAGAAAAGACTCCTTTCTGACAAATACCATGCGCTGTTTTTTACAGCAAATTGATCAGTTTCATGAACAACATCGGGAATAAATCTCCCTAATCTCCCTGCATAAAAAAAAATAACGTATGGCGAACGTTATTTGTGAGAAGAAATGCAAAATTTTATTTTGACAGAATTGCAACCTATGGCAAATTATATAAGGAAATCAGATAAAAACAATAAAAAAACGTAATAATTAAGAATAGCTTTATGTTATTAAGGTTATTTTAAGGTTTAAACCACAATTTGATATTTCTAGTAGAAATTTGATTTTTTCCATATATAAACGGATGCATGTTCATTCATCTAGCTAATAAATCTATGCTTTCGACTAGGCCTAATTTCGTTGTTAAGAAGCACAGTTGAAAGATAACTGGGTAGAAATAAATTTAGGCCTTTGACTCAGCATATCTGTCTGTATCGAAGCTCATACCTTTTGCATTGTATGTTAGTGGGGATATTGTTTAAGTTTTGGAAGTGTCTAGGAGATTATTATCTTCTCCATCGTTCCCCAAAACTACAAGTAGAGGTGATCAAGTTATGTCATCATGTCACAGACGAAGAAGACGCAGACGTAGATGTGTCAGTAACAGAGATGTTCGGAGAGCGAGAAGAAATATCCGTCGCGCAAAACGATTCCTAAGACGCGCTCTTCGCGACTTGAGAAGAAGACGTAGAAGACACAGAAGACACCACAGACATCATCGTAGACACCATAGACATCACCGTAGACACCATAGACACCACAGAAGAAGACGTCGTTGTAAAATTGTCTGCTAGAAGGTTGTGAGAGGCGCTCATGAATGGGCGCTTCTTTTTTCCATACATGCTGGAAAAGGAAGGACATGATAAAATAGAAATCATACATAAACCCTTATATGAGGTAGAACATAAAGGAATGTAAGAGTCAGCGGGGTGTTAACTATACATGGGGCCCATCAGCCAAATTTATCTCGGTTTATCTGTCATTAACATTTTCCTAGCGATGGCACTCATCTTTTTGGAGCGACGCAATGCTACGGCTACCTGGGCTTGGATTTTGGTTCTATTTTTTATTCCTGGTTTAGGCTTTTTCATATACGTGATTTTGGGACGCAATTTAAGTGGGCGTAAATTGTATCGGATCAATCAGCGGGAAAATAAAACCCTTAATGATATGGTCAGATGGCAAAAACAGAAGCTTCAGCAGGATAAGCTTGTTTATCAGGATGCCTCGGTGGAGACTTATCGTGATTTCGTCTATATGAATGTGACTACCAATAAGACGTTACTTACTCAAGACAATGAAGTAGAGATATACACAAGCGGGAAGGAAAAGTTTGAAGCTTTATTTGCCAGCTTTGAGCAGGCGACAGATCACATTCATTTGCAGTACTATATCTTTCGTCAGGATGCGCTAGGAGGTCGATTAGTTGATCTCCTTGTAAAAAAAGCAAAACAAGGAGTAAAAGTCCGAGTATTATATGATGATATTGGCTCGCTTGGCATCAAAAAGAATTTTTTTGATGAATTAAAGCAGGCAGGGGGCGAAGTGGCGGTCTTTTTCTCTTCCCCTATTCCTTATCTTAATTTCCGTTTGAATTATCGTAATCACCGAAAAATCGCCGTTGTGGATGGTAAAATTGGCTTTGTTGGTGGTTTTAATGTAGGGAATGAGTATCTTGGCCTAGATCAAGTGCTAGGCGATTGGCGCGACACGCACCTTCGAATAGAGGGATTGGCAGTCTCGTCGCTACAAATCACTTTTTTGCTTGACTGGAATCTGGCATCAGGTCAAAACATTCTTTACACAGAGGAGCATTTTCCGAGATGGAGGGGGTCTGGACAGGTTGCCCTACAAGTAGTCACAAGTGGCCCTACTTCCAGATATCAGCGTATTCAATACAATTATTTAAAAATGATTCATTCTGCGAAAAAGAGTCTATACCTGCAAACACCGTATTTTGTACCAGATGAAAGCTTATTAAACGATTTGAAGATCGCTGTACTTTCGGGTATTGATGTAAGGATTATGATTCCGAAACGCTCAGATAATCGATTGGTTCAGTGGGCATCTTCTTCATACATAGGTGAGTTATTAGGGGCAGGAGCGCGTTGTTATCTTTATGAAAAGGGATTTTTGCATGCAAAAACAATGATGGTGGACGGCAGTTTAGCAACTGTCGGTACAGCTAACTTAGATATTCGCAGTCTCAAGCTAAACTTTGAAGTGAACGCAATTATTTACGACAGTCAAACTTCAAGAAAACTGGAGGAAATCTTTTTACAGGATATTTCTCATTGCACGGAGCTGACGCTAGAAGAATACAACAACCGTCCACGTCTACTCCGTTTTCAGGAGTCGATTGCACGGTTATTATCTCCTATTTTATAGGCTAATATATGGGCGTGTCACCTGATTAAAGGGGACACGCCCTGTGTATAAAATTGGAAAAAATAATCTGGAATTGATAAAATATAGGCATAGGAGGTGATGTTAATGGGGCGTTTCAGAATTACAGGTATGCTTGTAATGATGATGTTTTTGCTCGTTCAAGGCTGTTCAACCCCTAGTTCGACTTCCACAATGGAGCAGCAGGCCTTGGAAATCGCTATGAATTTTAAGAAGGCACAGTATGAGGTTGGGGATTTCAAGACTGAAAAAGATGTACAAAAGATGAATGTGACTGAGCTTGCAGCAATGAACGATGCGGTCAAACCCTATCTAACTGAAAAAGCCTTTGAATCGCATGTAAAGAACCGTGAACAATTGCTTAGCTATGAGGTGGCCAGAGGGAGGCAAGCTAACATCAAGCTCAAGAAGCTGACTATGGAGAAAGCCGCCGAGGAAATGGACAAAATAACCTACCATTATAACATGGAGCTGGAATTAGCTTATGCTGACGGTAAGCAGAATAAAGTCATAACAACGAATGGACAGATGGATTTGGTAAAAGAGGGCGAGCAATGGAAAATAGCTCGGGATTATGATGCAAATCCGCTGATTGAGGAATACAATGCAATTCATAATCCATGATGGTAAGAGGAAAATAAAAAGATGCTTGGAAATGACTCAGGAAGTTATTTCAAGCATCTTTTTTGTATCGAAAGCGATGTTTACATTTAGGTTGTTTGGTTGGGTGTATGAGTTACATTTGCCGCTATGCCTTTCGCTCGCCTTTTGGAAGGAACTCCGCCCAAAAGATGTATCCAAGAAAAGCGGGACAAGAGATAGGTAATTAGCAAAGTGACTATGACCGTAATCAAATACTGATTTACAATCCCAAGGTTCCCTTTCCACATAAACTCAAGCTTATTTGTCACAGCTAATGAGGATAAGTAGGATAGCAACAAGGGATGCAACAGAAAGATCAAAAAGGATTGCTCTGAAATCCAATTGAAGATAGAGTGAAGCGGATTTTTTTTCTGATAAAACAAACGTCCCATATGATAAAAAAGGAAAAAGCAAATGAAGCAGTACAAAATGATGCTAGGCTTAATAGATAGGGTATAGGTACGCGACCATATTGTATCCATCACAACCAGGCCAAATGTAAGGACCCAAGCCAGAAGCAGCCATAAGGTTTTCCCTTTGAGCCAGTTTTCCCAGTGTTCTCTGCATTGGGCTAAAAACATGCCGGCCGTGAAAAAGAAAATCCAGACTGGGATAGGAATGCTATAGGACCACCATAATTTTGGCAGGAGAAACCCAACCTTATCATGCTGCGAGAGGTAAATCAGCGATTGTATGCCTACTGTCAGGATAAAGCTAACGATTAGCATGCTGTTAGGTGAGCGATAATACCAGGAGCGCAGCCATGGATACAACAAATAAAATTGAAAGACAATTAACATGAAGTACAGATGGACATAGCCTTTTCCTTGCCATAATGATTTGAATAAATAATCGATCCACATGACATAATTCTGATTATGAAGCAACCCACTTTGGGTATACAGCGCATAGATGATTGTCCATAAGAGGTAAGGAATAATCAGTCTTTTTATACGCTTTTTCATGGATGGTCGTTGGTGAAGCTGAAGCTTGCGATCCTGATAAAAAAGAAAGAATCCTGATAAAAGCATGAACATGGGGACAGCAAAGCGTGATAATTGATTCCAAATAAAAGCGAAATCAGTTCGAGTAACAAAATGCGATGTCACATGGATGGCAATGACGCCCAGCACGCACAAGACTCGAATAAAATCGTATTCTCTTAAACGATTCTCCACAATAGTTTTCCTCTTTCATAAATGTCATACTTTTCTATTTTACATAACTTCCCTATTACAATTCAATATCTACCTAATGGAAATAGAAGCTGGAAAAGTCGGATTAATTCCTAGATGTAAAAGGAAAGGGAGCATAACTTTTTTCTGTGTGATGTTTTTCACAATATTTCTTAGCAATACAACTTAAAATGACGAAAGATAGAAAGATAAAAAACAGTATTGACTAACACAATTTCTAAACCGGCATTAGATCAGGTAAGACAAGGTAATGATATAGGGATGTTACATAGGGATAATGGGAGGGTGTAAAAATTGAATGCACAAACAAGGCTGACAAAGATGAATGAGTTAGGCTTATACGAAATTCGTTTAGAATCAATCGGGGGATTAGGGGCAAATTTAGCTGGTAAAATGCTCGCAGAAGCTGGCGTTATTCATCTGGGGCTGAATGGCTCCAACTTTTCTTCCTACGGGTCAGAGAAAAAAGGGTCCCCCGTAAAAGCTTTCGTCCGTTTTGCCAATCCTGAAACAAAATTACGTGCCACTTCCCCTATCGACGAGCCGCATGTAGTGGGTGTATTTCATGAAGCAATGCTATCAACACAGAATTGTACGGCTGGCCTAGGATCAGACGGTATTCTGATCGTGAATACGACGAAAACGCCTGAAGAAATCAAAGAACGAACAGGGCTACTCGCGGGAACCATTCTATGTGTAGACGCTTTAGGGATTTCTCTGCGTGAAAAAACACGTATTAATACAGCGATGATGGGCGCCTTATGCCGAGTTGTAGATTTTCTACGTCCAGAGTCTGTCAGACAGATTATTCGTGAAACATTCGAAACCAAGTATCCTAAGCTAGTTGAGTCTAATCTACGCACATTTGATGCAGGGTATGCGGAAGGGACTCTCACAACATTTGCGGCAACAAATATGGAAGAAGGAAAATCCTCTATTCAAAGAAGCACGGGGACGGTGCTTGGCTATCTAACACAGCCGATCGGGGGCGTGATTACAAATCCAGGTAACTCGGTGTTAAAGGATCTGAGTACCTCTCGTCAAGGCTATCTACCGCATTTTAACGAAGAGATATGTATTCACTGTGCAGCCTGTGAAATGCACTGTCCCGATTTCTGTTTTGTATGGGAAGAGGGGGAAGATAAACGCGGTCGTGCTCAGCAGTTTTTACGTGGTATCGATTATCAATATTGTAAGGGCTGTATGAAGTGCGTGGAGGTTTGTCCAACTGGATCGCTTACTCGTGAACGAGAAGAAGAACAATATGCACGTGAGCATGCCGTTAAACATTCATTTGCAATGGTAAGAGCGTAAAGGGAGGAGCTAGGGACATGAGTGTAAATACAACAACGTCACCAGAAAAAAAAACCACAGCCTGTGTAGCGGAGACTGTTGATTTCAGGTCGGGTAATGAAATGGCAGCGAAAGCAGCAGCTCAGATCAATTATCATGTAATGGGGTATTTTCCGATTACTCCGTCAACAGAAATTGCTGAATATCTAGATGAGATGAAAGCAAATGGAGAGCATGATATCGTCATGATACCAGCAGATGGTGAGCATGGATCGGCTGGGATTTGCTATGGTGCTTCTACGGCAGGCGGACGCGTATTCAATGCCACTTCAGCAAATGGATTACTGTATATGCTGGAGCAGTTGCCCGTTCAATCCGGTACCCGTTTCCCGATGGTCTTAAATCTAGTAACACGAGCAGTGTCAGGACCATTGGATATACGGGGAGATCACTCTGATTTATACTATGCACTTAATACAGGCTGGCCGATTCTCTTAGCCAAGGACCCGCAAGCCGTTTATGATATGAATCTATTTGCTCTACGTGTAGCCGAGCATCAAGATGTTCGTTTACCCGTAATTGTAGCCTCGGACGGCTTTTTTACCTCACACCAGAAGCGGCGCGTGCAGTATTTTACAAATCGAGACGATGTTTCCCAGTTTGTCGGGGAAAATACGGTCTATGTTGACTCCACTGATGTGAAAAACCCGACTACCATCGGTCCATATATGAACGATCCTGATTATATCAATAACAAATACCAGCAGTCACAAGCCATGTACGAGGCGGAGCAGGTGTTCCTTGATGTGGCTAAGGAGTTTGAGGAGCTAACGGGCAGACGCTATGACTTGCTGGATGAATATAGAATGGAAGATGCAGAGGTAGCTTTGTTTTTGCTAAACTCCGCGTCTGATACCGCCCGCGATGTAGTAGATAGCTTACGGGAAAAAGGAATCAAAGCAGGTGTGGTATCTCCAAATATCATCCGTCCTTTTCCGAAAAAAGCCGTGCAGGAAGCATTGCGTCATGTAAAAGTGGTGCTAGTAGGGGAGCGGGCGGATTCCTATGGAGCACATGGCGGGAATATAAGTCATGAAATTAAAGCCGCTATGCTGGATGCTAAGGCTGATACGACTATCCTAACGCGGATTTATGGCTTGGGAGGTAAAGACTTTTATGCTTCAGATGCAGAAGCCTTCTTTACACTATGCTTACAAAAATTACAGGGAGAAAAAGTAGCTTCTTTTGACTACCATGGCATTACTCCTGGAGATGAACAAGCTCGTCCAACACGCGTGCTTGAACCATTGACGAAAGAGCAAACCAGTGGCTTTATTACAGTTACTCAAGATGAAGAGAGCGGTGACTTGAAAGTAAAAGTACCACCAATGCGCATGCTGACCAAAAAAGCGAAGCGTATCGCCCCAGGACACGGTGCCTGCCCAGGCTGTGGAATTTTTTCTGGATTAGAAATGTTCTTTAAAGGAATTGAGGGTGACATTGTCGTTCTCTTCCATACAGGCTGTGCGATGGTTGTAACGACAGGTTATCCATATTCTGCTCATAAGGTTAATTATATTCATAACCTATTCCAAAATGGTTCTGCCACACTCTCAGGTGTCGTGGAGATGTTCTGGGAACGCATACGCCGAGGGGAAATTGAGGTAGATCAGAGCAACGTAACCTTCATCATGATTTCCGGTGACGGTGGTATGGACATTGGAATGGGACCTGCAATTGGTACAGCATTACGCAATCATAAGCTAATCATCTTGGAATATGATAACGAAGGCTACATGAATACAGGATCGCAAATGTCGTACTCCACGCCAATGGGGCATATGACATCTACCTCCAATCTTGGAGAAGGGCGACAAGGGAAGGCGTTCCACCATAAAGATACGGTACAAATCATGGCGGCAACCAACATTCCTTATGTTTTTACAGGAACAGAGGCTTTTCCACAGGATTTAATTAAAAAGGCGGCAAAAGCACAATGGTATGCACAGCATGTCGGTACGGTTTACGGCAAAATCTTAATTAGCTGTCCTCTCAACTGGAAAGCTCCAGAGGATAAGGGGAAATCTATCGTGGAAACGGCCGTTACTACCTGCTTCTTCCCGCTATATGAAGTAGAGAAGGGCATTACTAAGATCACGTTTAATCCCGAAGAGAAAAACAAACGTGTACCAGTGACAGAATGGCTTCAATTGTTAGGGAAAACGAGACACCTGCTGCGCCCTGAGAATGAATCCTTACTCAAGGAATTTGAAACGGAGATCGAACGTCGCTGGAATATGCTGAAAGCGAAGCACGAGAGTCCTTTTTTATAAAAACCAAATTGAATTATCTGGAAAAAACCCATCTCTGGTTGTAGCCTGAGATGGGTTTTTATACGATTTTTTTGAGAATAGAAAGATAATATAGTAGCTATTTCTTGTTCTAAATTTACATGTGTTCATTCATTTCTAATATGTACTTCGTAAGGTTTTTACAGATATTTTTTATAACCAGCAACCACTACTTCTGTAAGGTATATGCCTTTGATGTTCTCATTAATAAATTCATCATAATCAGTTAGATCTGTAATGGGTTCCTCTATACGGTATATGTTAACAACGTTTTGAAGAGCTATCTTAAATTGATGCTTACTTTCTGTTTTATACCCTAGGTCTAATAGAAGCTTTCCTAATTCTATACGATTAAAAACGAAGTTAGGTGCTAAATCAATTGATTTCTGTAAATGGATTTTACAATGGTTTAGGTCATCAATTTTACAATAATACCATCCTTTTATTAATTCAATGATTGATTGGATTTCTTTTTCCTTTGGATGTAACGTAGAAAGATGGTCGATGACCCTGATGTCAATACCTCCCAGTCTTGTTTCATGAATATGGGAAAGGATAAACCAAGCTTTATAATTAGTAGGGTCGATGGTTACCGCTTTTTCTAAATAATCTAAGCTTTTGTATACATCAGCAACAGGGGGACTTAAAACTAAGACAGCACCACGAATCAATATGTCAATGTCAGTGGGATGAAGTTGAAGATAGCTATCTATAAAAGATTCAATTTGTTCTATATCATGAGCTGGTGATAAATCTAATATCTTCTTGAACAGTTCTTTCTTTTCCATAATATCTCCTTTTCTAGGGGAATTTCATACTGTTTCCCATTTTTCGTGTAGAGAACCCTGAAAACCATCCAGGCCTAGTCCTTATCTTCTAGAAGCAAATACTTGAATATCAGCTTCATGCTTCTTACTTATAAGCTTTAGTATATATGGGTCCTAGGCACATGACTCATGGGGCAAGAAGGAGGGGAGTTTCTATTTATAAAAAAGCTTCTAGGAACTGGGAGAGTGATTTAGATGCTAAATAGATTCGATTACAATACTTGGGATGATTACTCTATATAAATATACAAAATGCTAAAGATGCTAGGAAAGCATTGATTCGTACGCGCTTACCTTTTGATGTAAAAAAGGTGAATATACCCTTTGGCTTTATCAGAGTTGATTAGAAGAGACACGGAAGTAATCCAAAAGCACGAGGAGAATTATTTGTTTGAAAAAAATATCCAAGTCATTAAAGAAAAAACAAGGCAACCTCTAAAAATATCAGGTAGCCTTGTTTGTATTCTTGCCGTTTGCTATTGCTGCTGTAATCTTTTTTCAGTAACTAATTGCTAGACACATGATCTATGGAATGATTTCCTTTTAACATCCCAATCGAAATTAAACGTTTCCGCAGAATAATACCTACGTAAGCAGCCAGCACTGCTTTAATAATCCCACCAGCGATGAAGGGAGTAACCCCTGCGGCCATTGCACCAGCCCAGCTTAGATTCAGGACTAGCTTCAGTTGGACTACACCGAAGAGGAAGGTGACTACCATCCCAAGTAGGTTCGCAATCAATGCCATAGGGAAGGTATATTTTGTTTTTTCCAAAAGGTAGCCCATTATAAAGGCAGTAGCAATAAAGCCAAAGATAAAGCCTCCGGTAGGGCCGATCAATACTTGTGGACCACCAGAGAAGCCTGCAAACACTGGTACGCCAATTGCTCCTAGCAAGGCATAGAGTACCATAGATACAGTACCATAGCGACTTCCAAGTACTGTTGCCACTAAGCCTACAGCTAGAGTTTGGCCAGTAATGGGTACGGTTGGCAATGGAATTGTAATCTGTGCAAATACTGCAGTAATCGCAGTAAAAATAGCAATGACCATATAAGTTCGTAAGTTTTCGTTGCGATGTTGCATGAAGCACCTCGATTCTTAATGTAAACAAATAGTATATCTGAGTTTACTAAAATTGTATCAAAAGAATATTTCGCTGTAAATAATGGGATGCGATAAAAGGAAGAGTTTGGAAATTTGAGAAAGCCAGAATGTAAGATGTCTGGCTTGGCATGGTAGGGTAAAAAATATGGTACACTTGAAAGATAATGAGGGTTTATGATCATGAAAAACTAGCTTTTTTCTAACGACAGGAGTGGGACGATGGCAGACCAAAAACGGTTGTTACTAGATGTAGATACCGGCATTGATGACGCACTTGCTATTTTATATGCGTTGCAATCGAAAGAGGCTCGTGTGGAAGGCATTATTACTGGGGCAGGACAGGTTAGCTTGGACCAAGCCACTTATAATACTTTACAGATAATCGAAGCCGGACAAGCAGGATACGAGGTGCCTGTGATAAAAGGAGCCGGTAAGCCATTAATTCGTAAAGAGATTGTCTATGAGCAAAATGACGGTACGAATGGGCTGGGGCATGCTAATTTACCTGAGCCCAAGCAAACGGGCTTGGAAATGTCAGCTAGTGATTTTATCCTTTCGAAAGCGAAAGAATGCGAAAATGAGCTAATTATTGTCACGATGGGGCGCCTCACAAATCTAGCAAATGCGGTTGCCAAGGACCCTTCTCTTGGAAAAAGAATAAAGCAGGTGATCATTGCAGGTGGTGCAATTCGTGTAGCTGGGAATGTAACAGCGGCCGCAGAATTCAATTTCTGGGGAGATCCCGAAGCTGCCTTATTTGTGTTAGAAGCCGATTTGCCTATTACGATCATTGGCTTAGATATAACTCAGCCAACACTGATTACAGCTAGACACCTAGATCAATTACTCCACAAAAAAACAGAACACACAGAACGCGTACTTTCCTTGATAGAAGAGATGGTACGTTTTCAATTTGAGAAATGTGAGGCTGCCGAGCAGTGCCAGCCCTCAATTGCGATGCAAGGCCCGTTAGCGGTTGGTGTGGCATTAGATAGTACCTTAAGTCGTACCGAAGAGACTTTTGTTCAAGTGGAATGTAAGGGGGAGGTTTCACGCGGAGCCCTTATCGCCGATTTACGACAAACAGCGAGCGTTGGACGAAAAGTGCTTACGGGTGTAGAGGCAGACAGTGAGCGTTTCATACAGCATTGGATTACTACCTTAACGATGGATGCGAGCGGGAGGAATTAATCGATGAAATACGTTATTTTAGACGTTGATACAGGAATTGACGACGCGCTTGCGCTTGCGTATGCGATACAATCGCCTGCTTTACACGTTCTAGGCCTAACCACTAGCTTTGGAAATCACGTTGTGGATATCACGACAGAAAATACGCTAAAAGTGCTTGAGATTCTAGGAACGACAGATATCCCTGTGGCAAAAGGAGCAGGGAAACCATTGCTACGTTCTCCTTTAAAGGCGAATGCTACGCATATACATGGAGAGGACGGTATAGGGAATACCTATTTACCCCAGCCAAAAGCTACGGCAATCGACCAGCATGCTGCTGACTTTATCATTGAGCAAGTTCGTAAATACCCGAAGCAAGTAACGCTTATTACTGTTGCTAGCCAAACCAATTTGGCCTTGGCAATTATGAAGGACCCTGAGATTGTTTCACTCGTAAAGAGAGTTGTCATTATGGGGGGAGCAGTTACAGTTCCCGGAAATGTAACTCCGGTAGCGGAAGCAAATATTTATACGGACCCAGAGGCGGCAGAGCTTGTGTTTCAATCAGGTATACCGATTACCTTAGTCGGGCTGGATGTTACTATGCAAACCCTGCTGACGAAGGAACATACACAAATGTGGAGAGAGTCGGGCACGCCAGTAGGCAAATTCTTAGCATCTTGTAGCGAATTCTATATGGATGCCTATGCTAAAATTAACCCCTACCTCGGAGGATGCGCTTTACACGATCCACTAGCAGTAGGGGTGGTTATTGATCCGTCCTTTGTTCAAGCATCGCCAATGTACGTACAGGTGGACACGGAAGGCTCGGCCTCTATCGGCAGAACCATCGGTGACAGACGAAATCCTCCAAAGCAATCGCCAAATATGGAAGTATGCTTACAAGTAGATGTTAATCGCTTTGTTTCCCATTTCCTCCAGCAGGTGATAACGAAAAACAACATCTAGGAAGATAGGTCTGGAGGAGGGATGCGAATCAAATCTTATTTAATCAGCAGTAGGAGCAGGCAGTAGGATCTGCTCCTACTGCTGTTACTCTGCTGGCGGTTGCGGTGTAAATGGAATGAGCCAGTACGAGCTGCCATCTGCCTTGCGATCCATATAGCCATATTCAATTAGATAGCGGCGTAAGATGGCGTAATCTTCGTAGACGGTTGTAAGTATGGCGTTTACCTCTTTTTCAGTATAGAGTGTATTGCGCTTAAAACGACCTACGATATGATGCAAAATTGCTGCTTTGCGCTTTTCTTTAAGTGGAAATTCCTTTATCCTTCCATCCAATCCATTAGGAAAGTACGTCCGTAAGATTTCTTGATATTCTTCTTCCGTCATAGCAAAACGCTCGTCTTGAAATCGAACAGTAGGTGGAACAGCTAGAAAAGGGCTTTTCGGTTCACGGATTTTTTTCTTGGGTGAAGCGGTTTCGACTGAAGAAGCAGAGCCAGTGTTTGATTTTGGGAGAGACTGGTTCGCTTCTCCTAGCAATTCCATGATGGCGAGAAAAATCTTGGCCTGCTTTTCCTTCTCCCTTAACATAAAACGATGATTACGGATAGTGGAATTGCTTCGGCCTGTGCTATTTTGGACAATTTGGGCATCGGTTTGTCCTTCATAAAACTGGGCAAGGAGCTGACGCTGTACGTCGGTTAAACCAGTCACCTTTTTATCCAGTGATAGAAGAAAGTGAAACATTGAGGTATGAGCGTCATGAATATGGTGCTTCATGGCTTTTTTTGCTTCATACCAATTGTCATCAATTGGATAAATAATGCCTTCTTCATAGGTCTGACCACAAACTAGACATGTAAAGATCTCTTGTTTTTCATTGTAAACATAGCCATTTTTTATTTCTTCCATAGATGATTTCCAAAACAAGTCAGCTAAAATATCCATAGATGAAAACCCCAATCGTTTAATTATTTATAGACATATTAATATCTCGTTTGATTTTAGTCAAGATTGACGTATAAAAACCCACAAAGGTCGTTGAAGTGCACCCCTTAAAGTAGACATTGGAAAAAGCCCCAAGGTTATCCGATGGGACTGACCCTTGATCACTATGCAACATGCATTGCTCCAGTGGTGGAAGTTGTTGCAACGTATCTAAAACCAAGGTAGTATCTTGCTTGTCAGTGTTAGGAGGATTTAAAAATGTTTAAACGTAATTCCATCTTCCTTTCAGTCATCTTGTCACTATCGATTTTATCTTCTTCCCTAGTATTAAGTCCTGCAACCATTTCAGCAGCAGATCATGGAGCTATACCGATCAATATTACGAAAGATCAAAAAGGTATTCTTCCTGTAATCTGGGCTATTGCAGCGATAGTAACAGCAGGAGCTACCATTTATACAGTCTATACCGTTCATGAAAGAAATTCTGAAATGGCCGAACGACGTGCTGAAGATTGTAAAGATGCAGGGCGAGTTCCCGAAGTAAAAAATACTTTTCCTGGTATTGGATTTGAAGTCAAATGCAAAATTCCACAATAATCAATAAGAAGAAAAAAATGATCTACCCTCTGTTGATTATAATCTCAGTTATTGGTTGCTTTGTTTTTTTGAGCTTTCTACATGCTAGAAACTACAAGTTTGCGGAAGTGCAAACACAAGATTGTAAAGAAGCTGGAGGCATTCTAGAGGTAAGAAATACCTGGGGTGGATTAGGATTTGTATTTACATGTAAAACAAAAGATTTAAAATAAATAATACCATTTACCATAGAATCTTTATGCAAGGGTGTAGCGGATGCTACATCTTTTTTTATTATCTAAAATCAAAATCAGAAATGATAATCTTACTTATGAAATTGGCCAATGGGGACATGGACAAAAATAACTCTGCTAGTAACATGATAGCGGGGCTCTTTCTCGTCAAGGCTTCCAATTACTCGTCAAAGGATTCGACAAGGATACATGACGAATTATTCTTGGAGGGGATAGCACTGAATTAAGGTGCAAATGTTAATAGAGGGAATGAAAATATGTCAGATTTTTATCGTGTGAAAAAGGGGATTGCATGGCAGCAAGTTTTCTCGTATGATCTTAGTGATAATAATTATCAATATCACAATGCAACCGAAGCGGTTTTGCAAGCTTCCGAGGAGAGGACATGCTAACATGCGGCAAACACAGAAACGGTGGAGCGCCATGCTCCTGATTATGCTAGTGGTCGTCGTTTTGAGCGCCTGCGGCAAGCCCGCAGCAGAGGGCGGAACACAACAAGAAGGAGCAGACAAGCAGGCAACGGAACAAGCCCGCACGATCACGCATATGAAGGGGGAGCGTGTATTTGAGAAAGCGCCGGAGCGCATCGTTGTACTGGATACCCAATATCTCGACCAGTTGACAGCACTTGGTCAACGTGTGGCAGGCAGCGCGGTTGCGACGAATGAAGCAACGCCGTTCCCCGCTTATTTGGTAGACAAAATTGGCGATGTCACGCAGATCGGCTCGAGCAGCGGGGTCAACTTGGAGGCGGTATTGGCGCTCAATCCGGACGTCATCATTTGCACCGAGTTCCAGAACGAGATTTACGACGCTTTGGACAAAATCGCGCCAACGTTGATGTTTGAGCGCAACGAGGACTGGCAAAAAACAATCGTGACATTGGGTCAATTGCTTCACAAGGAAAAAAAAGCCGAACAGGTGATCAACGACTACAACAAGAAGGTCGCTTCCTTGAAGGCCGATCTGGCCAAAAAAATGGGAGACGAGACGGTAGCAATGATTCGTCCGCGTGACAAACAGATCCGGATTCATACGACAGCGCACCGGACGTCGCAGATTTTGTATCAGGATTTGGGGCTGAAGGCGCCGGTGATGGTTCTCGATGATAAAAATACGAGTGCGATGATCAATCTGGAAGTGATGCCGGAATTGAACGCAGACCATCTGTTTGTGTTGACGGACAACCAGTATCAGCAGTTGACCGAGGAGTTTGCGCAGACAGCGGTTTGGAAAAGCTTGAAGCCTGTGCAGAACAAACAAGTGTATACGGTCAATACGACGACGTGGATCGTCTATTACGGTCCGCTGGCGATCAACCGGATTGTCGACGAGATTGCAGCATCGCTACTGCCATAAGAGAAGCAAGACGCCGCTCAAACCACTGGAGTGTGGATTGAAACACCATAATTGGGACTGGTGGCCCAAATAACTGTTTATCGCTCCTTACATAGGAGCGCGAATTTTTTGTAAGTCATCACAAATAAGCCTTCCTGTAAATATAGGGAAAGGCTTATTTTGTGTCTATGTAAACCTATGTGATTAACAAAGAAGTAGTTAAACAGGCTAGTACAGTGATTGTATACAATCTTACAGTGGGAAATTGATATAGAACTAGCACTTTCTAAATAAAGAGAGTGCGAGTTTTTGATGTTTTATTTATCAAAAAGTGTTTTTGGTAATATTTTTTTGGTTGGTTTCATTTTGATGAAAAAATATAAAACAATGATACGTTTAGTAAATTTATAAATGAGTAGAAAGAAGGGGGACTTTTGATTATGATATTTTTCCTTATAAGTATGTAGTAGAAACCTGATAGCGCGATAATCGGGCTTTCGCGCTTTTTCTTTTACTCGTTATTATACCTTTAGTGTCGCACTCACTTGATTATCGTCCTAGTATATCTTTACCTTTACTGTAATCGTTTTCGAAATTTCTCTTAATCCAAGTCAAACATTTTAATTCTAATTCCTTTATACGTGTCTCGTAAAACAAGCGCCAAGTATTATCTGACAATTTTGACTTTAATCTATCTAAATTTTTACATAAATATAAAATATTCGGTTGCTTTTTGCTGATTTTTTTCTCCTTGTAAATAGGAACCTCAAATCAACTTTTAAAATAGTATTTTGGTCATAATTCCGGTAAGAAATTTGCCGATTCTACTTGAAAAAATGTAACAAACCTTAGGTTCCTACTTTTGCTTGAAAAACTTTTATTGGTAGGTGGTACTTTTGTCCGACGAACTCATGAAGGAACATTGTAAAAAGATGCTTAGACGAATTGCTTGGCGCTTACAATACAACTCTAGAAAGCGTTATATTCGTGAAACCACAATGATTGAACCACAATTTGGCGAAGATACGATGGGAACCGTAGCCTCTCAACTTTATGTACAGCAGTTACTTAGTCAGCTCCCTGAAAAGGCACGCTTTATCATCAAGAGTACCGTAATTGACGGAATGACTGAAGAGGAAGTAGCTAAAAAATTAAACATCACAAGACAAGGAGTAAATAAATGGAAGATAAAATATTTACGGCTACTGGCACAGAAAATGACTCATTCTGCATAATGCTAAAACGTGCCCAATCTGGTGATAACCAGGCTTTAATAGAAATCATTGAATTCCTTGAACCGGACATGGAATATCTAGCGTGTTTTATTAAAATGTCAAGGGAGGATAGTATTCAGGAAATGAAAGTAGCCATGATAGAAGCTATTCGCCAAGGCGATATTTGGCCCGGGAGTACATAGAATGGATTTGATATCTGTTTTATCATCAGTTGTTTGCTTTCTAGCTCTTGTAGTCACATTTAATCATTTGGATCTACAAATACGTATCAAAAACATATTAGACTTAAAGATAAAGGCTGATAAAGAAAATAATGTAGAAGAAAAAAATTCTACAGATCGAATTCCCAAATAAACACACGATAAAAAGGGAGTTATTGGAAATGAGGACTGGAAGGAGGCTTTCCAAAGGTATGATAGAAGTTATATTGATCGGGAGTTCTATACTATTAATTGGTGTATTAAAAGGGCAACACGCACTATCAAGACGTATAAAATAATAATGCTGAAGGAAGCGATAGACCTATTTAATCGTAGGTTTGAGAGCTTCCTTTACTCGTTTTTGTACTCTATAAAAAAATATGAGCACTTTGGTTGCTATTTTGCTTCTATTTTTTCCTAGATAAGTGAAAGCGATGAATTGCCGGTCAAAATAAGTCGCTATCAAATACAATTCAAGGTTGGAGGAAAATAAAATGGCAAGAAAAACATTTAATAGGGATCTTGGAATAACGGATTGGAAACAAGCTGAAAAACCATGGGGAAAAGAGTATACTTCATGCGGTCAGACGATGGCAGATGAAGGGTGCATTATTACTTCAGTAGCCATGATTTTTGATAGTTTTGGTGATGATGTAGATCCTTATTCTCTATTAGAGAAATTAAAAAAATCAAGAAACGATTGTGATTTTAATTGGAGCGCTGCTGCAACAAGTTATAAGCATAAATATAAGGGTAAAAAATCTGGAAGTTTTAACAGTATAAAGGCTGATATTTTTGATCTTGTTGTAACTGATAGAGTACCTGTTATGGTGCGTGTTCCTGGTCATACAGTTGTTGTTACTGGATTCAGAGGAACCTTATCAGTTGATACAGATGGGGAGCCTTATTATACTGAGATTGATGCTGATATGTTTTTAGTTAATGATCCTGGTTATAAAAAACATACTACCCTTCAGGATGTCATTGATAAGCGTGGTAAAGTTGAATATTTTAACTATTATTTGGATTAATCTGAAGGCCCCGGTTTAATGGGGCCTTTTCTTTTATACTCCATCGTTAATGTAATTTGCATCTTCTGCTACCTTTACTTTTTTATTCAGAACATTTATATCTTTTAGTTTTTTAGGATTTGCTAGCAGAATCGTCAGTTCTGTAAGTCCAGATAATGATTTGACAGATTCTACATTGGTATCTCGAATATCTAAGAATCTAAGCTTTGATAGAGAACTTAATATAGTAATATCCGTTACGGTTGTATTCATAAGTTGTAATCGTTCCAAATGGGAAAACTCTTTTACTGGATCAATTGTATGAAGTGGGTTATTGGAAACATCTAAGAAAATGAGGTTACGTAGTGATTGTATAGGAGAAATATCCTTGATCTTGTTATGTCGGACAGTTAGATACTGTAGTAATTCAAGATGTTTAATGATGCTCAAATCAGATAAGTCCCCTTCTTCTAAGGTAAGGTTATTTAGCTTTGGAGATAAAACAGGTAGCTGGTTTACTTTAAAACCGGTGATGGAAAGAGATTCGAGCTCTTTTAAATCACTCAAAAATAGATAGTCTTTCGCATTTATTTTATTTATGGATAACGATTTAAGTTTTGGAATGTTAGAGAGAAAAGATAAATCAATCTGCTTATCTTGTAGTTCTGGGGGGAGGTCTGATACCCTTAAGTAAAGTTCTTCAACCTTTGAATAGTCCTCTTTTTTTACCTCCTCTATTGGTTTATTAAGCGAATGACTTATAGCCTTTATAACAAAAGAGGGTAGATTCTCCGTTTGATATTGCCCTGTCGTTGACTGATCTATCCCCTTTATATTAGACTGGCAGCCTGTTAAGACACTAAAGGCTAGCAATAAACCGAAATATTTTATCATCATATCCCTCTCTCCTTTTAGTTCCTCTGCATGAACAAATCATTAAAATAAATTAAATTAAAATTACCAAAGATTACCTGTTACCACCCAATATAATACCAAATTTGATTTTTTTTGTAAATCCAATTTAAGTACTTCTCTACAATAGGATCAGCACTCATAATAACGATAGACTCTGCCATAAAAATGGATTACGTAATCCACTTTTTTTATCCATTTCCATCTGCCAAGCACTCTTGTGCTTGTCCTTCTGTCTTTTGGCAAGTTGGCTGGCCAACAACCTGGACAAAAATCATTCGGTTTTTCATTCGAAATTCTTCAGGTATTTGCTTTCAGCGCGCTTACCAAACTGATATTTGATGTTTATTAGAAAAAAGAGGAATTGATTTCCTTTTATTTCAAAAAATGAAACTTTTATTGGTGTTTGCTCGTCAAAGAAATGGGATGAATCGAACTTTGATTGGGAAGGTGTTACGTAAATGAAAAAAATTTTTCTCTCGTTTGTATTGATTGGAATGTTAAGTGGATGTACAGTTCCTACTCAAGGTGAGATACATCAGGGAGGGGCACGGTCTGAGGAAAAACAAACAGATAAATCTACCATTGAAAAACTTGTTATACAAAGAGGACATGACATTTTTGAGTTCACAAAACCCTCGAAAAATATGGGGATTTTAGTAAATGCTATGGATTTATTTCGCCTAACCTATCGAAAAAGTGATGAGAATATAGTAGTGAAAAAAGAACAAGAATTAGGATTCCTTCAAGAAAGACAAGAAGAAGGAACCAGTCAGAACGACTATACGTATATTAGACTTATACAGACTCCCTTTATTCCAGAAGAGGGGGTAAATGCATTTCCTAGAAAAGATATTGTACTTTATATTGATCAACAGTATCCAAACGATGTTTTTGTTGGTGTACAAAACCCAAATAAACTGGTTGAATGGGAGGTTTATATAGTAAAGAACTATGGTAACTGGCTAAAAAAAGAAATTGATTTATATGTATCCCTACACAAGGGACTTTAAAAAGGAAGCACCGCTTGGTGCTTCCTTTCAGCGTGTAGACAAAATACCGAAAGGTATGGAGGTCTGCACGCTTTTTTGTTGAATGTATGAATATAGTGGAAAGGAGTGAGTTTCTTGTTAAAAAGACAAGATTCAGAAGCCCGTTACCAACTGTCCGTTGTTTCGTTAGATGAACTTGTCCCTTCTAATCATTTAGTTCGTAAAATTGAAAAGGCAATTGATTTTACTTTTATATACGACCTTGTAAAAGACAAATACTCGCAAGATAATGGGAGACCGAGTGTCGATCCTGTTGTACTAATAAAGATCGTATTTATTCAATATTTATTTGGAATAAAATCTATGCGTCAGACAATCAAAGAACTGGAGACTAATGTTGCTTATCGGTGGTTTATCGGTTATGACTTCTCTCAACCAATCCCTCATTTCTCTACCTTCGGTAAAAATTATGCTCGTCGTTTTCAAGATACAGATTTCTTTGAAACTATTTTCTCACATATTCTTGGAGAAGCTCTTAAACATCGATTTGTTAATCCTTCTGTTATGTTTATTGATTCTACTCACGTAAAGGCTAATGCAAATAAGAAGAAATACAGAAAGACCATAGTTGAACAAGAGCCTAAAAAATATTTATCTTACTTAACAGAAGAATTAAATCAGGATAGGATTGAACACGGAAAGAAGCCCTTGCCAAAAAAGTCTGAGTCTATAAAGAAGGAAGTGAAGTTGAGCACTACTGATCCTGATAGTGGTTGGTTTATTAAGGATGAAAAAGAAAGATTATTTGCATACTCTTTCCATGCCGCAAGCGATAAGAACGGATTGATCTTAAGTGCAAAAGTAACAGCTGCTAATGTTCACGACAGCCAAATGTTCCAGGATGTTTTAAGTCAAGCTATTCATCAAGTAGGAAAACCGTATGTAGTAGCAGTAGATGCAGGCTATAAAACTCCTTATATTGCTAAAACCCTCATTACGTCTGGTATACGTCCTGTAATGCCATATACGCGACCACGTACAAAGGATGGATTCTTTAAGAGATACGAATATGCTTATGATGAATATTATGATTGCTATGTTTGTCCTGCAAATGAAATATTATCTTATGAGACAACAACCCGTGAGGGGTATCGAATGTACAGATCGAATCCATCAATCTGCAAAGATTGTTCCTTTCGGAACCAATGTACAAATAGCAAGGATTCAGTGAAAAAAATCAGTCGTCATATATGGACGGAATACATAGAAGAAGCTGATCATCTAAGACATACGCCAAAAAATAAAGAAATTTATTCAAGAAGAAAAGAAACGATTGAACGAGTATTTGCAGATTTAAAGGAAAAGCATGGCTTGAGATGGACCACTTTACGGGGGATTAAAAAAGTGACCATGCAGGTGATGCTTGTTTTTGCTTCTATGAATTTAAAAAAGCTCGCTACTTGGCTCTGGAATCCAGAAAAGGGGAAGCGTAAGCTTCTTCAATTACTGACTTTTTACCAACAAAAAATAAAACAAACTCTTCTTATATCAGTAGCATAAGAAGAGTTTGTCCACAGTCTGAAAGGAAGCACCTCTTGGTGCTTCTTTTCTTTTTTTATATATTACTTCGTCTACGTAGTGTATCAAGATAGTCTATTACTTCATCATAGTATTGATCGCCACCCCCATATCCAGCATCTGAAATGAATCGAATACATTTTTTTGAATTAGGTTGGTCTGTATTTTTCAGATAATCGATCAACTTAGAATAACGTGCATTGTTTTGAAAGAACTTCCCAAAGGATTTTGCATGAGTACTACGACCAATATAATAAGCCCATCCTTTATCTCCTTTTCCATAATTTCCAGGAGGATTAGAATTACTTACATACTTCATATTTGAACAATTTTGGTTATCTCGTTGCAACTTTTTAGAAGCCCATTCTGACTCTCCTCCCCACATAGCAAGAATCACTTCAACTGGTAAACCATAACAATCATCGCTAGCGTCTTGAGCTACTCGTCTGAAAGCATCAACGAAAGCTTGCACTTTATCATTTGCATTTGTATTTGGATTCAAGTCAACATAAGTATCGCGCACACCGTCGACTTTAACTGATTTAGTTGGAATTGATTTCAATGCCATAAATAATCTCTCCTTTTAACCCATTAGATAAGACGACTTTTTGACCGGTCATTGTCGCTTTCATCTACTAGGTAAAAAAAAGAGAGGTTTAGCACCCTCGTTACGAAATTTTTTTGAAAAACTATGTTTGAAAATAAGTATTATGTATAAACGCCTCTATTTTCCAAATTTTCTATGGAGCCATATACCTCCAAGATCCTTTCTGATCAATTTTGTTTCAAAACAAGCTTTTTTATATTGTTCATTTTATAAGAGCGTGGATTGAAACTTGTTACCAAGTCGTCTTGCCAATCACTCCTTAAACGGGAGTGTGGATTGAAACTCCAAACTAGAAAGTACCTATGCTTCCGCAAAATATATACAGGAGCGCGAATTTTTTGTAAGTCATCACAAATAAGCCTTCCTGTAAAAATAGGGAAATGCTTATTTGGTTTGGCCAACTGGGTTCTTTATATGTGACTAATATGGGAAGACTTCCATCAAACAGTGAGTATGCAAGAAAGATCAAAAAACAAAAGTAATGGTGTCAATGGTTTTAACGTCATCTAGAACTGAAATCCAGAGCCAGTAGCGATAATAAGGCAATTCTTATTGAATCACTCCTTAGGATACCTATTTTTTATTTCTGTTTTTTAAGATCAGTCTTGTTATTAGAAACACTAATACTAGAACTACAAGGCCTAAAAGGAAATAAGTTGGACCAATTCCTCCCATATATACTAACCTTCAATAATCGTGTGATTTTCCTTAATTATGTAACAAAATCAATAATTAAACAATTTACAAAAAAGGAGAAGTTAATATTTATAAGAAAACTTTGGGTTCCCGTATTGTCTGTGGCACTTTTACATCCGTAATAGATTTACTTCTAATTATAGGTTAGGTAAGGAGGTTACTAGCGTAAATTCATCTGCTTATTTTTAAAAATATAGGTTCTAAAATAAATCCAGCAACTAATAAACCGAGTCCATTTGCTATCATATTACTTGAAATGAACATATTAAATAAATAAATCATAGTTTCGTAAAGTATAATTCTTAATGTTATCATTGCAATATTAGACATATAATTATCTCTCCTTTTAGCTTGAATATTAAAAATAATACCAGATATACCCAATTTTTGTTTGATAATGTTTTTAAGTCTAAAGAACTTGTAAAAGTTGAGTCCGGATCTCGCTCTAGCTCTGTTTTTCTACTATGTTCGGTTTTAAAATGTTAGCCAATAAATCAGGTCAAAAAATTATTCGGTTTTTTAAAGAAAAAAATCCAGGAATCCGTCAGCTGCACGTACTGTTTTCTTACAAAAAAACGAACAAAAAAATGTGACATAGCATATAAAGCGTGAGCCTTCTTACTCTGCCATTAGGCACTTACCAGTAGGTTTAATTAATCTGCTGGTAAGATTATAAAAAAGATTTATTCATTCTCGCTAGAAGCTAGTACAGCGAGGTGAGAACGATATGGATAATGGCTTTGAACGGACTTATTGGGCAAATGATGTAGCTGAATTATTAGATATATCAGTAAGTGCTTTACGAAAATGGTCATTACGTTTAGAGGCGGAGGGTTACTGCATCCTTCGCGATGAACATGACAGGCGTGCCTACCGTGAGCGTGATCTGATAGCGTTACGAACGATGTAGGATTTTTTGAGAAATAAAATGAGTATGGAGAACGCATCAAAAGCCGTATATACCATGTATTCTGACCAACGAAGAACGGATGAAGTGCAGACAAGCGTTCTTCACACAAATAGGAGTTCCAATGAACGTCTTTTGGAAATAGAAAATAGGAATGTGATGCCATCAATTCATAAATCCTTTAAAATAGACATCGCTAGAGGAATTAATTCATTAGATTTATAGATTACTATGCTTTTCTATCCATCTTCTGTCTGTTCCGCATACAATATTTTGTAAGATCATTATCGCATTGTAACCATGTTTCAAGTAACATTTCATCTAATAATTATTTCTTTACGACCCACTCTAAAAAGAGAATACAAAATCCTTGCTACTTAAAATATCCATGAGAAAATCGATCAAATGGCTCCTGAAGGACTCAGTACAATGTCGCTCAAAGAAAGCATCAAATCTCTTACAGTTCCAATTCCTAAAGTATTTTCGAAACTTAACCTGTTACTTGTGATTTTCTAAACAATAAATTTTGAAAATTATAATGATTCTAAATTTTGTATTATGGTAGCATTCGTTTTCTAAAAAAATTCAGAAAAGAGTGTCGGATGAATGGTAACCATTTCATCTAGAGTTCGTCATTATGATAGAGTTAAACACCTGTAACTAATAAAAAAGAGGTGTAAGAATGAAGAAACAAACATGGAACAGAGCCATTTTTATGGTAACCGTGTCGCTCTTGACAACAAGTATGATCACGATAGGACCAGAGGTAACTTATGCATCAAAAGGACAAGCTAGTTCTATTGGAGCTGTAGGTACTCCTGCGGTGGCTGAGCCTGACTGGTAGCATTTTAGGAATGTGACTTTACCTGATAGTTATAAGTGGCTATTAAAGCAGTATAGTTAAGTTAGTTTTGAAGGTTTAGATATTGATGGAATTGGTTTAAACGATGTTCATAAGTTTAGACAACACAATGGATTAGAAAGAGTACGATATACCAGACGGCTATGTTGTATTTTTTGAGCCTGGAGCTGATTGGACTTATTGTTTGGATACAACCCAACTGGACAATGGCGAATGCCCAGTTGTTATGGTATCAAGGTCAAGAAAAAAGCGAAAAAGAAGCTGACAATTTATTTGAATTTATTAAACAACAATTAGAGTTAACCGATTAAGTTGTATTATTCAATTAATACGAGCGCGATAACGGAGTTGATGAGAGCTATCCTCTTTCTTTATACGTTTCTCAATTTAAGGGCAGTAAAGTTGAGGAAGAAAATGCTGGAAATATAAGTCGAGGAGCGATAATTTTGTATTTATACCATACAGTAATAGAACAAGATAGCGATATACATATAAATCCACAAAACGCTTTAAATGAAGGGCTAAATATTAGAACAGTAACGAGGCTGTACACAAATGGTGGTGATTTATATCCTGAAATTACAGACCGTTTCAAATCGATAAATTCACCAAAATGGATTGATTTTAAAATTGCTTTTGGTGCAGAGTTGGTTCCACCAACCAAGCCCTATCTTAGATTTCCTACTTTTAGCGACAAGATATTAGTTTTCAATCAAGATATATCAAGTGATTTGTTCGCCTATATAGAAGATGAATATATGGAAGAGGAGACTGGCGGAGGATACTTTACGGAGGGACTACCTTCAAGAGAAGATTTAGTAAGTCAATATTGGGAAAGTATGTTGACCATCGAAGAATACTTAAATTACAAGCCATATAAGGAACCAGAAATTTTAATTTTTGAAACAGTCCCTGCAAAGTTAATTGAGTATATAAAATAAATTGTTGTTGTTCAACTATCAGGGGCAATTGTGGGTATGGGGAGAAGCTACCACTGCGTGTGCTTGATTCATTGTACCAAAAATTAAACAACTTAATTTTTACACCTGAAAAAGTTGATTTATATAACGAAAATATGTTGTCACTAGGGTCTAAATTTAAGCGTAATTTCGTCCAATAAATCAGCTAAATAATCAATAACTTCTTCATGACGATGCGAAAATAAAATGGAAAGAAGGGTGTAGCGAATGAGTGCAGGGTGTGTACACAATTCTGTCACTGTCTAGTAGCTGCACGAAGTCGATATTTCTTTACTAATTTCGGAGTCAAATGATGAAATAATCTTGAAGGAATGTGTAGATGCCGAATCGCTAACAATTTTTTAACTTCCATTTCCATGGTGTTTACACTTGGTTTGCTGGGAGAAGATAAAAGTTGACGAAAAGTTAAAATATCTGATTCCTTTTCCTTATGAAACTCTTCTTTAAAATCTTCTTGTGATACCTCATCAGCATAAGATTCCAGAACGCTTTAAACTTTCATTTGAAGGAGGCTCGACTTTCCACTTACGAAACAGACTGTATGCCTGACCTTTTAAATAGTCTGTTTCGTGTGTAAAGTGAACTTGTTCGGTTAACCAATCTGTCAAAAGATCATTGTCCTTTGCCGTAAGTTCTCTAAAGCCGAAAAATTCCCTAATTTGCTTTCGATGATAAGTAAAATTTCTTTCCTCTGCTCCCAAACAATATTCTTCAAAAAGATCTGCGGATATTTTCAATTGATGCGCTATATATTCAGCCATGACTTTGGGAATATCTTGTTTCTTGGACGGAAATCTTGTCTCTTGTTGAAAGTACTTTAATAATACTGCAAATCCTAAACGACTTGCCCCTGTTTTATTACTAATCAGTTTTCTTTCAATTGGTAAAATTCCAGTAGCTCATCTTCATCCCAATTTTGTTTCATAAATCCTCTTCCCCTAATCTAAAGCAATTACTAATTTGAGTGTAATCTATTGATTAGAGGATGAAAACAATACTTTGCGGTCTAGAGCAGCTACCCTGTCATTAAGTCTATTTGAAGGAGGGAGACAATTGAGGGAATATCTAGACGATTTTGTTGATGGACAATATGTATCCCCACTTGTAATTACTGGAAATTATATTTTAGATGGGAAACATACAGGTACAGTACGTGTAGAAAGTGGGGAGTTTGTTTTGAGGGGTACCCTAAATGGTACCTTGGATATCCAAAATGGGGCGAAGGCAAAAATTATCGGGAAGCAGCAGGGATCTGTTACGGTAGATTCAAGAGCTTTAGTTATTGTAGAGGGAAGTATTGAAGGTACAACTTCTTTACAACCAGAAAGTACAATAATAATTGAAAAAAATGCCAAACTGGCAGGTACGTTAAGTAATAATGGAAGATTAATTTTGAAAGGCGTCTTTGGAGGGGCAACTTCAGGAAATGGAGAAATTGTCATAGAAGAGTCTGGATATATTTTAAAACCAATTGTTAAAGATGGAATTTCTTATTATGAATGGTGATGTTAATCATTACTAGATTGTCAAAGGTCACTATTACAAATTATTATAAATCAACAATTGATGATAGGGGTACCGCTAACATTTCGGAGTTTCCTGATACTATCCCAAGAACCGTTTCTAAGGAAATTCCCATTGATGTGTGGATACTGAGTTTTCTCCTTTTAAATTATATTATCCATATAGAGAACATTTGACTTCCAACAACTCCTATTCAAAACAAATGTATCCTTAACCGATATGGTACAAATTACTAAAGGTAAGATTGTTGGTGGTATCCCCGTACATTTAATAAATAACTAATTTTAGGTTGAATACATATAAAAATAAACAAAAAACAGTAGCACTTATAATGCCCTACTTATTTTCCTTGATTTAATGGATTTGTACAATTTAACAAGAACAAACCTTTTCTATGTAAACTTAGTAGGTTTATTAATCAATAGTTTCATGTTATTTGTAACAACTAAAACATTGTACAAAAAAGTGGTTTAAGTCGAATGTCAACGTTAGTAGTAGATTGTGAAACCTCCAGATTAATATAACGTATTACTAGAAAAGGTTATTTTTAGGAGGTGTACGATGATAGAATTAAATTTAATCCCCAAAGATGGTATGGTACAAATATTATCTTATGCTATGGAATTTGGATGACCACTATTTCTAATTGCTGGTGCAATAATAGGGGACCCGCCAACATTTTAACGAAAATATATGCTAAGCCTTCAGAGATGACTAGCTTAGCGTTTTTTCTTATTCTAAGCCCAATGTCCGGGAAGTATAACCCGGACCACCGAAATACGCAACGGATAAACAACAAGCACTGGAGGGTAAAGTATGGCCCGAGAAGTACTATTTGATGATGAAGGTGTAATTTTAAAATTAACAGGAGCGACTGGATTTTTCGCAGTAAAGTTCAATCTTAAAATGCCCTATAGTACAATTAAAAGTGTATATGTTGACTACTTCGATGCTCCAAAATGGATGCTTCGGATGCCTGGAACCTCCCTTTCAGCACTTAATATTTTTGAGGGGAGTTTTAAATACGCAGATGAGTGGTACTTTCTCTCCTATGAGAGAAGAGAACCTCTGTTAATAATTGAGTTGGAAGGGCATGAGAAGTATAAGTATGTGATTTTTGAGATAGATGACCCTTCAAATGTTGCATCAGATATTCGGAAACGTATAAGGGAAAATATCTAATTCAGTCAGTAGCTCAAGGATATAAAAAATTTCAAGGCGCTTAACTAAGCGTCTTTTTATTTTGCCCATCGTTGGGCTTCTGGTAGGAAACTACCACAGCCGACGGACTTCGGAACCCGAATGATGGGCAAAACCAACTATACGTTAAAGGGATAGCGTCAGGAAAATGCGGATTTACAACGATAAGCCTATCCCTCGATATAAATATACTGTTTTAACAACGTTAAGATATTTGAGACAAGTTATATGAGACATTATGAAGTCTTTGTTCTCAAGATTTCACTCTTGTATCAATAGGGTTTACTCTATGGGGACAAACTGGGGAAACTTGATACACAAGACTTCTTATCCTTAACGATGTAAAAGCGCAAAATACTGATGTTACCCCTACTTGATTATATATTTTAAAGGTGTAACATATAATTAATGGATTATTTACCTATAAATGGAAAGGTGGTATACAATGTTAACCGAATTACAAAAAAATTTTTTCTCCCGGTTACAGATATCTCCAAAAGAAGATGTAACCTTTGAAGATTTACATGGAATTCTTTTGCAAATGGGATATGTACTACCCTATGAAAATTTAGACGTTATGGACAAGAATATCCGAAAAATTTCTAGAGAAAATGTCCAAGAAAAATTACTATTAACCCATTGCGGAGGACTATGTTACGAGCTTAATTCCTTATTATATTATTTTTTAATTGATTGTGGATTTGATGTCTATCGAGTATCTGGTACGGTCTACGATTTAGGGAGTGGTAAGTGGAAACCTGATGATGGGCATGTGATTATTATTTTAAACTATAATAATCAGAAATACATTATAGACGGGGGGTTTGCCTCACATCTTCCTTTATATCCAGTCCCATTTAGCGGGGAAGTCATCTCATCTCAAACAGGAAAATACCGTATTCGTAAACAAAATACTGAAAAAGGAACCTACCTACTAGAAATGAAAAAAGGAGAAAATGGGGAGAGCGCCCAATTCCTTGATTCTGAACCTACAAATACATGGCGCACTGGATATGCATTTACATTAGATGAAATAGATACAAATAAAGTAAATGTCATACAAAATATTATTGTAGAGCACCCAGAATCTCCATTTAACAAAGGGTGTATTATCAGTAAATTAATTGAAGGTGGGCATATTTCACTTACTAAACGAAGTTTTACAGAAACCAAAAAAGGCCAAAAAAGAAAACGAACCATAAATGAAGAAGAGTATCATCAGATTCTTACAGAAGTATTCCGAATAAATACCTCGATAAAACTTTAGAAAGTGGCTAGCTTAAATCAACTCATATAAAATTTCTCTACCACTTTAAAGCCAAATTTGTTGAAATAAAATTGCATTTTATTCATATTGTTAAATAATTCCAATTGAAGCTGTTGGTATACTTTATTGGCAATATGTTTTGAGAGTGGAAAACAGAACTTCTTATGCAGTATCACAAAAAACCACTCGAAAGAGTGCTTTTTCCAGGCTGTGGAGAAAACTTTCTCCACAGCCTCCTATTTAACAGAAGCAACTACAGTAGTAAAGAGAAAAGGACTATTTAAGGAAGAGTTAATGTAGCATATATCACCATTGGGCTGGGAACATATCAATTTTCTTGGAGAATACTCTTTCGATATAAGCAAGAAGACAAATATAAAAGCATTGAGACCATGACAAAGCCGAACTTCCTTAGAGTAGGAAAATTGGATTTTTTCATGTCGAATTTTACTTAGCGCATGTTTTCCGCGTTTTACTACCGGGACCCCACTAAGGGGAAAATGGACCTGTGATTAAAAAGAAGTAGTGAGGCAAAATGACATGAACGAGAGATATGTAGATCATGAAACAGGCGAGATCCTCGAAGAACGCCGTTTGCTACTCCGATGAGATTGTTAAGGTTATCAATCCGTATACAACGGGTGGCCGAAATTTGTTAAGTCAAAGACGAGTCAGAAGGCAAAGCGAAGGTTCTATCAGCTCAACGTGGAAGAAGAGGGAAGAAATATCGAATTGTGGAGAGTTTGTCTACAATATATCCAATTACTCAGGTTTGTAAGGTGTTAGGAGTTTCGAGAAGTGGCTATTACAAGTACCTCTATACTAGAAACTTTTATAGGGATAAATCGATGAAAAAACGGATCAGAACGATCTATGAACAAAGAAAAGGAATATATGGATATCGCCGAATTCAGGCCGAACTGTTACGCCAATTTGGTTGTAGGGTTAATCATAAGAAAGTATTACGCATCATGCAAAATCTGGGACTCAAATCCATCATTCGCCGTAAACGTTCCTATATGACTGCCCATCAAGCAAAAGTATCGGATGGACGTATTGCAGATAATTTACTCAAACGTGATTTTACCGCTCAAGAGCCTAATCAAAAATGGGTAACTGACGTTACCCAATATCGCATCGGTGAAGAACGTATCTACCTTTCTGCAATCAAAGATTTATGTACGCATGAGATTATCGCTTATCATATCAGTACTCGAAATGACAATGAGCTTGTTCTAGAGACTTTTAGGAAAGCATTCGAAATGCAAAAAGACGTGACTGGTTTGATTGTTCACAGCGACCAAGGTTCCCAGTACACGTCCCATGCATACCACGACATGCTGCCTACGGTTGGCGCCCAAATCAGCATGTCCCGACGGGGCAATTGCCTAGACAATGCCTCGATAGAAAGCTTCTTTTCTCATTTGAAAACCGAAGCCCTATATCCCTATGATATACGAGATCTTCAAGATGCTCAAAGGAGAATTGAAAATTACATTTATTTTTACAACGAAGAACGTCTTCAACTGAAGTTAAATAAACTGACGCCTAGTGAATTTAGGCGTCAGTTAGCGGCCTAACGGCCGGGGCTTTTCTTACTGTCTACAAAACGGGGGCTTGACCACGTGACCCTGTGGGTTTTGTTTTTTTATCATGTAGTCTAGGCTATTAATGTTTTGAGCCTTTTAACCCAAATTCTCTAACATGCACTTTTACTTGAACATCAATAGGAATTTTGCTGAATTCATCATCCCAATTCTGTTTCATTTTTTCCCACACATCTGGATAGTGGACAGATAGGGCCTTGTGAAATCCCAAAACATCTATTTTCCATTTTTTTTGGAGCTTGTTAAGCGTGTTTCTCGTTAATTCCTTGACTTTTTTCTCAAAAGCTTCTCCAGCCTTCTGAAGATAGCTGTCCTTAAAGCTATTTTCCGTTTGAGACCAATCCTCGCCAATCCGTCCATTCAGATTTATCTGTACAGAAAATGAGACTTTTCCATTTTGGACTTTGGGCGTTATCTTACTTGACACGGTACGAATTTCATAGATAATCATGTTGTTATTTGGAGGCATACTCGTTTTAATCAGACCTGCGTGCTTTTCCCATTTCGATTTTCCACTTCCAATGAGCAGATTGGCACCGCGTACCTCTTTATCGCCTAACCATCCGATCATTTTTCCTGTGTCACCTTTAATAAGAGCAGCCCCTGATATCTTTATGGTCTTGTTTAATGGCTCTATGCGAGGAATCATAAAGCTATTTTTCATTGTCATATTCTCTGAAATATGCCCAAGTGAAGCAGGGGTGGCGATATCTAAGCTCTTTCTAACATTATCTATAATACTAAGGATTTCGATTGCAGGAAGCGCTTCATTAAGTGGTTTTTTATTCAGTATTTCAATAGCTCGACCTTTGGCTACCACAACTAGTACAGTTCTGCGTAATTCTGTGTCGCGCAAAAAGTACTCTAGCATTTTGTTCAGGCTTAATTTTTTAGCGATAGCTTCCCCAATCACCATCGTTTTGACATGCAGAAAAAACGGGGGTCGGGAGCTTTTGGTAGCAAAATTACGGATTATTTCAAAGAACGAGTTCCCTTCACCTGAAATATTATAATAAGCTTGCTTCTGGGTACCGGTTACTTTAGCAGTGCCAACCAGAACCTTAGGCAACACATTTTGATGAGTTAAGAGAACGGAGACTTTTTGTTTGACTTTTGTTTCTGGGCTAGAATCATCTTTCTGCTGTGAGGATTCAGAGCCATCATCAGATGAACCAGCCTCGTCCTCCTCTTGATTTTGCTGTGATTCAGAATGGTTTTCCTTCTGGGGAGAATCAATTCCAATTCCAATGACCATACCTAAATCTTCAATTTCCTGGCGATCCCAACACCCCGATATCAATAGGGTTAGAGAGAGTGTGAGCACACATGCCACCCAATTATGTTTGTTTTTCTTGTTGGGCATTGGCAGGTTTCCTCCATTTTGACAGGGTTAATAATAAAATCGGAATGACACCAGATGTTATTACTGAAGCGTAGCCAAGCTGGGTGCCTATAGAAAATGCTTGGTCTAAATTTTCCGGTACCATGGCGAATGCATACATAAGCGGGGTCAACAATACTTGTAGCAAAGGTAGCCGTATCGGTACAAGCAGACTTAAACCTAGACTTACCAAATAAAAGCAAAAGACAAAAGTAGTAAAAATACTAAATACCCAGATGACCATAAAAAACAATTCATAGTGTTCAAAGAAGGCCCCGGGAAATTCGATCTGCTTGACGAACTCCATCGTGGGCCAAGTCAGCGTTTTCACCTCATGTGCAGTCAGGGTTCCTACTACCATCAGGGTAATTGTAGTATAGATCAGGGTGGCAAAGCCAAGACCAATGACTACACTTTTCGAGGAATCCGCTGGAGATTTCATCATATAGGTCAAAAACATAATGGCCTCGAAACCCATGTAGGAGGGGGAAGTGGCTGGCAAGCCTTGGAGCAAAGGCATCCAGCCGTGATGTAGAACTGGCAATAAATTATCAATATGGAAGCTTTGATAATTAAGGAAGGTTATAGAAAATAAAATAAGGATCGTGACAGGAAAAAAGAGAAGGAACAGACGCACAATAGGGTGTGCACCTCCGAGTACTAAATATAACCCTGCCAGTAAAAAACAGATGATCGTCACATGAATAGGCGTCTGGTCTAACAAAAAATGACGAATAACCTCAGCTTGTACCCGCGCTTCATAGACGCATAAGAAAAAATAAAAGACGGAGTAGATTAGGATTATCAGTGAGCTTACCCATTTTCCTGCGATAATTTGCGTTATTCTATAAAAGTGATACGAGGGGTACTGTTGGCTTAATTTGGCGCAAAAATAGCCAGCTATCATTGCTAAAATTCCCCCAGCCAGTGCATCAATCCAGACATCCGCTGTTCCTACCGCTTCAACAGCCACACGTGGTAGAGTCAGAATAGATACTCCAATGACCATAGATGCAATAAAAGAGGACACATCAAGACCAGAGAATT
This sequence comes from Brevibacillus halotolerans, assembly GCF_026891775.1. Lineage (NCBI taxonomy): Bacteria > Bacillati > Bacillota > Bacilli > Caryophanales > Paenibacillaceae > Brevibacillus > Brevibacillus halotolerans. The sequence goes on from NZ_JAPTNK010000001.1 coordinate 354,677, forward strand.
TAGGCTGGAAATTAAGTGACATTCTTTCTCGTACCTCCTTTGTTTAGTTCCTTGTAGAATTGTCCCGAGGTTTTTTCTTTATTCTTTTCGTATCAAGCGGTTGAAAAATTTGAGGGCGCCTCACTAACAATTTCTGAGGCAGGCGCAAAATAAAATCTTTCCAATCCTTGGTCATGATCGGTGTTAAAGGTGCTAGATAATCGACACCGAAGCACTTGAGCTTTACCAAATGAGAGGTAATAATAATAAAGAACAAAATGACCCCATACAAACCTAGAAAGGCAGCAGATAGCATCATTCCAAAACGTAAAAAACGAATGACAACCCCTGCTTCATATTGAGGAATAGTAAATGATGAGATAGCAGTAAGAGCCACCACCACGACCATAATCGGACTTACAATCCCTGCTTCTACAGCCGATTGTCCGATAACTAAACCACCAACAATTCCAATCGTTTGCCCTAAAGGTTTAGGGAGGCGTAAGCCCGCTTCACGCAGAATTTCGATAGTAATTTCCATGATTAATGCTTCAATGATAGTTGGAAAAGGTACACCTTCTCGTGTTCCAGCAATCGTAAAAGCGAGCCGCATGGGAATCAACCCTTGATGATAAGAGACCAGTGATACATAGAGAGAGGGAAGAAACAACGAGATTAGCACACAAATAAATCGTAAAAATCGCAGGATCGACCCGATATACCAAAGCTGATAGTAGTCATCAGGAGATTGCAGCAGCATGGGATAGGTAACGGGAGCAATTAAGGTAAAAGGTGTTCCATCGATTAAAATGGATACTCTTCCTTCTAATAAAGCAGCCTCCACACGATCGGGTCGTTCCGTGCTTTGAATCAATGGAAACGGCGACCAAGGATCATCTTCAATCAAATGCTCGATATAGCTGGATTCTTGTAGATCATCAATCATAGTGTTGCTCACACGACGTATTACCTCATCTACTAAAGCAGGGTTTGCAATTCCTTCTATATAGGAGATTACTACTTTTTTAGGAGCAACCTCCCCAATTTCTTGGGAAAGGAAGGTTAATTTAGGATTTCGTATACGATGGCGCAATAGGGCAACGTTATCAGCGATGGTTTCTACAAAGCCAATCCTGGGTCCCCGAATAACTGATTCTGTGACCGGTTCTTCCATGGAACGTGAGGGAAAATAGGCTGTATCCAGTAGAAAAGCACAATCATATGAGTCGATTAATAGTGCCGTATACCCACGAAGAATATCCTCTACACAATCAGAGGGCCGTGCATACGTTTTTACTTTCCGACAAACGGCAAGTGTAGTAACGAGTTGCTCGATGGAAGGAGCTGTCGTCGCTTCTGCATTTGTCTGAGCGGATTGGTCCTTTACCTTTTTTAGATTGGAGGTAAAAGGGGATAAAAACTCCTTCCATTGTTGTTTATCAATAATTCCCTCTACATAGAGAATCGCCGCTTTTTTTTGTATTTGATTCAGGTAGATTTCGCGTATGGAGACATCGAAGCTTTTTCCAAAAACATCTTGTAATTGACAAAGAGATCGCGATAAATCCGATGAAAAGGGAGCACTTTCTTTTGAATTGTTTTTGGCAGACAAATGCTTCTGTCGTATCTGTTTTGCGCGCTGAAAAAAAGTGGACATAATTAACCCCTTGTATCGCAGTAATAAACCAAAGAGTAGTCAGATACCTAGCTTTCTGGTAGTCAATAGGAAGTATTTGTATTTTATAGGTAAAACATGCAGGCTGGCTTGGAAGTCCCTCTTTTAATGTAAATCGACAAGGTGCCCAGACCGCTTATATACTCCTAGATAGGCTCCACTTATCAGAAAACCGGGATGCAGTAAAACCCTATGTACGGTTGTCATATATACGGTTATACGGTTTGATGACGATAGCTTCATAAATAAAAAAAGGTGTCTCCACTGTCCTCCTAGTTAGGAGCAACAGGGATTCACCCAGTTTTGATATGTTCCTTGCTTTTTAAATGCTTACTTACGCATGGAACCTACAATTTTTCAACGAAGCCTAAAAACTCATCTAGCATTTTATTAGCAGCTTTGATACCACCAGACGTGTTCCAAATAATTTCGTTTACTTGGAAAGCTGTATTTTTCTTCGCTACATTAAGGCTTTGGAAGAGTGGATCGTTCATCCATTCTTGTTGGTTCTTGGTTCCGCCTTTTTTCTCATCATAATCTGCGTTAAAGAAGAACATGACATCGCCGTCTAAATCATTAATACGTTCTTTCGTAACGACTTCCATAAAGTTATCTTTATCTTGCGATGCCGGACGGGCAACACCTAAATCCTTGAGCATTACGCCAGCGAACGTGTCTTTTTGATAAATACGTACTGCATTTGGCAAGAAACGTACAATGGATACTTTTATATTAGCTTTATCGCCCAGTTTTGCTTTAATCTCTTCCACGTGCTTATCATAAGCAGCCATGGATTTTTTACCCTCTTCTTCTTTATGTAAAGCTTTTGCGTATAACTTGAAGTTTTCTTTCCATTGACCTGCTAAATCGTCAGAGAATACAGTAGGTGCAATGCTTTTCAATTGATCGTAGATTTTCTCCTGACGGCCCTTGTTTCCAATGATTAAATCAGGCTTTAAGGATGCAATTAGCTCAATGTTTGGCTGAGATTCATAGCCTAGCTCGGTTACTCCATCCATTTCGCTTTTAATATGTGGATACCAGCCATCGCCAACACCTGAATTAACAGCACCTACTGGTTTTACTCCAAGTTCTAAAAGTGCTTCTGTGCCTTCATTGGTTAAAATAACGACTCGTTGCGGGGTCCCTTTTATCTCTGTTTTGCCCATCGCGTGTTCTATGGTGTAAGAATCACCTGATGCTGTTGCTGATTCTGCTTTTGCAGGAGCTGATGTTGCAGTGTTGGTTGTGCCGCCACAACCGGCTACAAGAAGAGAAAACACCATGCAAAGTAGCATCAATGCGGGAATCTGAAACCATTTTTTTTGGACCATGAATTGATTCTCCCCTTCATTGTTTTAAATTTGGAAATAATTAAATGATAACAATAATCATTATCAAGTATATTTTATATACAATAAATGGTACATGTCAACATAATTTCCAGAATAAATTGTATATACTTACTTTTTTCCGTGTCCGCGATAGAGTAGATAGAGAAAGAATGGTGCCCCAATGATTGCGGTAAAGACTCCAGCAGGTATATCGGCAGGAGAGAATAGCATTCTGCCTGCAAGATCAGCTAGCACCAAAATAATGGCACCTAATAGAGCAGAGGCTGGTATTAACACTCCATAAAGCGAACTGACTAAGCGCCGAGCAATATGAGGTGCAGTAAGTCCAATAAATGATATATTTCCGGCTAGACCTACAGCGGCCCCAGCGAGTGCTACACTGATAAGAATGAGCAAAAAACGGGTTATCTGCACAGGATTACCCAATCCGGTTGCGATTCCATCACCTAGCGTCAGCACGTTCAATCTGCGAGCTAGTAGCCAAGCGAGTGGTACAAAAAAGATGATCCAGGGCAAAATAGCTATGACATGCTTCATGGATGTGCCGTAAATGGTACCAGTCAACCAGCCAAGAATCTGAGAAGCTAAATGTGCTGGGCCACTTATTAATAAAAAAGTGGTTAAAGCGGACATGGCCGTAGAAATTCCAATACCGATCAATACAAGTCGATAAGGCGAAACGCCACCTCTCCAAGCAAACGAATAGTTGATGAAGGCTGTTGCAAAGGCGCCGCCAATAGCAAGAAGCGGTAGCCAATGGATGCTAGCTTGTCCATTGCTAAATGTCATAAAGGCTACGGCTGCCACTGAGCCTCCTCCTGTCACACCTAATAAATCGGGTGAGGCGAGAGGGTTGCGGAAGACTCCTTGCGTAATAGCACCGGCCACGCCTAGAGCGGCCCCAATCAAAATAGCCATTAATGTTCTTGGCATTCGCAATTCCAAAATGACGATTCGATTGGTTACATCTCCACCTACAAACGTGGCTAGGATATCTGGTATAGGAATTCGAGTCGTGCCAAAGGCAATGCTTAGTAGTGTGCAGACAATCAGTACCAAAAATAGGATAACTAATACAAGTAAATCACGAATAGAAAGCTGAGCGGAGAGGGCTGGTTTGTTACTCCGAATGGTTATAAATTTAGGCACAAGAGATGGTTTACTCATAGCTACTCCTTCTAGCGATATAAATAAGGAATGGGACGCCTAATAATGCTGTGGCTACGCCAACGGGAACCTCTTTTGGCATCAATAAGAATCGAGAGGCAGTATCGGCTGAAACCAATAAAATAGCCCCGATTAGCCCGCTAAATGGAATCAGCCATTTATGATCAACTCCAACAATATAGCGGCAGATATGAGGGATAATCAGTCCCACAAAAGCAATTGGACCAGCTAAGGAAACAGAGCCACCTGCTAATAAAATGACCACTAGAATGATGAGAAGCTTAGCAAAAGCAGTATGTAAGCCCAAGCCTTTTGCCATATCATCACCCATTGCCATTAAATTGAGCGCGTGAGACAGACACAGAGCAATAATCCAACCGATCACCATATAAGGTAAGACTGTGGTAAGATGCTCCATTTTTCGTCCAGTGACAGAGCCTACTAGCCAAAATAAGGCTTGATTTAACGATTCATTATTTATGAGCATAATTCCTGAGGTAAATGAGGAAGCAAATACTGAAGCAGCCGCTCCTGCTAATGTTACTTTGATAGGTAAAAAACCATCCTTGCCCATCGTACCTAGAATCAGAACCAGCACGGCAGTCACACCAGCTCCAACAAAAGCGATCCAGACCATCTGTGTAAGGGTTAAATCCAAGTCAAAGAAAAATAGAGTGAGCACGATAAACAGTACTGCACCAGCATTAATACCGAATAAAGAAGGTGAGGCTAACGGATTTTTGGTTAGATTTTGCATTAAAACGCCAGCAATGGCTAGACTAGCCCCTACACTGGCTGCAATAAAAGCTGCGGGTAATCGAACATCTCTAAGAAGGAGATGTTCCTTTGAACCATCAAATTGGTATAGCATATCGAGCAACATGTGGAAGGTAAACATATGATAGCCGAACAAGATACTCATCAGCATAGAGACTAACAGCAACAAGATACCGGTCAATAATGCCCAGACTTTGGCTCGGCGGCTCTGCAATAAACAAGACATGACAGAGACCCCTCTCTAGAAAAATATTACATATTGGCATTTTGATTGTAAAAAAATCAGAATATAATGTCAATGAAAATCGTTATCAATTATATGCGGATAAACTTTTTTCTATGAGATAGCCGTCGAAGAATTGCTCATGAAGGCATTATTGTGTACGGGAGGTGAGTGTCATGATTTTTACTTGCAAGGTAACAAGTGAGGCAGATGATGGATTTTTATTTCAGATATATGCTAGTACACGTGAGTAAGAGATAGCTGAATGGGGCTGGACAAAGCAACAGCAGGAAGAGTTTTTACAGATGCAATACACCTGTCAAAAGCGTTCTTATGAAAGTAATTATCCACACATGGAATGGAAAACCTCACAGAAATCAAGCATACAAGCAAAAAGATAATCCTGTAGAAAGGGTTCTCCTAGAGGCTCATAAGGTATAAAAAAGCTACCGAACATTCTCCGGTAGCTCGTAGTTTCTCATGTTATTCGCGAATCAATCTGCATTATTTTTGTGCAGCCGCGTTCTGTCCGGCAATGCGGCCAAACACGAAAATGTCTGCGATTGCGTTACCACCTAGACGATTTTTCCCGTGAATCACGCCGGTTACTTCTCCGGCTGCGTAAAGACCAGCAATTGCTTTTCCGTTGGTATCCAGTACGTGAGTCTCAGGGTCAATGACTAATCCACCCATGGTATGATGCACGGAAGGAACCGCTTTTTCAATATACCAAGGGCCTTGTGTCATTTCGATTAATTTTCCACGATGATGAAAATCTAGGTCTTTACCATTCTTAGCAAATCCATTGACACGGTCAATTGTTTTTTGAAGCTCTGTTATTGGGATGTTAAAATGCTTTGCTGCCTCTTCCAACGTATCAGCTTTCACTAATAAGCCTTCTTTTACAAGCATGTCATATTCATCTTTATGCACGTCTACTGTTTTACCAATATCACCTACAGCTTGATTCCAGACCTGATAGGCATATTTACCCTCCTGAGCAAGAATCGCTTTCGAAATCACATCGCGGCGCTCTAATTCCTCTACAAAGCGTTTACCACTTTGGTTCACTAAAAGAGCTCCATCAAAACGCGTATCCGCTACCAGAGAAATAACACCTGTCTTAGGATTACAGATTGGGTATGTTTGAATACTCTCCATATTTGTGATAGCTGCCCCGATTTTTTCGCTCATCACGATACCGTCGCCAGTTGTACCAGGAGTATCGGTAGACATGTAGCTTTCATCTAAAACTGGGTTGTATTTCTTACGCATTTCTACGTTGGAACCGAATCCACCAGTTGCAACAATAACACCCTTATTTGCGTTAAAGGTAATTTCTTGACCAGTAGCCGTTTTTGCTTTAACGCCAACGACACGGCCTTCGCTATTTTTCAATAACTCTTCCGCTTTTGTTTCCGTTTTTACAGGAATTTGCAGCTGATCCGCTTTTGCTTTTAGTTTTGTGACTACTTCTGCACCAGTGTGCCCTTTAGGGATGAGGGCACGAGGCACAGAGTGACCGCCGAATTGGAATAGGTGATCTGGTAAAAACTCCACCTTTATTTCATCTCTCAGCCATTCTGCTGCGCTTGTTGCATTATCTGTCAACACACGCACCATAGCAGGATCCCCCACGTTGTCTCCGCCTTTTAAGGTGTCTTGGTAGTGGGATTCCTTGCTATCTTTTATGCCTTTTTTTGCCTGTACCCAGTTGTTAGCAGCATTCATTTCTGCGCCGGAAATCAATGTGTTACCACCGATGGATGGCATTTTTTCCAGCAGGACTACAGAGGCCCCTGCTTTTTTCGCCTCCATAGCAGCCGCGAAGCCTGCACCACCTGCGCCAATGACGACTACATCGTAATTTTGAACAGCCTCCTCTTTGACTGTTGCCAATGTATCTGAACCTTTAGCAGTTAAGGTTAGTCCAGCTTTACCAACGGCGTCCTTTACAGCATTGATATAGCCTTGACTTGTAAGAGTAGAACCACTTATTGCATCTACCTCTGTGCTATTTTTTGCAATGATTTGGTCTCGCAATTTCTTGTATACGGGCTCGGATAATACTTCATTTTCTTTTTGTTCGAGGACTTTAATGTCTGAAAGCTCGTTGTTTGTTATTGTTACCTCAACCTTGATTGGGCCATGTTTACCATCAGCTTGACCGGTAGCTTTCACAGAATCACCTTTTGCAGGGGTGGTGCCTTGACCGCTACATCCAGCCATAGCTACTATGATTGCCATACTTAAGAAAAGCAGAAAAATCCTTGATAAACCCTTCAAGACGAAAACCTCCTTGGATATATGTATAGTAATGAGAAGGGAGAGTAGGAAAAAATCTAAAGCAGAAATGCATGATTGCAAGCATACTCGTGGTCGTTCACCATGATTGTAATAACCATTCATAAAAGCTTAAGTGAAAAAAATCACAAATTACGTATAGTGCCATCCCGTACATGTACGATGTACTTCTAAAGCGCTTTCATACCAAGTGTTTTAAGCATTGTGTTTAATCTGTGAAGTTATGTTGACGAAATTTTACGATGAAGAATTGTACCATAAGTCTTAAAATTCCAACTAAACTTCCATCTGTTACAATGAGAAGAGACGATGATGCTACAGGTGATAAAGGAGACGTATTCATGAAACGGAAATATGCAGATGTGACAGGGTGGACAACAGTGATAGACAAGCACTTTATACCATTGGCCCAACGTGGAGAGTACTTTGACGGCAGCATTACTGGTCTCGTCCTCACAAAAATGGAGGAACCATACTGGGTAACGTGTAACGGACAAGACATTTGTATCGCGGATGATGGATACGTTTGGATACAATGCTTTCCTGCGGGGCGGCATTATGTTATGACTGCGATGATAGATCAGACTGGTAAGGTAGTCTACTTCTATTTTGATATTGTTCTTAGGCATGCTATAGGGGAAAATGCTGTTCCTTGGTATGATGATCTGTATCTAGATTTAGCGATGATGCCTTCTGGGAGTACTGAAGTTTTGGATGAGGATGAACTGGAGGAAGCGTTCCAAAACAACACGATTAGTGAGTGGGAGCGTGATTTGGCCGTAGTGGAAATGGAACGGCTGGTCACAGAGGTAGCAAATGATACATGTATCCTACCAAAGCTGGTGCTAACGCATGCTACAAAATGGCGAGATATCGTCCTGAAGGTAAAAGAATCCTCCCAATAAAGGAGGATTCCTTCTGTATTATTTAGCTGGTGGCTCGACCTGCATTCTAGGAACCTCTGGCTTGCCTAGCGGATTGTTGTACAGATAGTCTGGCACTTCTCCCACGACAAGAGAGTTGGTAATGGGAATGGAGGTTGTGACAATGGTTTGATCAGTTGCAAAAGGTATGATCACTTGTAAGCGAACTTCTACTTGCAGATAGATTGTTACCATAACCATGTTAATCCCAGCTTCGGATAGCTTAGGGTCAAGCCATGTTTTTGCAGAACCAACAGGGCTGAAGGTGATCGGTAATTTAGGCCCCGTATCGGACAAGAAGGAGCTTCCTGAGGCTAATCCAAGAGGTACACGAGCTTCAATTTTTTCACTTTCAAACTCTTTTAATCTGTTTTTAATGCGTTGATTGGCTTCCCCCATGATTTTTGAATATCCTTGAAAATTAAAATTAATAGCGCGTATTTTATTATCGCTATCCTTCTCAATGTCTAGAACTTCGGCTGTATTCATATCAATTTGAGCGATCTTTTTGGTCACCGCGTCTGCGATGGCCTCTTTGGCAATTTGTTCAGATTTCTGCTTGGCGATCACTAATAAAGTAGGTTTAATTTTTTGCTCTAGAAAGACGATACTCTGGATGATGATTGCAAGAAAGACAATGAAGGCAATAAAAAAAATTTTCTTTTTTGACGTCCGAATGCGCCGGCGTCTCATGCGAATAGCCATCTAGATCACCCCATCTGTAGACTATATGTTACAAATAGGGAGAAACATGACAGCTTGCCAAGGGTTCATGCAAAGAACCTCACTTATGTAGTAGGAATATTTCGTTTATAATGAGCAGTAAGTCAGAAAAAGGAGAGAAGCGCATGCCCTATAAGGTTATCTTTTTTGATATGGATGGCACGTTGTTAAATGAGCAGAAGCAGATTCCAGAGGATACTCGAAAAGCACTCCGTCAGCTTCGGGATAGCGGGATTCATACGGTTATTGCTACGGGGCGTTCACCGTTTCATGTTCGAAAGCTCGCAGAGGATTTAGGAATTGAGACACTGGTGTGCTTTAATGGCGCTTATGTAGAGCACAAAGGAGAAGTGGTCTATTCTACTCCTATTGATGTTCATAGTATTGAGAAACTGTACCAGCTTGTGATGGCACGTAATCATGCACTTGTGTATTTGAGTGACGACTCCTTTTATGCGACACATGAGGGAAATGAGATGGTGAATCGTGCTGTTTCTTCTATTCTATTTGACCCACCCGGCATGGATGCAGAGGTATTCCGCAACAAGCCGATTTACCAATGCTGGCTTCATTGTGCTGAAGGGGAAGAAGGGGTCTACGAGCAAGACGATGCGCTTCAAAACGTGCGCTTTTTCCGTTGGCATGATGTGTCCTTGGATGTGATGCCAAAGGATGGCTCTAAGGCAAAAGGCATTGAAGCCTTGCTACAGCACCTTACAGTAGATCGATCAGAAGCGATAGCCTTTGGTGATGGCAAGAATGACATTGAGATGATTCAATTTGTAGGAATGGGAGTAGCGATGGGGAATGCGCATCCTGACGTATTTCCACATGCAAACTACGTGACGAAGCACGTAGATGAGGGCGGTATTAGCCATGCTTTAAAGGAATTGAACATCTTGTTATAGAGGAAAGCCGACCGTCTTTATTTGGGACGATCGGCTTTATATAATTCGCTAGACAAATTGTCATTTTACCTGTGATTTTCCACACATCTGCTGGTCTTTTTCTATACTATACTCGGTCTGTACACAGATAAAAGAAGCAGTAAAATCCTTGGTATATCAGTGCTTTACATGAAGTGAAAATAGATTATGCAACGAATATAGAATCACGTAGAGTTCTTTTTGTGCATTATTTCACAAACAATTATAGAAGATTTTGGGAGGATTGTCTATGAAGCAGCAACGTCTCGTATTAATTGGAAATGGTATGGCTGGCGTCAATGTTATTGAACAAATCTTAAAGCACAACAAAGGGATGTATCATATCACAATCATAGGAAACGAACCGCATCACAACTACAATCGCATTATGCTTTCATATGTGCTGGAAGGCAGTAAAACGATTGATGACATCGTGTTAAATGACCATAGCTGGTATAAAGATAATCAGATTGATCTACAAACAGGTACAGCAGTGACTCACATTGATACCGAAGCGAAAAAGGTGTACACGGATAATGGATCGGTATTTTCTTACGATAAAGCTATTATCGCTACTGGCTCTCAACCATTTGTTTTACCTATACCTGGTGCGGACAAACAAGGAGTAATTGGCTTTAGAGACATTCAGGATTGCAATCAGATGATGGAAGCTGCTAAGACCTGTAAAAAAGCTGCCGTGATTGGTGGCGGTCTGTTGGGCTTGGAAGCAGCTAAGGGCTTGGTTCATTTGGGGATGGAAGCAACGGTCGTGCATTTAGGCAATGTTTTGATGGAACGGCAACTGGATGACATAGCAGCAAACATGCTAAAAGAAGAACTAGAGCGTCAGGGAATCCGATTTGCAATGGAAAAACAAACGGTAGAGCTACTTGGAGATGAGCGTGTCACGGGACTGCGTTTTGCAGATGGAAGCGTATTGGAGGTCGATTTTGTTGTAATGGCAGTGGGAATCGTACCGAATACCAGCGTGGCCAAAGCAAGTAATATGGAGGTAGCACGAGGGATTGTTGTAAATGACTTGCTACAAACATCTGCACCAGATGTGTATGCGGTTGGGGAATGTACCCAGCATCGCGGACTTTGCTACGGTTTGGTAGCTCCTTTATTTGAACAGGGTGCTATATTAGCCAAGCATTTATGTGATATAGAGACGAAGGGCTATGAAGGCTCCGTTGTATCTACTAAATTAAAAATTTCTGGAGTTGACGTATTTTCAGCGGGCGAATTTCAGGATCAAGCGGATATGACCATCGTACGTATGCAGGATGATTGGAAGAAAATCTATAAGAAGATTCTGATTCGAGACAACAAAATTGTCGGCGGAATCCTATTCGGCGATGTTAGTGAGTCTGCTCGCTTACAAAAGCTGGTCAACACCCAGACAGAAATGACGGACGAGGTGTACGCTTCCATAATGGGCGGAGGAGCTTGTTGTGGTGGAGGAAATCAAGCAGCTTTAGTAGCTGAGATGTCTGATGAAGAGATCATCTGCGGCTGTAACGGTGTCACAAAAGGCAGTATTGTGACAGCGATAAAGGAACAAGGCTGCTCAACGGTAGATGAAATAAAAGCCTGCACAGGTGCAGCACGGTCCTGCGGGGGATGTAAGCCAATGGTGGAACAAGTGTTGCAGTATGTGCTAGGAGATCATTTTGATATCAATGCGAATAAACAGGGGATTTGTGGATGTACTACGTTAAGCCGTGATGAAATCGTAGCTCAGATACAAGAGATGGGTCTTACTACGATTAAAGAAGTAATGTATGTATTAGCATGGAAAAACCCAGAAGGCTGCTCCAAATGCCGTCCTGCATTGAACTATTACTTAGGGATGATTCATCCGACAACGTATCAGGACGAAAAAGCTTCTCGCTTTGTAAATGAACGTTTGAACGCTAACATTAATAAAGACGGTACCTATACGGTAGTACCACGTATGTACGGCGGAGTAACGACAGCGGAGGATTTGAAAAAGATTGCTGATGTTGCTGTGAAATATGATGTGAAAATGGTCAAAATGACAGGTGGACAGCGAATCGACCTAGTGGGTGTACAGAAGGAGGACCTACCAAAAGTCTGGGCAGAGCTTGATATGCCGTCTGGTTATGCCTATGCCAAAGCCTTGCGCACAGTGAAAACCTGCGTTGGTTCTCGTTTCTGTCGATTTGGGACTGTTGATTCGATTGGGATGGGTATTGCGTTGGAGAAAAAATTCGAGCGTCTCGATATGCCAGCTAAATTTAAAATGGCGGTAAACGGTTGTCCGCGTAACTGTGCCGAGTCCTGCACAAAGGATATCGGGATTGTCGGTAACGATGGCGGATGGGAAATCTATGTTGGCGGTAATGGAGGTATTAAAGCACGTGTCGCTGATTTATTGTGCAAAGTAAAAAACGATGAAGAATTAATTGAGATTTGCGGAGCAGTCATCCAATACTATCGTGAAACAGGCAAGTATTTAGAACGTACTTCTGAATGGGTCGAGCGAATGGGATTAGAAATGATCCATCAAAATGTGGTCGAGGATGTAGAGAACCGTCAGCAGCTATTTGCTCGTATCGAATTAGCACTTGCCCAAGTCCAAGACCCGTGGCAAAAAGTACTACAGGATCAAGAAACCAGAACAAAGTTGTTTGAACCAATTAAGGTGGAAAGCCTGTCATAGTACAGAAATGATAATGGACCAATGTCATGAAAAAAGGGGGAAAACAGCATGGGAGATTTCACTAAAACAATAACGATTGGACGAGTGGAAGAGTTCCCTGTTCAACTGGGGAGAGTGGTACAGATCGGAGAGGAGCAAGTCTGCGTCTTTCGATTATCGGATGGGAGTATGTATGCGCTTGAAGATAAAAGTCCGTATCGAGGAGGACCTTTATCAGAAGGGATCGTTTCTGGCAAATATGTTTACGATCCTCTCTATGATTGGAAGATTTGCTTAGAAAGCGGTCAGGTTCAGGCGCCTGACACAGGACAGGTCAAAACCTATCCATTACAGGTAATAGATGATATTGTTTCGATTAATATGGAGTGCAGGTGAAAATTGATGATACAGGTATATAACCTGTATCATTTTTCTTTTTTTATGATCCAAAATGTGTTATATATCAACGGTTTTTAGTGTTAAAACAGTTTTATGAATGAAATGAAACAAATTTGTGAACCATATCACAAAATAGGTGCATATGTGATCTTTTTCACACACCGAGGCGCAATCTCTCTTGTATGATGAAACTGTAAAGAGCAGTTGTTCAGAATCGAAACAAGCTCTTTTACGCATTAAATCCTTCAATAGCTTTTTTAATCATATAGATGGCCTTCGTTACAGGCAGAGACACCTCATGTAAAGAGTTGTGCTGCCGAGTACAGAACAACGAGCCAATACTTGAGGAGGTATGTAAGATGGCGATTCAAGAGAAAGACCTGCAAACATTTGAACACGCATGGAGAGGCTTTAAGCCAGGGAAATGGATGAAAACGATTGATACTCGTGACTTCATTGAAGAAAACATCACTCCTTACCATGGCGATGATAAATTTTTGGCTGGTGCTACCGCTAATACAAAAGCACTATGGGACATCATCTCTGACTTAACAAAAAAAGAACGTGAAAATGGTGGGGTTCTTGACGTAGATGTTAACACTCCTTCTACTATTACATCCCATAAACCAGGTTATTTGGATAAGGATAAAGAAAAGGTTGTAGGCTTACAAACAGACGAACCATTCAAGCGCTCTCTTCAGCCTTTCGGTGGAATCCGCATGATGATTGATGCTTGCAAAGCGTATGGCTTTGAAGTGCCAGAATCAATCATTAAGTTGTTTACCGATATTCGCAAAACCCATAACCAAGGTGTATTCGATGCCTATACAGAAGAAATGAAAAAGGCTCGTCGTGCAGGTATTATCACAGGTCTTCCAGATGCTTACGGTCGCGGCCGCATCATTGGTGACTACCGTCGCGTAGCTTTATATGGTGTTGATCGCCTAATCGCTGAGAAAAAAGGCGACCTCCAACAATTAGAAGTAGATGCTTTAACAGAAGATGTTATTCGTTTACGGGAAGAAATCGCCGAACAAATTCGCTCCCTTCAAGAACTAAAATTGATGGCAAAAGAACATGGATTTGATATCTCTGTGCCTGCTAAGAACGCACATGAAGCATTCCAATGGCTATACTTTTCCTACCTAGCTGCAATTAAAGAACAAAATGGAGCCGCAATGAGCTTAGGACGTGTTTCCTCATTCTTAGATGCTTACATTGAGCGTGATCTTGCTGAGGGTACATTGACAGAAGAAGCGGCACAGGAATTAGTTGATCATTTCGTCATGAAGCTGCGCATTGTTAAATTCTTGCGTACTCCTGATTACAATGAGTTATTCTCCGGCGACCCAACTTGGGTAACTGAATCCATCGCTGGGATGTCGTTAAGTGGTAAAACTCGTACAACGAAAAACTCTTTCCGTTTCTTGCATACACTTTATAATCTTGGTCCGGCTCCAGAGCCAAACTTGACTGTTCTTTGGTCTAAAGATCTTCCTGAGAACTTCAAAAAGTTCTGCTCAAAAGTATCCATTGAAACAAGCTCTATCCAATACGAAAACGACGATTTGATGCGTCCATACTTTGGTGACGATTATGGTATCGCCTGCTGCGTATCCGCTATGAGAATTGGTAAGCAAATGCAATTCTTTGGCGCACGTGCTAACCTTGCAAAAGCACTGCTTTATACAATTAATGGTGGTGTGGATGAGAAATCAGGCACACAGGTAGGACCTCAATTCGCTCCTATTACTTCCGAAGTGCTTGACTTTGATGAAGTCATGGCGAAGTTCGACAATGTTATGGAATGGCTCGCTAAGCTATACATGAATACATTAAACGTAATTCATTATATGCATGATAAATACTCTTATGAGCGTATTGAAATGGCATTGCACGATCGTGAAATCCTTCGTACGATGGCTTGCGGTATCGCTGGTTTATCCGTAGTAGCAGACTCCTTATCTGCTATCAAGTATGCGAAAGTAAAACCGATTCGTAATGAACAAGGTATTGCGGTCGATTTCGAAACAGAAGGCGAATATCCTCAATATGGTAATAACGATGATCGTGTTGACTCCATCGCAATTGATATCATGGAGCGCTTCATGAACAAAATTCGTAAGCATAAAGCCTACCGTAATGCGTTGCCAACAATGTCAGTACTTACAATCACCTCCAACGTAGTTTATGGTAAAAAGACAGGTACGACTCCAGATGGACGTCAAGCTGGTGAACCATTTGCACCGGGTGCGAACCCAATGCATGGACGCGATAAAAAAGGTGCTTTAGCATCCTTGTCTTCCGTAGCTAAACTTCCTTATGAGCATAGCTTGGATGGTATTTCTAATACATTCTCAATCGTGCCAAAAGCGTTGGGTAAAGACCTAGAATCTCGCGTTACTAATATGGTTGCGATGATGGACGGTTACATGACACCAGATGGCGGACATCACCTAAATGTAAACGTATTTGACCGTGAACAATTGCTGGATGCGATGGAACGCCCAGAAGAATATCCACAATTAACAATTCGTGTATCCGGTTATGCGGTTAACTTCATCAAATTGACTCGTGAACAGCAATTAGATGTTATCAACCGTACTTTCCATGGCAAAATCTAGGCTTACATGTATCCCGACTGTTTCCGAGGCAGCTAGCTGGCTGCTTCGGACAACAGCAAGGGAAGGAAAGTGACGGAGCATAACACACTAACTTAGAACAGCTTTCCTTCTCTTGCTGTTGTGTAGAAAGGATTGATCAACATGAAAGGTCGAATTCACTCCCTTGAAACATTTGGTACTGTAGACGGTCCAGGTATTCGATTTGTCTTATTTTTGCAAGGCTGTGCTTTAAAATGCAAATTTTGCCATAATGCAGATACATGGGATACAAGCGGTGGAACAGAGATGACGGTAGACGAGGTCTTGGCTGAAATTGAACCCTACCTGAATTACTATCGTAACTCTGGTGGTGGTCTGACAGTCACAGGTGGAGAGCCGACCTTACAAGCTCCTTTTGTAACGGAGGTTTTTACTGCTGTTAAAGAAAAATGGGGTCTTCACACTACGCTAGATTCCTCAGGCTTCTGTGACACAGCTAAGGCGGATAAATTACTGGAAGTGACCGATTTGGTCCTTCTTGATCTAAAACAGATGAATCGTGAAAAGCATATCTGGCTTACCAGCCAACCAAATGATCGGACATTAGCATTTGCCAAGTTTTTATCTGATCGCGGCAAAAAAATGTGGATTCGACACGTGTTGATCCCAGGTATTACGGATTCGGCTAGTCATTTGCTTGAAATGGGGGAATTTATCGGCTCCCTACAAGGTGTGGAAAAAGTAGAAATTCTACCTTACCATGAAATGGGTATATATAAATGGGAGGAGCTAGGCAAAGCGTATCCATTAAAAGGACAGCGCTCTCCCTCAGAGGAAGAAGTTAAACGTGCCTATGAATTAATTGAGAAAGGCAGAACCAATCAGCTTCAAGTCATTAAATAATAGATAGTTGATAAAGCCAAACTCTCCACTTTGGATTCAGGAGGGTTTGGCTATTTTATTGTGACAAATAATTCGGCGTGCAATCTTTTTATTTCTCATTCCTTTTTACGATAGAAAGGAATGGAATTTGGATATAGATAAGAAATGGTTTGGCCTTTTTTATGGTCAAGCTTTTTTACTGTTGCTTGATTAGTCCAAATCACTTGAGTAGCTGCTTACATTGCTCCTAATCCTCTTCAGTCACATATTCGAAAAAGAGATTCATGTTTTCCTATCTACATAAAGTGCCAAATAAGGAGATTGGAAATGCCTTATAACAAAGCCTTTTTCCGCTATTAATTTAACTTTTGTCAACATTCTTCATGACGGAACTAGATTTTCATTTTATTGAATAAGAAACGAGACCATTCTAGTATTAAGTCATGAACAAGACATTATTGTTACTCATATGGAGCTTGTGTTTGAAAGGAGTATGATTATGAATCAGACATCTGTAGCAGCGCAGCAGTCTCAAGATACAGGTCTACGAGTAAAGGTTCAAAAATTTGGACGTTTTCTAAGTGGGATGGTCATGCCAAATATCGGTGCCTTCATTGCTTGGGGACTGATCACTGCTCTGTTTATACCGACCGGCTGGATTCCTAATGAAGAATTGGGTAAAATGGTAGGCCCTATGATCACCTATCTTCTGCCGTTACTGATTGGCTACACGGGCGGTAAAATGATCTATGATGTACGCGGTGGCGTACTCGGTGCGATAGCTACAATGGGCATTATCGTTGGTGCAGAAATTCCGATGTTCCTTGGCGCGATGGTCATGGGTCCACTTGGCGGATACGCTATGAAAAAGGTGGACGGGTTATTTGAAGGGAAGATCAGGGCAGGTTTCGAGATGCTGGTGAACAACTTCTCAGCGGGGATTCTTGGAGCGATTTTGGCCATTATTGCCTACACAGGTGTAGGTCCTGTTGTTTCTGCTCTTACAAATGCTTTAGCGGCAGGCGTTCAAGCTATTGTTGATCTGGGGCTTTTACCGCTAGTTAGTATCTTCATTGAACCGGCAAAGGTTTTATTTTTAAATAATGCAATCAATCATGGAATCTTAGGCCCTATTGGATTAAAAGAAGCGGCAGAAACCGGTAAGTCGATATTCTTCTTGCTTGAAGCAAACCCAGGTCCGGGATTTGGAATCCTGCTAGCTTATTGGCTGGTAGGGCGTGGTGCAGCAAAGCAATCCGCTCCGGGTGCAGCAATTATTCACTTCCTAGGCGGGATTCACGAAATTTATTTCCCTTATATTTTGATGAAGCCAAAGCTAATTCTAGCAGCAATTGGCGGTGGCATCAGTGGGGTATTTGTTTTCAAATTGTTAGGTGCCGGTTTAGTAGCGACTGCATCTCCGGGTAGTATCTTTGCGATAGCTGCTATGGCGCCGAAAGGTGGATTATTCCCAGTATTAGCCGGGGTAGTCATTAGTACGATCGTTTCTTTCCTACTTGCATCTGTATTCTTAAAAGCTTCGGCTGCATCAGATGAAGAGGATGGACTAGACAAAGCAACTGCACAAATGAAAGCAATGAAAAACAACAAAGAAGAAAGCGCTGTTGTAAGCGCTAACGTAAAAAATCAGGCAGACCAAGTTGCCACTAGCAATGCTTTACCTGCAAAGGAACAGGTGAAAAAAGTAATTTTTGCTTGTGATGCTGGAATGGGTTCAAGTGCTATGGGTGCTTCTATTTTACGCAAGAAGTTCCAAAAGGCAGGCATTGATGTAGAAGTAACAAATAAAGCAATAAATGATTTACCAAAGAATGTAGACATTGTTGTTACACATAAATCTTTGACCGAACGTGCTAAACAAACGGTACCCCAAGCGCATCATATCTCGGTAGATAATTTCCTAAGCAGTCCTAAATATGATGAGTTAACCACCTATCTAAGTAAGTAATCGATAGGAAATCCATGAGAAAGGCGGTGTACATGTGCAAATTTCAGCGAGACAACAACAGATGATCATGATACTACTACGGGAGAACAACGGGATTACGATTGCTAAAATAGCTGATGAAATCCATACGAGCACACGCACTGTACACCGTGAATTACCTGAGATAGAACCGCTGATGGAGCAGTACGGACTTCACCTAATGAAACGGTCGGGGGTTGGCTTGATTCTCCAAGGAGCGGAACAAGATAAAGAGCGATTAGAACGAGCACTGGAGAGGGCTATACAGCATTCCTCCAAGCATGTATCTAATCCAGAGCAACATCAAGAGGCATTTCAAGTGACCCAAAGGGAGTTTAGCCCTGAGGAGCGACGCAATATTATTTTGTGTACCCTGCTAGCGGCCAACGAACCCATCAAGCTATTTTTGCTGGCACATAATCTGAAGGTGGCGGTTCCTACTATTAGTCACGATTTAGATCAATTGGAAGAGTGGGTTAGAGGTTTGCAGTTACATTTGGTACGTCGCAGAGGATACGGCATTGAGTTGAAGGGGACGGAGGCAGCAAAGAGAAAAGCCATGATGTCCCTACTCTCCGAAAACTTAGATGAAACACAACTCATTGGATTATTAAAAGAGAATATCCAGCAAAAAACGGCTCAAAGGGTAAACAGTGCTTCCGAGCAGTTATTAGGTCTGATTCAACGAGACAGATTGATTGCTGTGGAAAATACACTACAGCGTGTACGGAATGATTTGCCTTATCCATTAGCTGATAGCTCCTATATTGCTTTAGTAGTTCATTTGTCCCTCATGATTGAACGACTCATGAAAGGCGAGCATATCGAGATTGATCAGCATTACTTTGAAGATTTGAAAAGGCAAGCCGAATATAAAGTTGCTAAGCAAATCATTAATGAATTAGCAGGTACCTTTACCATTCCATTTCCTGAAGCAGAAATTGCTTACATCACCATGCATCTCCAAGGCTCTAAGCTACGAATGAGTCAGCATGATCTATTAGAGATCAATAATGTAGAAGTAACCGCCGTAGCACAGAAGCTAATGGAGGGTGCCGGAAGAAGATTAGGGGTCAATTTTTATGAAGATCGCTCATTGTTATCAGGACTCTTAACTCATTTGGAGCCGGCAATGAATCGAATGAGGCGAGGCATGCACATTCGAAATCCGTTGCTCCATAAAATTAAACGAGATTATGAGCAAGTATTCAAAGTGATAGCGGAAACAGTCAAGGAAGCATTTCCCCCTGTACAGGTTCCAGAGGAGGAGATTGCTTATCTGGTTCTCCATTTTGGTTCCTCAATGGAGCGGTTAAAGAGAACACGTACCAAATACAGGGCACTAATCGTTTGTTCAAGCGGGATCGGATCTTCTCGTATGCTGGCAGACCGGATTGAAGCAGAAATTCCAGAAATAGAAGTTTTTAAACATGCTTCTATCTTTGAGGTACATCAAATTGCTTTTACAAAGTATGACCTAATTATCTCAACGATTCCTGTCCCATTTGAGCAGAAGCCGTACATTACAGTAAGCCCGTTATTATCACGTGAAGAAATTGTTAGTATTCGGAATTTCCTCAGTCAGGTACCAATAGAACCTTTGAATGATGCTAAGCCTAATCAACCGCAAACGATAGAAAAAATTCTGGATCATATGGAGGCAGGCGAGTCTTACTTTAGGTATACGCTAACTATTTGCAAGGGCTGGTATGATGTCCAACTAAATAACCAGAGCCAGGATATTATCGAAACGCTGGAAACGATATGTGAACAATTAGAGGATATTGGGATCATGCGTGACTATCGAAAGGTTGTTCGTAAATTACTAGAACGCGAGGAGAAAAGCGGTCTTGGTATACCAGGTACCACGCAGGTTCTCTATCATGTAAAAAGTGCGGAAATCGTACAACCCTCCTTTTCCATTGGATATTTACAAGAACCGATCATTCGCCGGTCGATGGATGGAGAAGAGATGAGTGTTACTAAATTACTAATTTTGGTGAGTCCACAAGAAATGCGGAGTGAAGGAACAGAAATTCTGAGTGAAATCAGCTCTTTATTAATTGAAGAAGAGACAATGAATGTAATAGAAAACAAGCAGCCTATCGAGATTAAAACCTACTTTATAGAAAAATTGAAACAGTTTTGTTTCAGAAAAGTTAAAGAGAGAGGAAATCACCTATGACAAACATCGTAATTGCTAGAAATCAAAAAGCGAACAACAAACAAGAAGCAATTGAGCTAGCAGGTAAACTATTAGTGCAAGCAGGTCATGTTGAAGCGGACTATATTACTAAAATGCAAGAGCGTGAAGAGCTGTTAACCACTTATCTTGGCAATGGTGTGGCAATTCCTCATGGTACGAATGAGGCAAAGACATTGATTAAAAGTACAGGAATTTCAATTGTACAGCTTCCAGATGGAGTAGATTTTGGGGAAGGGAATAAAGCGCGTTTATTGATCGGTATTGCAGGTGTAGGTGATGAGCATCTGGATATCTTGTCTGATTTAGCGATTGTGGTATCCGAGGAAGAAAATGTAGAGAAATTGGTTCATGCTACTACCGATGAAGAGATCATGGATATCATCAAGGGAGGTATGTAGGATGCGTGCCATTCACTTTGGAGCAGGTAACATTGGACGAGGCTTCATTGGACTGTTACTAGAACAGGCAGGGTTTGAGGTATGCTTTGTAGATGTTAATGAGGAGCTTGTTAAGGAAATAAACCAACGTAAATCTTATACCGTACAGATCGCTGAAGAAGAAACACAAGAATTCACGGTTCAACATGTAAGTGCCCTACATGGAGCAGACGAACAGGCAGTAGTTCAAGCCATTGCTACTGCCGATCTCGTCACGACAGCGGTTGGGCCTCATATTCTCCCATACATTTCTCAATCAATTGCCTTGGGGATGAAGGAACGCATGAATCAAACCAGCGAGCCACTTAACATCATTGCTTGTGAAAATGCGATCGGTGGAAGCACTTTACTCAAGCAATACGTGTATAGTCACTTACATGAATCAGAGCAGGCACGAGCGGATCAACAATTTGGGTTTCCAGATTCTGCTGTAGACCGAATTGTTCCGATGCAAAAGAATGATGACCAGCTAATGGTGATGGTGGAAGCTTATTTCGAATGGGTCATCGATCAATCACAGGCAAAAGGTAAATTACCTGAATATTCTGATATTATGTATGTAGATAATCTAGAACCCTATATTGAGCGGAAACTATACACGGTTAACACAGGACATGCTACAGCGGCTTATCTTGGCTATTTAAAAGGTTATTCCTATATAGAAGAAGCGATGAAAGATCCACAGATTCGCCAATTAACAGAAGAAGCATTGCAAGAAACGGGTAACGTGTTGCAGAAAAAATATGGTTTTCAGGCAACAGAGCATGCTGCCTATATTAGTAAAATCCTTCGTCGCTTCGAAAATAAACACCTACAAGATGAAGTGACACGTATTGCGCGTTCGCCAATTCGTAAGTTGGGCTGTAACGATCGTTTTATTAATCCAGCTCGTCAAGCATTGTTTTATCAAATGGAGCCCAAGGCACTTTGCTTGGGAATAGCAGCGGCTCTTTCGTTTGACTACAAACAAGATTCAGAAGCAGTCGAGCTGCAAAATAGTATTAGACAGCAAGGCTTGAAGGAAACGATCATGAAATATTGTGAGTTGCCAGAAGAGAGCCCGTTGATAGAATGGATTTTGGAAAAACATGAGATACTTCAAAAATCATAATAAATTTTTTCTAGAAGGATCGGGAATTCCCCGATCTTTTTTCTTATGAACGAGCAAGAAACCTATTATTGACAAAAATGTAAATTAAATATAAGGTTTAAATGGAAAAATCAAATTATATTAAGGGAGGTAACAAAATGTCAAGAATGACGGAAACAATCGTTTCTGAAAGAGCAAGAGAGATGCAGAAGCAGGTAATGCAAAAATTCCGTTCCAAAATTAGTCCTTCTCTAGCAAAGATTGTGAAGCAATCTCAGGGTGTAGCCAAGCAATTTGTACCAAGTCCCTATGAAGCATTAGAATATGGCACAGAAAAGCCTTTTGAAGAGGGTAAAAATAATAAAGGAATATACGGACTTGAAAGAATATACGAGGATCGAGCAGTATTAACTCCCTATTTTGAATGTTCTGCCTATTGTAGATACTGTTTTAAGAAAACCCGTACGTTAGCGGGAGAAGCCAAGCGGATGTCAGATGAAAATATTGCAGATGCGATTAACTATATAAGCAATGATGATCGGATTAAAACGGTATTAATTACCGGCGGAGACCCGTTTCTCGATGTAACATTACTGCATAAGGTTCTACAGCAAATCAAGGAAATTGATCATGTACGAAACATTCGGGTAGGCACCAGAAATATTCTATTTGCTCCCGAAAACATCACGGATGAAACAGCAGAGATGTTATCAGAATTTAATGAAATTAACTATGAAAATCCACGTTTATCCAGGAACCTTTCCATTGGCTTATCACTAAATCACCCAGATGAACTTACTCCAGAAGTTATTCGCGCTGCGCAAAAGATCATTTCCCGAGGTATTACGATAAGAGGACAAATCGTTTTGATGAAAGATATTAATGATAATACCAAAACGATGCGAGAATTAATAGAGCTGTTTCTCTGTAATGGGATTGTGCCTTATTATCTGTTCCACTGTATGGCTGTAGTCGGCGCTAAGCATTTCCGTACATCAGTCCAAAAGGGAATTGATATTATACGTGAACTATCCGCTTTCTCTGGAAGCATTGCTCCGCATTATGTTTATGTAACCCCTATTGGAAAGCATAGAGTCGGTACGAATTCCGAGCTCGATTATGTAGAGATTGATGGTCAACGGTATATTCGTTCCACTACACCATATAAAGCGGCTGATTTCTTACATTTCTCTGATAACACGATGCTACCACCTCTTCATGAAATAAATGAAAACGGATACATTGTGTCTCATTATCTTGACGGGGATGATAATCCAATGGAGGCATTGATATGAAAGAATTAATCGTATTTATTGAAAATCTCTCGGTAGTTCCTACCATTAATCGCGCTGTTCATGTTACGAAAATGGGATACCAGTGTGCAATCATTACTCGCCCTCTCACAGAGCATGAAAGAACGAAAATCGCTCAATTAGAAGCAGAAAACGACATTCCTGCTTTATTTGCCGAAATAATGGAGACTACTGATTTTGGCTATGAGGAATTAGAAAAAAAGATGTCCATGCTTGAGGAAACATATAAAATTTCTGCTGTACTTAGTATTCTTGGGTTATTTTCAAGCGCTGGTTTATTAGGGGCTGATGTCGCTAAGATAGCAGAAAAAAGAGGATTACCATCTCAGGACTCAGATGCGTTGTATCGTACAAATAACAAATACCTTATGCGTGACGCACTAAGACATGCAGGAGTGCTAACGGTTGATTATGGACTAGCTGTCGATGTGGATTCAGCAGTCGCCCATGCGGAACGGATTGGCTATCCGGTGATTTTAAAGCCGATTAACGGAGTTGCTTCGCATTTAATTCTCAAATCCCACAATCAACAAGAGGTAAGGGATAATTTTACATACGCCCTGCAAAAGCTACCTGACTGTAATTATTCCAATCTTTATGCATCCTGTCACACCTATGCGACGAAGGATGGGAAGCTTATTGATTTTAATCCGATGGGTTGCATGCTAGTGGAAAAATATATGAATGGTCGGGAAGCTAGTGTAGAGATGGTGATCACAGAGAAGGAAATCATTCCTCTACTTGTGCATGATAAGCTAAAAGTCACAGAAGAAAAGCAGGTGTTCTATGAGCATCTTCTGGTCGTTCCCCCTCTTCGCTTTACGGAGAAGGAAATTGAGGAGCTCAAGAATTATGCAGTGGAAGCCGTTCGCGCTGTTGGCTTAAAGAATTCGTTGTCCCATGTTGAATTACGCTATGACGAAAAATTAGGCCCACAGGTATTAGAAATCAATCCGCGTATAGGTGGTATGTGTGTTAAGGATAGCTTAGAAACAATGCTTGGATTTGATTCTGTAAAAGCCCAATTGGGAATTGTTTTAGGAACCTTTGAATTACCGACTCTACCAAACCAAGAACAAACTCCTCATGCCATGTTTACTTTATATCCAAAGGAGAGCGGGATTCTTCGAGCGGTAAACGGACTAGAGGAGCTTGAAAAAATTCCTGGGGTATTAAGAGTAACACAAGTCTATCCAATAGGAGCAGAGATAAGAGGGGACGAGGAAGAAGTATTTCTCGTTATGTGCTGGATGCGTGGAGAAAGCTATGAACATATTGAACAAGTCTATGAAAAGGCGTGCGAGCTAGTCACGTTTGAAATCGAGAAATTGGTTAAGGTGTAGGAGGAAAGAACATGACAACAACAATTCCAGCAGGACAGAATAATAAAATGCGGTACATTTACCAGTTGATTGCTGGAAGAACCATTTCAGATATAGGCAGTTATTTAGATATGATTGCGCTAAATCTGTATGTGTACCTATTAACGGGCAGTGCTGTTTACATGGGATTATTTATGGCTGTTCGTTTATTGGGAAGCTTTTTAGCAGGTTTTTATTCTGGTATGCTAGCAGATAAATTTAACCGTAAAAAGCTAATGATTATTAGTGACGTTGCAAGGTTTTGTCTTCTCTTTTCTCTATTTATTACACCACAGGAATATCATTTTTATATGCTGTATTTTGTGATCTTTGGTATGGGAATGTTTAGCTCGATGTTTAACGTATCCATGCAATCCAGTATTCCTATGCTTGTGTCACCAGAAAATAGAGTAAGAGCCAATGCTTTATTACAGTCGTGGCAAGCCATTGCCATGGTTGTCGGGATGCTATCAAGTGGGATTCTCATTAATCTGTTAAGCTATCAAAATATTTTCTTGCTTGACTCCCTGACTTATTTGCTTTCGGCTGTGAACCTAATTAGCCTCCCCATTAAAACGAATGAAACACGAACCCAATCAGATCAAAAGGCTTCATTTTTTTCAGAGTTTTCGTTTATTTATCGGTATTTACGTGTAATTCCTGTTTTATTATCTTTAATGACGATTCGATTATTTGATACGTTTGGTTCCGCAGCGCATAATGTAGGAATACCGATTTATTCGTCTATGATTAAGCCGGAAAATCCCTCTATGATTATGGGCTTTATATGGGGAATCTGGGCAATTGGGAATCTTGTCGGTTCTCGTTTTATGAGTAAGCATTCTAAAAATGCTAAGGAAGTATTTACTGAAAAAGCATTTGGCATCTCGACGATTTTAATGTCGTTCTTCTTTATTTTACTGTTTGCATTCTCTACAACGTATCTCCTGCTTATCTGTGCTTTCCTAGCGGGAGTATCTGATGGTATATCGGCCATTTGCTATAACTCACGCCTACAGCAGGTATCAGATGATAAGCGCGGTCGTGTTTTTGGAGTATCCTCCACATTGCAAACAATTGGATTTGCGTTTGGAATGCTAATTTGTTCCCCTTTATTTGAAATCATGCTGCCGATATGGGTAGTAGGTATCCTACATGGTGTACCTATGGTCATGGCGCTGATATTCACGATCTATTTCTATCGGAAATGGAAAGCACCAACTGAACTCACTTCATAAGAAAAGAAGAGATCAGCTTGGCACCGCCAAATGTAGCGGTGCCTTTTGTATCGAGGCGTCAGGTTATACACTCCGACACCTTGCTTTTAACCTTTACCTAGTTTTGCGTTATCGTTTACAATCAAAAAATTTTTTTCGGTAAAAAAAGCATACCATTCTAGCAGGAAACAGGTACAATGAGAGCTAAGACTTATACATAACAGGCGAGTTTTGCCAAGACAAAGGAGGATATTACATGCTACAAAATCTTAAACCCGTATGGGACTTAGATAGCATCTTTCCTGGAGGAAGCGACTCAAAGGAATTTGCTACATTCTTGGATAAATTAAAGGAACAAACGTCTTCTTTAACGGCTGATTTAAAAGCGTTAGAAGCTCCTACATCGCTAGAGCAGCTAAAAAAATTAGAAGCGATTGTAGCACGTTTTGAACAAGTACGCTCTGATTGGATGCAGGCAAGCTCATTCGTCTCCTGCCTTGAGGCACAGAATGTACATGATGGAAAAGCTCATTTCCTACGTGATCGTGTAACACAATTAGGAGCGGCAAATCAAGAAACAGGAACATTGTTTGATCAGTACATTTTAGAAGTGCCTGAGGAGCTTTGGAAGCAATTCCTAGCGTTAGATAGTATGAAACCAATTGCTTTTATTCTAGATGAGCGCCGTCAATTAGGGGCAGCTAAGCTTCCTACTGAGCAAGAGATTTTGGCAGGAAACTTAGCAGTAGATGGGTATCATGCATGGTCGCAGTTATATGACGTGATCGTTGGACGCATGCATATCCCAAGTGAGAAAGATGGGAAAATTGAGAATTTATCAGTTGGGCAAGCCTTTAACCTGCTATCTGATACTGATCCTACAGTTCGCAAGCAGATGTTTGCCAATTGGAAACAAGCTTGGTCTGAAAATGAAGACCTATGCGCAAAAGCATTGAATCATTTAAGCGGTTTCCGTTTAGCCTTATATAAAGAGCGTAAATGGGATGACTTTTTGAAAGAGCCGGTCGAGATTTGCCGTATGAGTGAGAAGACGCTGAATGTCATGTGGGAGGTTGTAGAGAAGAATCGTGAGCGCCTCGTTCCTTATTTAAAACGGAAAAAGGAATTACTTGGCATCGATTCTCTGTCTTTCTACGATTGGACGGCACCATTGCCTAGCAGTACCAGCAAAATGAGCTATGATGAAGCAGCCCAATTCATTACAGAGCAGTTTGAGAAATTTAGTCCAAAAATGGCTGAATTCGCAACAATGGCTTTTGAAAAACATTGGATTGAAGCTGAGGATCGTCCTGGTAAGCGACCTGGTGGCTTCTGCACCGATTTACAGTCCAGCAAAGAAACGCGTATTTTCATGACGTTTGACGGTAGTATGTCTAGCACCTCTACACTAGCTCATGAATTGGGACATTCCTATCACACGTATGTAATGAAGGATTTGCCTGAGCTGGCGAAGGATTATGCCATGAACGTTGCCGAAACAGCTTCCACCTTTGCAGAATTAATCGTGAAGGATGCTGCCTTAAAAAATGCCAAATCTGATGCAGAACGTATTTCCATGATCGATGATAAGCTTGGTGATGCCGTTTCCTTCTTTATGGATATCTTTACTCGCTTTACATTTGAGAAGAAATTCTACGAACAACGCAAGAATGGAATGCTAAGTGCGGAAGAAATGAATCAACTAATGGAAGAAGCGCAGAAGTTCGCATTTGCGGGAGCTTTAGACGAATACTTCCCTAACTTCTGGTCCGCTAAGCTTCACTTCTATATTAGTGATGTTCCGTTCTATAACTTCCCATACACATTCGGATACATGTTAAGTGCTGGTTTGTTTGCGCAGGCACAAAAAGAAGGGGCTTCCTTTGAGGAAAAGTATATTGACTTCTTAAAAGACACAGGTCGCATGACAGTAGAAGATCTGGCGAAGGCTCATCTACATGTAGATTTGACACAACCAGATTTCTGGCAAAGTGCTGTAGATGCTGCTTTGGCAAACATTGATGAATTTATGACGCTTACAGAGAAAAAAGCGTAAAAATTCTATCTAACGTAACAAGCAGGAAGAAAAGGGAAAAGCTCTCATATAAGAGGGCTTTTTCCTGCATCTAAAGCAATCATCTAATCTACTAATTTAGAAGCGAGGGACTACATATGGCTAAAACACTTGAGGAAGTTTTACAGCATCCCGTATTTCATTATTTTGCAGAAATATCAAAAATTCCAAGGGGATCAGGCAATGAACAAGCAATCAGTACCTATCTATTAGATTTTGCGGCACAGCATGGATTAGATGCTACACGGGATGAGGAATTAAATGTAGTGATTCGCAAGCCAGCTTCCGCAGGTTATGAGGCATTGCCCACCATTATTTTACAAGGGCATATGGATATGGTTTGTGAAAAAAATCAAGGAACCGTACATAATTTTCTAACAGATCCCATTCAGCTACGGGTAGTGGACAATATGCTATATGCTACGGAGACCACATTAGGTGCAGATAACGGTATAGCCGTAGCTTACATGCTTGCTCTGCTAGCTGATACGACTCTCATGCATCCTGCCCTGGAAGCACTTATAACCACCGAGGAGGAGTCATCAATGGGTGGGGCTATGCATTTTGATTTTAATCAATTAAAGGGCTCCATTCTGCTTAATATTGATTCGGAAGAAGAAGGACGTTTGCTGGTAAGCTGTGCAGGTGGTGTCACGGCGAGACAACGACTTGAAATAGAATGGGCTGACGCCGATGACCAAAGTACCGCATTTCGATTGTCTGTACATGGATTACAAGGAGGACATTCAGGGGCTGAGATTCATAAGGGACGCGGCAATGCTAATAAACTGCTAGGTCGTGTGCTGCATGGTCTTCAGCAAGTGATTCCTTATCAGCTCCAGCATGTGCAAGGTGGAATGAAAACCAATGCGATTCCCCGAGAGGCAGAGGCCATTTTGTATATAAAAAAGGAAGAAATAGAAAAAGCAAAGCAGCTAGTGAGCGATTTCCAAGAACGATTTGTTACAGAATTACGGGCAAGTGATCCTGAGGTTTGTGTCAAACTCACAGAAGTACAAGGGAAAGAAAAGCGTGTATTTTCTACCCGGACATTTGAACATGTACTTGCCTCTCTGATGCTCACACTAAATGGAGCTCAAAGCATTAGCCAAGAAATCGAAGGACTCGTAGAAAGCTCCACGAATTTAGGTGTTATACGAACAGATGACACTTACATTTATTTGGAAAATGAGGTAAGAAGCTCTGTGGCTAGCTTAAAGGGAGCTATTGTGAAACAGCTGGAAATGCTCGCCTCCTTAACAGGCTCTGAGCTTATCACTGATTCCGATTACCCAGAGTGGGCATACCGCCCGGATTCTGTGATTCGGGAGATTTGTGAGCAGGTATATGAAAAGATGAATGGTCAAAAACCAGAAATTACGGCGGTTCATGCTGGCTTAGAATGCGGTGTATTTGCAGAGAAAAATCCCAACCTAGATATGATCTCTTTTGGGCCAAATATTTATGGAGCACATACCCCACAAGAGCATGTTGAAATTGATTCAGTGACTCGCATTTGGGAATATCTAGTAGCGATTCTGGCTGCAATGAAAGAGGACGAGCGTTTCGCTGCATAGCAAGCGTGTTATGATGGAGGAAAAGATTTACGGAGGATAAAGATGGACAAGGCAGACACGGACAAATGGATGGGGCGTATTTTAGAACAGATCGTCCACTATTCGCATGAGCATCTACTTATTACCGATGGAGAAGGTGTAGTTCGGCTAGTTGGGCCTACGTGCGAAGCTATTTATGGTAAAAAGCAACAGGAATTACTTGGACGAAATGTAAGGGAATTGGAGGAAGCTAAAATTTTTTCTCCGTCCGCTACTCGTTTGGTTCTGGAATCAGGGGAAGCCCAGACAATGATGCAGGAGACGATTTATAAGCAAAAGCTGATGGTGTCTGCCTTTCCCATTTGGAAAACGCCTGATGAATTGGAAGGTGTAGTTAGTTTTTCACATGATTTGACTGAAATTCTTGAATTAAAACGCCGCTATGAGAATCTAACACAGCAATTGAAGCAATTCGAAAATGAGATTGAGGAACTGCGTGAGAAAAATAGTGGTTCCGATCAAGTTGTAGCAGTTAGCCCAGCTATGAAAGAAATTTATCGTTTAGTAGAAAAAGTAGCGGGGGTAGATTCAACGGTTCTTATTTTAGGGGAATCAGGCGTGGGGAAAAACGTTATCGCCCGGGAAATACATCAGCGAAGCCGTCGTTCACACGGAGAATTGGTGGAAATTAATTGCGGGTCAATACCCGATGGACTATTAGAGTCTGAGCTATTTGGTTATGAGGCAGGTTCTTTTACGGGAGCTGCTAAAGCCGGGAAGATGGGGATAATCGAACGGGCTAATCAGGGAACCCTATTCCTAGATGAATTGGGAGAGCTACCCTTGTCCTTACAAGCCAAGCTGTTAAAAGTCATTCAGGAAAAGCGGCTACAGCGTATCGGAAGCACTACCTATCGAGAGGTGGATTTTCGCCTAATTGCGGCTACGAATCGAGATTTGGAGGAAATGGTCAGGAATGGGACGTTCCGCCAAGACCTGTACTTTCGCTTACATGTGATTCCGCTACGAATACCACCTTTACGTGAGCGAAAGGAAGATATCGCTGCCCATTTGAAATGGACCTTACGTTCTTTAAATGATCGGTACGGACTACAAAAGCGACTTTCCTCTCAAGCGACACAAGTACTCCTAAAATATGATTGGCCGGGTAATGTTCGAGAGCTTGAGAATGTTTTAGAAAGAATGGTGGTCATTGCTGACGAGGATACGCTAACAGCCGAACATCTACCAGCTGAAATCAGTTCGTTACGTCTTCCTGCAATTCTCTCAGGTGAACATTCCTTACCTCCAACTGTTCCCCTGAAAGAAGCTGTGGAGAGATTAGAGAAAAGTATGCTAGAACAGGCAGCTAACATTTGCCAGACAACGGTAGAAATGGCACAGATGTTAGGAATCAGTCAGCCTTCTGTAGTGAGGAAGGTAAAAAAGTATCAGATAAAACGATTCAAAAATGAATAATTATTTATAAATGAATAAAAATCTGATTTCTAAATAGAGTGTTTTGTATGGTCATGTTATTTTCTCCGCTTCAATACTTTGGCACGATAATTGCTAGTGATAAAATAGTAGAAAATTGGCTGAGTAGCAAATATATAAAAGCGTAGCCAAAATATGAAGGGGGAGTATAACATGGCAACTACTAGATGCGTATCCATAAACACCAGCATTCCAGGACCAAAATCAATGGAGCTGATTGAGAAGCGAAAGACCTATGTACCCAAAGGTGTAGGTAATAATTCACCTATTTTTGTAGAAAAGGCAGATGGGGCACTGGTTCATGATGTAGATGGTAACGTGTTGCTTGATTTTGCAGGCGCAATTGGAACATTGAATGTAGGGCACCGCCCGGAGGAAGTCGTTGAAGCCATCAAAGCCCAGTTAGATAAATACATTCATACATGCTTTCATGTAGCGATGTATGAGCCCTATCTTACTCTTGCTGAAAAATTGGCAGAAATCACTCCAGGCTCTTTTGAGAAAAAAACAATTTTATTGAACAGTGGGGCAGAGGCAGTTGAGAATGCCGTAAAAATTGCTCGTAAATATACAGGCAGATCAGGTATCGTTTCATTTACACGCGGATTTCATGGGCGAACATTGCTTGGCATGTCTCTTACCAGTAAAGTGAAGCCATACAAATTCCAAATGGGGCCGTTCGCACCAGCTACCTATAAAGCGATGTTTCCCTATCCCCTACATCGTCCAGTTGGTATGACAGAAGAGGAGTATGCTGAGTTCTGTGTTGGACAATTTGAGGATTTCCTGTACACAGAAGTAGCCCCGGAAGAATTGGCTGCAGTAATTATGGAGCCGGTACAAGGCGAAGGTGGCTTTATAGTTCCACATCAAAGATTCGTGCAAGGCATATATAACATCTGCCGCAAGCATAACATTTTATTTATTGCCGATGAGGTACAAACAGGCTTTGGGCGCACCGGTGAGATGTTTGCCTCCACGCATTTTGGTATTGAGCCGGATTTGATTACTATGTCTAAGTCTCTTGCCGCTGGTTTACCCATCAGTGCGGTTCTCGGACGTGCGGAAATTATGGACGCACCTGCGCCTGGAGAAATTGGCGGAACCTATGGAGGAAGTCCGCTTGGATGCGCAGCCGCCCTAGCTGTTATTGAGAAGATAGAAAAAGAAAATCTAGTAGAACGAGCTCGCCAGATTGGTGAACAAATCATGGAGAATTTTACTGCCTTACAACAAGAGGTGCCGATTATCGCAGAAGTTCGCGGGTTAGGGGCAATGTGTGCCATTGAACTTATTCATCCTTCGACCAAGCAGCCGATGAAAGAATTTACGGCTATTTATACAAAAGCCTTATGTGAACAAGGTGTCATTGTGCTATCAGCAGGTGTACATGGGAATGTGCTACGCTTTTTGACACCACTTGTTATTACTGATGAGCAATTGCAAGAAGGTCTAAGCATAATGAACCGTCTTTTAGTCAGCATGTATCAATCAACAGTAGCGACGGAGGTAAAATAACATGAAGAAGCATTTATATATCAACGGTACTTGGAAGGAAGCAAAGGAATACCAAGCACTTACATCACCATTTTCGAAAGAAGTCATTGCACAGATTGGTCAGGCTGATCGAGATGATGTAGAGGAAGCGATTGAGGCGGCAAAGCAGGCAACTGCGATTATGGCGAAAATGCCTGCCCACCAAAGAGCTACCATTCTGGAAAAAGCAGCGGCGATTATGGAAAATCGCAAGGAAGAATTAGCTCGACTCCTAGCATTAGAAGCGGCTAAACCATTGAAGACTGGTCGAGCAGAACTAGCCCGTACCATTCAAACCTATAAATTTGCTGCGTCAGAAGCCCGGAGTATTCACGGTGAAACCGTTCCGTTAGATGCCGCTCCTGGCGGAGAAGGCCGACTTGCTTTTACTGTACGCAAGCCAATCGGGGTTGTAGGGGCAATTACTCCATTTAATTTCCCATATAATCTCGTAGCACATAAAGTAGGCCCAGCTATTGCTGCCGGTAATACAGTCGTTTTAAAACCTGCCGGGCAAACTCCACTCGCCTCCTTGGTATTGGCTGAGATTTTTGAAGAAGCAGGTTTACCAGCAGGGGCACTTAATGTGTTGCCAGGGAAAGGAAGCGTAGTTGGAGAGGCACTTGTTACAGACCCGCGTATTGCGGCTATTACCTTTACTGGCAGCCCAGAGGTTGGAATCTCTCTAAAGGGAAAAGCGGGATTAAAACGCGTTACTTTAGAATTAGGCTCCAATGCGGCACTAATTATCAATGATGATGTAGAGCTGACCCAAGAGCTGATTGATCGTTGTACATTTGGTGCATTCACATTTGCAGGACAGGTTTGTATTTCTGTACAACGGATATTTGTACATGAGAGCAAATTTGCAGATTTTGTGGAAAAGATGAAGCTAGCCGCAGAGAAGATGGTAGTGGGAGATCCGCTTGACGAGGCAACGGATCTGTCCTCCTTAATAGCTCCAAAAGAGATTGATCGAATGGAGGAATGGGTTAGTCAGGCTCAGGGCTTAGGTGCTAACGTGGTGACAGGTGGGAAAAGACTGGCTGAGCGTTTGTATGCACCAACGATCCTAACCGATGTGCCTACTCATGCAAAGGTATCTTGCCAAGAAGTGTTTGGACCACTAGTAATGATAACCCCATTTTCAACATTAGATGAAGCAATTGCAATGGTTAATGATTCTCGTTATGGCCTACAGGCAGGTATTTATACAAATAATATTCATGCAGCGATGAAAGCGGCCGAAGAGCTTGAGGTCGGTGGCGTTATGATTAATGATTTTCCAACATTCCGTGTAGATAACATGCCGTATGGTGGTGTTAAGGAAAGTGGTTTTGGTCGTGAGGGCATTAAATATGCTGTTGAAGAAATGACTGAATTAAAGCTAATCAGTATCAAGTTATAATTAGGATAAAATTGGAAGGGGTCAGAAAGCAGGGAATAAATATCCCTATGAAGAAATAATTACATTTGTTCAAAAATAAGAAAAGATGGTATTATGAATGCAAGGATCTTTGTCCATATTGTTTTTTTCATAGACAAAGTTCACTTACTACCCAATCCAAATCTTTACCCTGTTCGAGCAGTTTGCTTGGATAGGGTATTTTTTTATTCGTTTTTAGGTGGGGCTTTGGGGGATTACATGCTATAGTCGAAATGACACGGGAGGTGGTTGGGTGGTAACAGATAGAGATGCCAAAAATAGTATTACATTACGCGGACATCATTTATTGTGTGTACATGGGTTTAGGGGAATGGGTTATAGCCCGGCCTTTGCGGTCAAAATGAAGGAGATTGTTGAAAGAATTAGGGATCATCAAGACGACTTCCCTATTCGAGTGGTTCATGCTTTAGATGATACCTGTCAATATTGTCCGAATAAAGGAGAAGGGATTTGTGTAGCTGACCCAACCTCAGAAGAGCATGTGCAAGCAATGGATTTGGCTGCTCTTGAACAACTGGGTCTGATATCTGGACATATATACCGCAAGTCTGAATTGATTGAGCGGACAAAAAACAGGGTGGAGCCTGCCGACTTAGATCGGATTTGTGCAGGCTGCTCTTGGTTATCTTACGGGGTTTGCAAAAAAGGAATTGCGTTGCTAAAGGAAAACAAATACATGGAGATAGATGCCATTTGATGGTGTAGAGCAGGGAGTAGATCACTTTATCGCAGCAGTAGCTAGATTTTTACAAATCTTTTAGTCTTAGTCCATCGAACATTTTTTAGTCAGGATATGTGTTGGAAAGGTATGGAAAAGGAGAGAGCAGGGCATAAAGAAAGAAAAAAGCAGGTAAAGAAAGGAGATGTCTTACTTGTCAACAACACCAGCTCCTGATAAAAGACCATATTATTTATCCATTCACCCTCATTCTGTAAAGGGAGATATTATCGACAATCCTACAGATACGTCTTTTGATTATGAAGTATTAGCTACACCAGGCGAGATTAGACAGCTTCAGGAGTTATTTGAAATGGCCTACGACGAAGACCTAGGCGGCGAACCTGAGGAATATGATGAGGCTCTTGATCAGATTTATCAGCTTATTTACCACTTAGGTAGCTCAGACACTCGTAGGAGATTAGAGAGTATTGGCATACATGGTGAAGATCGCAGTGGAAGTACAAATATGTAAAAAAGTAGAGTTTTCCCTTCTGTAGGCATTGCTAATTATCCTCGGACGATGTATATATATATGATACATTGACAGACGAGAGGGGAAACAGTATGACAGACTACTCAGGGCTACGCTCATTGGCTAAATTAGTGGAGCGTTTTGAGTCCAACATGGAACAAGTAACACTTACCATCATGACCGCAGATGACCGAGAGCAAATTGTTACTTTGTTACTTGCCGGATTGCACGAATTAAATCCAGATATGCAAATAAAAATAGAAAATAGTACAGGGGAATACGCCAGTCATGTTGCCCAGCTTATCGTGGGAGACAACAAGTATGTGTTCTCCAAGGATTATAGAGAAACCTTTATAAGTGAGATGA
The DNA here is from genome assembly GCF_026891775.1 of Brevibacillus halotolerans. Taxonomy (NCBI): domain Bacteria; kingdom Bacillati; phylum Bacillota; class Bacilli; order Caryophanales; family Paenibacillaceae; genus Brevibacillus; species Brevibacillus halotolerans. Next base: position 390,558 of record NZ_JAPTNK010000001.1, read on the forward strand.
ATGTATACGCGTGCCGTATAACAGCAGAGACTCATGGGTTATTGGTGTACCATCATGATTACCCTGGCGTTATTCACGATGTTTCACGTATTTTGGCGCAGCATGAAATTAACATTTCAAAATTGAACGTCTCTCGTGAACAAAAGGGAAAGCTGGCGTTACTGGTTTCACTAACGGATGAGGAGATACCAGCCGAAGCAATTGAACAGATTGAAACGTTGTCTAATGTTACGAAAGCGATTTCATTGCAGTAACTTCAAGGCAAAACAAAAAAGCATGAAAAATGGAGAAAAAGGAAACTAGAGCGGAAAACATGGGTTTTCCGCTCTTTGATAGCGCTTGCAAAACATGATATGATTATTTTGTGATCAATGAAAAAAATCACAAAGGAAAGAGTCACCAGAGTCAAAAGAGTTACATTTGTATGAACAATTTGTGAATTCTTATCGCTCTTTTCCTAAAACAGCCGGAAATTGTTTACAATAGATGTATCTGTTTTTAAAATTAGCTTTTGTCAGTCTAGCCTCAATTTATTGTTTATTTACAATTGCGGCAAAACGACGCTACATATGAATGAGAAGGGGGCTATAATGGAACAGATAACGCAGTTTGTAAAAATTTTCATTTAGTAAGAAGAAAGATTTGTTATCATGATTTGTTCTTTTTACCAAATTTACATAATAACTATTGCCTCTAGTGGTAAATATACGGAGCACATTCTAGATAACAAACATGATTGCATTAGTAGACTTAGTGTGATTACTATTAGTAAGTCTATTAAAGGTAAAAAGGAGAGAAAGTGAGGCTAGATCGCAATGATGAGACGATTGCAGCAAGTCGGGCGCCTGCTTCCTATGTTAGTAATGGTAGCGCTTTTACTAACTGGATGTGGCGACCCTTATCTGTCTGCACTGCAGCCTAAAGGGACTGTAGCAGGCATGCAATATGACTTGATTAAGCTTAGTGTTACCATCATGTTAGGCGTCTTCACTGTGGTTGTCGTTATCTTTACCTATGTATTGATCCGATACCGTAAACGTAAGGGCGATAACAGTATTCCAGAACAAATCGAAGGAAACCACAAGTTAGAAATTATTTGGACGGTTATCCCTTTCATTCTTTTGATTGTTCTTGCGATTCCGATGGTTTCGACAACATTTACATTGGCAAAGGATTATTCAAACGACAAGGATGCTCTTCAAGTCAAGGTAACAGGACACCAATTCTGGTGGGAGTTTGAATATCCAGATTTAAAAATTAACACTGCTCAGGAATTATACATCCCTGTCAACAAAAAAGCGTACCTTTCTTTAGAGGCTTCTGATGTAATTCACTCTTTCTGGGTACCAGCACTAGGCGGTAAAAAAGATACAAACCCAGGTATGACCAACCATATGTGGCTAGAAAGTCCAGTTGAAGGAACCTTCCAAGGACGATGTGCCGAGCTCTGTGGTCCGTCTCATGCTTTGATGGATTTCAAAGTAAAGGTTGTATCACAAGAAGAGTTTGATAAATGGGTAGTACAAATGACAAAAGGTGAAAATGCACCTGCTGAAAATAAAGCTGTTGCAACGCAAGGGGAAGAAGTCTTTAAACAAAGCTGTATTTCCTGCCATGCTGTTGATGGCAATGGTGGTAAAATTGGTCCAGACTTAACTAATTTTGGTAATCGCCAAACTGTAGCAGGTGTGTTGCCTAACGACAAGCAACACGTTGCTGAATGGTTGAAGGACCCAGAATCAGTGAAGCCTGGTAACTTGATGCCTAACCTGAAGTTAAATGATGATCAGGTGGATGCTCTTGTTGAATACCTGTCCAGCTTGAAACGTCAATAATAGCTGAATTTTGAATCTAAAAGAGGGGGCAAAACCGTGGCTCAACATGTTCGTCCAAGAAATACGGGCTTGTGGGATTGGATCACAACCGTGGACCATAAAAAAATCGGCGTTCTGTACCTATTAGCCGGTGGATTCTTTTTCTTGCTTGGTGGACTTGAAGCATTGCTGATGCGTATTCAGCTCATGTATCCAAATAGTAAAATGTTCATTGGCTCCACGTTTAATGAATTGCTAACGATGCATGGTACCACTATGATCTTCCTAGCTGCCATGCCATTGATTTTTGCTGTCATGAACGCAATCGTACCGCTACAAATCGGTGCGCGTGACGTAGCATTTCCATTTGTAAACTCACTAGGCTTCTGGCTGTTCTTCTTTGGTGGGTTGTTGCTTAACGTAAGTTGGTTCATGGGCGGTGCACCTGATGTAGGTTGGACGGCGTATGTGCCATTATCTTCAAACACATACAGTCAGACCGCTGGGGTAAGCTTCTATGTACTAGGTTTGCAGATAGCTGGTTTGGGAACATTAATCGGGGGGATTAACTTCCTGGTTACAATCATTAACATGCGCGCACCAGGGATGACCTTTATGCGTATGCCGATGTTTACTTGGACAGCATTTATTACTTCTGCATTAATCTTGTTCGCGTTCCCTGCGATCACTGTAGGTTTAGTTCTATTGATGTTTGACCGAATTTTCGGAGCACAGTTCTTTGAAGTAGCTGGCGGCGGTAACGTACTGTTATGGCAGCACTTGTTCTGGATCTTTGGTCACCCAGAGGTTTACATCCTAATACTTCCAGCATTTGGTATGATCTCTGATGTTATCAGTACCTTTGCGAAAAAACGTCTGTTTGGATATTCCGCTATGGTTTTTGCGACCATGGTTATCGGTTTCTTAGGCTTCATGGTATGGGTTCACCATATGTTTACAGTAGGTTTGGGTCCGGTAGCTAACTCGCTCTTCTCGATTGCGACGATGCTGATTGCCGTTCCTACCGGTATTAAAATCTTTAACTGGCTATTCACTCTGTGGGGCGGTCAAATTCGCTTTACCACAGCCAATCTGTTCGCTACAGGCTTTATACCGACATTTACCATCGGCGGTATGACCGGGGTTATGCTTTCTGTAGCACCAGCAGACTATCAATATCAGGACTCTTACTTTGTAGTAGCTCACTTCCACTATGTTCTTGTTGGTGGTATGGTGCTTGGGCTGTTTGCAGCCTTCTACTACTGGTGGCCAAAAATGTTTGGTAAATTACTAAATGAAGCAATTGGTAAATGGAACTTCTGGCTATTCTTTATTGGTTTCCATTTAACATTCTTCCCTCAGCATTTCCTTGGATTGATGGGTATGCCGCGTCGTGTATACACCTTCTTACCAGGTCAACAGCTGGAATTAGGAAACTTGATTTCCACTGTAGGTGCCATCATTATGACTGTCGGTACCGTGTTGTTTATTGTTAACGTGATTTACACGAATGCAAAAGGTAAAAAGGCTGTGGCAGATCCATGGGATGGTCGTACGCTTGAGTGGTCAATTCCTTCTCCAGCACCTGAGTATAACTTTGCTCAAACACCTCGCGTGCGTGGTCTTGATGCTTTCTGGGTTGAGAAAATGGCAGGCAACAAAGCAATGACTCCGGCTGAACCGCTTGGCCCGATTCATATGCCGTCTCCATCTGTTTTACCATTCCTGATGTCTGTAGGGATGTTTATTGCAGGATTTGGTTTTATCTATCACAAATATGTGCTGGTCTTCGTAGGATTGGGGCTGTTTTTCCTTTGCATGTTTGCCCGTTCCATTAAGGATGACCATGGTTTCCATATCGAAGTAGACGAGATTAAGGAAACAGAAAAAGGGGGTAGGCTGTAATGCAACACACGGATCATGGTGTTCTACCTGCTGAGCCTGAAAAGGCAACCCTTGAAGGCAGAAATAAAATACTAGGCTTCTGGCTTTTCCTAGGTGGAGAAATGGTATTGTTCGGTTCTCTATTTGCCACGTATTTGGCTCTTAGAGATCAATATGTATCAGGACCAGCTCCGCATGAAATCTTTAAAGTTGAACTGGTTGCTATGGCGACAATTTTACTTTTGACCAGTTCTTTAACAAGTGTATTTGCCATCATCGGAATGCACCGTCATAACTTCAAAATGATGATGTTCTGGTTTGCTGTAACCGTTGTACTAGGATTTGCGTTCTTAGGGCTAGAAATTTATGAGTTCTATCACTATTACCATGAAGGTCATACAATGACTAGTAGTGCATATGGTTCCGCTTTCTACACGTTAGTCGGATTCCATGGAGCGCATGTATTGTTCGGGGTTACATGGATAGCAACCCTGATGGTTTCTGCTATGAAAAAGGGTCTGACAGTGGTTACTGCACCGAAGTTCTATATTGCAAGCTTGTACTGGCACTTCGTTGACGTAGTGTGGGTATTCATTTTCACAGTCGTGTACCTAATGGGTATCATGTCTGGACAAGGAGGAGCATAAGATGAATCAACACAATCATTCATCTCAACCTTCAAAACATTCCCATGCCCATAACACTAGCATGAAGCCACATATCGTTTCATTTATTTTGTCCATTGTATTAACAGCATTAGCGTTTGCGGCGGTTATCTACATGCCAGATAAAAAAGGTTTCGTTTATCCTTATATTATCCTGTTAGGTACCGTGCAGGCATTAGTGCAATTATACGTGTGGATGCACTTAAAGGATAAAGGCCATCTATTTCCAGTGGTGGCAATTTTCACTGGGGCGTTTATCATGGTAACATGCGTTGTCATGGCGCTGTATTGGGTATAAAGGTAAGGGAGAAGGTCCAACTTTGATTCTACAAAGGTGAAGACTTAGCCCCGATCCTGTTAAAAGCGGGCTACTTGAGTAGCTCGCTTTTTTCGTAAAGAATAGCTTGTTCTGCTAGTAACCAGACTGAGTAATTGGTTTGTTTTAGTGCTTTTGTAGAAATTATGGCAAACAAGTGAACAGGGAGAATGCATTTCCATTCTAACCTACTAAAAAGCAAGTTGGTTGCTAGCTTGTCCGAGATCGGTTCAGTATAATATACATGTATGTTTCCACTTATCAGAAAATAGAAACCTTCCGCATGAGAGGGGGATATGGATGGGTACCCATGAACAGCATTTACTTTTGCATGGTTATCAACCGAAGTTTGCGGAGTTATGGAATCCTGAATTTTTAGCTTTTGTTGTCTTGCTTGGTGTGGCATATTTTATGTTAATTGGCCCATGGCGTAAACGGTTTAGTAATGCAGAGCCTGTTTCAGTAGGAAAGCAGATTACGTTTATGATCGCTCTTCTTACCTTATATGTAGCGATGGGAAGTCCGCTCTATTTTTACGGGCATGTGTCGTTTACCTTGCATATGACCCAGCAATCATTGTTAGTAATGATTTTCCCACCACTTTTTGTGCTGGGCCTGCCAGTGTGGTTTATAAGAGCAGTTCTACAACCGGTTTTTGTAAGAAGATGGTTTGATCGTCTAACAAAACCGTTGATATCTTTATTTATGTTTAATTTATTTTTCTCTGTTTATCATATTCCGCTTGTACTTGATTTCGTGATGCAGTACCATGGAGTTCATATTGCTTATAAGCTCCTGTTATTATTTACAGCCTTCATGATATGGTGGCATATTATCTGTCCAGTTCCAGAGTTACAACGGATTAAAAACGTCAAGCTAATGGGGTATATCTTTGCAGCAGGTGTGCTTATGACACCAGCCTGTGCGTTAATCATATTTGCTTCCCAATTGGTCTATGAATCTTATAGCTATGGACCGCAATTGTTTGCCATCCTACCGATACTCGATGATCAGCAATTGGGTGGTGTTGTGATGAAGATGGTACAGGAAACAGCATATGGAGTTGGGCTATGGCATGTGTTTTCTAAATGGTACCGTGAGGAAAATCCGACAACGGGTATTGATGAAATCGATCCGCTTGAATCCTTTGAACCCATGGAACAGCGAAAAGAACTCACTATCGTTCCCACTAGTGGGCGAGTATAAATTTTAAAAAAGAATAAGAGGAAGTGATCGAGTGCTAACGTTGTTGCCTGCACTTAGTACAAGTTTTATTGCCATCAGTGCAATCCTTGTAGCAATCGGTTGGGTTCAAGTAGCCAAACGAAAATTTGAGGCCCATAAAAAAACAATGATTGTTGCATCCGTGTTTGCCCTAGCATTTTTCATTATTTATATGTCTCGAACGATTTTCGTGGGAAATATGAATTTCGGCGGACCGGATGAATTGCGCTTATACTACCAAATCTTTTTGATATTCCATATCACCTTGGCTACAACAGCAGCCGTTTTTGGATTGGTAACGTTATATTTAGGTTTTACCAAGCAATTTGCTAAGCATCGCAAGTGGGGGCCAGTTACTTCTATTATCTGGTTCGGTACAGCGATTACCGGTATAGCTGTCTACTTTTTGTTGTTTATCATTTATCCAGGTGGAGAGACATCAAGCTTATTCCGAACCATTTTGGGCTTCTAAGTAAAGAATAACATACGCATTCAAAAAGCAAGCAACAAGCCTCCAGATTTACTTTCAAGTATACGTGGAGGCTTGTTGCTTATATTGTTCCACTACTCATAATAGGGAACCAGATTATTTGTACATGGACGAGTTGTCTCTCTTGGTAATGACTAAGGACTAACGTGTACGAGCAAATGGATTTACTGGTGGAATGTAGTTAATTTCTTCATCAAAGGTAACATAATTTAGGTTTAGCATCAGAAGCAAATAACGCATACCGGTTTGCGGATCACTAAGGATGATATGATCTCGACCAGCAGTTTCGATGACTCCGCGGAAAATTTTTGCATTCCATTCGCTGTTATTTTCATAGGTCATATAGAAGGTACCGACTTTTCCTCGATTGAGACGTAAAATATTTTCTACGTATGATTCTTCGACTACTGGAAGGGGACCACCGGGTATAAAGCTCCCATTTGCATTAGGAGGCACGAGTTGCTGGGGCTGTTGCTGGATTTGTAGGTTAGGGCTTACCTGTGTAGGACCCATTTGTGCGGATGGTGTCTGCTGTTGTGGAGTAGGGTAACATGGATACATATAGCATTGTGGATAATAAGAAGTGGGCTCGAATTCTTGCTGAGCATAAGTATTATAATACATCTGGTTTTTCTCTCCTCTTTAATAAACTCTAGGGCAATCCTGAACGGTTGGTGCAAAGAAACAATGTGCCTTAAATCGTCCTGTGTTTCTCTGGTTGAACCAAGTGGGAGGGCAGCTACCTACCGGGCGAAAGAACCAAAGTCCGTTGCTTGCAGGATGTGTCCTTTCTCCATTAATTACGCGTTTGGCCAAACGTTTCTCTGATTCTCTAGCCATTTGATAGAAATACGGTTTTTGAACAGATTCATATCCGCCGGGACTTTGATATACCATTTGAGGGATGGTTCGTATGTTTTTAAAATCTAAGCAGTTGGCAAGGACACGGTTAACAGAAACATTTCCAACCATTAACATTCCAAGAGGTCCTTCTCCTTCAGCTTCTGCTCGAAGCAGCCTAGCTAGCATGTTAAGATCACTGGTGTTGTACTTAATAACAGCCATTCATTCACCTCCCCTTTATCTCTCCTCTTTCAATATATAAGTGTTTTCTTCGATAGGTGATTGTACAGTATAAAAAAACGAGTTTTTTTGAATTTTTAAGAAAAATCTATAAATAGAACAAAATGAATATTGTGTGGTAGGATACTTATGTGAAGGAAACAGTTATCAATCAAGGGGGGGGCAATATGAGCAATCTTTTGAGAAAAAAATCAGTTACTGACTTATTGCAACAAGGTCAAAACAAATCATTAAACAAAACACTAACATCCTTTGATCTTTCTTTACTAGGCATTGGGGCAGTGCTAGGAACTGGTGTTATGGTACTTACAGGTATTGTAGCAGCTAGAGATGCTGGTCCTGCTGTTATTCTTTCGTTTATGATTGCTGCACTTGTTTGTGGTTTTGCTGCCTTTTGCTACTCAGAATTTGCTTCGACCATCCCGGTTTCTGGAAGCGCTTACACCTATACGTATGCAACACTAGGTGAATTTGTAGCGCATCTGATGGGATGGACATTATTATCTGTTTATTTTCTTACCACTTCAGCAGTTGCTGTTGGATGGTCTGCTTATTTTAATAATCTGCTGACTGGTTTTGGCTGGGGTTTGCCTGAACAGTTGGTCAGTACGCCGATGAGTGGCGGAATTATTAATCTACCGGCTGTTATCATTGTCTTACTAATCACTTTTGTATTATCTCGTGGAACAAAAGAAAGTAAGAAGTTTAACAACTTCATGGTATTAGTAAAGCTACTGGTGATCTTACTGTTTATCGCTGTAGGTGTATTTTATGTTAAGCCAGAAAATTGGAACCCATTCTTGCCGTATGGCGTTGAAGGAGTTTTTGCTGGAGCAGCAGCGGTATTCTTTGCGTTCCTAGGCTTTGATGCAGTATCAACCTCTGCAGAGGAATGTAAAAACCCGCAAAAGGCTTTGCCAGTAGGAATTATCTCATCACTTGTTGTTTGTACGATCCTTTATGTTATTGTGTGTCTTATCATGACAGGCATCACTTCTTATAAGAACTTAGATGTACCTGAAGCAATGGCGTATGTCCTGGAGCTTGTAGGTCAGGATACGGTAGCGGGAATCGTTGCTGTAGGAGCCGTTATTGGTATTATGGCTGTTATTTTTGCTTATGTATTTGCTGGCACTCGTGTAATCTTTGCGATGAGTCGCGATGGGCTACTTCCAAAACGCTTCTCTAGTGTTAATAAAACAGATACACCTGTATTTTCTACATGGTTAACAGGATTACTCAGTGGTGGAATTGCAGGATTTGTAGAAATTAAGGAACTATCTAATTTAGCAAATATCGGTGCGTTACTCACGTTTGCTATGGTTGCATTATCCGTTATCGTACTTCGTAAAACGCATCCAAATTTGGAGCGTGGCTTTAAGGTTCCATTAGTTCCGTTCATTCCTATCTTAACAATGGTATTCTGTGCGTTCCTCATGATTAATCTTCCAGGAGCAACCTGGATGTATTTTGCAATCTGGGTGGCCATCGGAACGGTTGTCTATTTTGTCTACTCTAAGAAACATAGTTTGCTAGAGAGCGTGGGTTCTTCGGACGGATCTAAGAAAAAAAGGTAATTTGATAGGTAAAAATCATATTTTCATGTAAAGATAAGAACAAGTCACCAGTAGGGGATAGCTGGTGACTTGTTCTTTTTATATACTTCAAAACTATCAAATAACTTAGGAGAATGTGAATTTATAGATTTTTTGTAAGCGCTTTCATTTTCGGTTCGTACATGATACAATCAATGCGTGGATAAAGCTTCTACTTTTGAATTAATCATCAGAACTGTTTGAAAGTATTTATGTTTAACTTACTGAGGAGGTCGAAACATGCGCATCGGTATTCCAAAGGAAATTAAAAACAATGAAAATCGAGTAGCTATGACACCAGCAGGAGCAATGAATTTGGTGAAGAATGGACATGAAATCTTCATCGAAACATCCGCAGGGTTTGGCTCTGGATTTACTGATGAACAGTTTGTAGCAGCTGGGGCTAAAATCGTCCAGACTGCACAAGAAGCTTGGGGAATGGACATGGTTATGAAAGTTAAGGAACCATTGCCTTCCGAATATCAATATTTCCGTGAAGGACTTATTCTGTTCACATACTTACATTTAGCTCCAGAACCAGAATTAACGAAAGCGTTAGTTGATAATAAAGTTATAGGGATCGCTTATGAAACCGTTCAACTGAGCAATGGCTCACTTCCGTTGTTAACTCCTATGTCAGAGGTTGCAGGGCGCATGTCTACCCAAATCGGCGCTCAGTTCCTAGAAAAACAGGAAGGCGGTAAAGGTATTCTCCTCGGCGGTGTGCCAGGGGTCCAACGTGGCAAAGTAACCATTGTTGGCGGAGGAGTAGCCGGTACTAATGCGGCGAAAATGGCAGTAGGTTTAGGTGCTGATGTTACCATTATCGACCTAAATCCTGATCGCTTGCGTCAAATAGAAGATATTTTTGGACATAGCGTAAAAACCCTGATGTCCAATCCATTTAATATTGCACATGCCGTACAGGAATCTGATCTAGTGATTGGGGCTGTTCTTATTCCAGGAGCAAAAGCACCAAAATTGGTTTCAGAGGAAATGGTTAAATCCATGCAACCAGGCTCGGTTCTAGTAGATATTGCGATTGACCAAGGCGGTATTTTTGAAACAACCGATCGTATCACTACTCATGATAACCCAACGTATGAAAAACATGGTGTAGTGCATTATGCGGTGGCTAATATGCCTGGCGCTGTTCCACGCACATCTACGTTTGCTTTGACAAACGTGACGGTTCCATATGCGGTGCAAATCGCCAATAAAGGCTATCAAAAGGCATGCTTAGAAAACCCTGCATTACTAAAAGGTATAAATACATTGAATGGACATGTAACATATCAGGCTGTTGCACAAGCATTGGGCTATGAGTCTGTAGATGCGAAGGAATTGCTAGAGCAGCAAAGCTAAAAATCATAGAGTTGATATAAAAAGGGCTATCGTACATCGTAGAAGATGGATAGCCCTTTTTGGTGTGATTCTTATCGTTTGAGAGTTTCGTATTTTACAATCATCGCTGAACAAAAAGTCATCTCGACCAAAGGACTCTACTTTGAATGTAGGAGCCTCAAGGGCCAGGATAGCGATTCAAACATTTACTTTTTAGCAGCACGTCGCTTTCTTATTTGCATAAAGATCAGCCAGCCTACGGCAAGTAGAACAGCTACAATTAAAAGAGAAACATCCATATACTCATCAATTAACAATTTTGCTTGCTTTCCATATAAATGGAAGATTAAACCGATTAGAAAAAATTTAAAACCCCGACCAATAACAGCATAAACCATTAGTTTTTTGAAGGAGAAGCCGAGTACACCAGATAGGATGGTAAATACCTTAAAAGGAATAGGTGTAAATGAGCCAATGATAATGGCAGCATCACCGTTTTTAGTCATTTGTTCTGTAGCGAGACTGATCCATTTTTCTGGAACGATTTTGTCCATCAGCGGTTTACCAAACAGTTTACCGAGAATAAAGCCGCATGGTGCCCCCAGTAAAGAGCCGATGAAAGCAAAGAGAGCATATTCAATAGCAAGTGAAGGCTCCAATAGACTCATTGCAATCTGTAAAAAGAATGGGGGAAACGGCAAGATGATTGAATCTAGAAAGGAGAGTGTAAATAATCCCCACGCTCCGTATTGCTGAAAGATTTCATTGATTTGGTCAAGCATCATAGTCTCCTTTATGTATAAAGTCGATTTTTCTTGTAGTCAAGGATCGAACAAAATTCGTACTTATTTAGATGTATGGTCGTCCAGTCTGGGATATGACAAGTTCGACCAATATTATAGCATGCTACAAGGTTATACGCACACTTGGGCAAAAAGGATTCAGTTTTTTCTCAATCTACACAGATAGTTGACGTTCTCAAACTTCTCTACTACTATTAAGATAAAAATTTTGAGAATTCCGAGGGATTGCATATGAAAGATATTGGTTCTGGAGTCATAATTTTCTATTCGCCAGATGGAAAGCGTCAAGAGCTTAAAGGAGAAATTGTAGTACGAGGGGATCGTGTCTCCGTAACGGAAATCATTCGCTTCAATGGTCAGCCGAATGGTGCACGTGAAATTAATTTACCTCTAGCAAACTGTGTCATTTATTGGGAACCGGAAGTTTACGAAGAGATTGGCTACGAATAGCACTATACTTCTAGCGTAGGCAGGAATTTAATTTTATGATAGGATGAAAGGTGGAATATGCACAGGATAGGAGGAATTCCTCTTGATTGATCATATATTGGACAAAGCTCTTCGTGGCGAGCGACTTCAATTAGAGGATGGTTTAGCCCTTTTTGCTTCTGATGAAATTGAGAAAATAGGTCATGCAGCGAATCAGATCATGCAAAAGTGGCATCCTGAACCGATCACGACCTTTGTCATCGGACGGAATATCAACTATTCCAATGTCTGTGATACCTATTGCCGTTTTTGCGCCTTTTATCGCCCGCCTGGCTCGAAGGAAGGCTATGTTCTTCCAAAAGAAACAATTTTCGAAAAGATTCAAGAAACAGTTGATGTTGGCGGAACAGAAATATTAATGCAGGGTGGTACGAATCCTGATTTAAAACTATCCTATTTTACGGATTTGCTACGCGAGATTAAACAGCGCTTCCCTACCATTACGATGCACTCTTTATCTACAGCCGAGGTAGCTAAAATGGCTGAGGTCTCCAATGTATCAGTTGAAGAGGCCCTAAGACAGCTAAAAGAAGCTGGTTTAGATTCTTTGCCAGGAGCAGGCGGAGAAATTCTGGACAATCGGACACGTAAAAAGATTTCGCGTTTAAAAGGAACCTGGGAGCAGTGGGTGGATATCCAAAAAGCAGCCCACCGAGCAGGTCTGCCTGGAACGGCTACGATGGTTATCGGTTTTGGTGAAGAAATGGAAGAACGAGTGTTATCTTTGCTGCGCATTCGTGATGCTCAGGATGAGACAAATGGATTTAAGGCTTTTATTGTCTGGACCTTCCAGCCTGATAATACCAACATGAAAGCTACGAAAAACACTCCAGAAGAGTATCTAAAAACATTGGCGATCAGCCGTTTGATGCTGGATAACATACCTAACTTTCAATCCTCCTGGGTAACAATGGGACCTGAGATCGGTAAACTGTCCTTGTCTTATGGAGCTAATGATTTTGGCTCGACTATGATGGAAGAGAATGTTGTATCAGCAGCGAAATGTGCTTACAAGGTAAATACAAACAAAATCCTAGAGTTAATCCGTGAAGCGGGAAAAATTCCTGCTCAACGCAATACCGCCTATGAAACTCTACGCGTGTTTCAAGAGAGCGAATGGGCAGAGACGGATTTTGTTATGCAAAATTAATGAGTGTAGAGAACCGAATGAAAGCTGGCTTATTGATAGGTAATCGTCAGCTGAATTGATACAAAATGATAGAAAAAACTCGTCTTTTTATAGGACGGGTTTTTTTGTATATGAAGTTTGTATGACGTTTTTAAAGCGTTTTCATGCTGGGAATATTCATATTTTTCATTCATTTATTTCGTAGATTAGAATAAACAAAATCGTTCTCCAGATTGTCAAAAAAAGACCTGTTTTTTAGCCTAATTTAACATAAAAATGGAAATAAAAGGTCTTGATTATTTAGTTAGGAATGTTAGAATGATGGCGTAATGATATTTGTGTAATTTTTCACATGCGTGTGGAGAAAAAGGGAGGAGAAAGAAAATGAAAAAACTTTCACTGATGATGGCAAGTGTATTAGCAGTTTCTATGCTAGCAGGATGCGGTGCTGCTACACAACCTGCTCCTGACAAGAAAACAGAAACAGCCGCCCCGGCTAATGCAACGGATAAAAAAATGGCGGATGGCGTGTATTACGCTCAACAAAAAAATGCTGATGCGGATTGGAACTATGCGGTTGTACTGGATGTAAAGGATGGAAAAATTACCAATGTGAACTGGACTGGGATCAGTAAAGATGCGGGACCAGATAAAAAAACAGTATCTAAAGATGGCAAATATGGCATGAAGGAAAAAGCAAAAGCTCAAGCTGAGTGGCATGAACAAGCCGAAAAAGTAGAAAAATTCTTGATAGAAAAACAAGATCCAGCAGCAATTACAGTGGATAACGAGGGAAAAACTGATGCCGTTTCAGGTGTATCGATTAAGATAAATGACTTTACTGCTTTGGTAACGGAAGCATTAGCGGCAGGTCCACAACAACCAGGTCCTTATAAAGACGGTGCATACCATGCGGAACAGCCAGAATTCGAAAAAGATTGGAAATATACAGCGGACTTTACTGTGCTAAATGGTAAAATTGTTGCTGCGAACTGGAATGCAATCAACGAAAAAGGTGAAGCAGACAAGAAAACCCAGTCTAAAGAAGGCAAGTATGGCATGAAGGAAAAAGCAAAAGCACAGGCTGAGTGGCATGAGCAAGCAGCAAAAGTAGAACAGGCTCTAATTGAAAAACAAGACCCAGCAGCAATTACAGTAAATAATGAAGGCAAAACAGATGCGGTTTCAGGTGTATCTATTAAAGTAAACGATTTCGTGAAATTAGCTGAAGAGGCTCTAAAAGACGCGAAAAAATAAGGCAATTATGCATAGGGGGATTACCATTGCTGGTGAAAATCGTCAACGGGTAATTATCTATGGAAATGAGAGGACATGCTATGAAAAAAATAATTGTACTAGGCGGAGGTTACGGTGGTGTCCTGACAGCGAAAAAGCTGGCAAGCAAATTTAAAAAAGATACCGACGTCCAGATTACATTAATAGACCGAAAGCCATTCCACACTCTTCTAACGGAATTACATGAAGTAGCGGCTAATCGTGTTGAAGAGGACTCCATAAAAGTTGACCTGAAAAAGATTTTTGCAAAACGGAAGGTTGATGTGGTGCTTGATGAAATTTCCACGATCGACTTTGCTAGCAAAAAATTAGTGTCCGAGAATAGCACCTACGAATATGATTACCTAGTAATGGGGACAGGCTGTAAGCCATCCTTCTTTGGAATCCCTGGTGCAGAGGAGAATGCGTTTTCCCTTTGGTCCTTCGAGGATGCTGTTCACCTACGCGAGCAAATTCGCAGTATGTTTATTAACGCTTCAAAAGAAACGAATAAGCAAAAGCGTCAGGATATGTTGAGCTTTGTGGTAGTAGGTGCTGGTTTTACTGGCATTGAGATGGTGGGGGAATTGGCGGAATTCCGAGATGAATTATGCAAAACCTACGCCATAGAGCCATCTGAAGTACAACTACACGTTGCTGATATGGCACCAAAAATCTTACCCATTTTGCCAGACAAGCTCATTCAGAAGGCAGAGCGACATTTACATAAGCTAAACGTTAACATTATTACAAACAGTAAAATTACGGGTGTTTCTCCAGATGGAGTTGAGTTGGGCGAGAGAGGATTGCTTCGCTCTAAAACAGTTGTCTGGACAGCAGGTGTCGAAGGCTCTGACCTATTGGAAAAGGTCGAATTAGAACAAAAGGGTCGCAAGCGTATCGTGGTTAATGATAAGCTACAGAGCCCTGAGCATAACAATGTGTATGTCGTAGGGGACAACATTTTCTTTATTCCAGAAGGTGAAGAGCGCCCTGTACCCCAAATGGTAGAGAATGCTGAGCATTCAGCTCCAATCGTTGCCCATAACATCTATGTAGATGTGAAAGGTGGTACACACAAGTCCTACAAGCCTACATTCCATGGCTGTATGGTATGTATCGGTAGCCGCTATGGTGTAGCTAGTGTAGGAGTGCCAGGAAAAATGTTCTTGATGAGCGGCTTCATGGCAATGTTTGTTAAGCACTTTATCAACATGGTATATCTGGTTCAAATTTGTGGTTTTAATAAAGTTTGGTCTTATCTCATGCATGAAATTTTCCATGTTAATAATAGACGCAGTTTCTTAGGCGGGCATTTTAGTAAACGATCCCCTAACTTCTGGTTAGTACCTTTACGTGTTTTGGTCGGCGCCATGTGGTTGTCAGAGGGCTTAGCGAAAATGAACAAAGTGCTAAAGGACCCTACTAACATCTTCTTAATACCGCCATCTCCAAAAGCGGTTGACGGAATTACGTCAGCCTCACAAGCCGTACAGGATGTGGCCCAAACGGTAGATACTTCTTCGGCTGCTTCAGCAGTCGCTACAGCGAAAGAAGCGGTACAGGCACTCCCCGTACCTGGGTTTATTGACAGTATGGTAAAAGGCTCAATGGATATGTTCTTCTACAATGCAGATGGAAGTTATACAGCATTAGCCTCTGTGTTCCAAACGATGATGGTCTTCGCTGAAGTAATATTTGGCGTATTGTTGATCATCGGTTTATTCACAGCTATATCTTCCATAGCTACAGTCTGTATGGGTTTAATGATTTGGTCTTCCGGAATGGCTCCGTATGAGATGCTTTGGTACCTTGGAGGAGGTATTGCCCTCATTGGTGGTTCTGGAAGCACATTAGGTCTGGACTACTATGTATTACCGCAACTAAAAAAAGTGTGGAAAAAAATCCCGTTCGTCAAACGTTGGTATTTATACGTAGACTAATTGTATAACAAGATAGCTATATCATGGAATGGGGGAATGTGCTGTGAATTGTACATTCCCCTTCTTTCCACATATAGACCCATTAGATAGAGGGATACGAAAAAGAAAAGCGTGAGTAGGGGATGAGAGAGATGAATGGAATTCGGGAATCATTGCAGAAGCTAGAAAAGCAAATGTCACCACAAGCTGGCATCACGCTTGAAGTGGATAGGCGGCTGATGGAGGAGATGGGACATCTGCTTGATTCATTTGAGCTTTCATCTGCACGCAAAGAGCATATATTTGGGTGCTATGTCCTGTTGCAGTCTGCTTTTCGCAAGCATAAAAAGCTGACATTCGACAATCCTTGTTTGACAAAGGATATTTTAGATGGTGATTATCTGCAAAGCTTTTATTATGAATATGCATGTAAGCATGGAGAAAAGGATTTCGTGAATTTTTTGGCTCCTATTCTAAAGCAAATTCAAATCCGTTTGATCCAAGGTAAATCAATAGAACGTATTCTCTTTCAACGCATAGAAAAATTCCTGACAAAAACAGAGCAGCAGGTGACTTATGAAGTTAGCTGACCAATTGCACATTAATCTAGACATGATTGATAAAGAGATGCTGCGCATAGTTCGGACGGATATGAGTTTGCCCATGCTTTCATCCATCGCTGGCAATATAAGTCGTATGATTTTAGCAGGGGGGAAACGATTACGCCCCATGATGGTAATGGTCGGTAGCCGTTTTGGCAGAATGGCAGACCCACAAAAAGTATTGCAGATGGCAGCTGTGACAGAATTTATCCATGTAGCTTCACTAATCCACGACGATGTGATTGATCAAGCGGATACGAGACGTGGAAAACCAACATTGCATGTGCTTACTGACATCCCCACAGCAATTCATACGGCTAATTATATGATGACGCGAGTAGCTGAGCTATTGAGCAAAATGGAGGATGATAGACACCCGTATCGGGAAGAGATTACTGGTCTCTTAACCTCGCGACTTTGTTTAGGCGAATATCAACAGATGGCAAACCGATTTAATTTTGATTTATCCATGGATGCCTATTTAAGCAAAACGCGCAATAAAACAGCCGTGTTGATGGCAACCTGTCTAGAGATTGGAGCAAAGCTGGGACATGCAACCCCAGAAGTAACAGCTAAATTGGCGCAATTCGGTGATGATTTAGGTATGGCCTTTCAGATTCGCGATGATGTGTTAGATTTTACAGAGACATCAGAAGCGCTAGGAAAGCCAGCAGGCAGCGATTTAGCTAATGGCAATATTACGTTACCAGTTATGTATGCGTTGCAGGACGAGTGCTTGAGCAAGTGTGTACGCCAGCTCCATGAGCGCTCCACACCGAGAGAAATTCAAAATGTGGTCAAGCTGATTCGTGACAGCGACATTTTAGAAAGAGCAGACCAACTAGCAGATCAGTATTTGCAAAATGCGATGAGAATTGTCGAGGAGTTAACTGAGTTTGTGGCACATAAGGATTTGAGTGTGCTGATTGCGTATTTTGGGAAACGGAAGATGTGATAGCTACAAGACTAGTATTTTCTTCGTGTTGTATACCAATTTATTTCTTTTGTTTATTAAAGAAAAATAACAGATCAATGATGATTCCAAGTAGGATGTATGATACAAAATGTATAACATACCCTCCCAATAAAATTTTTCCTTCAATTTGATTATCATTTATTATCCAATCACGAAATGATTCCTTATAGACCATATAATCTAGAAGAGGGTTCAATCCAATTAATAATATATGTTTTTGGTCATTTCCATAAAAATCGTGTAAACAGACTATAATACTTAAAATTCCCAGCCAAAACCAAACTTTTTTAAAAATAACCATCTTTGGTATTCCTTCTTTCCTTTTTAATTAGCACTAATTTCATATGAGGAAAAAGAGACCGCATATAACCTATTGCGGTCTCTTTTTTTCTACCAAGAGCCTTGTTTCAAGATACGACTTAACTCATCCGTATCATAAGGAGCGTATCCACCTATAGCAGCAGTTGGATTTTGATCCCTAAACTTGATATCAGCACCATAGTAATATGCTTGCCAAATGAGGGATCGGCTGACTGAAGTCATAACCGATAAACCATCGATAAGTAAGACTTGTCTTCAGTTCTTTGATTGTCTGACCCATAGAGCCTATTCAAATAAATATGGAATAAATACGATCTTTATTAGCACAACAGGGGCGACACTCGGTCTCCCATTATCTTTCGAGTATTTGTCTTTTACAAGTTCATATATAAAATCAATTTTACGAACTAAATGATCAGAAGGGACAAGGCTCCTTTAATGAAACAACTGACAGTTAGTAATGGGATTCTGCATCTAATATAGAGTGTTTATTAATAAACAATGATGACTGAGGAGTGATATTGGACTACCACAAAAGATGACTAGTAGCCCAATTAATCAAAACTATTACATAAGTTCATGGGGTACATATTTTATTTTTTGTAGGCTAAGATATAAATTGTAATAAACAATAAGAAACTAATAAGTGATAGTATCCGACAAGTCTTATAACGAGACATGTTTTTTTCCAATAATGATTTTATTACTTCAAAAAAATTAAACAAAAACGTAAAAGCAAATATCAATAACAAAGATAAATAATAGTATTTCATAAATACCTCCTAATATAGGTTATCCTCATCGTCAACTAATAGGATTAGATAGACGAGAAAGTCCCCTTTCAAAAAGAGGACTTGTCTTGAAGGTTAGGAGGGTAGCAATATCTCTGTCTACCCTCGAAAAATATCTTGGAAGAGATTCAAGAAGGTGAAAAAGTTATAATGTTCAAACTAATATTATTGATTTAAGGTTTCTTTCGAAAATACGAGGAATTAATTAATAATCAAATTCAATACCGAAATCAATTACCTCACTTACTGATTGCGGTTTAATTGAAAGTCCAGCTGGAAATATAGCAAATTCTACATTCCCACCCCAAGTTTGGTGGCCGTATTGAAATTTAATATTTGTTGACCCTGAATTCCTTTCGTCTGTGTATACATATTGACCAATATATCCTTTGTGAAGGTTGTTACTTGGCATTGCTTCTAAATCTATTTCTCCACCAACGCCTACACCCGGATCCCAATCTTTTGGTTTGTAACTTTTGGAACATTTCCATTTTTTATCTACGTTTTCTGGCTTATGACAATAGCGAAGTGCAAAATCTTTAACTTTCCCATTTGCTGACATCGGTAAAGTCCATTTATTACTTACTGGATACCCAATACTTATTCCGTCTGTTAATCCCCAACGTGGACTATCTGTCCATTCATACTTTCCATATAAATAAAACTTCTTTTTCCCTTTCTTATCACTTTTTTCCTCGAAGGCAGTTCCTCTTAACTCCAAAGTACCACCATCTATATCTTCACCAGATAGACCTTGTATTGCCTCTTCTTTGACGACTTTATAATTAGTTGCTATTTTCTTAGCATCATTTTGAATTAGTTGGTGAAGAACTTGGACCGGATAATCATTAATCTCACTTTCTTCCATTCCAACATCATATATCAATTTCTGTATTTCTTGTTCATTTAAGGAGGAGTCTTCTCCCCAATCTGAATGTTCTTTGCTTTGTGCTGCAAAGCCGATTGAAGATATCATCGTCATAAAGACTACAGCTAAGGATACAATTTTTTTCTTCATTTTAGTACCTCCAACTTGTAATTTAATAGTGATATTTACTATCTAACATTTTCTTATCGTTCTCCTAGTTTCAACTACCAGTTCAAGTCTGCGTTCAGACCCATAGTTGTTGTAATTCTTGTTTTCGTAATATTCTTGCTGGCTCTTTCTATTTCAGTTGATAAGATTGATCTCATATGAATAGAAAATACTCTAGCTATTTTTTCTGAATAGCTAAAACACGGCTATAGTTATTCTAAAAGGTTTTCCGTACAGCTTATTCATATCGACCAACTAGTGTCTAAGCTTTTGAAAGATAACGATGTACTCATCTAGTTGTTGGCTCATTTGTATTACGGTTGGGTTTAAAAATGAACCTTTTTTCAAATACAACTGTGCCAATTCTTGGCGGAGGATTTCTATAAGCTTCTGCAAATCATCTTTCGATTGGGTATTTTCCATTTCACATTCCTTTATTTGAGTGATACAATTAATCCGAATAACAATTTTTGTTATTTGTGATGAGGGGCGTTCCAGTTAGTATGCCGACTAGGGAACGTCCCTTTTGAATTAATAAGCAAACTAATTTTAATACCTCCTTTCTTCCTCCTGTGTATTAAATTACCATATGTCCTATAAATTTCTGTAGTTCAAAAAAATGTAGGACGTTCTGCAAATTATGACAAAATATTACAAAATAAAAAGAACGCGATAAATATTGGCGTCCTTTAAATAAAATCGGTTTATTGTGGTCCTTTACTATTAACCTTGTGGATCATCATGGAATGTTTTTGCACTTTGCTGTTCTCCGTATTTCTCGAAATCCAAGAAGCTTGCTACAGTAAAAAGAGAGCAAATTACAAAAGAAACAGTTGCAATTATGGTCAGATATTTTTTCAACTTCTTCTCCCTCCTTTGTTTAACCTTTATTTACCACATTATATACTTCTTGTAATCTTTTCAGAAGTCCTAATTCCATTACTTTACTTTGCTCATTATGATGAGCGTAAACTTTTTCAGAACATTTCATTATACCGCTACGGTCATTAATTTTACTGTAGAAATCCATAGCTTTTAAATATGATTCCATACCTTGATTAAATAAACCGTTTCTAACAAGAAATGTTCCCTTTAATCTATAGTATTTACCTAATTCTGAAATCTTGTAAGCTGTGAAAAGCTTAACAAATGTATTTTTTTCCTCTTTATCAAGAATCTGTTGAGCAGTGTACAAGTCGTTAACTTTAAGAAGAACCTCTAATAAATCATTTACTCGATGTAATCGGTGATTATCTTCTGCTTCCTCAACACATTCTTTTAGCAAGGGAATTGCTTCGAATTCTTGACCAGTATTTGACAGGATTATCGCACGATAATATTTAATACGTTTTATAACAAAGTCAAAGTTTAGTTCAGCATACCTATTAAGATGTTCCTCCAAAGCAGTATAGTTGCCCATTCTGGAATAAGCATTACAAATTGCTAAAGCTACACGCTCTTTTACCTCATTATCAGTTGTATCTTCGGCATGTCCCATTTTACCTAGCTTAATACATTGCTCATATTTTCCTATACCATGTGCATCAAAAGCCATTAGATAGTAAAAATTGATTTTCTCCTCTTGGTCTAAGAAATCTGTGTAATATAGAATCTCTTCACCGCTTTTAAACGACTCTTCTTTCTTTTTTAGGTTTTGACTTTCTATGAAGTATTTTTGTAATAAACCCTTTGCTATATACTTAGGTACACCATGTAATCTTGCGTACTTTATAATGACATCGTATATAGTTAACTTTGCCTCATTGTCAGCTACAGTACTACTAAGATCATAGAGATGTTGTAATATTATATATGTATCCTCGTTAGGGGACTCCATGATCTGTTGTGATACCTTAGTAATCAATGGGTTGTTAGAAAGTTCAATCGATTCAAAAAGCAATTCACCTAGAATATCTATCCGATGTTCTATATCAATATAGCGATCCATAATCTCTTCGTAAGGAATTTCCAAAGCTTCTGAAAGTGATTTTAAAGTCTTTAGCTCCGGGCGTCTTGTTTCTCCCGTTTCTATTTTGGAAATAACTCCTTTACTTACTCCTGACACTCTTCCTAATTCCGATAGGCTTACACCTAATTCTGTTCTTTTTCCTTTTATCAGTTCCCCCAGTGTTGTGAAAGTTAAACTTTCAGCCATGTTAAGCTATTCCCCTTCCTGAATTTAATAAAGCATGATATTTCTTAACATTCTAACTTAATTGTATAATTATGTAAATATGAATAAAATTATGTAATGGTTCTCTGAGAATATCTTTCAAAAAATAAAATACCTCCGCCAAATTGTTATTTACGATTCAGGGAGGTGTTTTTCCTTGTCAGTTCATAATAGGGTGCAAGGTGTTTTATATGTTCATTGTATAGCGCTTATGGTGCTTCAATTTATAAGTTTTTCTTCTTTCGTAATATATTTCTAAGGTTAATATCTTTTTAATTAAAGAAACCGTATTATTTCGCAACTAACTGTTTCCATTCCTTCTCAATCAATTCCCGACCATCCATCACTACTTTGAATTTTTTTCGTAGGTCTTCATTCGGAAAGATCAATAGGGGAGGTAGAGGAGAAGATCAAAAACTCTCTGGAGGTCATTAAGTAGTACCCTTTCCTACCTTGACATCTAAAAAGAGCACCGCAATCCCCCTGAGAGTTTTCGATAAATTAGCTCATCATGTAAAAATCAACTAAGGTGCAGATCAAAATAACCATACTAATTACTTGATTCAGTTTATAGGAGGCCACTTTCATGAGGCTTCGATTAGCAGGTTTGATTATTTTATGCTCGGTTAAAAGCAGTACGGTCGAGATTGTTAAGCCCACTAGATAAACAAAGCCCAAATTTTGATAGAAAAATAGGAATAACAGCAATAGAATCATGATGAAATGTAGGCCTCGTGCGATCCACAGTGCTGTTTGCAGCCCGAAATAGCTTGGGATAGACCATAGCCCTTCCTTGCGGTCAAATTCAATATCCTGCGTAGCGTAAATGATGTCAAAGCCAGCAATCCATAGCATCACGATGGTCCCCAGTACAAATGGGACAAATGCAATCTCACCGGTTACTGCAAACCAAGCCCCAATGGGAGCAGACGCGATGGTAAAGCCTAAATATAAGTGGCTCAGCCACGTAAAGCGTTTCGTGTAAGAATAAGAAGAGATCAATAAAATGGCTACGGGCGACAATAGCAGACACAACGGATTTAACATAGAAGAAGCAAAAATAAAGACTGCATAGTTTATGAGAATAAAAGTGATCACTTCTTTTTCGTGTAACAAGCGTTGTGGCAGATGGCGATGGCTTGTGCGTGGGTTTTTGCCATCAAATTCTTGATCCACGAGACGGTTAAAGGCATTAGCTCCATTTCGCGCCGCTACCAATGCCACCAATGACCAAATCAATACCTGAGCGGGGGCCAGTCCCTCGGCTGCCCATACCATTGCAATGATGGCAAAGGGGAGCGAGAACAATGTGTGGGAGAACATAACAAGCTCTCCGAACATGCGGGTTTTATGAAGGATCGTTTTCAAAACCATACTCCCTCCATTTCGCATCGACCATTCTCTTCACTTCGTCAGACATCTCTATATCATCGGGCCATTCGCGGGTATGACCTTCACTTGGCCATTTCTTAGTAGCATCGATACCAAGGCGGTGACCATAGTAAGCGGTTGGGGAAGAGTGATCGAGAGCATCCAGAGGGCCCTCTGTTATGACAAGGTCTCTTTTAGGATCGATATTGTTAAACACTTTCCACATTACTTTGGAAACATCGTGAGGGTCTATATTTTCATCTACTATGATAATCATTTTGGTGTACATCATCTGTCCCATGCCCCACAAGCCATACATGACTTTTTGAGCATGTTTCGGGAATGCTTTTTTGATTGAAACAATAGCGCAGTTATGAAACACTCCCTCAAATGGTAAATGCATATCCACGATTTCTGGTAGCATCAATTTCATTAATGGCAAAAATACACGCTCTGTAGCTTTTCCTATATAGCAATCCTCCATAGGTGGTTGACCCACAATTGTTGTGGGGTAGATTGGCGAGGTACGGCGTGTCACCTTCTCCACATGAAAGACTGGATACATGTCTGCTAGTGAATAGTAGCCCGTGTGATCACCAAAAGGGCCTTCCAAGCGCCTTTCATCTAATTCCACATAGCCTTCCAAAATAAATTCGGCTTCAGCAGGAACATATAGCTCATTTGTTATGCATTTCACAACCTCGATCGGTTTCTTGCGCAGATAACCAGCAAATAGCATTTCATCAATCATCTTTGGTAAAGGAGCGGTAGCCGAGTAGATTAATGCCGGGTCACCACCAAGGGCGACTGATACAGGCATGCGTTTATACCCTAATCTGCGATATTTTTCATAGATTTCCTTGCCGTCCTTGTGTAAATGCCAATGCATACCTGTCGTGTTTTTATCATAAACCTGAAGACGGTACATCCCCATGTTTTGTTGTCCTGTTTCAGGGTCCTTCGTAATTACCAATGGTAGTGTAACGAATCGACCTGCGTCCTTTGGCCAACAATGAAGAACGGGAAGCTGTGTCAGGTCAGGTTCCTCTATTACCTCCTGGCAAGGAGCAGATGCTACTTTTTTAGGAAAAATTTTGGATAGCTTGTATAGGTCAGGGGCCATTTTGAGCTGATTCCATAACCCCTTGTAATTAGCCAAATCCATAAAATTTTGCATTTCTTCTGCAACCTGATCATAATCCTGCACGCCTAAAGCCATGCTCATGCGTTTATCCGTCCCCATACTGTTAATTAACACTGGGTACGGAGAATTTTTTACGTTGGTGAACAATAAAGCCTTGCCATACTGTTTGGAAATACGATCAGTAATCTCCGTAATTTCTAAATAACTATCGACTTGAGTGTCAATCGTGTGAAGCTCCCCCTGATCCTGTAGGTCTTTTATAAACGCGCGTAAATTATCGTATGCCACAGTATGCTCCTCCAGTAAGTTTAGATATTAGAGTAATCGTTTGAGGGTGTCTGCTAATGCCTCCAGCATGTTTGTAATATCTTGTTCAGTGATGACTAGGGGAGGCTGGAAGGCGATTACGTTGCGATTTACACCATTCTTTCCAATGATAAAGCCACGATCTTTCATTTCCTCTAAAATGGAATCAACAAGAGGAGCTGCTTTCTCAGGTTCATTGGCATAAAGCTCCATACCGATCATCAGGCCAAGACCACGGACATCCGTAATAGCTGCTCGATAAGCTGTCTGAATGAAAAGCAACCCTTCTTTTAACTGCTTACCGAGCTGTTCTGCACGAGCTATTAGTTGTTCATTCTCAATATAGGAGAGGACAGCGAGAGCCGTCATAGACGAAACGGGATTACCTCCAAGCGTAGAAGCAGAAGGGCGGTTATAATGAGCCGCAATTTCGTCAGTTGTGGCAAAAGCGGCAATTGGCACGCCATTCCCTAACGCTTTTGCCATAGTTAAGATATCTGGAACAATGCCGTAATGATCAATGGCGAACATTTTGCCTGTACGGCCAAACCCAGTTTGTATTTCATCTGCGATCAACAGGACATGATGCTTCTCCAATAGCTTCTTTACCTCTGTGAAGTAGGAGAGCGGGGCAGGAACAATACCGCCATTGCCTTGCATGGGTTCTACAATCATGGCAGCGATGCGATCTCCTTTTTCCTCCAGCACCTTCCGCAGAGCTGATAGAGAGCGTTCTACTGCTTCTTGTTCATTCAGATTAGGATCATAAGGGCGAGGAATAAAACTGACTCCTTCCTCTAAATAGTTGTCAGAACGCCACATGGGAATTCCAGTTACGCTCATGGTTAAGAATGTCCGGCCATGTAAGCCAGATTCCAATGCCATAAATTCCTTTTTGCCAGTAGCGAGACGAGCGAGTGTTAAAGCAGCCTCATTTGCTTCCGAACCACTGTTTACAAAGAAGGTTCGCTTCATATTTCCAGGCAGGATGCTTGCCATTTTTTCAGCCAGCGCTACATTTGGTTCCGTTAAATAGATGGTGCATGTATGCTGTAATGTTTCCAGTTGCTTGATCGTTGCTGCCGTAATTGCCGGATTGCAATGGCCGCATGCGACTACGGACACCCCGGAGAAAAAGTCTGTATACGCTTTGCCGGTGCTGTCGTATAAATATTGCATGTCACCTCGTACTAGCTGAGGGGGTCTTTCATAGAAATGAGCGGTGCACGGATAGAAATATTCTTTGCGCTTATCTAAAATGCCAGATGGCCCTAGGTACGTAGTCATATCTTTTTGCTCCTTTTTATAAATGGTTTAGTCAAAGGATAGGGTGCCAAGCGTATATCCTGCATGGACAGGAATTGCTCTTTCGTAGATCTGCATAGATCGTTGTGGCTGATGTAAAGCCTCCCGATACATACGGATAATGCTTTGTAATTGCTCAGTCGTATAGCTAGCGCCCTCAATACGGAAATGACTAACACCAACAGCCAGTAAGTCTTTTACTAGGGGCAGGAGACAAAGCTCCTTTGCTGTGGTCAAATGATTTCGTCCAAACTGATCGCAATACACAGGATTTTCGCCTTTATCTGTTAATAAAACGAGATATTTGTTATCCACATGTTTGTTATCCTCTTGGGCAATTGGCTCCAGCACACGGGTATTTGCATATAGATCGTGCTCTAGATACATCACAACAGGAGTGCCATGCACTAATACTTCAACAGGCAATGGTGAATGCAAAATGAGCTCGGCTAGGTTTTTCTGCTTCAGCTCAATGGAAGCGAATGCACGTGTCAATCCGAATTGTTGATAAAGCTCAATTGCTTTATGGTTATACAGGTTAAGTGATAAGTCTCCAATCATTGGCAGATGATATGGTTTACATGTATACATAGCTCCAATATTCGTAGCTACCAACCCGTCTATTTCTACATCTAATGTAGATAAGAAATGATTGTATTGATCAAATTGCAGACCAAACATCATGCGTGGCATACCCAAGTAAATCTTGCTGTTGCCTTTTATAGCTACAAGGTGTTTTATCTGTTCTTTCGTAAATGGCAGATCAGGCAAGAAAACATCTCCAGCTAAATAGATGTGCTCCACTCCCTCAGCGATCGCCATTTCCGCCTGCTCCTGATTGTTTACACGAACACATAATTCTCCCTTTGCTTTTGCAGAGGATGATCGGTACTGATATTCTTGGAAAGCGTTTTGTAGTGCTTCTATGCGTTGATCACGAATTTCGCGTTCTTCTGTTGGTGTACTAAAGACTTTTCCCGTGCTATAAAATTTACCCGTACCCTCGTAGCGTCGATTAATGTAATCAAGTCCAGGCGTACCAAAGGCATATCCTGTACTAAAGTCCCGTTTACGATTTTCAAATAAGCTTTGTTTATCTTTGCAACGATCAAACCCGATTGGATCTTGGATGTAACGGTCAATAGCATCGCCGTAGCTGTTGATTAGCGTAACTAGAAATTCCGCGTCTCGCATGCGACCTTCCATTTTAAATGAAGTAATTCCAGCTTCAATTAACTCTGGTATATGCTCGTACATGTACATATCCTTAGCTGCTAGCGGATATTCTGTTGGGAAGACATAGCCATCCTTCTTCACGCGGTAGTCCCACCGGCAAGGCTTCATACACCGTCCACGGTTACTGCTGTTACCAAATAGCATCGAGCTGAATAAGCAGTTCGCACCATGAACCGTACACATGTCACCATGCACAAAGTATTCAAATTCCATTTTGGTCAAGGCTTGTAGCTGTTTAGCTGTTTGCAAATCCATTTCACGGGATGCAACGATACGTGTTACACCCAATGTTTGTAAGGCTTTGATCATTTCTAAATTGTGTACGTTCATCATGACAGAGGAGTGGAGAGGTACTGTTAGCTCTTGTTCCTGAATTAATGGGAAAATGGCCATATCCTGAACAATGAGAGCATCTGGGCGAATGCTGTCGAGAAAGCGTAGATATGTTTTCGCTTCTTCCAGATCAGCCTCGTCAAATAAATTATTTACCGTAATATAAACACGCTTACCCTTTTCATGGGCGATTTGGATAGCTCGCTCCAATTCCTCATGAGTCAGGTTATAGCCTTTACGCATCATTCGCATATTAAGGACGGGTCCGCCGCAATAGATCGCATCACAATTGGTTTCTACAATTGTTGTAAAAATCTCAAATGTTCCAGCAGGTGCTAATAATTCAATTTCTTTGCCATTAAAATAACGAGCCATAGGTAAGACCTCCACAATCATTTAAAATGAATCCTACAAGGATATTTATTGCCAGCAACAAACCTAAAAAGATTGAATCTTGGCGCTTCCACTTCAACATTTCATACGGGATTCGAGGAGCGCCTAGCACATACCCGCGAGCTTCCATCGAATAGACCAGGTCTTCTGCTCGGCGAAATGAGCTTACGGTAACAGGTACCAACAGCGATAAGAGCATTTTGCCTTTTTCGCGCCAAGGCAAGTCGGCTACATCGGCACCACGGGAAGCCTGAGCTTTCATGATTTTCTGTGTTTCTTCAAAAATGGTTGGGATAAAGCGCAGAGAAATGCTGATCATTAACCCTAGTTTTTCAGGTGAGATGCCAGTAAAACGAAATGGCTGTAAAATTCCTTCCACTCCTTTTGCTAACGATAAAGGTTTGGTTGTAAAGGTTAATAAAGAGGTGAATGCGAGTAATAAGATCATGCGCCAAGCTGTCATACAGGCAAGGCGTACTCCTTCCGCATAAAAAGAAAATGGGCCGATGGATAGCAAAAAGCGCCCTTCCTTTATAAAGAAAAGCTGGAACAAAAATAAGAATAAAATGAGAAACCGTAACGGTTTGACAGCTTTTACGAAAAAGCCAAAAGGTATTCGACTACTTGCCATAATGCCTATAGCGAATAGAAAAACAGCTATGCATGCAAGTAAGGAATTAGTC
Source organism: Brevibacillus halotolerans (assembly GCF_026891775.1). Taxonomy (NCBI): domain Bacteria; kingdom Bacillati; phylum Bacillota; class Bacilli; order Caryophanales; family Paenibacillaceae; genus Brevibacillus; species Brevibacillus halotolerans. Next base: position 419,261 of record NZ_JAPTNK010000001.1, read on the forward strand.
ATCATAATTAAAAGAACAAACAGAAACATCCCGAGTAGCTTGGAACGCGGGTCTAAGCGATGAAGCCAGCTATTTGTGTCAATGTAGCGTCCAAACATCACTTTGTTTAACATGATGGATCACCCGCTTGTTGTTTCATATCTTCCCGAAGATGTATCTTACGTTCTCCAAGATACCTAGCCCAGCCCTGTACAGATTGATCTGTAGGCAACGGGAGTTCGGGAAATCTTTGGCGAAAAGCGTGCTGAAAACGAAGCTGAGCAGGAATCGTAATCCCTAGTATGGCCAAAATATCTGTTTGCTCACGTAACTCATGTGTCTCACCTTGAAAGGCAACTTTGCCCTCCTGCATAATGACCACCCGGTCGCAGTAAGATAGAACTTCCTCCAATCGATGAGTTACCATGATAACGGTCTTGTGCTCCTGTTTACATAGATGATGCAAAAGCTGTAGAAGCTCATGCCGACTTTTACAATCCAAGGTAGCGGTTGGCTCATCTAATACAAGGATGTCCGGGTTCATAGCGAGTATAGAGGCAATAGCGACTTTACGCATTTGACCACTGCTTAATTGAAACGGATTCTTATCTAAAAGCTCTGTATCTAAATTCACTTGATGTAGAGCCTGAACTGCTAATGCTCTTGCTTGTGAGGGGGAGGCCCCGTAGTTTTTGGGACCAAACACAATTTCCTTCTCTACTGAATCAGCAAACATTTGATGCTCTGGAAATTGAAAAATAAGTCCAACGCGTTGCCGAAGTTGGCGAATCCCTTTTTTCGAACGGTGCGGGGTAATTACATGATCAAGAATGTGAACGTCCCCCTTCGTGGGTAATAAAATGCCATTCATATGCTGTAATAAAGTTGATTTTCCACAGCCGCTAGGCCCGATAATGGCTATAAACGAGCCGCTAGGAAATCCTACATCGATATTGTCCAAAGCAGTTTCCTGAAACAAATTTCCAAGTTGATACGAGTAGGTTACTTCATGAAAGTGAATCGCCATAAGTCCTCCATCAAAGCTTGTTCGTCTGAATGAACAGGTATTTCTGGATGTAAATCATGAATCAACTGACTTACTGCCAAAGTAAAAGGCAAATCGAGATGGCAAGCAGCAATCCAATCTGGTTGGGAAAATAATTCAAGGGGTGTAGTGTCAGCCAGTAATCTCCCACCAGATAGAGCTATTACTCGATCAGCCGCTAAGATTTCTTCTGCATCATGGGTGATGGACAAGCTTGTGTAAGCGCCTTCCAAATGTAATTCATCGATTAGTTTTCCGATCTGGTTTTTTGCTGTTTCATCAAGCATTGAGGTAGCCTCGTCAAAAATGATGATCCCGGGCTGCATGACAAGTATGGAGGCGATCGCCACTCGTTGTTTTTGTCCACCAGATAGCTCATCTGGATGTTTATGTAAAAAAGGCGTAATATGTAATTTTTCAGCGTAGTGGGTTAATCTATCGTGCATAACAGAGCGTTCCAAGCACATATTTTCTAGACCAAACAGAATATCATCAGCAACTGTTGTTCCAACAAATTGATTTTCAGGATTTTGAAAGACCATACCAATCTGCCGGCGAATACTCGGCAAGCTGTCATCCGATAAAGCTTGCCCTCCCACACTAATTTCTCCTCCCGTATGTCGAAGCAGACCATTCAGCAATTTAACTAAAGTGGACTTTCCACACCCGTTATGCCCTACGATGGCGACGCGTTCCCCGTGCTTGATTTGCAAAGAAATATCTGTGAGAAGCGGAGGCTGATTTGGAAATTGAAACGAAACCGATTCAAGCTGAATCAATGGTTGCTGGGACAACGCCTTCACCTGCTTTCGGATGTACTGATTCTTAGTCGACTGGAACGTAAGGCTGAAATAAAGCCATCTTGGATAAAGAACGAATTAAATAACGGACAGCAATACCAATAAATACTCCGGTAAGAATTCCTGTGATGAGTAAGGCTGGCAGATAATAAAATATTTTGCTTGTCTGAAAAATAAGTACAGCCGCAGTTAACTGCCCAATATTATGTGCCACCCCACCTAGAATACTAATCCCGATCAGGCTAAAGGATTTTCCGGTTAGCTTCATTAATCCGAACATAACGATGAAGCTAAATACAGCACCAAAAAAACTAAATAAAAAACTGGAGAACGTACCTAAAATCATGGCTGTTAACAGTGTTTTTAAGATGATCAGGGTAAAGGCGTCCTTACCAGATAAAAAATACAGGCAGGAAAGTACCATGATGTTAGCTAGTCCAAGCTTGGCCCCGGGCAACTGTAAGTTAATGGGGAGGGTTGATTCGATCAATCCAAGCACCACAGATACTGCAGCGAAGATGGCGATAATCACTGCTTTTTTTAATGCCTGTGATTGGGTATTTACCTGTGAAGAATTATTTGGCAAGGCCATCTACGTCAGCTCCTTCATCTGAAACGATTTCCACCAATACGCGATGAGGCAAGCAAACGATGGTTTGACTAGGATCAGTGATAAACCCGAAGGATAGGCAAACCTTATCATCACAATCAGCATCAACCATTTCTATGCCATAATCATGTATCTTCAGGATATTTTGGCCGTGCTCGGTATCAACCTTAATGGTTTGTTCTTCTTTGGTAAGTTCAATGGTTTTGTATAATTGGTTATTTACGGTAATCTTTGCTACTTTATGGACATTGTGCATTTTTTCACTTGAATCTGTACCAAACGAACGAGGCACAAGAAAAGCCAGGGCCACGACGAGCACAATGCCAATTAAAATAAAATCCGCTCGTTTCATGTTTTTGTCTCCTGTTATCATTTTTTCTCATTTTCTAAACATGCGGTGTCAATACGTATTATACACGATCTAAAATATGGAGGTGTGATACTCTTCCTTTCCAAAATATTATCCTAGTGGTATAATGCGCCACGTTCACTTTTGTCCGAAAGTCTACGTTTACAAGAGTGATTCTTTGGATAAGAGCGGGTAAAACTCCCGTAATGACCTTACTTTTGGCTCGAAACGGGAAAAGACAGCGGAGGACTGGCAACATGAAACCCAAATTTGCGCTTCTGTTTTTTTTACTATTCAGTCTCATCGTAAATGGCTGTGCCTCTAAACCTGATGAAGAAATTGTGAAAAATGCAATCCAACCACATTCTGAAAGCTTTTTTATTTATGACACGATTGTGACTGTACGTGTATATGATGACCAAGTGACAGACAAGCATTTTAAGGAACTGGAAGCCCGCATGAAAGAAATCGAATTCCATTTAAGCCGCACCTTGCAAGGCAGTGAGGTTTATCGAATCAATGAACAAGCGGGAAAACAAGCAGTTCCTGTATCTGAGGAGACGTATGGAGTCATCAAGAAAGCCGTGAAATTTGCAGAGCTATCAGAAGGAAAGTTTGATCCAGCGATCGGGCCATTAGTGAGTTTATGGAATATTGGGCAGGATAATGCTAAGGTACCTTCCGAGGAGAAGCTTAAAGAGGCATTACAGGTGATTGATTATCGTCAAATCGTCTTAGATGATGCGAAAAGAACGGTGTTTTTAAAACAGCCGGGCATGGCGATTGATCTAGGTGGAATAGGCAAAGGATATGCTGCTGACCAAATTGCTGCCTATTTAACAGAAAAAGGCTTTAACAGTGCCATTATTGATTTAGGTGGAAATATATTAGCATTGGGAAAGAAACCGGATGGAAAGGATTGGGTGATTGGGATTCAAGATCCTGATCGCAACCGTGGAAATCAATTAGGAAAATTGAAGGTTATCAATAAGACAGTGGTTACCTCAGGAATTTATGAACGTTATTTTGAAGAAAATGGTAAGCATTATCACCATATATTAAATCCAGCTACAGGATTTCCTGTGGACAATCATTTGTTTAGCGTTAGCGTTATCACGAATGAATCTGCCGATGCAGACGCATTGTCAACGACCGGTTTTGCATTAGGGCTTGAAAAAGGCATGTCATTTATGGAAAGCTTGCCCCATGTCGAGGCGATTTTTATTACAAAAGACAAAAATGTCTACATTACCAGCGGATTAAAAGGCAATTGGGAATTGACAAATGAACAGTATAAAATGGCTAATTAAATAAAGACTGAGATTTTCATGAGTCACAAAAATAAAATATTTGCAGTTTGCTAGCACCCTTTTTACTCGATAAAACCGTCAGATGAACGTAGCGTTCGTTTGATGGTTTTTCCAATGGTTTAAAAGTATATCGCCAAGGCTTGGGCATATACTGATTGTATAAACGGGTGGGGGGTGAACCACGTGCAAACAGTATCCGTATTCCTACAAACAACAAACCAACATTACATTGAGAGGTTCTGCCATATTCTCCAGAGCATGCAGGAGAAAATAGATACATCCCCTGTTCGCATTGAATGTCGAGTAGAGGAGCATGGATGTCATACGCAGTTTCGTTTTGTGAGTTGGTCACGGGAAGAGTATACCTGTGAGACCCTGGAATATATGGCTTCCTTTGTTGCTTTACTGGTTACTGAATGGACTGTGCAGGTTATAGAAGTAGAATTGTTGCGCACCTTTTTAAAACGAAAAGCAAAAGGAGCGTTTATTCATAAGTTTGACGAAATTTATCCTTATATTCAATTTGTATTCCATGAGTTAGACGAAGTACGGGAAAATATGAACCGATCTACGCGCAAGGCGGCCATTTACGAACAGGTATTCCGCTATCTGGATGAAGAACAGTACCTATATTTGGAAGGTTTTGTGAAATTCCGCTTGAAAAATTATCGTATCCTGTTGGACAAGGCCTTTGAAATGGGATTGCAGCAATATCAGCAGGATAAGGAATATCAGGAGTTTGTCGAATTACTGCGCTTTTTTGTATCGAAACAGGAGCATCGTTATCCGCTCGTTCATGTTGTGCTGCGGGAAACGCAAGAATTCATTATGTACGATCAAGACGATACTAAAATAGACCTAAGCCAATTAGATACCATTTTAGGGTTCAGACCGGATCGACAAGAGGATCATATCATGAGTGCATTAATTGCGCTTGCACCGGAAAAGATCGTTATACACGGGGTGGAAGATAGCAACGTTTTGATGCAAACGATGCGGGCTGTATTTGGAGATCGTGTATTAGCGTGTGTGAGTTGTGCTCATTGTTTAACGACTCCTGGAAATCTTGACTTCCAATTCTCCAGTCACTATAATACATAAGTAATAAGAGTCAAATACAGTGAGAAGGACAAGAATCTTGTTTTAGCGTTATAGAGAGGAGAGCCCCGGCTGAAAGCTCACCACGCAGCGAACAATGATTTACCACCTTCGAGTAGCAACTGGGAACGGCATTTAGCCTAGTATCGGTTAGCCGGTGTAAAAGCCGTTATCGTTTACGTAGAGGGATTTATCCATACTTTAGAGGATAAATCTGAACTAGGGTGGTACCACGAGAAATAGCGCTCGTCCCTTTTGGGATTGAGCGTTTTTTTATTTTTTCAAGCCTGAGATGACTCGGGTAAAAGATACACATACGGAAGGGAAGTTATGAAAATGGCGCAAGTAAAAGTAACTCTGCCAGACGGCTCTATTCGTGAATACGAAGCGGGCGTAACAATTGAAGATATTGCAGGGTCCATTAGCACCAGCTTGAAGAAAAAAGCGATAGCAGGCAAAGTAAATGGAAAAGTTGTAGATGTAACAACACCTATTCATGAAGATACAAACGTGGAAATCGTGACGCTAGATACAAAGGATGGCCTAGAGGTATACCGCCACAGTACAGCCCATTTGCTAGCTCAGGCAGTAAAGCGTGTATTTGGAAACGATGTGAAATTGGGGATTGGTCCTGTTATTGAAGACGGTTTTTACTACGACATGGATATCCCTGTTAGCTTAGCTCCTGAGGATTTAATCAAATTGGAAGCTGAAATGAACAAGATCATCAAGGAAAACTTGAAGATCGAGCGTAAAGAAGTAAGTCGTGAAGAAGCATTACGCATTTTTGGCGAATTAAATGATCATTTGAAGCTAGAATTGATTCGTGATTTACCAGAGGGTTCCGTCATTACAATGTATCATCAGGGTGAATTTTTTGACCTATGCCGTGGACCGCATTTGCCTTCCACTGGTGTAATCAAAGCGTTCAAATTGATGAGTGTAGCAGGAGCTTACTGGCGTGGCAACTCGGATAACCAAGTATTACAACGCGTATACGGTACAGCGTTCCCGAAAAAGGCAGAACTAGATGAACACTTGCACTTCTTAGAAGAAGCGAAGAAACGTGATCATCGTAAATTGGGAAAAGAACTAAGCTTGTACATGTTCTCTGAAGAAGCACCAGGTATGCCTTTCTATCTGCCAAATGGTATGACGATCCGCAACGAGCTAGAGCAATTCTCACGTCGTTTGCAGGACTTAGCTTTATACGAGGAAGTTCGTACACCATTCATGATGAACCAACGCTTATGGGAGCAATCTGGTCACTGGGATCACTACCATGAGAATATGTATTTCTCTGAAGTAGACAATACAACGTTTGCCCTTAAACCGATGAACTGTCCAGGGCACATGCTGATTTATAAAAACGAGATGCATTCTTATCGCGATCTACCGATTCGTTATTCCGAATTTGGGCAGGTACACCGTCATGAGTTCTCTGGGGCACTAAATGGTATGCTGCGTGTTCGTACGTTCTGTCAGGATGATGCACACGTATTCGTGCGTCCTGATCAAATCGAAGCAGAAATCAAAGGCATGATCCAACTTATTGATAGAATCTACAGCGTATTTGGCTTTAAATACAGTGTAGAGCTATCTACTCGTCCAGAGGATTCCATGGGTTCTGATGAGCTATGGGAAATTGCAGAGAACTCTCTGAAAAACGTATTGGATGAGCTAGGAATGGAATACGAAATCAATGAAGGCGATGGAGCATTCTATGGTCCTAAAATTGACTTCCAAATTACAGATGCTCTGAAACGCAGTCACCAATGCGGAACAATTCAGCTAGACTTCCAATTACCTGAGAAATTCGACCTAAGCTACATTGGTCAAGATAATGAAAAGCATCGTCCAGTTGTCCTGCACCGTGCTATGTATGGTTCACTAGACCGCTTTATCGGTATTCTAGTGGAGCACTATGGCGGAGCGTTCCCAACTTGGCTTGCACCAATCCAAGCGCGTTTGATGACAATTAACGAAGTGCATGTTCCTTATGCAGAGGAAGTGCGCAAGCAATTGCTCCAAGCAGGTATTCGTGTTGAACTGGATTCTCGCAATGAAAAAATTGGTTACAAAATCCGTGAAGCTCAAATGCAAAAAATCCCGTACATGCTGGTTATCGGGGAAAAAGAGATGGAAGAGGGAGCTTTATCCGTACGCAAACGTGGAGAAGGCGATCTAGGCAGCAAGCCAGTTGCTGAGGTGTTGGCTCATCTTCAAAACGAGATTTTAGAGAGAAAATAAGGTTCAAAGCTTGACAAACACCTAATTGTTATGTAAAATTACTGGGTGTGATAACTTCACATTTCGAGATTGAAGCAGAAGCGCCCAGCTTCTCACCTGAATCGACGTCTAGCTGGACAGTTGACGGGTCTAACGTATGCAAAGCCTCCGATTGATTCGTTGTTTTGCTAAAGGTGAGATTAAATGCGGGCGCTATAGCGTCCGCATTTTTATGTATGTGGCGGTTGATGATGATTGATCGCCACATGCTTATGAAAAGCTTTCAACTATGCAAGAACAGCTTTTCTATTATCCGTTTTTGCTCTCGAAAGACTATGGAGGTGGCAAATCATTAGCAAGGATCAAATGTTGGTAAATGAGGCGATTCGTGCTCGAGAAGTACGCTTAATTGGTGCTAACGGTGACCAACTAGGTGTAGTACCACTGAGAGAAGCATTACGTATTGCACAAGAATCTGATTTAGATCTTGTAAACGTAGCTCCTACAGCAAAACCTCCCGTTTGCCGTATCATGGACTTTGGTAAGTTCAAGTATGAGCAATCGAAAAAGGAGAAAGAAGCTCGCAAGAATCAAAAAATTGTTGAGCTGAAGGAAGTTCGTTTTTCCTCTAACATTGAGGAGCACGATTTCCAAACGAAACTTCGCAATGTGCTAAAGTTTCTGGGTGAAGAACACAAAGTGAAATGTACGATTCGTTTCCGCGGTCGTGAAATTACCCACTCTGAAATCGGACAACAGGTGCTGGAACGTGTAGCAGCCGCTTGTGAACAAGTAGCAACGGTTGAACGCAAACCAAAAATTGAAGGTCGTAGCATGATTATGATCTTAGCTCCAACTCCGAAATCGGAAAAATAGGATACGAGACAGGAGGATTTCCCAATGCCTAAAATGAAAACTCACAGTGGAGCAGCAAAACGCTTCAAAAAGACTGGTAGCGGTCGTTTGAAACGTGATTCTGCTTACACGAGCCATTTGTTTGCTAACAAGAGCACTAAAGCGAAGCGTCATCTTCGCAAAGGTGGAATGGTTTCTAAAGGAGACCAAAAACGCATTGAGCAAATGATCACTTACTTGTAAGATTCATTTCTGCTCATTTTCCGCAACGAAAAATTTTCTAGCATGAGCCCCATAAGCGTCTATAGAGAGACCGCCATGCTACAGATCAGGAGGAATTGATTATGCCAAGAGTAAAAGGTGGCATTGTGACACGTCGTCGTCATAAGAAAATCTTGAAATTAGCCAAAGGTTACTTTGGTTCTAAACACCGTCTGTTTAAATCCGCTAATGCACAAGTAATGAAGTCCCTGATGTACGCTTATCGTGACCGTCGTCAGAAAAAACGTGACTTCCGCAAATTGTGGATCACTCGTATCAATGCACAAGCTCGCATGAATGGTCTTTCTTACAGCCGTTTAATGCACGGTTTGAAACTAGCTGGTGTTGAAGTAAACCGCAAAATGTTGGCTGATCTAGCTGTTAACGATAAAGCAGCTTTCAACGACATTGCAGCAGTTGCTAAAAGCAAATTGAACGCGTAATACCGTTCTTTTAGAAAAAGGCTGTCGAATTTATTCGGCAGCCTTTTTTGATTGATGCGAAAGAAAACCACTTGACATCGTTTAAAGTGTCTGATAATTTTAGAATCAACACAAATTGAATAGCATGACTTCTTATCCAGAGAGGCGGAGGGACTGGCCCGTTGATGCCCGGCAACCACTTGTTTATTGCAAGATGGTGCTAATTCCTGCAGGACAATTTTGTTCTGAAAGATGAGAAGGTTTGCTTACGGATTTCTTTGCGTAGCCAAAGCCTTCTTTCATCGAAAGAGGGCTTTTTTGTTTGGAAATAAGGCGAGATAGAGGAGTGGAACAGGATGCATATTGACACACGTTTGGCACAAATCGGGGTAGGGAAAGACAAAACAACAGGATCGCTTAGCTTTCCGATCTATCATGCAACAGCTTACCGACATCCAGCATTGGGGGAAAGCACAGGTTTTGATTATACGCGGACGGCTAATCCGACGCGAGCGGTACTTGAGGAAGCAATCGCTAATCTAGAGGGAGGAGACGGTGGCTTTGCCTGCTCTTCCGGAATGGCAGCGATACAAACAATAGTAGGCTTATTCTCCTACGGCGACCATTTGGTTGTTTCGCTTGATCTATATGGCGGGACATATCGATTATTCGAGCAAATCATGAAACGATACGGTATAACCTGCACGTATGTTGATATGTGTCAGCCAGAGCTAGTGGAGGCTGCTATTACTAGTCAAACACGCGCTTTGTTCATCGAAACCCCTACCAATCCCCTTATGCAAATTACAGATTTGAAATGCATGATTGATATTGCCAAACGCTATCAATTGCTATCCATTGTTGACAATACATTTATGACCCCCTATTATCAGCGACCGTTGGAGTTAGGAGCAGATATCGTCTTTCATAGTGCTACGAAGTATTTAGCTGGACATAATGATGTGCTATCTGGCTTGATCGTGACGAAGGGTGCTGATCTGACCGAAAAGATCGGTTTCTTGCATAATTCTATAGGAGCAGTGCTTGGCCCGCAGGATTGCTGGTTGGTGATACGTGGATTAAAAACATTGGCATTACGCATGGAGCGTCATCAATCAAATGCTTTTGCTGTGGCTGCATTTTTGCAAACTCACCCAGCGGTGGCAGAAGTCTTTTACCCTGGATTACCTACTCATCCGGGATATGATAGTCAGACGAAACAAGCAAGTGGCTACAGTGGAATGGTTTCCTTTCGCATTAAGGAACAATCGATGGTCGCTATCTTTTTAGAGCAATTACGAGTGATTTCATTTGCAGAAAGCCTAGGCGGTGTAGAATCCTTATGCACCTATCCTGCAACACAGACACATGCCGATATACCAGTAGAAGTACGGGAGCATGTAGGAGTCTGCAACCGATTGTTGCGTCTATCAGTAGGAGTTGAACATCCAAAAGATTTGATCGCTGACCTAACCTTTGCTTTGGATAAATGTTTACAAATAGAGGAGTGTATCCGATGAACTTTGCAACCAAAATCCTTCATGGTGCGTGTGGAATAGATCGTGTAACGGGAGCTTCAAGCATCCCAATCTACCAAGCCTCTACTTTTCATCAACAAGATATTGATCAGCCTGGTACCTACGATTATGCAAGATCAGGGAACCCTACGCGGCAGGCGTTAGAAGAAACGATTGCCGCGTTAGAGGGGGGAGAACGGGGTTTTGCTTTTTCATCTGGAATGGCTGCCATTTCCAGCGTATTTCTTTTATTTTCAAGTGGCGATCACTTGGTAGTGGCCGAGGATGTCTATGGTGGGACGTTTCGCTTTTTAACAACCGTGCTTGAACGGATGCAAATTGGAGTGACCTTCGTGGATACAACTCAACTGTCTTTCGTGGAGGCAGCGATTCAACCAAATACGAGGGCCATATTTTTAGAAACACCCTCCAATCCGACATTAAAGGTGACTGATTTGCGTGGGGTGATTGCAATTGCTAAACGACACGGGCTTTTGACGATCGTGGACAATACTTTCTTGACTCCCTACTACCAGCGACCGCTGGAGTTAGGAGCTGATATTGTGTTGCATAGTGCGACCAAGTTTATCGGTGGTCACAGTGATGTGGTTGCAGGTCTGGCAGTGACAAAAACAAAGGAGCTAGGACAAAAATTATATGCGATTCAAAATGGATTTGGCGCCATTCTTGGCGTGCAGGATAGCTGGCTAGTGATGCGGGGCTTAAAAACCTTAAAGGCACGTTTGGATATTTCAACCCGAAATGCTGCCATTGTAGCAGACCATTTAGCAGAGCATCCTTTGGTCAAACATGTCTACTATACGGGTTTGCTGACTCATGCTGGCCACAAAATTCAAGAGAGCCAAGCAAATGGACACGGGGCTGTGCTTTCGTTTGACCTGGGAAGTCGAGCGCGGGTGAAGGCTTTATTTGAAAATGTGCAATATGCTCTCGTAGGAGTTAGCCTTGGCGGAGTGGAAAGTATTTTATCCTATCCAGCGCAGATGTCACATGCGGCGATGCCGAAAGTGGAGCGAGAAAAGCGTGGCATTACAGATGGATTAGTAAGGCTATCGCTTGGTGTAGAGGATGTAACGGATGTATTGGCAGACCTAGAGCGTGGCTTGAAGGCGGGGGAGAGCATAGAGGAGCAGGTGAATGTGTAGGATGAGTAAACGTAGTAAAAATTTCGGATTTATTGGAGTAAATAACCATTCTGTTTACTAAAAATAGGGTAAATCATGTATGAAAAAAAGCAATGAAAGCAAAAAGAAATCCAGCCTCTCTCTGACCTACTATCAGATGTAGCTGGATTTCTTTTTGTGCTAGGAAATAGCAAACACGTATCCTTTCCCTTTTTCTATATACTTTTTTTCAAGTAAGGTACTAGTTTTGATAGTGGGAGTTGGGTGGAATTGGCGCTTTGTAAGAGCATGAGCGGTGTGAAAGGCTGCTTCCTCCGTTTCCGCAATAACGGCAGCTACCAGATTTTTTTCCTCAGTTGTTACAATCTCGACATGATATAGATACATGATAGTCCCCTCTTTTCATACTTGCTGAGCTCAAATGAGGGTTCTAACAACACCCGCATTAGATGACTCTAGCTAATCAAACCAGTATTCTCTACACATTCACACTAGCAATAATCTGTGTAAAATGCTCCTGAATGTTAGCGACTCCGAACCTACGAGCGAACTGGTGAAACTTTTCTCCCGATTCACGGTTGGTTTTAAACAATTCCACTAGCTGAGCGATAACAGGAGCTACTCGATCAGCGACAACGCGTCCTTTTAAACGGCTGTTAAATTGGGCATCTGGACCAAGGCTGCCTCCGACGAAAAAATCATAGGCGTCCACTGTGCCTTCTGCCGTTTTAACCAAAGAACCCTGTAGTCCAATATCGGCTATCTGTTGCTGACCACACGAATTAGGGCATCCGATCATGTGGATTCTTATGGGGGTATCGATTTCCACATGTTCATCTAGCCAGTGAGCGATAGAAGCCATCCGCGCTTTTGTCTCAACGATTGCCAGATTGCAAAATTCATTGCCCGTACAGGAAACAGCGTGCCCAATAAATGTTCGTGGCGTCGGGGAATAACGAGTGAGTAAGGCTTCTGCAAGCAAGGAATCCAGATGTTCATCGGGAATGTTTGACAGGATGATATTTTGGGAATTGGTAGTCCGTATCGAGCCGTTTCCATAACGATCGGCTAAATCGGCCAGCTCAGCTAAATCCTCAGCAGTGAGTCGTCCTACAGGCAATAATAGTCCCACATAATGTAAGCCGGGCTGTTTTTGTTTATGGACACCAGTAAAGTAGCCTGCATTCCAGCCAACTGTCCGATCGTCTCCACGCTCTTCTAATGGCCCAGTCAATTCGAGTAATTTCTCAGTAAATTTTTCAGGACCCCAATCTGCCATTAAAAATTTAAGACGAGCCTGATGTCTCTTTTCGCGATAACCATAATCTCGAAAAATACGCGTCACAGCATCTGCCACCTTTACAACCTCTGTGGGCAAAACAAAGATAGGGAGCTGCTTTGCTAGATAAGGCTTAGCTGACAAACCGCCGCCTACCCAGACATGAAAGCCAATCTGTTCCTGACCATGTATGATTTTAGAGGCTGGCGTAAAGGCGAGATCATTTATCTCTGCATGGCCGGTATTATAGATATTTGCTGAAATGGATAATTTATATTTGCGTGGGAGGTTTGAGAATTCAGGATTTAATAAAAAATGCTCTTCCAGTTGTTGTACTAGGGGTTCGGTATCCATGAGTTCGTGAGGGTCAATACCTGAGAGTGGATTTCCGACAATTGTACGCGGAACATCTCCGCAAGCCTCATAAGAGAATAATCCTACATGCTCTAAGCGATCAAATATATCAGGGAGATCAGGTGTTGTCAGCCAATGAAACTGCACCGCCTGTCGGGTCGTGATATCTACTAGATTTCGCCCGTATTCCCGACTGATCTCTGCGAGAGCTCTTGCTTGATCTGCTCGTAAAATCCCTCCTGGAATTCGGACTCTCATCATAAAAAAACCGTTGCCTTTAGGTTTTTGCTCATAGATTCCTGCCCATTTAAAAAAGGCAAGATCGTCAGCGGAGAACGCTTGGTAGCCCTTTGAACCTAGTTGTCGAATCTTCTCGATAATATCCAAGCCGTCTCGTTCTAATTTGGTTAGTTCAAACGCATTTAATTTGCTCTTATCTGCTTCCCAAGGGCGAGATTGTTGATTGCTCATTTTCAATGATCCTCCCTTAATTCATATTGATTTTGTCGGAATACTTTGAACTGAGTATAACCGCTGGAAACAACGAGGTCAACGATAAAAAACGAAATAGTTTGAATTGACACAACAAAAAGAAATGACTATCATGTAGGGCAAAAGCTTCTAAATCCTACTTTTCAACTTGGTTTTAAGTCTCAGGAGCTTATCTATTCTTTGGTGAGTGTCTGAGCAATCTCAGTAGGCAAGTATCCCCAGGGGAACGTGCTACATAAGATGAGTAGGTGATAGCTGAGGAGGAGAGATAGAGCAATGAACAAATTGACCTTACCCGAGATTGGATCGTTGGCCAATCGGTTCGAGCATGCAAAAGCAGAGGAATTATTGACTTGGGCAACGCAAAACTATGGTGCCGGCATTGTACTTGCATCTAGCTTCGGGGCCGAGGATGTGGTGCTAATTGATATGTTGCAAAAAATTGCGCCAAAAACGCCTGTGTTTTATCTGGATACAAATAAACATTTTAAAGAGACATATGAAACGCGTGATCGACTTGAGAAGCATTATGCCACCTCTTTTATTAGGGTGTCACCGTTACTGACCCTAGAAGAACAGCGTATCCAGTATGGAGATGAGCTGTGGAAAAGAAATCCTACAGCCTGTTGTAACATTCGCAAGGTAGAGCCGCTAAAACGTATTTTAAGCAACTATGAGGCTTGGATTACAGGGATTCGCCGCGATCAGGCTCCAACCCGTGCCAACAGCAAAAAGATAGAGTGGGACGAGAAATTTGGTCTGCTAAAATGCAATCCGCTAGCAGCATGGACGAGTGAGGATGTATGGACGTATATCCGCAAGCATGATGTTATTTACAATCCGCTACACGATCAAAATTATCCGAGCATCGGTTGTTCAGTCTGTACCCGCGTGGTGCTCCCCGGGGAAGATTCCCGTGCCGGACGTTGGTCAGGTTTTGAAAAAACAGAGTGTGGTTTACACAAATAAATTCCCTGCATAAAGACGACAGTGAGGAATGTTTAGAAAGGAATGAGAATAATCGTGGCAGAACACTATCTAGCTCATGGTGGGACTCTGGTAAATCGTTTGTTATCTCCTGTATTCGTAGAAGAGAATAACGAACGCTTACTTCCCTATCGTTTCGTTACTGTGGATGAATGGACTTTGTCTGATATTGATTGTATAGGGATTGGAGCCTTTTCTCCGCTAAAGGGTTTTCTAACAGAAGAAGAGTATGATTCAGTGGTAGAGCACATGCGCTTACCTGATGGAACGGTTTGGTCGGTACCGATCACATTGGCAGTACCTGAAGAGTTTAGCGATTTAGCTGTTGGTGAGAAGCTGGTGTTACGCGGACAGGATGGTAAGAATTATGCTGTCCTTACGGTTCGGGATGTCTACCTGCCGGACAAAAAGAGAGAAGCCCTTCAAGTATATAAAACGACTGATCTAGCCCACCCTGGAGTAGCTAAGCTATATCAACGCCCTGCTTTTTACGTAGGTGGGAGTATACAGGTAATTCAACGTCCACAACCAGAGCTGTTTGCCAATTATTATTATACCCCAAGTGAAACGAGAGATTTTTTTAGAAGGCTTGGTTGGAAAAGTATCGTAGGCTTTCAAACAAGAAATCCAGTACATCGTGCACATGAATATATTCAGAAGGCGGCTTTAGAAATTGTGGATGGGTTATTTTTAAATCCGCTGGTAGGTCAAACAAAATCGGATGATATACCTGCCTCTGTAAGAATGAAGAGCTATTTTGTTTTACTAGAAACGTACTATCCGAAAAATCGTGTTTTTTTGGGAGCCTTTCCAGCGGCAATGCGTTATGCCGGGCCAAGGGAAGCTGTCTTTCATGCCCTAGTAAGAAAGAATTATGGATGCACGCATTTTATCGTGGGACGAGATCATGCAGGTGTTGGCGACTATTATGGCACATATGATGCACAACATATTTTTTCAGAATTTACCCCTGAGGAGCTGGGAATAACGCTCTTGTTTTTTGAGCATAGCTTTTTCTGCCAAGCATGCCAAGGAATGGCTACGACGAAAACATGCCCGCATGACAAAGCGCATCACGTTGCATTATCAGGGACTAAAGTACGGGAATTACTCCGAAATGGCATTACTCCTCCACCAGAATTTTCACGTCCAGAAGTAGCGCAGGTGTTAATACAAGGTCTTCGCGAACGAGAAAAAATGCAAGGATAAACTGTGAACACACAGAAGTAGAGGAATACGAATTGAGAGGGAAAAGTGGATAAATACAGTGAAAAATAGACATACGCAGAGAAATGATAGCTTCTCTGCGTTTTTTTTATGCATTTGGATACATAGGGCGTATGGGGAATAAAACAGCAGATAACTAGGTCGACTGTGAATGAGTAGGTATTGAGAAAATAACGAACATTATGTATTTGTATCGTTTTGAATGTTAGTAATTTGTTTAGTTCTACTTTTAAGGAATATTCGTGTGGGACAAATGCTTCAAAGAAAATTCTTTTTAAAAAAACAGGTATGTAAACAAAAAATATTGTATACGCTTTCAGTTATGATCCATAAGAGCCTGATCAATTCTAGTGAGCAATCGTTCGGGAAAAAGTTTAATAAAAAGAATTTGATTTGATTGACACATATTTTGGGGCTGGCTATAATCAGTCATAACAATTATTTTCAGACAATTCACATGACACTTTAAACTGAATTATTTAGATTTGAGAGAATATTTCGATGGCTTTGATGAGGACATGATTGGTTACTCATTCTTTCACAGAGAGTCCGGGATGCTGAGAACCGGATAGGAACGTAATGAATTGCTCGCCTCTGAGCTGTTAGCTGAACGATTTAGGTCTAGTAGGTGTAACCGCTTAGCGCCCGTTATCGCGCTGACAGTCAGAGTTATCACTGACCTGTCCAAGGCTGATCTTCCGCGAGGAATCAGCAAATTTGGGTGGTACCGCGAATCCCTTCGCCCCAATCAGACATCTTTCGTATGTCGGGGTGATGGGATTTTTTTATGCAAAAAAAGACTTTTACTTGCTAAAAGGGATAGGGAGGAGAGAAGATGATCGAGACCGCAGAACAGACGCGGATGTTACCTGAAATGAGATTTGGCGAAGAACTGACAGGGGCAGAAACCCTGTTGCGTTGCCTATTGCTAGAAGGTGTTGAGCATATTTTTGGTTATCCTGGAGGAGCCGTTCTGCCAATTTACGACTCACTCTATGGCAGCCGTTTAAAGCATATTTTGGCAAGGCACGAGCAAGGGGCTATTCACGCAGCCGATGGATACGCAAGAGCGAGTGGAAAGGCGGGGGTAGTAATGGCTACATCAGGGCCAGGGGCTACCAATTTAGTCACAGGCATTGCCACAGCACAAATGGACTCCGTACCGCTCGTCTGTATTACCGGAAACGTTGCCCAAAACATGATTGGAACAGACGCTTTTCAGGAAGCAAACATTACAGGAATTACCATGCCGATTACCAAGCATAACTATTTTATTCGTGATATCCGCGATATTCCGCGCATCATAAAAGAGGCCTTTTATATTGCAACGACAGGTCGTCCAGGTCCGGTGCTGATTGATATTCCCAAGGATGTTTGCAATAGCGTAGCACCGTTCCGCCCGCTTGAAAGTGTTAGCGTTCGCGGCTATTCACCTACTTTGATACCCTCAGACGATGAGATGGAGCAATTTATTACAGCGATCAATAAGTCTACACGCCCAGTCATTTTAGCTGGAGGGGGTATTTTAGCTGCTAATGCTCATCAGGAATTACTTGCTTTTGCAGAACTGACCCGCATCCCTGTTATCAGCACATTTATGGGACTAGGAAACTTTCCTGGAACACATGAATTATCACTTGGTATGCCGGGCATGCACGGGAATTATACGGCTAATCAAGCTTTAATTAATGCAGACTGTGTGATTGGTTTAGGAGCACGTTTTGATGATCGCATTACGATGGGGCGCACGAAGGAATTCGCACCAAACGCCACAATTGTCCATGTGGATATCGATCCGGCAGAATTAGGCAAAAATGTTAAAACAGCAGTCTGTGTAGCAGGAGACATCAAAAGTACGTTAGAAAAAGCATTATTACTAGCTAAACCGCTCCAAACCAGTGCATGGCTGAAACAATTGCATGGATGGCAGAAGGCGCACCCGTACAGCTATAAAAAAGATGGTCAGCTTAAACCGCAGGAAGTAATCGAAATGCTTTATGAAACAACAAATGGTGAAGCAATTGTGACAACGGATGTTGGGCAGCATCAGATGTGGAGTGCCCAATATTACAAGGTCAAAAATCCGCGCTCATTTATTTCATCTGGTGGTCTTGGCACGATGGGCTTTGGTTTTCCAGCAGCGATTGGGGCACAGATTGCTTATCCTGGCCGTACTGTAATCAGCATCGTAGGAGATGGGGGATTCCAGATGACCAATCAGGAGCTAGCGATTTTAGCCCAACACAAGCTTCCTGTCAAAGTGGTTATCATAAATAATCAATGTCTAGGCATGGTGCGACAATGGCAAGAGATATTCTACGATCAGCGCTATAGTTCGATTGATTTAACATGTAGCCCTGATTTTGTGAAATTAGCAGAAGCCTATGGTATCAGAGGAATGCGAGCTACTACCTCAGCAGAAGCTCGGTCTGTCTGGAAGGAAGCATTGGAATTCAATGGACCTGTAGTAATTGATTTTAGAGTAGCAGCTGGAGAAAACGTGTACCCAATGGTGGCAGCGGGATGCACGCTAGATCAAATGATGCTGGGGGATGAGTAACATGCAGCGACATACATTAGCCCTTTTGGTAAACGACCATCCCGGTGTTCTGACTCGAGTAGCCATACTGTTTGGCCAACGCAATTTTAATATCGACAGTATTACGGTAGGCTCAACAGAAGAAGCAGGTTTGTCCCGAATGATTATTACAACAAACGGTGATGAGCATCAGCTTGATCAATTGATGAAACAATTGTGTAAGCTTATTGATGTTATCTCGGTAACCCATCTGAGTAAGGACCCGATGGTAGCAAGAGAAATTGCTTTAATTCGAGTTCATGCCGAAGCTGGTCAGCGGACGGAGCTCACTGGGATTGTAGAACCGTTTCGAGCCTCCATTGTCGATATCGGACCTACATCCATTATTATTCAGGCAACTGGTGATAGTGAGAAAATCGATGCTCTGCTAGCTTTGCTATCTCCTTATGGAATTGAAGAATTAACACGCACAGGAAGCGTAGCAATGGCTCGCGGTCTAAGTCTGGAATTAATGCAAGTTTAATCAGTTAATTTAATAGAAATTGAATTTTTAAAATTTACAAATAAAAACAACCCAAAAACTAGGAGGAATTTACTTATGATGAAAATCTATTATGAACAAGATGCTAATCAAGCTGCTCTATACGGAAAAACTATCGCGATCGTTGGGTACGGTAGTCAGGGTCATGCACAAGCCCAAAACCTACGTGATAGCGGATATCGAGTAATCATTGGTCTACGCCCGGGGAAATCCTGGAAACAAGCTGAAAACGATGGTTTTGAAGTGTACACAGTAGCAGAGGCTACCAGTCAGGCAGATGTTATTCAAATTCTACTTCCGGATGAGCATCAGGGCCGTGTCTACAAAGAAGAGATTCAACCGAATTTAAAAGCAGGAGCGACCCTTTCTTTCTCACACGGATTCAATATTCATTTCGGTCAAATTGTAGCGCCTGACAATGTAGATGTCATTATGGTCGCACCTAAGAGTCCTGGTCACCTTGTTCGCCGTGTATATGTAGAAGGCTTTGGTGTACCTAGCTTGGTAGCTATTCATCAGGATCATAGCGGAAAAGCATTAGAAACAGCTCTTGCTTATGCAAGCGGAATTGGCAGCACCAAGGCAGGGGTTATTGAAACCACGTTCCGTGAAGAGACAGAAACAGATCTGTTTGGTGAGCAGGCTGTATTGTGCGGTGGCGTATCTGAGCTAGTAAAAGCAGGATTTGATACGCTAGTAGATGCAGGCTATCAGCCGGAAATCGCTTACTTCGAGTGTTTGCATGAATTGAAGCTGATCGTTGATTTGATGTATGAAGGTGGCTTAGCTCGTATGCGCTACTCCATCAGTGATACAGCAGAGTATGGTGACTATAGCACAGGGCGTCGCATCGTAACAGATGAAACACGTCAAGAGATGAAAAAAGTCCTTGCAGAAATCCAAGATGGAACATTCGCACGTAATTGGATTCTCGAAAATCAAGCGAACCGCCCAGGCTTCAATGCTCGTCGCCGCCTAGAATGTGAGCATGGCATTGAGCAAGTGGGTGAAAAATTACGCAATATGATGGCTTGGATTCAAAAAGAAAAGAAAGAGGAGCAAGCTCCAGTAAAAGCCTAAGATATCTGATTACGTCAAAAAGCACTCAATATATTTATTGAGTTATAAACAAAATGGAGAGCTGGGAGGAGGAAGTGTAATGCGTACTATCGAGATTTTTGATACCACATTGCGTGATGGAGAACAATCTCCAGGAGTGAATTTGAGCATGAATGAAAAGGTGGAGATTGCTCTCCAACTCGAACGTTTGGGTGTTTCTCGAATGGAGGCTGGCTTTGCCGCTGCCTCCCCCGGTGATCTTCGGTCGGTTGCTGAAGTCGCTAAACGAGTAAAAAATGCAACAGTTGTCAGCCTAGCCAGATCTGTATCAGGTGATATTGATAAGGCCTACGAGGCGCTACGTGATGCTCAAAATCCGTGCATTCATGTTTTTCTCGCTACGTCTCCAATTCATCGCGAGCATAAATTAAACATGTCAAAGGAACAAGTGATTGAACGAGCGGTAGCAGCAATCAAGCATGCGAAAAAGTACGTATCTAACGTACAGTTTTCCGCTGAAGATGCTGGTCGTACGGAGCTTCCTTATTTGGCAGAGGTAGTGAGGGCTGCTATTGCGGCTGGAGCCAATGTTATTAATCTGCCTGACACAGTGGGCTATTTAACACCGCAGGAATACGGAAACATTTTTCGCGAAATGATTATTCGTGTCCCTGAAACGGCGAGTATTAAGCTAAGCTGTCATTGTCATGATGATTTAGGAATGGCTGTTGCGAATAGCTTGGCCGCGATTGAAGCAGGAGTAACGCAAGTGGAAGGTACAATCAATGGAATCGGTGAGCGAGCAGGTAATACGTCGCTAGAAGAAGTTGTGATGGCACTGGAAACAAGAAAGAGCTTCTATCAGGTAGAAACAAAATGGCAGTTGAAAGAAATTGCCCGTACCAGCCAATTGGTCAGCCGTCTAACGGGGATGATTGTGCCTGGTAACAAGGCCATTGTAGGTGCAAACGCGTACGCACACGAATCGGGTATCCATCAAGATGGCGTATTAAAAAATTCGGAAACCTACGAAATTATCCGTCCAGAAACAGTAGGGTACAAGTCTAATCTATTGGTACTAGGCAAGCATTCAGGGCGACATGCCTTTAAGGATAAGCTTGCAGAGCTTGGCTATCATTTGGAGACGGAGCAGATTGATACGGCTTTCCAGGCATTTAAAGTGCTATGTGATAAAAAGAAAGAAGTTAGTGACGACGATATTTTGGCATTAATTGATGCGAAAATGGCTGATAGTGAAGAAATGTATCAGCTTGATTCCATTCAGCTTTCCTATGGCAATCAAAGCACCCCCACAGCCAGCGTACGCATCATTCGCACAGATGGTGAGACTTATGAAGAAGCTGCTTGTGGCAATGGTTCGGTCGATTCCATTTACAAAGCTATCGATAGAGCGATCGGTGAAGATGTCACATTAATTGATTATAAGATTATCTCGGTTACACACGGGAAAGATGCTCTAGGAGAAGTGTATGTTCGTCTGCAGCAAGGAGATGAAATTTCTCAAGGAAGAGGGCTAAGTACCGATGTTATGGAAGCGAGTGCGATTGCCTATGTGCGGGCAATTAACAAGCTGATTCGGGCACGCGGAGAGGTACTTGACGCACAACCAGTCTAATGACCAGTTTACAGCCAAAAGTCCAATGATTCGGATTGAGGAAATAGAGAGAGAATTGCAAATGACCGGGAGTACCAGTTAGTTAAGAAGCGAAAGAGAGAGATCGAGATATGACAAAAACCTTTAATGTGGCCGTTCTTCCAGGGGATGGAATTGGGGCTGAAATTGTTGCCGAAGCGGTTAAAGTATTAGAAGTAGTTGCTGAGCAAACAGGTCACTGCTTTCAGTTTACTTATGGAAAAATCGGCGGTTGTGCGATTGATGAAGAAGGAACACCGTTACCTGAGGAGACAATCCGCATATGTAAAGAGGCGGATGCTGTATTGCTTGGTGCAGTTGGTGGCCCAAAATGGGACCAGAATCCGGGCCACTTACGCCCGGAAACAGGTCTTCTGGGGATTCGCAAAGCCTTAGGTCTGTTTGCTAATTTGCGGCCTGCAACCATGCATGAAAGTCTCTTAGAAGCATCCTCTTTAAAACCAGAAGTAGTGGCAGGCGTTGATTTAATCGTTGTACGTGAATTAACAGGTGGCATCTACTTCGGTGACAAGAAGCGCTATATCGGAGAGGATGGTCAGGATACAGCAGAGGACTTGTTACTATACCGTGAGGAAGAAGTGGAGCGCATCATACGAACCGCTTTTGACATCGCTCGAAAACGGCAAAAGAAGCTTGTCTCCGTGGATAAAGCAAATGTATTGGAAAGCTCACGTCTATGGCGAAAGGTGGCTGATCAGGTTGCTACCGATTACCCTGATGTAGAACTTTCACATATGCTGGTTGACTCTTGCGCCATGCAGCTAGTGCGTGCACCAAAGCAATTTGATGTGATTGTAACGGAGAATATGTTTGGGGACATTTTAAGTGATGAGGCTGCCATGCTGACTGGCTCTATCGGCATGCTGGCTTCTGCGAGCCTTGCTTCAGGTAGCTTTGGCTTGTATGAGCCAGTACATGGGTCAGCACCCGATATAGCAGGGAAGGGCATTGCTAATCCGCTAGCTACGATCTTGTCTGTAGCGATGCTACTGCGTTACTCATTGCATTTAGATGAAGCCGCAGACCGAGTCGAGCAAGCGGTATGGTCTGTATTGGAAGCAGGTCATCGTACAGGTGATCTGGCAGCCAATAAAGCAGAAGCGCTTAGTACGATAGAAATGGGGCAGTTGGTTGTTGCTGAACTAAGGAAGGCAGCAATTGCTAAATAAAATGGAAAAAAGACCACTACAGAAAACAAGTTTTTCTGAGTGGTCTTTTTGTGTTTTTCGCATTACCCGATCATAATTTTTCCTTTTGGATAGCGGAAGTATTCCTTTCGATTTCGCTGGGCTAATGCAAAGGCGATAGTTAACGGTCCTACACGTCCAGCAAACATGGTCAAGGAGATGACAATTTTTCCGATATCAGATAAATCAGGGGTAAGTCCCATTGATAAACCAACCGTTGCAAAGGCAGAGACACTCTCAAAGAGAATCATTAAAAAATCCTTGCCTGGCTCAGTAATCGTCAAAATCATACTTACTATAATTACGATAAATAAGGCCGTCATCGTTACGGTTAGGGATTTATAAATCATATGCGGCAGAATACGTTGACGGTAGAAAATAACATCTTCTCTCCCTTTTATTTGTGCCCATACTGCTCCTAATAGGGTGGCAAAGGTGGTAGTTTTAATACCGCCACCTGTAGATCCAGGTGAAGCCCCGATAAACATTAACACAATCATAAAGAACAAACTCGACTGATGCATATCGCCAATGCTTATCGTATTAGAGCCAGCCGTTCTAGCCGTAACAGATTGATAGAGCGCTCCAAAAAACTTACCAACAGGAGACAATGGCTGTAGCGTTTTGGGATTCGTAAACTCTAGGATAAAAATGGCTAGCGTACCTAGAATAATCAAAATGGCTGTGGTAGTTAGAACAACCTTTGTATGTAATGATAATCGTTTCGTATCTCGATACCCATATACTTCTGCCATCACAATAAATCCAATCCCGCCTAAAATAATCAGCAAACAAACTGTTATATTAACGATGGGATCACTCACATACTTGGTTAAGCTACTGAATTCGCCCATGAGATCGAATCCGGCATTGTTAAAGTTAGATATGGAATGAAACATACCGTAATACAAAGCTTTCGCAAACGGCATATCAAAGGCAAAGCGTAGTGTAAGCAAAATTCCCCCTGTCAATTCGATCAAGCCTGTAAAGATCAGAAGCATCTTGGCAAGCCTGACTACCCCCTCGATAGAAATCTGGTTAAGAGACTCCTGCAACAAGAGACGCTGTTGTAAGGATATTTTTTTCCCCATAAGAAGAGCAAAAAAAGTAGCAAGAGTCATGAATCCTAAACCGCCTACTTGAATGAGTGCTAAAATCACTAGTTGCCCAAACAGTGTAAAAGTTGTTCCAGTATCTGTTACTACTAGTCCTGTTACGCAGGTAGCAGACGTAGAGGTAAACACGGCGTTGATCAAAGAAAGCCCATGGCCGTCGTTCGTTGCAATAGGAAGAGTTAATAAGATGGCACCAATTGCAATGATAAGCGCAAAGCCTAAGACGAGCACCTTGGGTGGGCTTAAATGAAATTTTTTAATTAATTTTACTAACATCGCAACCTCTTCCTTTGCCTGACATTACCTTTTAAGGAAATACGTCGTTATTGATAGTATAACCATTAAAAGTAAGGTCTTACTTTGGTTTGTAGTGGAAACTGCTCACAAGCGTAGCAGAAAATCAATTGTTCATCAATAAGAAAAAGTACCGAAATTCCAATAAATGTAACGTTAAAAAAAGAGTCCGGCATAAGTAGTAAAAGATCAATAAACATGAAGAAGGAGAGCGGTAATTGTGCTCTACAAACAGCTCAAAATAAAAAAAGGCCCAATCAAGGCCTAAAGAGAGTTCCTTTTCGTGCAAGGTGGCCATTGTATTTGGGCTTGAGGATAATGCTCATGTAAACGGCTTTCCATTAGCTCATAGTCTAAAGACAATAGTTCTTCCGTAGTAGGCTTGGTTAAGGTTAACACGATCCAGTTTACATGGGAGGGTTTACCTGGTTCTGAGTATTTTTCCCCTTCATATACCGCCTTTTTATACGTTAAAAGCAGATTTTGTCTGATATTACTTGGCGTATCTAATAAATGAAACGTACCTTTTCGTCTAGCTTGCCTAAATGCACGTAAGGGATGAAATAAACGACTCATAAAATACCAACAAAGAAAGAAGCAACCAATAGGTAAAAGTATTTTTAGTAATAAAGCCATAAGGATGGGATGCCTCCTTTTCTCGATATTTTCCTTGATCTATATGAATAGGAAGTAGTGTTTTTGCATGAAAAAATAATCGACATAAAACTTCGATTTATTCTGTATACGGAGGTAGAAGATATAAGTTTCAAAAAAGGACTCGATTCATTTTGTTTTCAATAAATAATTAGTTACTTTACAAAAGTTAGTTACTTTGATACGATGGAAACAAGAATATATCGTTACAATACCCACAAACTAAAGCTATGAGGTGAGCTACTATGATAAAAATTTTTCCATCAGATTCTCGTTTCCAAGCGAATCATGGCTGGTTGAAAACACAATTTAGTTTTTCCTTTGCAGAATATTATGATCCAGACAATATGAACTTTGGTCCCATGAGAGTGCTAAATGACGATACCATCCAAGCTGGATATGGTTTTGGAACACATCCGCACAAGGAGATGGAGATTGTTACGATCATGCTAGAAGGTGTTCTGCGCCATAAAGACAGTACAGGAAATGAAGAGGAGCTTAAGCCGGGCGAAATTCAACGTATGTCTGCTGGTACAGGTATTTTGCACTCTGAGTATAATGGCTCCACTACGGAGGAAGCGAAGCTGCTTCAATTATGGTTTGAACCGAAGGAGTATGGCTTAACGCCGTCATACGAACAGTTTGCTTATGATCAAAAGGCGATGCTAAATGCCTTATTGCCTGTCGTATCGGCTAATCAACAAGAGCATCGTGTTGCACATATCCATCAAGATATGACTATTTATTTGTCTCGTTTAGAAGCAGGCAAGAACATCTTGTTCTCACAGCAGACGAATAGACGAACGTTCCTATTTATCATGGAGGGACAAGTAGAGGTCAACGGACAAGTATTAGAACGACGTGATTCAGCGCGAATTACCGATTTGGATAAGCTGGAGCTAGTAGCAGGACAAGACTCCTATTTTATGCTGATTGATTTGCCATAAGTGCTTTTCATTTATGTATGAATACAAGGCAAGAGATATGTAAGTAAGTTATCATCCATTAGCCCGAACTTTGTGGTCTAGAGTGCCACAGAAGTGTCGGGCTTTTGCGCTTGGAAAAAGAAGGGTATGATAGGAATTACAATCTAGTTTTTTCGTTGCTTGTCTCTATAATCTGGCTTATGATCGAGTACAATGGAACTGTAGCGTTTTGAAAAAGAGGTATCCGAGGAGGAATAATGAAATGAGCACAACCGAACATAAAGCAACTGCACCTAAAAGTGTGGGGGTAATGGTTGTCACCGTATCTGATACAAGGGACGAAGAAACAGATAAAAGTGGAAAACTAATGAAAAATCTTTTGGAAGAAGCGGGTCATACCACTCTTCTTTATTATATTGTAAAAGATGAACCAGCGCAGATACAGGCTGTAATTGAGCAAGGTATAGAGCACCCAGAGGTAGATGTAATTTTGCTTAACGGAGGAACTGGTATTGCTCCTCGTGATCATACATATGAGTCGGTAAAAGGATTGCTTGATAAAGAGATGCCCGGGTTTGGCGAGATTTTCCGCATGCTAAGTTATACCGAGGATATTGGTTCCGCATCCATACTATCTAGAGCGATAGCGGGCACCTATAAGGGAAAAGCGATTTTTTCCACACCAGGTTCCACAGGAGCGGTTAAACTAGCAATGGTCAAATTAATCCTGCCCGAATTAGGACATGTTGTCAGAGAATTGCGCAGAACAGTATAATGAAGGGCGTAGAAAAAGGAGTGACCATATCTAATGAAAATTTTACTTGCAACCCTTAACGCCAAATATATTCATTCTTCTTTGGCTTTACGGTATTTGCGTAGCTATGCAAAGCCTCATTATCCAAATATCGAACTGGTCGAATACACCATTAATGATGTTTTGATTAATATTGTTGGGGATATTCATAAGCGTCAGCCTGATATCATTGCTTTTTCCTGTTATATCTGGAATATTCGTGAGACGCTGGACGTAATTAATAATGTAAAAAAGATTTGTCCAAATGTGCCGATTATATTAGGAGGTCCAGAAGTCTCGTACGATACAGACGAATGGATGAAAAATTATCCTGCCATTGATGTAATTGTAATGGGTGAGGGTGAAGAGACATTTCTGGAATTATGTCAGGCTTATGACCGGGCAAAACAAACCGGTGACGCTCCGCTATTAAAAGAAGTACCAGGTATTGCTTATCGGGATGGGGAACGTGTCCGTTTTTCGATGCAACGTATACAAACGAAGGATTTAAACCATTTACCATCTCCTTATGAAGAGGATTTAGATGAATTAAATAACCGTGTCGTTTATTTTGAAGCATCTCGCGGTTGCCCTTTTCGCTGTCAGTACTGTTTGTCCTCCATTGAAAATGGAGTTCGCTATTTTGATCTAGATCGGGTGAAGCGCGATTTGAAGCGTTTAATAGATCATGGAGTGAAAACCATTAAATTTGTGGATCGGACATTTAATATTAATAAGCAGTATGCTATGGAGATCTTTCAATTTTTAATTGATAACCATAATGGAACCATTTTTCAATTTGAGATAACAGCCGACATCTTGAAGCCAGATGTAGTGGACTTTTTAGCTGAGAATGCGCCGCCAGGTATTTTCCGCTTTGAAATTGGGGTTCAATCAACAAATGACGAAACCAATCGTCTTGTACAGCGCCGACAAAATTTTGAAAAATTAAGTTATACCGTGCTGAAAATCAAAGAATCTGGTAAAATTGATCAGCACTTAGACTTAATCGCGGGATTACCAGAGGAAGATTATGCATCCTTCCGCAAGACGTTTAATGAAGTATTTGCTTTGCGTCCGGAAGAGTTGCAATTAGGCTTTTTAAAAATGCTACGAGGTACAGGTGTGAGGGCTCGTGCTGCAGAACATGGGTATATATTTATGGATCAGTCACCCTATGAAATCCTTGGGAATAACGTACTTTCCTTTCATGACATGCAGCGCATTAAGCGTACGGAAGATATTTTAGAGAAATATTGGAATGCTCATAGAATGGACAAGGCGTTTGAATGGATTATTGCTCATCATTTTGCGACGCCATTTGATTTCTTTCAAGAGTTTGGCGATTATTGGGAAGAGCAAGGCTGGGGACGCTTTGGGCACCAGCTAGAAGATTTGTTTATTCGTCTCCAACGTTTTCTTGAAAGGAAAGCTCCTAATCAAACAAGTCATTCATTAAGTATGTTAAAGTTTGATTACTTATTAAGTCAGAAATATCGGCCGCGTAAAATCTGGTGGGAAGATACGATCAACAAATCAGAATTACAAGCGATTTATCAAAATGTAGCAAGTAAACGTAAAGATTTACGTGCAGATTTTGCCCTACACGCTGAAACAGAAAAGGAATATGCGAAACATACTACAGTAGCGCATGTCTCATTTAATGTAGAACACTATATAAAAACGGGTGAAATGGTTGAAGGTAATTTTGTTTTGGTGATGTATTATCCATTTGTGGAAGGGGCTTCCAATACATTCGTCTGTGTACCGGTACCCCAAACAG
Source organism: Brevibacillus halotolerans (assembly GCF_026891775.1). Taxonomy (NCBI): domain Bacteria; kingdom Bacillati; phylum Bacillota; class Bacilli; order Caryophanales; family Paenibacillaceae; genus Brevibacillus; species Brevibacillus halotolerans. The sequence goes on from NZ_JAPTNK010000001.1 coordinate 447,786, forward strand.
TTGCCTAGACAGTACCCGGAAGGAAACAGACAGTAGTATAAAGTGACCTAGGTACGCGATCCACACTGCTATTTTTGCACCATGCCCAAAGTAGTTCTTACACATGACGAAAACCTTTATTGCCTAAACTTTTCCTGCGAATTCGATGAGGAATGTAACGAAAATGATAAGTAAATCGTAATACCAACGATAAAGACGTTTGGATCTCAGATAAGACAAAAGGGGAGCTTCTTTGGACATGAGTGTGGATGTGTTACTTCATTTTATTGAACAATATGGATATCTGGCCATCTTTTTCCTCCTGTGGCTGGGCATTGTGGGTTTGCCTGTTCCTGATGAACTGGTAGTAGCAACAGGTGGACTAGTGGCTGCTCTGGGTTACTTGAATCCGTACTATGCCTTTTTTGCTGGCTATTTGGGAGTGGTTTCGGGTCTGTCTATCGGCTTTTTTTTAGGACGTTGGGTAGGTCCACCTATACTTACTCGGTTAGCTAAGAAAAAGAAATTTGGACCTTATATAGATCGATCGACCGCACTCATTCAAAAATATGGTACGTTTTCACTGTTTATCAGCTATTTGCTGCCAGTTGTACGTCATTTAGTGCCATATGTTGTTGCAGTCGGAGGTATGACTTTTCGTAAATATGCGCTATATTCCTACTCCACTGGTCTGATTTGGGCGTTGGCGTTCTATTTTTTAGGTTATTTTTTTGGTAACCATGTCGATCATATTATCGCTGTGAGCCGTCATTATGGTTTTATCACATTGTGGGTGATACTAGCCCTAATTATAGGCTTGATTCTTTATCGCTTTTGCTGCTTTAAAAAACGTTCGAATAAAACACCAGAGGGGGATCAAAAGTGATCCCGAAAAAATTACAGGCTCATAAGCGCCAGAGAAATAGTATTTTTCTAGTAACATTGGTTATGCTGTTAATTGGAGTTGTATTACATCAGCTTCTGCTTATTTCAATAGCGATTGGATTCATCAATCTTTATGCGCTGTGTGCAATGGGATGGGACAAACGTCTTGCTCGCAAGCATAACTCTTGGAGAATACCCGAGGCTACGTTTTTTTTGCTAGCTGCGCTTGGAGGTGCTGTGGGCGTAGGTTTAGGGATGCTCTTATGGCGTCATAAAACTAAGCATCCGTCTTTTTGTGTTCTGATACCACTTTGTTTATTATGGAATGGTGGGGTTTTGTATGTGATGTGGTATTATGTGATACCATATTTCGTATGATACAACACGCAACGCAGAAAGGAATGAAAGATATGGATCAAAAGACTGAACAAATGCTACGTGATCTAACAGAGGCTCATGGTGTACCCGGTTTTGAACAAGAAGCTCGTCAGGTTATGAAATCATACATAGAACCGTACGCAGATGAAATTACTTATGATAATTTAGGGAGCCTAATCGCTAAAAAAACAGGCGATGCTAACGGGCCTAAAGTGCTAATCGCGGGACATTTGGACGAAGTTGGCTTTATGGTAACGCGGATTACAGATGAAGGTTTTCTGAAATTTCAACCGCTGGGTGGATGGTGGCCGCAAGTTATGCTGGCACAGCGCGTACATATTCAAACCAAGGATGGCTTCCTAGATGGAGTAATTGGCTCTATTCCGCCTCATGTTATGCCAATGGAAAAGCGCCGTAAAATGGTTGAAATCAAAGATATGTTTGTGGATATTGGAGCTTCCAGTATAAAAGAAGCAGAGGAATTCGGGGTTCGTTTGGGTGATCCGATTATTCCGGTGTGTCCATTTACCGTATTAAAAAATCCAAAAATGCTAATGGCGAAAGCATGGGATAATCGCATGGGTTGTGCTGCTGCTATTGACTTAATGAAGGGGCTTCAAGGTGTGGAACACCCTAATACCTTGTATGCAGCAGGAACTGTAATGGAGGAAGTTGGTACTCGCGGAGCTTTCACCGTAGCTAATTTGGTAAAACCGGATATTGGTATTGCAGTAGATGTGGGGATCGCTGGTGATACGCCAGGCGTCAGCAAAAATGATGCACCATCCAAAGCAGGTGCCGGGGTTGAAATTGGGCTATATGACGCTCGCATGATTGCACCGCAAAAATTACGTGATTTTGTTATTGAGACGGCTGAAATGGAAAATATACCGTATCAATTAACTTCTATTCCAGGTGGGGCTACAGACGCGGCGGCGTTTACTCTTACGGGTAGTGGGGTACCATCCATTGCGCTTTCTGTAGCAACGCGTTACATCCATAGTCATGCTTCTGTGCTTCATTATGATGATTATGAGAATCTGGTAAAATTATTGGTTGCTTTGGTGAAGCGCTTAGATAAAGAAAAAGTAGCCGAATTGACTTCTTTTGAATAAGTAAAAACAAGGTGGGCTTTGGTTGTAAACCAAGGCTCACTTTTTTCTATGCAAAAAAGACAACGGTAACTTAACTTGCAAGTCCCCATTGTCTTTTGGTAAAAAAGAAGTAGCAAAGTAGCGTTAAGTTCTTACTTTATACAGGAGAGTCTGTATTCGCTGGAATATGCTCGGAAATGGTAGTGACCATTTGTTGTTGCAGATCGGAACCGCTGTTTTGCCATAGCACCTCAAATAATACGCCAAGTCCTGGTAAGGTTTTTTCCATACGACTTTGAATCGCATCATTGATTGTTTCTTCTACGGATGCAGGGCTGGAACCTTGCATTTTATACATGATAGCTTGACGAAGATTTAACGCATTAATATTCACCTGTATAACACTCCTTTTTACATCAAAAATATAGATGATCTCTTTTATTAGTATTCGTTGAACGCTACATTTACATTCCTTTTGTACTGTTTCAGCGCTATGTTATAATCTAGTAGGACAAATGGGAGGTTGAATCATGTCAAAACAATTTGCCGTTATCGGAATGGGACGCTTTGGTTCCAGTGTGGCTCATGCTTTATACGAAATGGGTTATGAAGTGATGGGAATCGATGAAGACGAAGAGCGTATTAATGAAAATATCCAAAATGTAACACATTCGGTTGCTGCCGATTCTACTGATGAAATGGCATTGCGAGAAATTGGGATTCGTAACTTTGACGTTGTCGTTGTATCCATTGGCGCTGATATTCAAGCCAGTATCTTGACTGTACTGATTCTAAAAGAAATGGGCGTTAAAAAAATTGTAGCAAAAGCCCAAAACGAGCGTCATGGGCAGGTTCTATATAAGGTCGGAGCTGATCGAGTGGTTTTCCCTGAGCGTGATATGGGAATACGTGTGGCTCATAATTTAATATCAGCTAATGTACTGGATTTTATCGAGCTTGCTGAAGATTATAGCGTGGCTGAGGTCGTCGTATCTCATTCGATGGTTGGACAGTCTCTACGCGACATTGACGTTCGTGCCAAGTATGGGGTAAACGTTATTGCTATTAAGAGTAATCAATCGTTTAACATTTCCCCGGGTCCAGACATTGTTTTGCAGCATGACGATGTATTGGTGGTTATTGGTCATAATATGGATTTGAAAGAATTCGAGGAGAAGGCATAAATACATGAAAGTAGAACATATACAATCCTTGCAAAATCCTTTCGTAAAGCGATTGAAGGAATTGCAAACTAAAAAAGGTCGAGAAGCGGCAGGGCGTTTCCTCATAGAAGGAGAGCATTTGGTGGAGGAAGCTCTATTGTCAAATATGGAAGTGGTGACGCTCTTATTTGACGAGGGCAAAGGTTTGCCTGCTACAGTGATGAGAGCGCTTGAAGCATTCTCTGACCCTGTCAAATGCATATCTACAACGGATGTCGTGTTGAGTAAATTATCTGAAACGAAGACACCGCAAGGAATCGTAGCAGAAGTGAAAATGCGGTCTAATGATTGGGATACAGAATGGAAAAAAATAGGAAAATATGATTTTCTCATACTTATTCTTGATGAATTACAAGACCCTGGTAACGTTGGCACGATTATGCGGACAGCAGAGGCGGCTGGTGTAGATGCTGTTTTAATGGGACGAGGCAGTGTCGACCTTTATAATGGTAAGGTATTGCGTTCAACGATGGGCTCGTTCTTCCGTATGCCTGTATTCACTTGTGATGTAAAAGCTGTATCGGAGGAAATAAAAATGGCAGGCGGACGTATACTCGTAACAGCTCTTGGACAACAAAGCCGAGAGTATGACGAGCCGGTATATAGCGGAAAAGTTGCCATAGTGATTGGGAATGAAGCACGAGGCGTGTCTGATTCCGTGCTTTCCCAAGCAGACGAGCTGATTCACATTCCAATCTATGGACGTACAGAATCGTTAAATGCCGCTGTTGCCACCGGTGTAATGTTATATGAGGCGGTACGTCAACGTAAAGCAGATTGTGGTTGCGACTAATTTTTGGGTATTATCTGGTTTTCTTTTGCAAGTGACCCCCATTGTGAGGTATAATTAATCGCAAATTCTAAAATAATTGTCATAAATGCTAGGATTGAGACTAGTACATAGAACAGATGACGTGTTCAGGGAAAAGGTGCCGTATAAAAGCGACTGGAAGCACTTTTACGTGATCTCTATGGAATTCCCTCATGAGCAGACCTCTGAACTCAAGATTGAAAAACTGTGATCAAATGCTTGTGGTTTAACTGGCTACGATCAAAGTAACAATCGAATTTTCAAGTAGGAGGAACCGGTTTATCCACGTTACGGATTCGAAGGTGAGACATAATGAGATGTCTAACTAGGGTGGTACCGCGGAAATTAAACTTCGTCCCTTTTTTTAGGGAGGAAGTTTTTTTGTTGTATTTTTATTTGTAAACAAAGGAGAGATTGTTGTGCAAACGCGTTTACAACAGTTAAAAGAAAATGCACTTGCTTTATTGAAGCAAGTGGGCGAGGGACAGGAGCTTCAGGATCTTCGTGTTAAATACTTAGGTAAAAAAGGCGAATTAACAGAAATCTTACGTGGTATGGGTGGATTGTCTGCTGAAGAGCGACCAAAAATTGGCCAGCTAGTGAATGAAGTTCGTCAAGTGATTGAAGAAGCGATTCTTTCCAAACAGCAGGAATTTGAAGCACGTGTACTGGAAGCGAAGCTAAATAAGCAAACCATTGATGTGACACTGCCAGGTCGTCCTGTACCGACAGGAACTATGCATCCTTTGTCCCGTATTATTGAAGAATTGGAAGACATCTTTATTGGACTAGGCTATGAAGTAGCAGAGGGACCTGAAGTGGAGCTGGATCATTTCAACTTTGAAATGCTCAATTTGCCAAAAGGACATCCAGCACGCGATATGCAGGATTCCTTCTACATCACAGAAGAGCTGTTATTGCGTACGCATACTTCGCCTGTACAGGCTCGTACCATGCTAAAAAAAGAAGGAAAAACGCCACTTAAAATCATTTGCCCTGGAAAAGTGTATCGCCGCGATGATGATGACGCGACACATTCCCACCAATTTACTCAAATTGAGGGACTTGTGGTTGGAAAAGACATCAGCATGAGTGATTTGAAAGGAACCTTGCTCACATTTGCTAAGCAAATGTTTGGAGAAGACCAGCAAATTCGTCTTCGTCCTAGCTTTTTCCCATTCACAGAGCCAAGCGTTGAGGTAGATATTCAGTGCGTAATCTGTCATGGAGAGGGTTGCCGTATTTGTAAACAAACGGGATGGATTGAGATTTTGGGTGCTGGAATGGTTCATCCTCGCGTTCTTGAAATGGCAGGCTATAATCCGCAGGAAGTTAGCGGTTTTGCATTTGGTATGGGAGTAGAGCGCATTGCAATGCTGAAGTATGGTATTGAGGATATTCGTAATTTCTATACAAATGATGTGCGTTTCCTACGTCAATTTAACCGTTCCTAGTCGGTTCGCCAAAGAAAGGGGATTATGTAAGCAATGAAAGTATCATATCAATGGTTAAAAGAATATGTCGATCTAACAGATATAACACCGCAGGAATTAGCGGAAAAAATGACTCGCAGTGGAATTGAGGTTGAGGGTGTTGAATCCCTTAATAAAGGTGTAACAGGTGTTGTTATCGGTTATGTTCAGGAACGTGAAAAGCATCCTGATGCAGACCGTCTAAGCGTTCTAAAGGTAGATGTAGGTCAAGAGGAGCTATTACAAATTGTCTGTGGGGCACAAAATGTGGCACAAGGACAAAAAGTTCCAGTAGCGATGATCGGTGCAGTGTTACCTGAGAACTTTAAAATTAAAAAATCTAAGCTTCGCGGTGTGGAATCCCAAGGGATGATTTGCTCAGCAAAAGAACTAGGATTAAACGATAAATTGCTTCCGAAGGACCAACAGGAAGGTATTCTCGTTTTACCAGAAGATGCTGAGCTGGGTGCAGATGCGATTGAGTATTTAGGATTGAATGATTACGTGTTGGAATTGGGCTTGACCCCGAATCGCTCTGACTGTTTAAGCATGCTAGGAGTTGCTTACGAGGTAGCAGCGCTTTATGGACGTGAGGTTATATTGCCAGATACATCAGTAACAGAGGATGGAGAAGCAAATCCTGTTACGGTTGCAATTGAAGCTAGCGAGCAATGCTATGAATTTGTAGGTAGACACTTCACTGACGCAGTGATTACAAGCGCACCACAATGGATGAAGAATCGTCTGATGGCAGCAGGGACTCGTCCAATCAATAATGTAGTGGATATTACCAACTACGTATTATTAGAATACGGACAGCCATTGCATGCGTTCGATGCCAAAGAAGTATCCGATCAACAAATTATTGTTCGCTTGGCACAAGAAAATGAAAAGCTAACCACGCTAGATGATCAAAAACGTACTCTTGATCCAGAAGCATTAGTTATTGCTGACAAAGAAAAAGGCTTGAGTATCGCCGGCGTAATGGGAGGAGCGAACTCCGAGATCGTCGACAATACGAAGGAGATTATTTTGGAATCAGCTTACTACACGCCAGCTTCTATCCGCCGTACATCTAAAATGCTGAATCTGCGTACAGAAGGCTGTGTTCGTTGGGAGAAGGGCGTGGATCAATCACGTGTTTCTGTTGCATCCGATCGCGCTGCACACTTAATTCAAAAGCTAGCCCATGCCAAGGTATCGAAAGGGGTAGCTAAACAAACCATCACGGTAAACCAACCTGCTGTGGTTTCTGTCTCCCTTGCAAAAATTAATCAACATCTAGGTACAAGTATTGCAAAAGAACAAGTGGCAGAAATCTTTACTCGTTTACAGTTTACATTTGACCAGACAGAGCAAGCAGAGGAAACATTATTCACTGTAACGGTTCCTACTCGCCGTGGCGACATTACGCTACCTGAGGACTTAATTGAAGAAGTTGCACGCCTTTATGGATATGATCAAATTCCGGTAACATTGCCAACTGGAGAATCAATCCAAGGCGGGTTAACCAAAGAACAGCAATTACGTCGCATTACACGTCATCACTTAATTGGTGCTGGACTGTCTGAGACAATTTCTTATGCATTATTGCATCCTGATAAACTGGCACAATTTAGCGGATTGCAAGACGAACGTAATCTACACCCTGTGCCACTAGCTATGCCAATTAGTGAAGAGCATAGCGTATTACGTACCAATTTGCTAGCAAGCCTTGTAGAAACGGCTACGTATAACAAGAATAGACAAAACCAAGATTTAGCTTTCTTTGAATTAGGCCATGTCTTCTTATCCGAACAAGAACAATTAACAGAACAACCTGAGCAACGTTTGTATCTGGGTGGCCTTGTAACAGGTCAGTGGATGCCAGTAAATTGGATGGGTGTAAAAGCTCCTGTTGATTTTTACACGGTGAAAGGGCTGGTTGAATCCTTGTTTAGCCGTTTAGGAGTAAAACCTCTTGCTGTAACATATTCCGCGAATAAAAATCGCAAAGGAATGCATCCTGGACGTACAGCCGATGTCATCGTTGAAGGTGAAGTGATCGGTTATATGGGACAGCTTCATCCTAAGACAGAGAAGGATCATGATTTGGATGAAACTTATGTATTCCAATTTGATTTACAAAAACTGTTCAGCTTCGCGGCAGATCTTACTGATTACAAACCACTTCCGAAATTCCCTGCTATTACTCGTGATTTAGCGTTAGTGGTAGAACGTAGCTTGCCGGTAGCACAATTAGAAGCAATCATTCGTGAAGAGTCAGGGGAATTGCTTGAGTCAGTTACCTTGTTTGATATTTATACAGGAGAGCGTATCGCTTCTGACAAAAAGAGTGTAGCTTACTCTATTGTGTATCGCCATTCAGAGAGAACCTTGCAGGATGAAGAAGTGCAAGAGATCACCGGAAAAGTGATTGAAGCATTGACCAAGGTAGGAGCAGAATTACGTTCCTAGTAAATACCTCCATCAAATTCCTTGACGAATACAGTCATTTTCAGTAACCTAGTAGTAATGAGCGTATAGTCGGGCTATTCAAGGAGGAAGACTCCGTGCAGGAAGATGGGAAAAATCGTTTATCAGTCGAAATCTATGGTCAGCAGTATCGCCTGAGCGGGAAGGCTAGTAGTAGCCACATGCGGATGGTAGCCAGATATGTTGACGATAAAATGAAAGAAATCGCACAGGGGAACTTTCGGCTAGATACGGCTAAAATTGCTGTATTAAGCTCAGTAAACATTGCTGACGAATATTTCCGGTTGCGACAGGAGTATGAGGAGTTGCTCAGACTGCTCCAGGAAGATGCCAGTAAAATGCCTTCAAATGATAAACATACAACATAGACCGTATGAAGTTACAGGGCTGTTGAGATAATTTCTCAACAGCCCTTTCATATACCGCAGGCGAGATGAGCATCAGCATGCAAAAAGACCGCCATGGGCAGTCTCTTTTGCTAAACATGCGAGTATGTGTTGTTTTCCAAGCAGGCATTGCTTTACAGTAGGCTTCATTAGTCACCGTTGCGCATATCCATCTTATTTTTAATTGGGATAAACAAGTCAATAATACCGATGACTAAAGCAGCAAGCAAGGCGCCAAGCACAGTAACGCGGAAACCCGGTACCAAAAATTGTGTTAGGTAAATGACGATAGCACTTACGATGAAACCGACAATCCCACGATTATAGGGAGAGATTTTATCACCAAAAATGCTTTCGACACCCCAACCAATAAGGGCAATAACAACTGCTGCAAGCAAGGCAGTCCAGAAACCGTTTACGGCAAAGCCCGGTACCAGGAAGCCGACGAACATCAGAACAATTGCAGCAACGATAAAGCGAATAACGTGACGCATAAAACTCATTAACGAGTCCTCCTTGTAGTAGGATAGGTGTACGTTTTCATTTTGGCTTACTAGGAAATAAAGTATGTACAACAAATAGCATGTAATTATTTCAATGGGCAACCTATCCAAATAGAATTGGATTTTTCATGAAATGGTTTTTTGTAAATTTAATAGCACGACATGGTATAATAAAATGATTAGATAAGAAGGGGGCAGCATACGTGGAGCGAAGGATTTTACGAACGCTGGAATTTAACAAAATCATCGCCATGCTGATGGAGAAAACCACATCAGAGCTCGGACGAGAACTGGCTGAGTCACTTGAGCCTTTTAATCATATAGATGCTGTTCGTCATGCACAAAGACAAACAGAGGAAGCAAGCACGGTATTACGTGTTAAAGGAAGCGTGCCTTTGGGTGGTATTCGCAATATCCGTGGGCCAATCCAGCGTGCTCGGTTGAACTCGATCTTAGCACCTCTGGAACTTCTTGATATTGCTACTACTTTGCATGCGGGACGTCGTCTTAAACAGTTTATTACTGATATTTCCGAGGAGCATGAGCTATCCATTTTGCAAAGCCTGGTAGATAGAATTGAGGGCCTTCGGGACCTAGAAACGGAAATAAAACGCTGTATTGATGATAACGGTGAAGTAGTCGATAGCGCCAGTCTTGAATTGCGTCAGATTCGTCAGGAGATTAGAAGCTCTGAAGCACGGATTCGCGAAAAACTTGACCAAATGACTCGTTCCTCATCTACACAAAAAATGCTGATGGAAAATATTGTAACCATACGCGGAGATCGTTTTGTTATTCCAGTTAAACAGGAGTATCGTTCACATTTTGGCGGTATTGTACACGATCAATCTGCATCAGGGGCTACATTATTCATTGAACCTGAAGTGATTGTGTCGATGAACAACAAGCTGCGCGAGGCTAGATTAAAAGAAGAACATGAAGTGGAACGCATTCTTTATACGTTAACCGTACTAGTAGCAGATCATGTGGAGATGTTATTGGAGAATCTTTCCGTGTTAGCTGAGCTTGATTTTATTTTTGCAAAGGCGCAGTTAGCATACAGCATGAAAGCCATTAGTCCAAATTTAAATGAAGAAGGCTATATTTTGCTTAAAAAGGGACGTCATCCGCTGATTGATCCAAAGGTAGTCGTTCCTCTAGATGTAGAATTGGGTAAAGGGTATACAGGTATTGTAGTCACAGGTCCCAATACTGGGGGTAAGACTGTATCCATCAAAACATTGGGCTTATTGTCCTTAATGACAATGGCAGGTCTTCATATACCAGCACAAGAAGAAACCGAGATGGCAGTCTTCTCATCTATTTTTGCAGACATAGGCGATGAGCAGTCCATTGAGCAGAGTTTATCTACATTTTCTAGTCATTTAACTAACATCATCCGCATATTAGATCAAATGGATGAAAAAAGCCTTGTGCTGTTTGACGAATTAGGAGCAGGAACAGACCCTACAGAGGGCGCAGCGCTTGCAATGTCCATTTTGGATCATGTGTTAGCCAAAGGGGCTAGGCTAGTAGCTACAACGCATTATAGTGAGTTAAAAGCCTATGCATATGATACTCCAGAGGTAGTGAATGCCAGTGTAGAGTTCGATGTACAGACGCTACGTCCAACCTACCGATTACTGGTTGGGGTTCCTGGGCGTTCGAATGCATTTGCGATTGCATCACGTCTTGGTCTAAATGAGCAAATCATCGATAAAGCTCGCCGCTCTGTGTCTAAAGAGGAAAATCAGGTTGAGAAAATGATTGCCTCTCTGGAATCCAATAAGAAAACGGCAGAAAAAGAACGTGAAGACGCTGAAAATATTCGCAAGCAAGCAGAAGAGTTACGTCAGCAATTAGAAGAGGAGCGTCGTCAATTCGCTGAGGCAAAAAATCGCTTGCTAGAAAAAGCGGAGGAAGAAGCGCGTGTCGCCGTGCAACTAGCCAGTGAGGAAGCGGAAGTAATTATTCGTGAGTTGCGTCAGATGCGCAAAGAAGGCGTTGATTTTAAAGAACACCGTCTCATTGATGCTAAAAAGCGGTTAGGAAATGCAGTGCTGGAGCTGGAAAAAGAAAAGGTGAAAAAACCAGCCAAAGCAGTTCGCGCCACTCAAATCAAGATTGGTGACGAGGTGATGGTAGATAGCTTTGGACAAAAGGGAACCGTTTTGGATAAGGTATCTAGCACTGAATATTTAGTTCAGCTTGGCATCATTAAAATGAAAGTCAAAAAAGACGATATGCATGTGGTGAAGGAATCAGTACAGCCGAAGAAACCGGTACAGTACACGACCATTAAGAGAGAAGCTAATAGCGTTAAATTAGATCTGGATCTACGCGGTTACAATGTAGAGGATAGTATTCAAGAAATAGATCGTTATCTGGATGATGCGGTATTATCAGGTTTCCACAAGGTATCCATTATTCATGGGAATGGTACAGGAGTTTTGCGCAAAGGTGTTCATGAATTTTTGCGCCGTCATCGCAGTGTGAAATCGTTCCGCTTAGGTGGCCAAGGTGAAGGCGGCGTGGGCGCTACCATTGTAGAATTGAAATAGCGGGGAGGAGAGCCTTTTATGGCGATCTTATTTCAAAATACGTATCTGGCCACAGCTACCTATTTTGCTGTGACAGGTCTTGCAATGATCCTGTTTATCTCTATTTTTGAATTGGTTACAAAGTATCGGGTCTGGATCGAATTAAAAAAGGGAAATCTTGCTGTAGCTATGGCAACAGGTGGGAAGATATTTGGGATTGCTAATATTTTCCGGTTTTCTATTCAGCAGCATGAGAAGCTAGGGGCATCCCTTTTACATGCTAGCTACGGATTTTTATTGATGTTACTTGCCTACTTTATCTTTGAATTCATGACGCCAAGTCTAAAAATCGATCATGAAATCGAGCGAGATAACCGCGCAATCGGGCTGATTTCCATGTTTCTATCCATCGGTTTTTCATACATCATCGGAGCTAGCTTGGTGGTGTAGGTATAATTCTTGCTGGTAAGACTTTACATGTAAGAATTCATGAAATTAATTCAAAGCGTGATCAGGACGGCAATTTTTGTGAATGGCTGTCCTTTTTACGTTAGGCAGGGTATAATATGGCTTTGAGAAGGGTAGAAAGAATCTCTCATAGTGAGGGGGCAGCAATTTGGATAAACTGTACAAAGTGTTGTTTATTTGCGGCCTTGTTTTTCTGGGGTTAGGAATTTACTATCTATCGTAGTTACTACATACGTAGCATATATACGTGGAGAAACAAAGGAAAGAGGAGATTATTATGACACATCCTATTCGTGTCGCGGTTGTAGGCCTTGGTTTTGTAGGTTTGCCACTTGCGCTAACCTACGCGATGAAAGGTGCAAAGGTAGTCGGAATCGATGTTTCCAAACAGCTTGTAAAGGAAACAAACGAAGGAAAATCTCACCATCTGGAAGCATATAAAGGCAAGACATTGCCAGAAATTTTACAAGAACAGGTGGAGGCAGGTCGTTTTCATGCCACCACTTCCTATGAGGAAGCACAACAACAGGTTGACCACTATATCGTAACAGTAGGTATCCCGGTTAAAAATGGCGATCCTGAGTTGCAATATTTAAAAAGTGCTGCTCAAACATTAGGAAGCCAACTCAAAAAGGGCGATCATGTCATGATTCGCAGTACTGTGATTCCTGGAACAACGGAAGAAGTGGTGAAGCCAATACTTGAAGAAGCAAGCGGCATGAAGGCAGGCGAGGAGTTCTATCTTAGCTATTGCTCCGAACGTATTGCAGAAGGACGGGCTTTTGAGGAGTTTATCCATATGCCTCTAGCATTAGGCGGTATTAATGAAGCGAGTGCTGCCAAAGGTAAAGAATTGCTTTCCTTTATTAGTGAGACAGAGATTACTGTTACAGATATTCGTGTAGTAGAAGCCTCCAAGGTTATTGAGAACATTCAGCGTGACGTTAATATTGCGATGGTTCAAGAGTTTGCAAGATTTGCGGAAGCAGCAGATATTGATGTTTTTGAATTAATTAAGGTTGCTAATACCCATACTCGCGTCAATTTATTAACGCCAGGTCCTGGTGTAGGTGGTTACTGTTTGCCGAATGCCCTTTATTATTTGGCTCCAAAAGCAAAGGAGCTGCATGTTGACCTACCGCTTTTGACTACTGCACGTAAAATTAACGATGGCATTCCGTCTGTGCTGGTTGACATGCTGGAGCAATCACTACAATCTGTTGGTAAACGTTTGGCTGACAGTAAGGTAGCTGTGTTTGGCTTAGCTATGAAGGATTTTTCCAATGATGATCGCATTAGTCCTGTGCATGATTTTATTGAGCTATTGCTAGCGAAAGGGGTAGAGGTTACCTCTTACGATCCTGCTGTCCATACGCCATATGCTCATAAAAAAGACAGCCTAGAAGCTGCTGTATCTGGAGCTGATGCTTTGGTGCTAGCCGCGATGCAGCAAGAGTTCATCGGGCTTGATTGGGCTGAGGTAACTGGAAAAATGGCGTCATCCCCTGTGGTCTTAGATTTAAAAAACCGAATTCCGCGTACGCTTGATGAGCAAGTGAAAGTGAAGCGAATTTAGAATGTAGATAAAGTTTTGCCAAGGAAAAGCATATAAAAAACGTCCTGTCCCAGTCATAGCTGATGAAGGGGGCAGGACGTTTTTGTATCTTTAGGAGCTAGGAGCTAGGAGCTAGGAGCTAGGAGCTAGGAGCAAAGAGCAAAGAGCGATGTTAACAGAAAGGAACTGAACTAGCTAAGTTCATCATCGCACGCATGGTTTTATACATATCAGACTGATTTTTTGCGTAGTAGGTAACTTCCGTGGTGTTCGGAATGATTACTGTTTCTGGAACAATTGCGGCCATTTCAGCTTGGCCGTAATGAGAGAATTCTATTTTTAATTCAAGTGGCAGCTCTGTAGTAAGCGGGACTATTTCCTTACAACGCTGCAAAGCTAGGCTTGCTTGCTCTTGCAGAATTTCACGGCTTTCTTGTAGCGAAAGGCAGATTGCGGAAGTGCGAGACGTTGCATATTTAACGATAGCGGTCTGGATGTCAGGAATGAGCCCTAGAGCTTCCTCCGCGATGAGGTTGTCTCCAGATACCAGGCAGACTGGTACGCCGTATAAACCGGCATAGATGGCATTAAAGCCAAATTCGCCTACAACTTGACCGTTTATATACATGTTTTTAATTACGCGTGACATCGTATGGCTAAGAACCCCTGGAACGCCGTGACGGGTGTGGTAGCCAATTAAAAAAACGGCATCATAGGTTTCATCTAGGCCATGCATCATAGAGTGATCGCGTGGGGTTCCGCGTAGTAGGCGAGCTTGTGGATGCAAATCCTCCAAATGAATGTTATTAAGATTTTCATGGCTATCTGCTACCAAAATTTCAGTAGCGCCAGCGGCTATGGCACCTTCAATGACAGCATTCACATCGTGAGTCATATAAGCACGGCCTCTTTGATAATTACTGCCTGTTTCGGGGTTAATATAAGTAGGATCGGTAATGCCCGAGATTCCTTCCATATCGCAGGATATAAATACTTTCACGATTACGCACAACCTTTCTATGTAGTTCCATTTCTATTGTACAAGGATTCAGACAATGAAACAAAGAAAAAACGACTTTATTCCCTTAGCTGGACGGGAAGAAGTCGTTTTTGCAAATTAATGATGGGGATAAGCATGGATGCTTACGTTATTTCAAGTCATGATCGATTTTTTGTCGATTATGGCTTTCGTTTTTGCTTGTAAAGGTGAATCGTTTGTTCCGCCATTTGCTCAATTGTAAATTCACGGTCGATCATTTCAGTGCTGTTGTTAACCAAGCGTAGCTGAAGCTCATGATCCTGCCAAAGTCTGAGCATGGCCTGTGCTAAAACGCCCGCTTGAGCTGGTGGAACTAACAGCCCCGTTTCTTCTGAAATGACAAATTCACCTACACCTCCGACATCTGTAGCTATTACAGGTAGAGATGCAGCCATTCCTTCAGCGATCGTATAACCTAGTCCTTCGTACAACGCTGCGTGCACATACATATCTAATGCTTGAAGACAACGAGGGACATCGGTACGGAATCCAACGAAGCGAACTCGCTCAGCAATTCCAAGCTGACGTGCTTGATCTTCAAGAGCTGGGCGGTCTACACCATCCCCGATTATAGCTAGATAAAGATTAGAATGGTTTTGCGTGCTAGCTAACACCTGAGCAAAAGCTTCAAGTAAATAAGGAAGTCCCTTGATTTGAACGATACGCCCGACGTTTCCAAATACAAACGCATCGGTGGGGATTTCCCACTCTTCACGTAGTGTGGCACGCACTTCTGCTTTATTTTCGATACGGAACGGGGTAATATCCATTCCATTAAAAATGACACTTGTTTTTTCTTGTGGGATGCCATCTTCTATTAAAACGGTTTGGAGTGCCTTACTTACCGTTATAAAGTGATCCGTCCAGCGACGTGTTTGTTTTTCCATAAGAGTTGCGCCAAAAGAAGCTAGTGGACTCACATAATCATATTTTAAATTACTATGGACTGTGGTAAATGTTGTGCAGTCCAATGAACGAGTCGCCAATCTTCCCAAAAAGTTAGCTTTAACTCCGTGCGTATGCACAATGTCTGGATTCATAGCGATAATTTCCTGCTTTAATCCCTGCAAAATACGGAAATCGAAGCGTCCATATGTATGTAATGTTGTCACTTTGATACCAGCTTCACGCAATTTTCTCGCAAATAACGCATCGTAAAAGCATACGACGGCTGCCTCTACTTGCTTCTTAGAAAAAGAAGTAAGCAGATTGAGAATATGCTGTTCAGCTCCACCAAATTCTCCACCGCCGATTACGTGGAGGACACGTAGTTTGCTTGTCATGTAATCCACCCGAACCTTTCCAACAGACCATTTCAAATATACCAGATGAAGCGGTGATTCGCAATATGACCGTACTTATGGTATGGTAAACGTGACATTTTTTTATAGACTTGTTTTCGCTTTAGCAAGTGAATAATTGGGTTAGAAACGTGAATAAGGATGAGGAAAATAGATATGGACAAGCGACATAATGTATTAATACTCTCGTATATATTTCCACCAATTGGAGGCGGTGGTGTTCCACGTCCGCTTAAAATGGCTAAATATCTAGGGGAATTCGGCTGGGGTGTACATGTGCTTACTGCGGACCCGAGCTATCATGCTACCCTTGATCCTAGTTTACTGGCAGATGTTCCTACAGATGTGCACATCCATCGAGCAAAGGAGCTGACTGCGAAATTCCGTAAACCAGCAAACAATACGCAAGCATCGTCTGGTAAGCAAGCTGTTACTAAGCAGGCCTCCAGTAATCCTATGGGAAGAAATAATGTATCCGATTCGAATTCTGATCGTGTAAAAGAACAAGAGGAAGACGACAGCAAGAGAGCTGTCACAAAAGCAGAAAATGTAGCATTAGCTTCAAGACAACAGACTGAGGAAAGCGTTCAGCCTTCCTTGGTGGCAAGGCTTAAGAGCACATTATTTCAAACAGCCAAAAAAATAAAGCCGTACCTGCTTATCCCGGATGATCAAATATTGTGGTATCCTGAGGCCTTGAAGATGGGGCGTGAGATCATGCGCAAGCACCGCATTGATGTGATTTTCTCTACATCTGGTCCCGTAACAAACCACCTTGTCGCTCGTAAGTTAGCAGCAGAGTTCGGCTGTAAATGGGTTGCAGACTTCCGAGATCCTTGGACTCAAAATATGCATCGATCAGGTATTGCTTGGCGTGAGCGTCTGGAAGAGCGAATGGAAGCAAAGGTCATGAAGCAAGCTGATGTTATTACAACAGTCACTGCTACATTTGCTGAAAATTTCCAAACGAAATATCCAGCTACCGCAAACCGAATGGAGCTCATTTATAATGGCTTTGACAAAGCCGATTTTGCAAAGCTGACTCCTGCACATACGGCACCCGATCGGTTTCATGCCGCTTATGCAGGTATTTTATATCAGAAACGCAATCCACGTTTATTGCTGGGTGCGATCAAGGAACTGATTGATGAAGGCCTAGTTGACCAACAGGAGATATGTCTTTCATTTGCAGGGGTCTTTGACTATCCGGGCTATACAGAAAATCGAGATTGCGTAGAGCAGCTTGGTTTGCAGAAAGTAGTCAGAGTGCTAGGCAATCTACCTCATAAAGAAGCACTAGGCCTGATGAGTGGTGCAGATGCTCTATTGATGATCGGAGACGTGACTCCTGATGCAGGAGCCTATATCCCTGGTAAGCTTTATGAATACATGGGGGTTGGTAAGCCTATTTTAGCGTTAAATATGCCAGGTGAGGCGACGGAGATCATCCAACGCTTTGGTTTAGGGGAGGTAGCCAATCCCACTGATAAGGAAGCGATGAAGCGAGCGTATCTACATCTGTATCAGAATTGGAAACAGCAAAAGGAGAACGGGGCTAGTCCGAAACGCGATGAGAGCTTCTATGATCGTGTTAAGCTGTACGAACGCCGTGAACAAGCGGGCCAGCTAGCACAGGTTATGAATGAGCTAGTAGACGGTACTAGGGAAGCTAAGAAAGCAGGCCCTGTACAACAATAAACGAACAGCAAAAAGCGTGTTGGAGTGTCACACACTCGCACGCTTTTTGTAATGGATCAGAACAAATACAAAAAACTCTCTATCGGTCAGTAACTGACAAGCAATAGAGAGTTTTTTATTTGTAATGCTGATCTTATAAATTAATCAAGTAAATATTTTTTCACTTCTTCTGGATCTTTCATTTTAATGTTTTCCCCATATTTAAAGAAAGTGAACTTAACCTCCTGATCCATGTAGCCACCACCTGGGATCGGCAGGATGATCCAGGTTTGATAGCTATGAATCAATCCATCGTCCTTTCCAATACCCACAGTCATCTTAATGGTGGTGTTAGCCAGAATCTCATTGATATCAGGACGATCCTGTAATTGTTCCTTAAAGGCCGCAAAAAGATCGCTATCAGCGTTCTCTACCCATTCCTTACCCGTAATTTTGATCTGATACGGAATAGTCTCTGTGCTAATCACCTTTTCATCAGGCATCTGCACTGCTTTGTCTAAGAAAGGTAACCAGGCTTCATAACCACGAAATACATCGATAGGAAGTGGCTCCTCACGTGCAGTGATCCAATTGCCGCCTTTGAAAATATAGCGTTCGTCACCCTTACGGTAGTAAACAAATTCCTGACGAGCGATTCGACCAGTCACCTGATAAGCATCTGGGCCTTCCACGATACCATCAAACATACTTGTGGTCTCACGTGACATCATCCGATTTTTCACGTAGCCGCTAAACCAGTATTTACTAGGATCGACCTCTGTTTTGACACCATTTTTCATCATCTCAAAGGAAGATTTCCCCTTTTCCAAAGCAGCACGCAAAACGGCAGCAGGATTTTCAGCAGGGGTAATGCCGGCAGGAGCAGTATCTTCAAGCTTTACGAACTCCTTTGGAGCAGATTCATACGTACAACCGGAGAGGAGAGTGAGCGCAGTTATGCTCGCCAGCAACCATTTTCCCTTATTTTGAAACATAACGAACCCTCCTCACGATACCAAAAGCAAACAGTGCTATGGTGATGCCAACAGCAATTGGGAAGACAGGGATCTGATGGCGTTTGAATACTAGAATACGATGATTATCGTACATCGTAGCAACCAGCTCGTTCTCCTGATCTCCGTCAATGTCTCCAACTTGCATTTTAATTAATGGTAAATAAATCTTCCAATTCTGCTTCAGACCATCCTGTGTATAGTCAAAGCCGGAGAGATAACGACGATCAAAGCTACTCACCCAGCTTTTTGCTTGGGCAATCAGCTCTGCATGTTCGTTTTTACCAATGCTTGCATAATTGGTTAATCGGAAGCTTGTATCTTTTTCGCTGCTTGCAAATAGCATCTCCCATTTACCGTCCGCGGTTGGGCGTAGGATATACGAAGGAACGCCGCCAATCAACAGCTCGTCCTTATTATCATGGTCGATGTCCGCTACCATAATATCGCTCATTGCAAGTCCACCCTTGAGGGATTTGCGATTTAAGCGGTAGCTTTCTTCCACAGTCGCATCAGGTTTAACGGTAATAACAGCTAGGTCTTCGTCCAATACCAGAAGTCCTTCTTGTCCATCAGGAAGGCGCATCGTGTCTAAAATCTTGGTACCACGAGTCTTGTACTGGAAGGAGATTTGACCATAGGAGCCAGTTAAAAATCCATTTTTAATTTCCACATCATGGAATTTGGTTAGCTTATTAAATTGATTGGTTTTATACGTATAACCATCTTGGTCAGTCAGCTTTTTATCCACCTGTGCCAGATCGAGCAATAAGGCGCGGAATGGCGCTGTACCGGACTGCATCATTGCTTCTGTGTAGCTTTGACGCTGTACGGTAGGAACTAATTGCTTCTCCGTTTGTGCGTAATATGGGAAACCAGGGTAGTCCGTCGGCATTTGTGCCAAAGCATTTTTCCACTGCTGTGGCGTAAACTGATCTTGCTTTAACCGTACAAGCTTGCCGTCTTTCCATTTTAAAACATAAAGCGAAAGAGGCTCATCTTTTAAATAGAGAAGCTTTTCGGCAGTTGCCTTTTTTTCTTCCGGTGTTTCTGGAATTTTATCTTCTTCTACATCTGCAACTTCATCTGCGTTACCAAATGTTAGAATTTCCTTTGTTCCATCACCGTCAATGTCATACAGGGTGATTGGGAAGTAGTCGACCCATTCCCCTTTATACAGACGGTCTGTCTCTGCTTTTAATACAAAATGATTAATCGCTGCCAGATTATCACGCGCATAGGTGAAATTAGTCAAGCAAGCTACTGCAACAAGTGCAAAAACAGCGTTCCATTTCACTTTCCCGTAAAACTTAACCAGTAAAGCAATGGCAATAATCGCTCCAATCGCGCCTATTACATATTTGACCATGATACGATCATCTAATGTGGTCAATGCTTTGTCTAACAGCAAAAAACCAATGGTAAAAATAATCACCTGACGCCGTTCCTTCTTATGAATAAGGAAGTACGTCCCAATAAGCAGTGGCACAAAGATCACGAGTGCAATCCATGACAGATCAATAAAAGCGACCTTGACCACCAAGTTATAAGCGATAAACAGGGCAAAGGCATAAACTGCCCAGTATAAGGTTTGCAGCCTAAACAGCTGTCGCATACAATTCACCTTTTTCTCGTTTAAGATCTGGAGCCAATTTTGCGGTTGGCGTACCGGAAGTCAAGAGTGGCTAGCGCCGCTACCATTCCGCCTAAGAGCCAGAAGAAGGTAGACATAAACGGCACTTCAAAGATGTTTTCCACAAAATTATGGAAGAACACTGCCAGAAAACCGCAGAATAACCCTAAGCCAGTATAGAAATACGGCGTGTTTTTCCAGCGCAGGGTCGCCTGAGCCGCATATTTAACAATGGCAAGCATCATGGAAACCAATAGAGTCAAGCCAATGATCCCTGTTTCAGCCAACGTTTTAAACATATAGCTGTCAGTATAGATAGTTCCAAAATAACGGGAACCCACGGCTCCGCCCCAATGACCAGGGCCAGCGCCAAATAATGGTTCTAGTCGCATCCGGTGGTAAGCATTCGTCCAACGCGCGACGCGGCCGCTTTGGCTACTCTTTTCCCAATAGTCCTCGGTAAACAGAGTAGTAATGCGGTTTTGTACCTTACCGATGACAGGAGTTGTCTCTGGTACAGCCAATAAAACAACACCGCCAATTATGGCTACGGCTACAATGGATAAGAAAACTTTCCGGTTCACAAAAACAGAGCCAATAACTAATACAGCTAAGAGAGCGAACCAAGCTCCGCGCGAGCCTGTTGCAATAAGACAAACCAGCATGATCAGGGATGTCAGCCCCCAAAGAAGCTTTTGCTTTTTCGTTATCCCTTGCAAAAATAAGCCGACTGCAATTGGGATGGTAAGGATCATGTAGCTACCCAATACGTTCGGGCTTGTTACAATGGAGAATGCACGTCTCTTCATTGATTCGTTTTCTCCTGTCCAGGAGCTGTTTACTTCCACCCCAAGCACAACCTGCATTACGCCAATCAAGGCTACGAATAGACCAACTAAGGTGAAGGCTTTCAAGAAACTCTGCATTTGTTCTTTCGACTCAATGAGATAGAAGCCGATTAATAATGCAACCATATATTGGAATATAGCTCGAAAACCTTCTACGCTAGCATTAAAATTAGTCATATCCATAAACATAAGTCCCAGGCCAAATATCAAAAAGGCAAGGAACGCATGCTTAATGCCAGGCATGGTACGGTGGCCTTTTGCATACGCAATAAAGGTAAACAGAAGGAGGACAGTAAGTACGCCTTCATCCCACAAAGAAACAATAAATCCAATCGGGATAAATTTACGCATTGCGTAATCAATGATAGGATAGGTGAGTAATAAGTAAATCCAGTTGGTAGGATTCATAACCAACTTTTTTAGATTCGTTTTCAAGCGAAGTCCCCCTACACATATGTTCGACCCTACCATTATAATGAATCATAAGATAGGGTAGCAAGGAAAAGAAATCTAGCGTTGTTAACTAACAGATAAGTAGCGCGCAAGAATTAGGAGATTACAAGCTGTGAATTTACTAAAAACTGCATCCATGATAGTAGTAATAACATTGATAGGACGCTTGCTAGGCTTTGTTCGCACACTCTATGTTTCACATTTGTATGGAACAGGAATGGAGGCGGATGCCTACTTTCTTGCCCTAACGATTCCCATGACCTTGTTCATGATCATTCCAGGAGCGATCAATGCAGTGATGATCCCCACTATGCGAGGAATACTAGAAGAGAATCAGACACAGAAGGCTTCTGTTCTCTACCATAAAATGCTTGCACTCATAACCTTTAGCTTTTTTGCTCTGACTGTGGCCGGTTATTTCCTTTCTCCTCAGATTGCTCTGATGTATGGAGTAAGCGGTGAGAAAGCGGAACTTACCATCCGGCAATTACAGTTGATGTGGCCGTCTGTTTTCTTTATTGGTCTAGCTGGATTATGGGCAAGCGTCTTAAATGCACATCATCATTTTTTTACGTCTACATTAGGCACGGTAGCGAACAGTGTTATTGTTATCCTTGCCATGGTTGCTTTAGTACCAATTGTTGGAGTAGATGGTTTATCAATAGCTACCACTCTTGGTTACGTAGCTGCTTTAGTCGTGATGTGGCCAGCCATGCGTAAATATGGCTATAGTCAACGGTTTAACCTGCAATATCGTCAGGATACTGAATTGCGAAGCATGGGTGAACGGGTTGTGCCAATCCTCATTGGTTCCGTTATCTCGCAAACCACCACCTTTCTGGAACGTGGATTAACTACGGGGCTTGGAGATGGAAAGGTTGCGGCACTTTCTTATGCTAATCAGATTGCTCAGCTACCAATGGCTATTTTTGTTGGGGCGTTTACATTACCATTGTTTCCGCTGCTAGCCAATTACGTAAAGCGTAAAGAAATGCATTTAATGAAAGCTACACTGGAAAAAGGGTTGTCTTATTTATTGATTTTGTTGTTTCCAGTGACAATTGGCTTCATTTTATATGGCGAAAATTTGATTAGTCTTCTATTTGTTCGCCAATCGGGTGCTTTTAATGAAGAAGCATTATCTTGGACTGCCTTTGGTCTTATTTTCTATGGTATGGGTCTTTATTTCCTAGCGGCCCGCGATTTGATTACACGTGCGTTTTATGCCTTAGAAAACACCCGTACACCTGTGATTGTGGGAGTGATAGGCATCGGAGTTTACGTGTTGACTGCCAAATTGTTCACCCCGCTTTTAGAGCACGGCGGTGTAGCATTAAGTGCTTCTGTATCCGCAATGGTGCAGTCCATCCTATTGTTTTTGTTACTCTGGCGCTCCATTGGTCAGCTTCTTACCTGGGACTTCCTTTTGACAGTAGCAAAGGTTTTGATTGCCTGCGCAGTTATGTCTGTTGTCGCCTTCATTCTCCGAGTTCTGATGCTGGAATCGGGTAGGCTTCTCGATTTACTGGTAGGCGGTACTGTGTCTACAGTCATTTACTTTACAGTGTTGTTTATTTTACGCGAACCGCTTGTGAAAGATATTGTCGGCAAGATAGCGGGACGCTTTATGAAGAAGTAGGAGACATTCTCTATCAAATGACGATTAGCAAGAGAAAAGGTTTCTTTCTATATAGAAAAAGGCATTCACTGTATTGTTTACGGTGAGTGCCTTTTCTCATTTCTATCACGTTTTGCCTACTTTAATTTCTTCACCTGATTAGGAGTAAGACCAAAGCGGGACACTGATGCAGCACGAGTAGAGGCTAGCTGCCACTTATCTTTTATTTTGTGTAGCTCATATTCCCAGCATTGCTCATCCTGCCCGTGATCATCTATTTGATTGGTGCTAAGATTTTTCCATTTATCTTGATAAACTTCTCTGACCATTACTTTTAAATGGGTGTCATCTACTATTTCTAAAGAGCCAAAGTCAATTTCTAAATGAAGCAATTCACCTACAAAGACTTGTTTTAGAATGTCTGGTGTAGTTTCAAATTGCTCAACCTCACGCTCATAACTCTGTTTCTCATCGCCGTTTGGGGAGAGATAAGGTAAGAGAGGGTCAACGGTCGTTTTCGTCTTGGCATATTGCAGCCATGCTTTATTATAATTTGTAAAGAAAGCGGAGACATCGCCTTCAATATTACCTGCTTGAGAAATTTGGAGCGGTAAATCAATAAATGTATCTTGTTCGCCCAAGGTACCCGTCTTCGTTACCTCGCCGAGTGGTGTAGATGCTTTGACCGTAAATTCGAGAGCTTTTTTGGGAGCGTTTTTGATTAAAGCATCGTAGCCGGTAAAGCTCTTTTCAAAGGTAACGGGAATAGCCTGACCGTTATGGAATAAGGCAGCGTTTTTAACATTGGTGTACACCTTAATGTCACGAACAGGGAAATTCACTTTGAATCGTTTAGAACGACCATAATTAACATCAAATTTGATTTCGGTAGTCACTGTGCCGAGCAGGGTAGGTAAACTACCATTCATAAAATGCTCTCCCGGGAAGAAGGGGCCTACCTTGAAAGTAACTTGGTCTTCTTCGTCATCCTGTTCAGATGTCTGTTTTTTCGCTTGTTTTTGATCAGACGGTTCTGATTGAGTCTCAGGAACAATCTCTACACCTTGCTCTCCTGTTGCTAGTTTGGTTCCTTTTGGTCCCATTAATTTCATATAGATGGGACGTACCTGTACCTTGTATAAGCTACCTTCCTTTTTTAATACTAGTAAAGAATTTGCTTCTTCAGCATCGTCTAGGGCCTCTGGCTTATATGAGGGATTCGTTTGATAGCTCAGAGCTTGATCGGCAAGGGAGCCTATGTATGTTTTCCAGGTTTCGGTATGCTGTGATAAATTCTCAATAATGCCAACTGCATTTTTGTCAGTCAATACGGCTTTGACACCAGTTGGAACAGTAGTCACTTGTAAGAAGACATCTGCTTGCTTCTGCTCTACCGCCTGTTTAAACAGCTTCACGACTGTTTCTGGATTTTTGTACACAGCATTACGTTGTTGATTAAAAACAAGAAAGCCTACAGCAACTATAAGTAAAATGGCAATAGGAATGATGATTTTCCATTTCATAGGAATCCTCCTTCTAAAAGAACCTTCTTCTTTTATTCTAGGTGATTATTTTCACACGTCAATGCAGGAAGTGGTTCATTGTAAAGAATGTTTCAATATAAGTAAGACGAAACGCCGATAGAGAGGAAGAGAGGATTATGAATAAAAATGCTTAGGAGGAAAACTGACGATGAAAGAATACGTGACCCTAGAAGAATTGGAACAGGCGCTACAAGCATTTCCGCTCTGTCTAATTCTCCTTACCTCTAAGAATTGCGGTGTTTGCGAGGCTGTGGAACAAAAGCTACATACCTGGCTGTCAAAGGATCAGCCCTTACATCCTGAAGAACAGCAACCTTATATACTTGAAGGCTTTCATGTAAGCAAAGCTTCTATTGATAAGCTTCCTGAGCTGTCTGGAAGGTTCTTGGCATTTTCTGGACCCACCATACTTGTATTTGCCTATGGGAAAGAAATATATCGACAAGCGAGATTTATTCACATGCAAGAGCTAAGCGAGGCGCTCAAGCAAGCTAAAGTTATGATAGAATAAGAGAAGGTTAAACATGAAGAGAGAGGTAAGAAAAAGTGAAATCAGGTACCGAGGAGAAGGGATTGCCGAAAAGAATACGCCTTTGCGGACGTTACCAGATTAAAAAAATGATTTCGCAAAGCGAGCTGTCGATTGTGTATACTGCACGTCAGTTTGGCAGTAAGCATACGCGTGTTATGAAAGAGTTTTTTCCGAGAGCACTTGCCTTACGTGATCTTGATCATAAGACCGTTTTTTGTCGGATGCCTTCTTTGCAGGAGAAATATAACGATCTATTACAGGCATTTATACGAGAAGCAGAAATCATAAAAGGACTGAATCATCCTAATTTTGTGTCATATGTAGATTTCTTTGAAGAGAATGGTACGGCTTACTTAGTAATGAATGATTGCCAAGGTGAACCAGTAAATCCGCTATTCCTTGAAGAGTTTTAGAGTAAATTATATATTTGAGGTGGGAAATATTGGCAAAATTCTCTTTAGTACTTAACTCTAATATTAACAGTAGCTTGCTAATGACAATAAAGAAATACACAGGTGTATCTTTTTCTGAAATTAAAACCAATATTGCTGATAAGAAACCGATAATGGTCGTAAATCGCCGCAACAAAGAGGAACTAGAAAAGATGAAAGATTTAATCCAGATACTATCTAAGCATAAGGTCATATTCAGAATTCTAAAGCAAACTGACAGTGGGACTGAGGAATTAACACTAGAATTGTTCATGAATAGCTTTGAACGATCACGTCAAATTGCAGAAGATAGGGAACGTTTGGATGCGATTTTAGTAGAAGAGGACAGCGACTAATTAACAAGTAGTGTTTTCTGTTATTTCTTTTTTGTGTAACCATCGACTAACCTTGATTGGCTTCGTGCTTTACAAGGTTCCTTATCTAGTGACGGAAACCTAAATAACATAATGTAAATGTAGACAGGTTGAATTAATGGTGAAACAACTTTCTTGCCATGATCAACCTGTTTTTTCATATTTCGTTATGGAATATCAAATAAAAAATTCAATTCCAAGATGCTATTCGGCAAAATATGATGGGGTTTTCGTACATTACGTTTTTCACAACAGATCTAACCCTGAGCCGACTTTGAACAACCCGGGGCTATTCCACGAGACGCAAAACGAACTCATCTCCCCACACCAACCCAATTGTATACATATCATTTTCCTAATAAAAAAACAAAAAAGCTGTAACCATTTCCCGCTTGGTTCGACTAATAGAGGTTAAAAAAGGTAGAGATTGAGGAGAGATAAAATGAATACCCCCAAAAACAAAACGATGTCAGTACCCAGATATATAGCAATTGCTTCAGCTATAACACTACTTTCTGTACCGATCTCACCGGTTTGGGCTATAGATACGAAAACTACTGGAAAAAAAGCCACCTCTACACAAGGAGAGATCACCCAACAAGCTGATATCAATCGTCAGGTAAAGAGTGTGATAGATAAGCTAACGCTAGCCTTTCCCGAAATCAAGGAATATAAAAATCAGAAGATTGATCTTACAAAAAGGTGGAGTAAATTGATAAACGTAGAATTAAGCAAGAATGGTGCGGGTAATACGCCAATCGTCACTATTCAATTAGACAGACAAACCGGAGAATTATTATATTTCGGCTTTTTTGAACGAACAGAATATCCCAAGGGGACAAGTGTTTACACTTCTTTAAAGGGATCGGAAAAACAAATCACCGATGAAACAGCTAAACAACAAGCAGCCCTTTTACTAGAAAAATTGTATGGAGAAAAGGCAAAGAATTCCGTGCCTATTTCTATATGGAGAGAAGCCAAAGAAGAAGGGGAAGGCAAGCTAATTTCAGCTAAAACCCTGCCACCAGTCGTTAATTTCCGAATCAGCCTTCCAAATAAGAAAAATCTAACAACTTACGTTTCGGTGCGTTTCGGTGAAAATGGTAGAATTGAAAGCTTGGATGCTGTAACAAAACCAATTTTATTTGATAAATGGTATGCGGCTGACCTCGAAAATCGGGACATGCCAAATGACGAGCTGACAAAGCCGGCACAGGCTATGTTTGATCGGATGCACGTACTTTACCCGGAATTAAGAGATTATCATGTAAAAGAAATTAGCCTATCAACATATAATTCTTTTTATGATATTTCTTTTAAAAGGTCAAAGACTGATAAAAAAGAAGAAGTCAGAATGCAAATAGACGAAGAAACAGGCAAGCTTGTCTATATGCAATTTAAAAAACGCCCATCTGGGAAAGGAGCATCTCCAGAGCTGGCCAAACAAAAGGCATTTGATTTCTTACAGCGTGTCCAAGGAGGCAAAGAAACAAGCTACACAGTTGGAAATATCATTATGCCGGGAACAAATGGAGTAACGCTAGTCATCCTAGATGGTCCAGCTCCTGAAAAAGAGCATTATGCCTTTGGGGTGGGGGCAGACGGTAAAATATACAGCTTCGATGGCTAATTGTTACTCATATAGCCTGAGAGACTTATCAACAAGAGATTTTGAATGGAGGAACTGCATTGTATGGCGAAGATGTAAAACAGCAGGTGCTGTTCATTTATGAGCAGTATTATTTGGATGTCTATCATTTTCTGCTCTATTATACTGGCAATCAAAATGATACAGAGGATTTGACACAGGAGGTTTTTGTCCGTGTGATCCGTGCCTTGGAACGCTATGAGAGCAGGGCAAATATCAAAACATGGCTATTTGCGATAGCAAAGCACATTGCTATTGACTATCATCGCAAGAAAAGATGGAAAAGTCTGTTTTCCATTGATGTGCTAAAAAAACATGTGTCTTCAGATGGTTTGCCGGAAAAAGCAGTAGAAAGCTGGGAGGAGGAGCAGGAGTTGATCCGAGCGATCCAGAAGCTCCCACAGCATTACAGAATGGTTGTCATACTAAGAGGAATTCAGGGATACAGCGTCAGAGAAACCGCCTCCATCATGGATTATTCGGAATCACAGGTGAAAGTGACCTTGCATCGAGCATTAAAGAAGCTTGAAAAGGAATTAGCAGGACGGATAGGAGGGGAGCTGTACGATGGATTGGCAAAAAGATAAGGAATTGCTTGTTCGCTTAAGAAGATTACATACAAAAAACAAACCAAGTAAAGACTTTGTGGAATCGTTACGTGCCCGTCTAGAGTATCAGACGAATCTTGTGGTGCATAAAAGAAGCCGATTATTTCGGCCAATTCAATACGGACTGGGATTAGCAAGCATATTCGCACTTTTATTGTACCTATTTGCGCCTTCAATGCATAAAGAGGCTTTGCCACCTATGTCCAGCTATCCTACGAAACAGGAGTTTATTGCGAAGCCCCCTGTTGAGGTAGCAGATAAGCAAAAGCAACAGCAGGAACAAAAACAACAGCCCGTATCTAAGCAACCGATTTCTCTAAAGGATTCCCCTATCCAGAAACAAACGAAAGGAAAAGAACAAAACGATGTGACAACTCCAAGATCAGCAACAAAAGAGAATAGACAAGAACCAAACAATCCTCCCCCGAAGGAAAAGGCATTGACCTATTTGCAAGAGCTCGGTGGCGAGGATATAAGAGGATATCAAATAAATCCCGTACTGTCTGCTCCAGCTCGCGGATACATTTTCATGAACCGGATGGTAAATGGAATCCCTTTTTTGGCGGACAGTTATAAAGTGGAATTAGATGAATCAGGGCAAATAAAACAATCTACCATTACCAAAAATACAGATACGAATCTGAAATTTCCGTTGCCACAGCAAGCTATATCTAAAGCGACTGCTACACAATTATTTATGAAAAATATGAGGCTAGTCTACCAAGGGGATGAAAAGCCGCGTCTTACCTATGAATTTAATTTTTCGGGCTATATAGATGCGGTTAGCGGGCAAGTAAGAGAAGCGAAGGAAGAGGAGCAAGGTCAACAATCTAGTAAGCCTATTCCGATCATAGCCCAGAGTAAAAAACTAATTGCTCATACCCCAGAGGAGGTTGTGAGAATCCTTCAACAGGAATTTGGCATCGTTGTATATGGACCTAATGCGACAGATGATGCTGGATCTACGGAAAACTACAAACAATATTCCTGG
The DNA here is from genome assembly GCF_026891775.1 of Brevibacillus halotolerans. Taxonomy (NCBI): domain Bacteria; kingdom Bacillati; phylum Bacillota; class Bacilli; order Caryophanales; family Paenibacillaceae; genus Brevibacillus; species Brevibacillus halotolerans. The sequence continues at coordinate 477,265 of NZ_JAPTNK010000001.1, forward strand.
CAAATGGAAGAGGGAAAAATACTTAAGGTTGAGACCCTTGATGGACAAATAATGGGATTTAGGATTAGTTCATCAGATGAGAAGGATGCGAATGCTTCTACCAATGCGATTCACAAGGAATTAACTGGAACGGCGACGAGGATCATCGAAAGATATATGGATGCCAATACGAAAGAGCTTCAATTAATCGACGTTAACAAAGCAGGATTGACTCAAACCTATCAATTTATAAGGTCGCATCAAGGTATACCCATTATTAACCGAAGCTATTCGGTAACGCTTGATACCATAACAGAGAAGGTAATTGGACTTCATCTAGGCTATAGCGTACAAGGCCCTGCTACACTACCAGACAAATCGAAAGCCATGACGCCAGAAGCAGCAGCAGCAATTTACTTGAAAGAACGACCGCTATCCTTAGTCTATACCATGCTAGAGGATAAGAAGCAACAAAAAGTAACTCCTCACTTGGTTTATCAAATATATTATCATGACACACCTAGGCTATATGTGGATGCGGTGACTGGTGATGTAATTAGATAGTAAGGTGATGTTACCTTCTATACCAGTTTTCTTGTAAGTTCGCTTTCTTTCTCCTATAATTAAATACGATAGTTTCTTTTACGAGATAATTGCATTCTTTATGTCAGATGGAGGAAAGCAGTCCTCCCGTTCAAGAGGCGACACCATCCCTAATCCGTCTGTTTGAAGGATTGGGGATTTTTGGTACATATGATCGATTAAAATAAGGGAAGAGAGGATATTTCCATGAACAAAATGAAACATCGTCTAACAGCATTGCTAACCGTATGCTTAGCTGTTTCGCTAACTGCGTGTTCCGGTGAAACAACACCAAAGGAAGGAGTACAGCCATCCCCAAGCCAAAACCAAGCGACTGATTCTGCTGCGGATCATCAAGCGTCAGATGCTTCTCTAAAAACCATCTATCCGCTTAAGGTAAAAGATGTGACGGGAGAAGAGTTCATCTTCGAAAAAGCCCCGGAGCGTATTGTATCGGTATCGCCTGCCGAAACGGAAACCTTATTTGCTCTTGGACTTGAGCAACAAATTATGGGTGTTTCTGACTACGATGATTACCCAGCATCAACTAAGGATAAACCGAAAATGGGGAGCATTATGGCACCGAACGTTGAATCTATTTTGGCTGCCAAACCGGATATTGTCTTTACAGGAATTTCAATGAAAGAAGAAACAGTGAAGAAATTCCGAGAGCTTGGTGTAAAAATCTTTAAAGTAGAGCCGAAGACCTATGATGACGTGATCGCCAATATTGAGTTGTATGGTAAAATCACCGATCATCAGGCTGAAGCAAAGAAAGCTGTGGACGAGCTACAAAAGACTCTTGACGAGGTTTTAGCTGTTGTTAAACCTATCAATCAAAAAAAGAAAGTGTATCTTGAATTTTCTCCTGGCTGGACCGTTGGTAGCGGAGAGTTTTTGAACCAAATGATCGAGCTTGCTGGCGGAATCAACGTAGCTGGTGACACGAAAGGCTGGGTACAAATTAACGAAGAGACCATTATAAAACAAAATCCTGATGTCATTCTTTACACACAGGGTGTGGTAGACTCAAAAACCAACCAATCCTTAGAGGATATTATTCGCTCCCGTAAAGGCTGGAGTGGGATCGAGGCGATTAAAAACAACACAGTCGTAGGACTTGACCAAAATATCATTAGTCGTCCGGGACCTCGCCTTGCTCAAGGACTGAAAGAAATGGCGAAAGCAATCTATCCTGATAAATTTAAGTAAGTGGGGCTGACCTCTAGGATGAGTACAAATAGCGCTTGCGGACAGATGAACGGGAAAAAAAGAATGGCAGCAGGAGCAGTGGGAATCATACTGCTCCTGCTGTCTGTTGTGGCTAGCTTGGCCATTGGTTCGGTTATGCTGCCGATGGATGAGATAACCCGCATTTTACTACACCAAATTCCTGGAATGCATTCCGTTATTCCCGTTACATGGGATGAATCCTCTACACAGATTATGCTAAACGTAAGATTGCCGAGGGTAATCCTGGCTTTGTTAGTCGGAGCTTCGCTTGGAATAGCGGGAGCGGCGTTTCAAGGTGTTTTACGCAATCCTCTAGCAGACCCTTTTACGTTGGGAGTATCCTCGGGTGCTTCAGTTGGGGCGGCGATACTTATCTATTTTGGCCTGCAATATGCTTGGTTAGGGCAATGGACAGTGCCATTGACTGCCTTTGTGACTGGAGTTTGCACATTAGTGATTGTGCTACAGATGGCAAGAGAAAACGGAAAGATTCCTATTGAAACCCTAATTTTATCCGGGGTAGTCATGCAAGCATTTCTAGGCTCGATCGTTTCATTTCTTGTGGCAATGTCCAAGCAAACCATCAATGAAATTTTATTTTGGGTGATGGGAAGTTTAGCTATGCGAGGCTGGTCATATACGGGAATCCTCTTGCCTTACCTAGCTATAGGACTTCTTGTTTTATTTGCATATGCTCGTCCCTTAAATATGCTTGCCTTAGGAGAAAGACAAGCGGGACACCTAGGCTTGCATGTAGAAAGGACGAAATGGATTGTACTATTGACAGCCACTCTTGTAACGGCAGCAGCTGTATCCGTGTCAGGTGTGATCGGTTTTGTCGGATTGGTCGTTCCGCATCTGCTACGGATGATCATAGGAGCTGATTATCGTTTATTGATTCCCATGTCTGCTTTAGGTGGTGCTGTTTATGTGTTGTGGGCAGATACCATCTCCCGCACGTTGCTTGCTCCGACAGAAATACCGCTTGGAGTAGTAACGGCCTTTATTGGTGCACCGTTCTTTGCCATGCTATTGATCCGCAATAAACGGAAACGTAGGGGAGGATGATTGCTGATGACGAACAGAGGACAACAACAGGTAACAGCAGATAAACAACAGCAAAGCCGTGGCTTTTCCCGACATTTCAATAGCCAGCAGACCTTGCAAAAGGATCAGAATGCACCAGTCATTTCAGTCTGTGATGTCTCACATCGATATGGAAATCAAGCGGTTTTACATCAGGTGAGCATTGAAATTGGGGCGGGTGAGTGGCTAGGGATTATTGGACCGAATGGTAGCGGTAAATCTACCCTGCTATCTTTGATGTCACGAGCAGAGACACCATCTGCTGGACAAATTCTTGTATATGGAAAAGACATTAAATCATATGGAAGAAAAAAATTGTCCCAGCATATGGCTGTCCTCCAACAGGAAACCATTCCTCCGATTCATTATACGGTTCAAGAAGTCGTAGAAATGGGACGTTTCCCATATCAATCCTGGTGGGGAACAGAAGCAGAGGATAGCGGACCATTTATTGATAGTATCATGGAACGATTGCAATTAAAGAGGTTGGCAAACAAAAGATTAGATCAATTAAGCGGCGGACAACGACAGAGAGCTGCGTTAGCTAAGCTCATGGCTCAGTCGCCTAGCATCGTTTTGTTAGATGAACCTACTACTTATTTAGATATTCATTATCAAGTGCAATTCATGGATGTAGTGCAGGAATGGCAGCGGGAGTGCGGGGTAACGGTCGTGTCTGTTTTACATGATCTGAATTTAGCTGCTCTTTACTGTGATCGGATTATTGTACTACATGATGGAAGGATTTCGGCTGAGGGAACACCGACGGAAATGATGACCACAGAACGACTTTCTGACGTTTTCCAAGTAAACACAGCGATTATCAGGCATCCTCAAACAGAGCGACCACAAGTGCTAGTTTGCCCGAAACAGCAAGCAGAAAAGCTGATAATTGAATAGGCACATCGTAAGAAAACCCCAAGCAGAAGTTGACGATCTGCTTGGGGTTTTTGTCTTATTTCTTTTGATATACGCAAACAACCATCTTCACAAAATACTCGCGGAACAAAGATGTTTTTGCTAAATTGGCTACCACATTGCGCAAAGGGATTTCTTTTTGATATACAGCAGGGTAGTGAACGCCTTTTTGAATGTTGCGGAAACGTCTGATTGTCATGTGATTGATATACGAGAAGTACTCGGAACCATCTGGACGTTTGCTGATACGAAAGCCTAAACGATCTTTCCCGTCTGGCAAATCCTGCACGAGCTTACGATAGGCATCAATCAGGGTTTGTTCAGAAAAGAAGGAGTGAACCCAAGGGAATCCAATTGCATCTGACAAGTGAGCGCCGTATGGATGATAATACGGTGGGAAGTTAATGTAGAGATGACCGCCCTTTTTTAACACACGGAAGCATTCCTCCAGCGTTTTCTCTGGGTTATCTACATGCTCCATCGCATCATTCATAATAATTGTATCGAACGTCTCGTCTTCAAATAACATTTTGGATGCATCACCGGTCATGAAGGAAGCGATGTGATCCAAGCCTTTTTCCCTAGCAAAGGCATTACCTTCTTCTGCATAATGAGGGACAATGTCAATTCCGATAATCTTTTCTGGGCCAAATGTAGCGTAGTAGCAGGTTTTACCACCACCGCCACAGCCAATATCTAGCACGGTCTTATTTTTGAACATTTCTTCCTGAGAATGGAATGGCAGGAAGAATTGAATGGTCTGATCACCCTTGCGAAATTGCCATTCGGTATAACTCATTTTACCGTCATTCGCTAGATTGAACGGGTGGACCGGCAAAGGAAACATTTTGTTTAATGCGATAAGTAATGACGAAGAGAGTGACAAGGTATTTTGCCTCCTTACAAACAAACGACAGTTATTTCTTGCTGGCTAACGCTTGTAATACGAGCTCACTACTTTTCATAGCTTCCGCTTTGAGCAAGTCAGCCCTTTCACGGATGATGGCTTGCTCCCGATCTAGATGTAGCATACGATCGTCAAGTAGTGTAAGCAACTGCTCTGATGTTAAATCCTTGATATGGCCCGCACAGGTCATGCCTGCACGTTCCACAAAACGATCAATTTTAGGATCATAGGAAATCCCGATAAACGGAATGTGAAGCATACAAGCAAGGATCAAAGAGTGAAGCCTCATCCCCACCACGTAATCTGATTGCTTCAGGATGCACATAATGTCATGAAAAGAGACATGGTCCTTGAGCATTGCCGCACCCTTATGCTGCATCGCCTTCAGAATATCCTCAGAAGGGGCGATATCGCTTGGAAAATGCATGGGTAGAAACAAGACGTTCCAACCACGTTCCTGATAATAATCCGCAGCATCGGCAATCACCTGTTTGAAACGCTCTTCCGTTTTCCAATCACGAACAGAAAAGATCACAAGCGGTCGGGATGAATCTTCGAACATGGGTGATACCAGCTCAGCCCCGCGTTCATCCGAAATGTCCTCAGGATGAATAGTGAGGGCAGGGTCCGCTGTAACATATAACGGTGCCTTGGTTACCCCACAAGCTTTAAAATCTTCACCTGATTCATGATCGCGTACAGTAATGACATCTACATGATTCACGACTGTTTTAATCATAGAACGGCTAAAGGATTTTAGGATAGGACCGAAGCCTTGCGCATAAAATACGACGGGCTTGCCTAATAATTTGGCAATTGTAACGATCCCGAGATAATAGAGTACACTGCGGGGGCTGGTAACGTCCTGCATGAGTGTACCACCACCCATTACCAACAGGTCGCTTTGCTTTAATTCTCGCACAATCGTGGAGAGCTTCCAACGATTATGGGCGGATATCCCAAATAGCGATGTTGTCCGCTCAGGCGTATTTGACAACACGGATAGGGAAATATTCGGTTGTTCTCGTCTGAGCGAGGTAATGATTCCGTATAACACAACATCGTCCCCGGCATTATTAAAGCCGTAATATCCGGAGATGAGAATTCGCGACATGAGAGAACCTTCTTTCTATTCAAACGTACTGGTAACGTAACTGATAAGTAGTATACAATCATAAGTGCCGTTTTTCTAAATTGGGCACATCCTCAAGTATAATCGAGAGGCGATAGGTAAGTAAAGCGAAGGAGATAGAACTACATAATATAGTAGATTCCTGCGGCAACTAACAATACACTTAGTACGATAAAGCTGATCATCACATACAGGATGCCTTTGTTTTTTCGTCTTCGATAGAAAAACTCATCAAACATCGTGTAGACCCCTCTCTTAAACACGCTCTAATACCGTTCATATTACCATGTCTACACTAGGATACGCTAGATTTTTGGAAGAAAGGAACTTGTTGCATGACAAAATATTGGATGAAATATACGCTTTCCCTACCGGGAGAATTAGAGGAGATATTTTCCTATACCATTATGGAAACCGAATACACATTAGGATGGATTGAACCTCAAGTAGAGGTCATTACGACTAATAATGGATACGATTATGCAGAACTGACTGAGAAACCGATGACCGCCTATTTGTTTGAGCCATTATCCACTACGGAGCAGGAACAGACAACTCGACTACAGAGATATCTTGATCAATGGGAAGGCAGAATTAAAGTCACAGCCACTGAACAAGTAGAGGAGGAGAATGAATCGTGGAAAGATGAGTTTACCTCCATACAAGTGGGGGATTGGCTAATAGCTCCCTCTTGGGAAGATGCGCAGGTGCTAGAGCAAGCAGAGTATGTGCTCTACATTGATCCCGGTGCTGCCTTTGGAACGGGGTATCATGGAACAACACAGGATATTTTACGGTTTTTACAGGAGAGCGAATTAGCTGGCAAAACCATTTTGGATGTAGGAGCTGGTTCAGGAATTCTCTCTATTTTCAGCTTGTTAAATGGAGCCGCATATCCTGTCTATGCCGCAGATATCAACCCGGAGACTGATTATCAGCTAAAGCAAAATCTGGCTCTTAATCAATTATCTGATCAATCTGTGAAGGTGCTGATAGGGGATGCCTCCGTCGACGATCATCTGTTATCCTTGGAAAAATATTTTGATTTTATCTTCATTAATATCGGCGGAGAAGAAGTGATACAAATGCTGCCGCTAGTAAAACGTACCTTTAAGCCTACTGGCCGCTTACTCCTATCAGGAATAGTAGAATGGATTTTGCCAAAGGTAGTAGAAGCCTATGAACAAGCAGGATTTTATGTGATGGAACAAAAACAGAGCGAAGAATGGGTGACACTCTTATTGGAATTGTGCGACAATAAAGGAAAATAGTTGCATCCCAAAGGAGGAGTAGCATGGCAGAGCCTATCGTAATTGTCGCAGCAAAACGGACGCCCATTGGAACATTTGGCGGTATGTTTCAGGATGTGTCAGCACGTAAATTAGCTGAACTAACGATTCGTGACATCATGGATACAACAGGGATCGACCCCGAAGACATTGATGAGGTTATTCTAGGTAATTGTATTCAACGTACAGATGAGCCGAATATTGCAAGAACAGCTCTTTTAGACGCTGGTCTGCCCCAGCAAGTGACAGGATTGACTGTTCAGCGACAATGTTCCTCCGGTATGCAGGCAATTGTTTCAGGTCTGCAACAGATAGCTTTAGGAGATAGCGAGGTTGTAATCGCGGGCGGTGTGGAGAGCATGAGTCGCGCTCCTTATATCTTGAAGCAGGCCCGTTTTGGCAAGAGGCTCATGCATGGTGAAATGACAGACGCTTTATGGGAGCTGCTTACAGACCCGCATCACGATATTCTAATGGGTGAAACAGCAGAACGTTTGGCGGATCGCTATAAGATCAGCCGGGAGGAGCAGGATGAGATCGCTTATTTAAGTCATCAGAAAGCGGCGCATGCCACGAAAGAGGGGCTTTTTAAGGACGAAATCATCCCGATTGTTTTGAGTAAAAAAAATAAAACGAACACGCTCACCGCAGATGAGCATATACGCCCAGACATTACGCTCGATGCCTTAGCTACATTAAAGCCAACCTTTCGTGAGGAGGGAACGGTTACAGCGGGGAATGCTTCAGGCTTAAATGATGGTGCTTCTGCCGTGCTATTAATGAAAGAGAGTAAAGCTAAAAATCTTGGACTTACCGTACTAGGGCGCATTGTATCTTACGCATGGGCCGGAGTCGAGCCTGACTTAATGGGGTATGGACCAGTGCCAGCCACACAAAAAGCCTTGAAGAAAGCAGGGCTTCGTTTGCAAGACATACAACTGATTGAGGTTAATGAAGCATTTGCTTCTCAGTATTTGGCGGTAGAAAAGCTATTGGAATTGGATCGAACCATTACGAACGTAAATGGCAGTGGGATATCGCTTGGTCATCCAGTCGGCTCAACAGGCTGCCGCTTAATCGTCACCCTCCTGCATGAAATGAAACGCCGCCAGCTGCATAGAGGGTTAGCTACTTTATGTGTAGGTGGCGGACTGGGTATGAGTATGATTGTTGAACGATAAAATGAAACGAAGGCTGGCAGGGGATAATCCTGAGAACAGATTAGACTTGGTAGCTATTGCATAAATCGTACATTTTTTGACCATAGTATAAAGGACCCTGTATAGGGTTCTTTTTTGTATACATTGTGATGAGGTAAGGGGAAGATCAGATGCAAGTCAAGCAAAAGGAAACCGTCAAAAAAGTGATCGTCATTGTCCTTTGCGTCTTATTTTTAGCGTTGTTAGCCTATCTAGGTACTGCTTTTCAACAATACAAGCAGATGACGAAAGATTGGTATGAGCCGCTTCCTCAGGTGAGCGGCTCTTCATTTCCACACAACACCTCCATTTTGCAGACGCCAGGGGTTCCCTTGGATCAGTCCCCCAATCTTACAGCCGAAGAGCTTTATCACAAAGAACAAACCCTTCAGCCCTTTAGTATGATGCTAATCGGTACGGATAGTCGAAAAGGGGAGCGGGCACGCTCTGATACCCTACTGATAGCTACCATTAATCCGATAACGCAACAAGCACAATTGATCTCAATTCCTCGTGATACCTATATAAAAATTCCCGGTAAAGGCTTTGATAAAGTAAATCACGCTACTGCCTTTGGCGGACCGGCTCTGTTAAAAAAAACCTTGGAAGACTACTTATCCATTAAGATTGACCGTTATGCCACGATTGATTTTGATGGCTTCCGAAAGCTTATTGATGAATTGGGCGGTGTAGAAGTAACTGTCAAAAAACGTATGAAATATACTGATCCTAGTGATGGAACCAATATTGATCTATATCCGGGCAAGAAGGTTTTGAACGGGAAGCAAGCGCTAGATTATGCACGCTATCGTAAAAGTGATGTAGGCCACGAAGACAGCGACTACGAACGAATTGCTCGTCAGCAGGAAATTATCCGAGCTTTAGCTAATAAAGGAGGCTCCATGGATGCATTTTTAAAGGCTTTTAAATTAATGGAGATCTTAGGCAAACATATTAAGACAGACCTCACACAAAATGAAATTTCCTCGTTACTTGTCACCTACTATGATCCTAAAAAAAATCACATCACGACAGAAACGATTAGAGGACGTGATGAACGCATCTGGAATCATTCAACACTTGGCTGGTACTATTTAGTTTCTTCCGGTGAGAGAGAACGAATCCAGGAAAAAATAAAAAAAGTATTGAGTGCGAAAGCAGAAGATAACCAGAGATGATGCTCTCTTATTTTTATACAGCTAAAAATGTGAAAACGAGAGATGTGGGGTAGGAAAGGCATAACTATGAGTTGGAACAGTCAATTCTGTTTCGTTTTGCCTTTCCTGGCTGGAAAGATTAGTAAAAAAATCTGGAAAAGTCTATCTATTTAGAATAAAATAGTCAAATAAGGAGAGATTGTGAATGTGAAGATGGGAAAGATGAGGTATCAAAGGTTGGAGGGAAAGCGATGTTAATTGCCAAGCCTTGGTTATCTTGTTACCCAGCAGAAGTCCCCGCTACAGTGGAATACCCCCGTGTTCCATTGACGTACTTTTTAGAAAAATCAGCACAAGATTATCCACAAAATTATGCTCTTTCTTTTATGGGAAAGCGCATAACCTATCAAGAATTGCTCACCCAATCCTATCGTTTTGCTCATGTATTACGATCGCGAGGCGTACAAAAGGGAGATCGCATTGCCATAATGCTGCCAAATATTCCACAAACCATAATCGCTTTTTATGGAGCGATGTTTGCTGGAGCGGTGGTTGTTATGACCAATCCTTTGTATACAGAACGTGAATTAACGCACCAGCTAAACGATTCTGGTGCAGTTGCCATTGTCACCCTCGATCTCTTATACAATCGAGTGCAAAATGTGAGGTCAAATACCAAATTACTTCATGTATTTCTAACCAGCATACGAGATTTTTTACCTCCAATGAAGAAAGCGCTTTACCCGATTGCCCAGAAATTTGATAAAAAAGCGGTGCCAGTCCCAGCGATTCTCTATCAGGACGGGGTAGAGAGTTTTGTGCGTGCTCTAAAACAGGCGCCAACCGATCCGATCCATATTCAAGCAAATTGGGAGGAAGAATTAGCCCTATTGCAATATACAGGTGGAACAACAGGTCTTGCCAAGGGAGTGATGCTTACCCATCGAAATCTTGTGGCAAACGCTGTTCAATGCAAGGCTGTTCTTTACAAAATGAAGCAAGGACAAGAGAAAATTCTGGGAGTTCTCCCCTTATTTCATGTTTATGGGCTGACTACCGTGATGAATTGCGGCCTTCAGATGGGCGCAGAAATCATACTTGTTCCCCGTTTCGACGTTAAGCAAATTCTACAATTAATACAGAAGGAGCGGCCTACAATCTTTCCAGGGGCTCCTACCATGTATATTGGCCTGATTAATCATCCAGACATTAAACAATACGATTTGTCCTCTATTGAGGCCTGTGTTAGCGGTTCGGCTCCCTTGCCGTTAGAGGTACAGGAGCGATTTGAAGAAATTACAGGCGGAAAGTTGGTAGAGGGCTACGGTTTAACCGAGACCTCTCCTGTTACCCATTCAAATAACCTGTGGGAAAGACGCGTTAATAGCAGTATTGGACTTCCATGGCCAGACACGGAAGCTTGTATTATCGACCCAGCAACAGACGAAGCAATGCCTCCAAATCAAATTGGTGAATTGGCTGTTCGTGGTCCGCAGGTCATGAAGGGATACTGGAATCGTCCTGAAGACACGGCTATGGTTCTTAAGGATGGCTGGCTGTTGACGGGAGATATAGCATATATGGATGAAGAAGGGTTTTTCTACATCGTTGATCGAAAAAAAGATATGATTATTGCTGGGGGATTTAATATCTATCCGCGTGAGGTGGAGGAAGTTTTGTTTGAACATTCTGCCATTCAAGAGGCTGCGGTAGTCGGTATACCAGATCCATATCGGGGAGAGACAGTGAAAGCCTTCGTTGTCCTAAAGGATTCCTATCAGGTAACGGAGGAGGAATTGAATGCTTTCTGTCGTCAGCGATTAGCTAGTTATAAAGTACCGCGTTCCTATGAGTTTAGGGAAGAATTGCCTAAAACTATGGTAGGTAAGGTACTTCGTCGTCATTTGCAAGAAGAAGAAAAGAAGCGTATTGAAATAGAAAGTACAAGTAAATTGGGGTAAATCAAGAAAATGTGTCTAAAATGCGACAAAATTAGACATATGAAACGATTTCAGCACATTTCTATCTAGGAAGAATTGCCTATCTTTTCAAATAGAGGTACAATGATAGCAACGGTTTACCCTGACATGGGGTAAGCCGTTTTTTATTTATCCAATGCTTGACAGAGCCGGTTCGGTATTATAAACTTTTCTTGAATGAATATTCATTCATTTCTAACAAAAAATAAGGACATCTAAGAAAGTAAAATGGAGGGTAACATGGCCAAAAAAACGGGGGAAAAGTATCAAGCCATTATAAATGCAGCCGTCACGGTGATTGCCAAGCACGGTTATCATAACGCGCAGGTATCTCGGATCGCGAAAGAAGCCAAGGTAGCGGACGGCACCATTTATCTCTATTTTAAAAACAAGGATGATGTTCTTATCTCGTTGTTTAACGAGAAGATGGGACAGTTTGTAGAGAATTGCCGCGAGTTGACTTCTCAGGCTCAAGATGTTTCTGAGAAGGTGCGTATCCTCATTCGGAGTCATCTCAGCCAATTGGCGCAGGATCATAACTTAGCGATTGTGACACAAATTGAGCTGCGTCAGATTAATCCGGAAGTAAGTCAGGGTATTGGAGAAGTATTAAAATCATACTTTAATCTGATTGATGCAGTCGTTCAGGAAGGAATGGACTGCGGTATCTTCCGTGCAGATATTGATGTACGGATGGCACGCACAATGATTTTTGGTACGTTGGATCAGACGGTAACTTCTTGGATTATGAAAGAATGTAAGTACGATCTCGTCTCTCTTGTGGATCCCATTCATAATCTCTTCCTAAAGGGACTCTGCAAAAACTAGACCCCATTCAACCTAGGAAATCTCCATACAGCGTTTTGCAAAAGGTCTTCATTATTTCACATCAATAAAACTTGTAAAAACACTTTTGTATAGGGATTTCCTCTGATACAATGTTGCCTAGGTTCTATTTTGTACAAAGCTGATCGGGCGCTCATTCACTCGTTCGGTGTAAAAGGGGGACAAAGCATGTCGTATCCAAATCTTACGCTTGTAACAGAAGGAACTATCGCTATAGTAACGATTAACCATCCGCCAGCGAATGCGTTAAATCAAGCTACACTCACCAGCTTGGCTCAGGCTTTGGATGATTTGGAGCAAAATGATCAGATAAGAGCCATTGTTATTACTGGCGAAGGGCGCTTTTTTATCGCAGGTGCTGACATTAAAGAATTTACTGCACTGGCTGAACAGAGTCCACAGCAGGTGGCGGAGCGAGGACAACAATTGTTTCTGCGAATGGAGACGTTTTCTAAGCCGATTATTGCTGCAATAAATGGAGCTTGCCTAGGCGGAGGATTAGAGCTTGCCATGGCTTGCCACATCCGTTATGTAGCAAAGGAAGCAAAATTAGGCTTGCCTGAGCTTAATTTGGGACTAATCCCTGGATACGGTGGTACTCAGCGTTTGCCGCGTCTAATTGGACGAGGAAAAGCTACACAACTCATACTGACTTCCGATATGATTGATGGAGAAGAAGCTCTTGCGATTGGTTTGGCAGAAGCTGTTTATCCAGTGGAACAGTTATTGGAAGAAAGTAAAAAGCTAGCTCGTAAAATTTCAGAAAAGGGTGCGATTTCTGTCAAATGCGCACTGGATGCCATTCACAGCGGTGTTGAGCTGGGATTATCTGCTGGAATGAAACGTGAAGCTGAATTGTTTGGGCAGGTATTTACTACTGAAGATATGAAAGAAGGCGTAACTGCTTTTCTTGAAAAACGTAAACCGCAATTTTCCAATCGATAGGAGGTTTCAACCATGAAAATCTTAGTTGCGATGAAGCAGACCTTTGACACCGAAGAAAAGATCATTATTCAGGACGGACTCATTAGTGATGATGGCGTGGAAACGATTATTAATCCTTATGATGAATATGCCATTGAAGAGGCAATCAAGCTACGAGATGATCTTGGCGGCGAGGTTATTGTAATGACCGTAGGCAAAGATGGTGCCGAAAAAGAGTTGCGCACCGCTCTGGCTATGGGAGCCGATCGAGCAGTGCTAGTAGATGATGAATCATTATTTGGTGATGAATATACAACAGCAAAGGTACTAGCGGCCGTTGCCAAAAAAGAAGGATTCGATCTTATCCTAGGTGGACAAATGGCTGTGGATTCCGGCGCAGGTCAAGGTGGTCCTCGTTTAGCTGAAGAGCTATCTATCAACCATGTTTCAACAGCGGTGAAAATTGACATTGAGGGTACGACGGTTCGGGTAGAACGCGATGTAGAAGGAGACACGGAGGTAGTCGAAACCTCCCTACCGGTCCTAATCACGGCACAGCAAGGCTTAAATGAACCGCGTTATCCATCATTACCAGGCATTATGAAGGCGAAAAAGAAACCATTGGATCGTCTGTCCGCAGATGATTTGGGGCTTACAGAAGAAGAGGTAGCAAGTAAAACCGAGATCGTGTATCAATATGTACCGGAAAAGAAAGAGGCAGGTCGTATCTTGTCAGGTGATATTCCAAGCCAAGTGGCTGAAGTAGTGCAACTACTGCGTAACGAAGCAAAAGTGATCTAAGGGAGGACTTCCAAATGAAAAAAGTACTCGTACTAACTGAAGCACGTGATCATCAATTGCGTAACGTTTCCTTGGAGGCATTGGCTGCCGCCCAGATCATTGCAGAGGGTGGCGAAGTAGTAGCTGCCGCATTTGGTAGCGATGCAGATACATATGCCAATGCGCTGGGGGAATACGGAGCGACTAGCCTTTATGCAGTAAAAAATGCAACATTGGACCAATATGCTCCAGATGCTTATGCACAGGCTGTGGTAAAGGTCATTCAAGAGGTGAATCCAGACGCTATCGTAGCAGGGCATACAGCGATTGGACGTGATATCGCACCACGAGTTGCTGCTCGATTAGGATTAGGTCTGATTTCAGATGTGACTAATGTGGAAGCAGGTCCAGTTTTTACACGTCCTATTTATGCAGGGAAAGCTTTTCAAAAGCGCATCTTCTCCGATAACAAAATATTCGCAACGATCCGTCCAAACAATATTGCGCTGAGTGAAGCAAAGGCAGGTCAATCTGCTACAGTGATCGCGATAGACGTAGAACTAAAGGATCTACGCAGTGTTATTAAAGAAGTCGTTCGCAAAACATCTGGCAAAGTAGATTTATCTGAAGCAAAGGTTATTATCGCTGGTGGTCGTGGCGTGAAGAGCAAGGAAGGCTTCCAGCCGCTAGAAGAACTAGCTGAGGTTCTAGGAGCAGCAGTTGGTGCTTCCCGTGGAGCTTGCGATGCAGATTATTGCGACTATGCACTGCAAATTGGTCAAACGGGTAAAGTGGTAACACCTGATTTATATATCGCTTGCGGAATTTCTGGAGCTATTCAACATTTGGCAGGAATGTCAAACTCCAAAGTGATTGTGGCTATCAATAAAGACCCAGAAGCCCCTATTTTCCAAGTAGCTGACTATGGAATCGTGGGTGACTTGTTTGAAGTAGTACCGTTGCTAACCGAGGAATTTAAAAAGGTAGTAGTGGGATAAAACATAATAAATATGATTGCTTAGACTACGGTTGCTTAAGAAAGGACCGTAGTTTTTTGCTTTTGTGGAGAAATTACTTTAGAGTAAGAAAAGATGAAAAAATCATATTAATGAAGAAATACAGAGCAACGATCCGCTACGAAATAAACAAGAGAGTCAGGAGGGAAGAAATTGCAGCAACTGATACAAATGTCAAAACGTATTTTATATCTTACCCCCTATCAGGAGACTGATCGTCCCATATTAGCAGCAATAGTGGGAGATAGAAAAACACTTTTGATTGATGCCGGCAATTCTTCCAGCCATGCGAAGCTAAGAGTTAACTGAGGATGAGGAAGAAACGATTTGCTTTTTTGTTCATGGATTTGAGCAACTGTAACGAATGGATTCAACCATTTTGTAGCAGGATAAGATAGAAATAGGAATTATTTTTTCAAAGTATAATGAAAGTATTTTGAGTCATGGTCAATTTTGGCTATAGATGATATACTTTCAGAAGGCTTTAAGTTATTTTTTTAAGAGTAAAGGAGGATTTTATCCTATGGCTATTACAAATGCAACTGATCAATCTTTTGCACAAGATATCGAACAAGGTACAGTATTGGTAGACTTTTGGGCTCCATGGTGTGGACCTTGCAAAATGATCGCTCCTGTGCTTGAGGATATGGATAAAGAAGTAGGCGAAAAGCTTAAAATCGTGAAAGTAAATGTTGACGACAATCCAGAATCTGCTGGTAAATTTGGCGTTATGTCCATCCCAACTTTGATTCTTTTCAAAGACGGTCAACCTGTGGACAAAATGGTTGGATTTAAACCAAAAGATGCTTTGATGGAAACAATCAACAAACATCTGTAAGATTGTTGCAAAAGAACAAGTGCGTCTGAGTCGAAATGTACAGCATGCGTTCTAAAAGCCCGGCTCCTGAAAAGGAGTGCGGGTTTTTTGTTTCCTATCCCAATCTTTATAAGTAGGAAAAAGAGAACAAGTGTGCTAGGATAAAGGATAGGCGAAAAAACCATTTGGATTCGGAAGAAAATGGATCGAGTACATACTACTAGGAAGGGAGAACGCGACGTGAGTCAGATCAAAGATAAGCTTGCGATATTACCGGATAAGCCAGGCTGTTATCTAATGAAAAATGCGAATGGCGACATTATCTATGTGGGAAAAGCTAAGGTATTAAAAAATCGCGTTCGTTCCTATTTTACTGGCAGTCATGATGGTAAAACTCAGCTATTAGTAAATGAAATTGCTGATTTTGAATATATTGTCGTCTCTAGCCCGATTGAGGCGCTTATTTTAGAATGTAATCTGATCAAAAAATATGATCCTAGATACAATATTTTATTAAAAGATGATAAGACATACCCCTATATTAAAATTACCAATGAGGCGCATCCGCGTTTGGAGATCACGCGTCGCGTTTTAAAGGATAAGGCGAAGTATTTTGGACCGTATCCCAATGCGACCGCTGCCCAAGAAGTGAAGAAGCTGCTGGATCGTTTATACCCGCTGCGTAAATGTAAAAATATGCCGAAGCAGGTATGCTTGTATTACCACATGCATCAATGTATGGCACCCTGTGTGTTCGAGGTGGATAAGGCGGAGAATCTACGTATTGTTGATGAGATTGCTAGATTTCTAGATGGCGGTCATAAGGCGACGAAGGAAATCCTAACAGAGAAAATGATGATGGCTGCCGAAAATTTAGAGTTTGAACGAGCAAAGGAATTTCGTGACCAAATTCATAATATTGAAGCAGTCATGGAGAAGCAAAAGATTACATTGACTGATACAGTTGACCGCGATATTTTTGGTTATCATACCGATAAGGGCTGGATGTGCGTTCAGGTCTTCTATATGCGTTCAGGTAAACTAATCGAGCGTGATACAAGCTCGTTTCCTTTTTACGGAGACGCTATAGAGGATTTCATGTCGTTTGTAGCACAGTATTATTTTGAAAAACAGCAAGCTCTGCCAAAAGAGATTTTACTTCCTGAGGAAAGTGAGCCGGAGCTGATCTCGGAATGGCTAGGAGTAAAAGTGCTGACTCCAAAACGAGGGAAAAAGCATGAACTAATTGATATGGCTAACGAAAATGCTCGCATTGCCCTAGCTGAGAAATTTGCCCTATTAGCAAAGGATGATGCCCGTACTGTGCAGGCTGTCCATAATTTAGGCAACATTATGGGAATAGGAACCCCTCTTCGTATTGAGGCCTTTGACAACTCTAACATACAGGGAACGGAACCTGTCTCGGCCATGGTTGTCTTTACCGATGGGAAACCAGACAAGAAGGAGTACCGAAAATATAAAATAAAAACAGTAGAAGGCCCTGATGATTACGGTTCCATGCGAGAGGTTATTTTACGTAGATATTCTCGCCTGTTAAAAGAAAATCAGCCATTGCCAAATCTAATTGTAATTGATGGAGGCAAAGGTCAAATTAGTGCGGCGATGGATGTGTTAGAAAATGAATTAGGACTGTTCATCCCCGTCTGTGGACTCGCTAAGGACGAGAAGCATAAAACAGCGATGTTACTCTATGGTGACCCGCCTATGCCTGTAGAGCTTAAACGGGACAGCCATGAGTTTTATTTGTTGCAACGCGTCCAGGATGAAGTACACCGCTTTGCTATCACGTTTCATCGTCAGGCCCGTTCGAAAACAATGCTTTCTTCCCAATTAGATGAGATACCAGGCATAGGAGAGAAGCGGCGGAAGAAGCTGTTTCAGCATTTCGGCTCGTTGAAAAAGATGCGGGAAGCAACAGTGGAAGATTTCCGCCAGCTGGGTATTGGTGATAAATTAGCAAGAGATATTATTGCGCACTTAAGAGGATTGAAGGATGAGAAATAAGCTTATTTCTTCATAATTTTGTGTAATTGCTTTTTTACAAGTAGCTCTATGAATCTCCAGGGTAATATTTTTTTACTAAAGAGTAAGCTTTTGATGCTTTTTCCAACCGGATAACGAAAGGACGGATTAGGAGCTTTTACAATACGTAATACGGTGTGGACTACTTCTTCTGGATCGCCAGAGTGCATGGCGTTGTGCTTGGCTTGCTGTTGCAAATACTCTAAAAAGGTATGATAGGGAGACTCAGGTGAGAAAGCTGCTGCTTCTATGCTTTTTTCCCATATATCAGTTCGATATGGCCCAGGCTCTATTAGGACCACCTTGATGCCAAATGGGAGCATTTCTAAGCGTAGAGATTCACTGAAGCCTTCTAGTGCATGTTTGGAAGCGGTGTAGGGACCGAGCATAGGGAAGCCAAATTGTCCGCAAATGCTGCTCATATTGATAATGAGACCGCTCCTTTGCTCACGCATGGGTTTTAAAACCGCTTGAGTAGTGGCTACCGCTCCAAAAAAATTGGTTTCAAACTGACTGCGCCAGTCCTCTAGAGGGATTTCTTCAGTAAAACCGCCAGTCGCATAGCCAGCATTGTTAATCAATATGTCTATCTTGCCAAATAGTTGTAGCGTTTGGTCGATGGCCTGCGTAATACTATCTTGTTTCGTAACATCTAAGGGGATCATGTGTAAACGGTCCTCAATGCCACGGGCTGAAGCCTCTTGAAGAAGAGGCTCTTTTTTTGTTACATCACGCATTGTGGCGATCACTTGATAGCCAGCTTCTGCAAGAGCGATACTAATTTGTTTTCCAAAGCCGCTTGAACACCCAGTGATAAGAACAACAGACGAGGTGGATTTTGAGTTCAACTGTACGGGGGAAGGTGTGTTATTGTCCGTGTTTGCCTCGGTTTGGTTCTGTAAGGTTTTATTATCTTTCATTAGAAAGCCTCCTTTCATGTCCTATTTAAAAAGGTACGAAAACTATGCTCATTGTATCACGCTACTATCTTCTTATATCCTAAAAAGAATTGTAACGGATAAAGTAACGTGATATAATTCTGAATAATCTCATAAGCAACAACCTCACTTCCCTATACAGGAGTGAGGTAGAGGCGCAAAAACCAAGAGTACCCTCCGGAGATATGGGAATCTATGATGGAGCTGGAAAAGGGGAATTTGCCGAAGTGTGCACGCGATACCCAAGCGGTGCATGCTGGGCTTACGTTGAATAAGCGTAAGACTGTCATTTGTATGTCCTACCCGTCATGCAAATGGAGAGCTATCTCACCGGGCTGCTAAAGCTATTATTACTTGCTTTGGCATTTCCGTGAATCAGGGGAAGGAGGGACCGTGTATGTCCAGTTAGGGCAACGACTAGGTATTTCCTTTGTCGTTGCCTTTTTTGTACTTCAATTAGTAAAAAGCTTTCATTATAAATGAATCAAGGAAGGCATATGATCCAGACTAGCAGAATATACCAGAGGAGAGATTCGAAATGGAAATTGTGGTGCAAAAATACGGAGGAACATCCGTAGGCTCTGCGGAGCGTATTCAAGAGGTAGCACAGAGAATTATCCGTTATAAGGATGCCGGGTATGCCATGGTGGTTGTGGTATCTGCTATGGGAAAAACAACAGATGTGCTGGTCGATTTAGCAAAGGAATTACATGAGAGCCCACCTGCTCGTGAAATGGATATGCTGCTTGCTACAGGCGAACAGGTTTCCATTGCGTTACTTAGTATGGCCCTACAAAGCAGAGGGTACGAAGCTGTGTCCATGACAGGCTGGCAAGCTGGCATTTTAACGGAAGAGAAGCATGGAAAGGCACGCATTAGTACGATCAACAGTCAACGGATTGAGCAAGAAATACAGCAGGGGAAAATTGTCATCGTAGCAGGGTTTCAAGGAGCTAGCGAAAACGGAGAAATTACAACATTGGGACGGGGCGGGTCTGATACTACAGCGGTAACAATTGCGGCTAGTCTACAGGCTACCTGCTGTGAAATCTATACAGATGTATCAGGGGTATTTACAGCCGATCCGCGTATTGTTTCTCGTGCACAAAAGGTAAGCTCCATTTCATATGATGAGATGCTAGAATTAGCAACTCTAGGAGCTGGTGTCTTGCATCCACGTTCTGTGGAAAGTGCAAAAAAACATCGAGTTCGACTTGTGGTTCGTTCCAGTTTTACAGAAGAAGAGGGAACATTGGTTGAGGAGGAGACAAACATGGAGTTAGGCAAAGTAATCAGCGGAATAGCTCATGACAAAGATGTATCTTCTATAACGGTTATCGGAATGCCTGTAAAAGTAGGCATGTTATCCTTATTATTTAAAGCATTGGCGGACGCTTCAATTAATGTAGATATCATTATTCAAAGCACCTATCATGACAAAGCAAATAATGTTTCCTTTACGATCTCCGCTGACGATTTACATAGAACGCTGGAGACCTTGGCGGCTCATCAGGAAGAGTTAGGCTTTGAGCATGTGGAATATGAATCTGGCCTTGCAAAAGTTTCAATTGTAGGAGCTGGTATGATAACCAATCCGGGAGTGGCAGCCGATATGTTTAGTCATTTATCCAGCCAGGATATTCTCATTCGGATGGTATCTACCTCTGATATTAAGGTATCTTGTGTGATCCCGGCAGAAAAAGTGGCGCAAGCTGTAGCTACACTGCATACGGCGTTTGGATTGGATGTTTCTGCCGATGCTGTCGTGCACGCTTAATTTGTTTTAGATAAAACAGAATGTAGAGTGCTTCAAATGGACAGGGATAGGATTGGATTAATCAAGGAGCCTGGTGGAGAGACGTCCACCGGGCTTTATGTGTTTTTTCTGAATTCTATTGACAAATAGTACACTTTTTCAAATAATGGAGAGAAAAACTTTTGGAGAGGGAATTGTCAAATGATCCGAAAACTAACAGAAGCAGATTATGAAGCATTTATAGAATTGGTATCACAAGAGAGAAGCTTGAACTTATTTCTTATTGGTGATGTCGAAAATTTTGGCTTTTCTACCCCTTTTCAAGAGTTATGGGGAGAATGGTCAGCAAGTGACCAGACAAAACTCTCCGCGGTACTCCTGCGGTATTATCACTCGTACGTATTTTATGCTTTGGATAGGTTTGATCTCGAAGGGTTCAGTGAAATTATACTTGCTGACAAGAAGCTGGAGGTTTTATCAGGAAAACAAGATTCTTTGCAAGCTTTTGCAAGCCATCTTCCGAAGCATGAGATCAAAACTACCTATTTTGCAGAATTAGAAGATGACGCTCGATTATCTCAGGATGACATCAAGGGATTTGAGGTAAAAAAAGCCACAGTTCATGATGTCGTAAAAATCGTCAGCCTACGTGATCAGATACAAGAGTTTGGCAGATCTGCTGATGCAGAAGAAGCATTGAAACACACACTGGAAAGCGGTACAGGGAGAACCTATTATGTAGAGGTGAACACAGAAACGGTAGCCTGTGCTTCAACAACAGCCGAGTGTTCGATGGCTGCTATGATTGTTGGTGTTTGTACGCATCCCCTTCATCGTAAGCGGGGATATGCTAGTGCTTGTATGGTAGCGCTGTGCAGGGATGTTTTGGCGGAAGGGCGAAGCTTGTGCTTGTTTTATGATAACCCAGCGGCTGGAGCTATTTATAAACGTTTGGGCTTTCAGGACATTGGAATGTGGACGATGTATCAAATAAAAAGAGAAGAATCCTTTTCGTTGAAATAGATTGACAATTCTTACTCAAAAGAAGTATGATAAACAGAATTATATAGAAATCTCTTATCAAGAGTGGTGGAGGGACTGGCCCGAAGAAACCCGGCAACCCCGCGAGAAGCGGAGAGGTGCTAAATCCAGCAGGCACACATAAAGTAGTCTGGCAGATAAGAGCGGGTCTAGTCGATACGATCAAACCCCTCT
This sequence comes from Brevibacillus halotolerans, assembly GCF_026891775.1. Lineage (NCBI taxonomy): Bacteria > Bacillati > Bacillota > Bacilli > Caryophanales > Paenibacillaceae > Brevibacillus > Brevibacillus halotolerans. The sequence continues at coordinate 499,061 of NZ_JAPTNK010000001.1, forward strand.
TCTCCGGAAGAGGGGTTTTTTAGCACATAGGTACCTGTACTTTAGGGCATCAAGTGGAAATAGGAGGAATTGCATTGAGAAAAGCAACGATTCACAACCTGGCGTTGGAATGTGGCGAGGTGCTCCGTCAAGTGGAAATCGGTTATACAACAAGCGGTACGTACAATTCTGAGCAATCGAATGCAATTTTGGTTTGCCACGCATTAACTGGAGACAGTCAAGCGGTAGGTGATGGTGAAAAGCCAGGCTGGTGGGATGGGCTGATTGGGCCCGGAAAAGCAATTGATACCGATTATTATTACGTGATTTGCACAAACGTCTTAGGTGGCTGTTACGGAACAACAGGTCCTGCAAGTATGAATACGGAGACTAAAGAGCCATATGCAACTCATTTTCCTGTTGTGACGATCCGAGACATGGTACGCGCCCAATACAAGCTCATTGAGCAACTGGGGATTTCTCATCTATATGCGGTCATTGGCGGTTCGATGGGTGGTATGCAGGTTTATGAGTGGGCGGTTGAATATCCCCAGATGATGGATGTAGTGATCCCAATAGCTACCTGCGCTCAGTTATCAGCTATGGCCATTGCTTATAATGATGTGGCAAGGCAAGCGATTTGTAATGATCCAGATTGGAATAATGGACATTATTATCCTCAGTTAGGTCCTATTCGCGGCTTGGCAACAGCACGTATGGTTGGCATGATTACATACCGGACAGCCGAATTATTTGAAGAACGATTTGGCAGGGCCCATCAAGGCACCGTGCATGCCGACTTAGTGGATACTACATTTGAAGTGGAAAGCTATTTACGTTATCAAGGCGATAAGCTCGTGCAGCGCTTTGATGCAAATAGCTATCTCTATCTCCTAAAAGCAATGGATACACACGATATTGGTAGGGGAAGAGATGGGATTGAAAACGCATTGTCACGTATCAAAGCCAAGGTAGTCTGTATAGCTATTTCCAACGATTTGTTGTATCCAATTCCTCATCAGCTTTGGCTATCCTCTACGTTAAAACAACAGGGGAAGGATGTTGATTTTTTTGCAATTGACTCCGTATTTGGACATGATGGTTTTTTAGTTGAAATGGATAAAATGGCTCAGCTAGTAGGGCCTTATTTTCCTGTAACAGTGAAAGAGCAACAAACCTCACAATTAATTGGATAACCAGCTTATCAGATGTTGAAGAGAAAGCAGACAGGTAGGAAACCATGACAATGACAACTAGTAACGATGAAACGAATATAAGAGCTCTGCACGTAAAAACAGGTTGTTACCCTGAGATAACAACCTGAATGTGTGCAGTTGGTTCTTTTTTTTTGTCCTTTCCCAGAAGAGTGAGTGTGGCATTTGACTCACGCTCTAACCACTTGCCAATCGATCCGGCAATAAAGCCTGTCTCAAACTGTAGGGTGCGTTCTAGTCGGTTTGTAGTCTGCATGGTAAGATGAGGATGAGTCAGGAGATATTCAATTTGTCTAGCTGTACACAAGGTTAATTCCAGCTTTCCTAAGCCGAGCTGGATGAAGGCTAATATCAAATCTTCCGCCGCATGTATATGATAGGTCTCGCCTATCTCTTTCCCCATCCAATAAAGAATAGGAGCTTCGCAATCTCCCAGTAATTCCTGAGTGACTACATTTCGAAAAAAGAGATGACCGGCAAAAGGCATGTTCATTTGTTGCATGCGCTGACAATCATATACTGAAAACTCAGGTAAAAGCTGCTGTAGGATATCAGTAGCTTGTCTCACTCTAGCTCGTCCTCCTTTTGTGCATGATTTCTATTCTATGAGAGAAAAAAACAATTATGCTAAGACTAGGAAAATGATAGGAGTAAATGAGGGATGAGTCAGAGTATATCTGATAGATACGTGGTCATAATAAGAATAAATAACAAGAAAAGCTAGGAATGATATAGATTACAATTAATCTAAGAATGTATTAAGTCTATTCAATTGCTTGACGCTACTAAGAGGTAGGAGTACAATTGGTTTTGGTCACATAATTTCCAATCTTTATTCTTTATTTAGACACATCTCGTTTACGCCCGCGGTTTTTTATGCGTTGGATTGACAGACTTTTAAAACCATTTCGCAAACTGGAAACATTTTGTGTTTCCCTATTGAGGGATTGGTTTTTCGTGAATAGAGGATGTTCTTCCAAAGTGGAAGCGGAGCGGAACATGTGTCTTGCTTGAGCCTGCATGGTGATGGCATAGGTATTGTAAGATAACATTTTCCACACATCAATGAAGGGGGGACCCAAGGCATGGCAAGTAAGAAAAACTTCGCTTTGCACAAGCTTCACACTCTACTCGGGTTGTTTCCGATCGGGTTGTTTTTACTGTTCCATTTAACGGCGAACTTTCAAGCAACCAAAGGGCCGGAAGCATTTAACGAAGCGGTTGGCCTAATTGAAAAGGCACCGTTCTTATTGTTTTTGGAATTTGCATTCATTTATCTCCCACTGTTGTTCCACGCCATTTACGGTCTATATCTCGCATTTCAAGCAAAACCGAACAATGGCAACTACTCGTTTTTCCGCAATCAAATGTATCTCTGGCAGCGTATTACAGGTGTTTTCACGCTGATTTTCATAGCGTGGCATGTATGGCAAACACGTATTGTCAAAGCACTTGGTACTGCCGAAATTAACTATGACCTCATGCATGATATTTTTACTAACCCAGTAATGATAGCGTTTTACGCTGTAGGTGTTCTATCCGCTGTGTTCCACCTTTGCAATGGTGTATGGTCGTTCTTAGTGCATTGGGGCATTACAGTAGGGCCACGTTCACAACGTATGGCAACTTATTTCACCATGATCCTGTTCGTAGCATTATCCTACGTAGGCTTGCGTGCCGTATTCGCATTCGTGTAAGAGAAGGGGGAATAAAACATGGCGAAGGGTAAATTAATTATTGTCGGCGGTGGCCTAGCTGGACTAATGGCGACAATTAAAGCAGCAGAAAAAGGGGTAGCCGTAGAACTTTTTTCCCTAGTTCCGGTTAAGCGCTCTCACTCAGTCTGTGCGCAGGGCGGTATTAATGGAGCTGTTAATACCAAAGGGGAAGGCGACTCTACTTGGGAACACTTTGATGACACGATTTATGGCGGTGACTTCCTAGCGAACCAACCACCAGTAAAAGCAATGTGTGATGCAGCACCTGGAATCATTTATATGCTAGACCGTATGGGAGTTATGTTCAACCGTACTCCGGAAGGATTGCTAGACTTCCGTCGCTTTGGGGGAACGAAGCATCACCGTACTGCATTTGCTGGAGCAACGACAGGACAGCAATTACTATATGCACTAGATGAGCAAGTACGCCGTTATGAGACGGAAGGACTTGTGAAAAAATATGAGTACTGGGATTTCCTCGGTGCCGTTCTTGATGATGCGGGTGTCTGTCGTGGGATAACTGCACAGAGCATGCGTTCAGGTGAAATTAAAGCCTTCCATGCGGATGCAGTTATCATGGCGACTGGTGGCCCTGGGATTATCTTTGGTAAATCTACTAACTCTATTATTAACACAGGTACAGCGGCATCTGCGTTGTATCAACAGGGTGTTATTTACGCAAACGGAGAATTTATCCAAATTCACCCAACTGCTATTCCTGGCGATGATAAACTACGCCTCATGTCTGAATCAGCTCGTGGAGAAGGTGGCCGCATTTGGACGTATAAAGATGGGAAACCATGGTACTTCTTAGAGGAAAAATATCCTGCATACGGAAACCTCGTACCACGCGACATTGCGACTCGTGAAATTTTCCATGTCTGTGTAGATATGAAATTGGGTATCAACGGCGAAAACATGGTGTATTTGGATCTGTCTCATAAGGATCCAAAGGAATTGGATGTAAAACTAGGCGGTATCATTGAAATTTATGAAAAATTTGTTGGGGAAGATCCACGAAAAGTACCAATGCGCATATTCCCAGCAGTTCACTATTCCATGGGCGGTATGTGGGTAGATTACAACCAAATGACAAATATCCCGGGTCTATTTGCTGCAGGTGAGTGCGATTATTCTCAACATGGCGGTAATCGTCTGGGTGCGAACTCGCTGTTGTCTGCTATTTATGGTGGTATGGTTGCTGGTCCAAATGCAATCAATTACATCAACTCGTTGGATAAGCTCTCAGATGATCTTCCAAGTAGCTTATTTGACAGCTATTCCAAGCAAGAACAAGAGAAATACGACAACATCTTAAAAATGGACGGTACAGAAAATGCGTACGTAATCCATAAAGAGTTGGGCGAGTGGATGACTGATAACGTAACAGTGGTTCGCTACAACGATCGATTGCAAAAAACAGATGATAAGATTTTGGAGCTCATGGAGCGCTACAAAAACATCAACATTCAAGATACACAGCAATGGAGCAACTCTGGAGCGCAGTTTACACGTCATTTATGGAACATGCTTGTTCTAGCTCGTGCTGTTACAATTAGTGCCCTACAACGTGATGAAAGTCGCGGCGCACACTACAAGCCTGAATTCCCTGAGCGTGATGATGAACGCTTCATGAAAACGACGATGGCGAAGTATAATCCAGAAACAACAGCGCCAGAAATCTATTATGAGGATGTAGACGTTTCCTTAATCAAACCACGTAAGCGTGACTATACCAGTGATAAAAAAGGAGGGAAATGATCATGGCTGATCGTTTAATCCATCTGATCGTTACCCGACAAGACACACCTGATTCCACGCCTTATAAAGAAGAGTTTAAAATTCCATATCGTCCAAATATGAACGTAATTTCAGCGTTAATGGAAATTCAACGCAACCCGGTTAACTCCCAAGGCCAGAAGACTAAGCCGGTCATTTGGGAATCTAACTGTTTAGAAGAGGTGTGCGGTGCTTGCTCGATGGTCATTAACGGAAAACCACGCCAAGCCTGTTCCGCTCTAATTGATAAGTTAGAACAACCAGTGCGTATCGAGCCAATGAAAACGTTCTCTGTACAACGCGATTTAACTGTAGATCGCAGCCGCATGTTCGATGCTTTAAAACGGGTGAAAGCATGGATTCCGATCGATGGTACCCATGATTTAGGACCAGGACCACGAATGGCGGAAGTAGATCGCCAATGGGCATACGAACTATCTAAATGTATGACCTGCGGTGTGTGTTTAGAAGCATGTCCGAACGTAAATGATAAATCACCATTTATTGGTGCATTTGCTATTTCTCAGGTGCGTCTATTTAATGAGCATCCGACAGGAAAAATGAACAAGCATGAGCGTTTAGATTCCTTGATGGAGGAGGGCGGAATTAGCTACTGCGGTAACTCGCAAAACTGCGTACAGTCTTGCCCGAAAGGCATCCCGCTTACTACTTCCATTGCTCATATGAATAAAGAAACCACGAAGCATGCTATTAAATCCTTCTTCTTCTCGTAAGAAGATACCTTCTTCCCTTTTTATACGACATGAATTCAGAAAAAGCCTTCTCGATAGTGAGAGGGCTTTTTTATATTTTGAAAAAATTGGTAGTATGCTTTCCTTCCCTTGTAATGGTACGGGTGTATACCCATAAGCTTCCTTTGGCAAACTGATGAAGATACTACATGAGGAATTTTCACCAGGAGGGGGCTGCGTATGAAGAAACAAATGATCAAAGTGCTTTGTACCGGTGCAGTTGTACCGTTGCTATATTATCCGGTCAATTACGTTGGAGCAGATACCGTTTTACATAACCACCAGACGATTGATAACACGCAGCAAATCATTTCACGTGAGCAAATTCAAAAAGATATTTGGGAGGCGACTAGTGCTTCTTTTCCAAAAAAAGCAGGCGGTCATTCCCCGGGCAATCTTTTTAACATGCTTCAGAATCAAGCAAACGAATGGAATGCCTTGAAGCATGTGATGAAAGGAGAGTCTGTGGCTAAAGCTGGAAAATCTACTTTGTCGATGATCGAGGCAGATAGAGCCTGGCAGGAGTTGGGTGTAAAAGGGGAAGGGATGTTGATTTCCATTGTGGATACAGGCATTAATCATAAACACCCTGATTTTCCAGCACCTCACGATAAACAAGCAGCACAAAAAAAGTCTGGAGCATCACAAAAGGTTATTACAGGATATAATTGGGCTGATCGCAATCAAATAACTCAAGATGTAGGGGAATCTCAGCATGGTGTGCATGTGGCGGGAATAGTAGCGGGAAATGGTAAAGTAAAAGGGGTTGCACCCGAAGCTCAATTGCTTAGCGAAAAAGTTTTTAGCAATTATCAGGGGAGCATTTCTGGGCTTAGTGAATCCATTTTATTTGCAATGACCGATTCTATTGCTAAAAAAGCAGATGTGATTAATCTTAGTCTGGGGTCTTCCGCTGGATATGTAGATGAGACGAATACCGAACAGTATGCGGTCAAAAATGCTGTTGACAGTGGTGTTATCGTAGTCGCAGCAGCTGGGAACGATGCTTATTTTGGTAGTGATAAAGTAAAGCAAGCCAATCCCGATCACGCCATGATCGGGTCACCTGGATTGGCTCCAGATGCTTTTAGCATTGCATCGGTTAATGCCACTACGTTTGCTGGCAATAGTTTTGCGCTTGAGGGTGTTGATCAGTTGCCGCGTGTGGTCTATTTGACGGGAATTCCTATCAGTGGAAGCCCGTTGCAACCTGAGCAGTATTTATCCCAATCACATGAAATGGCGTATGTTGGGAAAGGAAAAAAAGAAGATTACAATGTTAGTGTTAAGAATAAAGTCGTTTTAATTGAACGCGGAGATATAACCTTTGATGAAAAGCTGCGTCTCGCTAAGGAAGCGGGTGCGGCTGGTGCTCTTATTTATAACAATCAAGCAGGGCCCTTTTTGATGAGTGGAAATGAGAGTAAAAATATACCAAGTGCATCTATTTTAAAATCAATGGGCGAAGCAATGGCAGAGAAATTGAAAAAGGGTAAAAAGGTAAAAATTACCTTTGATGGCCAGTTTGCACAAAATGAATTGCCATATCCAGAAGGTGGAACCATGTCCTCCTTTTCCTCATGGGGACCTACGCCGGATTTACAATTTAAACCGGAGATATCTGCACCTGGTGGTGGAATTTTGTCCACTGTTTCCCAAGACGGATATGGGGTAAAAAGTGGTACATCAATGGCAACTCCGCACGTTGCAGGAGCAATGGCCTTACTTAAGCAGTATTATCAAAAACAAGGATATTCTTTAGAAGGACGAGAGCTGGTTGAAACTCTAAAAGCAGTAGCCATGAACACAGCTCAGCCTGTACTTGATCCGCGTACGTCTAAGTCAAAGGATGAAAAGCTCCCGCCCCTTCCTTATTCGCCTCGTGTGCAAGGGGCAGGCATTATGCAGGTGGTCAAAGCTGCAAAATCTCCCGTTGTTATTACTAATAAAGAGGGAAAAGCAGGTGTATCCTTAGGGCAAATCGGTGAGAAACGAACGTTTAGCCTCATCATTTCTAACAAATTCGGCAAAGAGCCACTCACGTACACACTTAGTGATGAATTCGGTGTGTTAACTGATCAGATAGAGAATGGATACTTTAGCATGAGAGAGACGCGATTGCCTGGGGCCAAGGTTCAATTCCAAACCCCAAGCGTTACAGTAGCTCCAGGTCAAAAACAAGAAGTTCAGGTAACTGTAACTGTGCCAAAGACTGCCCCTAAACAAAGGTTTGTGGAAGGATACTTACTATTTACCCCCAAGCAGGCTCATGTACCTGCCCTGAGAGTTCCCTATTATGGTTTTTATGGAGAATGGAATGAACCAAGAATCATGGACGCTCCGATGTGGAGCGCTGAGAGTCAGGAAAAGCTAACCAGTGTCAAAACAACATGGTATCACGATAAAGAAAGTGACAAATGGCGTTTCCGGGACGCACTGGGTGTGAATGGTGTAGATGAGAATGGTCATGTATTAATCAACCCAGACCATATTGCTTTTTCACCAAATGGAGATGGTCATTATGATAAGGCAGCGCCATCTATTACGTTCTTACGTAATGCGCGAGAGCTTTCTATTAATGTTACAGATTCAACAGGTCAGGTTGTTCGATCTCTCGTAAAAGATGGTAAGGTAAATAAATTTGACCAATCAAGAAAAGGTGATTCCTTTTTCTTCACGGAGAAAGAAGAGTGGGCTTGGGACGGAATGATCTATTCCTCAGATAAAGGGGCCTATGTACCAGCACCTGATGGGTCATATCGATTTGTCATCCGTGCGAAAAATGATGGGAGCAACGCCAAGTGGCAGACGCTTACCCTACCTGTACGCGTGGATCGTCAAGCACCGCAAATCACAGCGCAACTAAATAAAAATAAACTTCAGTGGCAGACAAAAGATAAGGATATTCAAGGGTATCTGCTGTATGTGGATGGAAAAAAAACAGGTGGACCTTATGCCCCGACAATTACACAAGCAGTAGTTAGTCAGCCACACAAAAAAATGACGCTGGTTGCCTATGATTACGCGGGTAATATCTCCTATACTCATATCAATGGACAAAGTGATTTTACACCGCCGGGCATCGAGTTTCCTGATCAGATTTTTCAACAAATCATGGTTAGCAATCAAAATCATGTTGCTATTCGTGGCAAGGTGACAGGCGAAGACATGATGGATCGGGTTAAGCTTACGATCAAAGAGCAACCGGTAAAAGTGGAACCAGACGGTCGATTCCAGACAGTACTAGACTTGCCAGAGGGAATACAATATGTACCTTATAAAGTGACAGATGCCTTTGGAAACACCCGTGAATTTACCCAACGGATTATCGTGGATAAAACGCCACCTATTTTGCAATTTGTAAACGATGGTAACGAGGATATTGTGTTTGACGCGACCAGCAAAAAGATCGTTGTCCCTCTGCGCTGGATGTATCGTGATATGAATTATAAAGGAAGATTGAAGGTTAATGGTGAAATAATTGCAAGCTGGGAAGAGGATCAGATTGAGAAGCCTGTTCATAAATACTTTTCACATCAAATTGCTCTTAAGCATGGTGAAAATAAGGTTTTAGTTGAGGCGATGGACGAAGCGAAGAACCTGACAACACAATCTGTTATATGCTATGCAGATGCAATGACAGGATCAGCGGTTGTTATGCAGGACCAAAAACGTATTATGTACAAGGCACTTCCTGCTAAGCCGCTTTCTGTGGGTTTTGCAAAGCCAAGCTATGACGATACAGCAGGTTCTACACTTCATGTGAGAGGACGGGTCATTAAACAAGCTGATACAGAGCTGTCCTTTTACTATGGCGATCAGCGTTTGTATGGTGATGTAAGCGATCAGGGAGATTTTCTATTAGAAATTCCACGGGTAAAAGAAGGCAGAGAAACGATCACCGTAGTGGCACAAGATCTATTAGGGCGAGAAACAAAGGCCCAGGCTATAGTGACAGGCAGTAAAATACAATCAAAGCGGTTAAAGCCGAATCGGCAAGAATAAGTGAACGTTTTTATCCCAATAAAAAAGAGTGGCCATCAAAGGAATGGTCGCTCTTTCTTTCATCATGAAGAGGTGAGGCTTGTGTTTTATCATGGCATTCATGACAAATATGTTATTGAGCATTACCCAATCTTATCGCCCCGACGGACGGCTCCCTATAAGCATGGCAAGGATTTAGCCGACAGAATGCATTTAATTGAGCAGTTTGGTCTTGAACCGATTCATTTATTAGAAGAGAGCAGGGAGTATTCACAAGATATTTGCTTACGAGAGTGTTGTCGCTTCGGAAATATGGTTTTTTCCTTCCAATCTTTACCCACTCCTGCATGGCAATTAAGCAAGCATGAAATAGGGGTTCCCATTCTTGATTTGCGAAAAACAGTAGCTATTTATGCTACACAGGAGCACGAGTCAATCAAAAATTTATTTCCATCCATCCCTTATGTCATCATATAATTCTTAGTAAAAGCTTGTTATTACTAGGAACTATCGTTTGTCAATAGACTTTGAAAGTGAGAGCAAAAAAGCTATTGATAATGATTATCATTCGTATTATAATGTGGTACGAACTTATTTCTATTTCTAACAATTAAGGGGAGTACTTCATGAAAAAGTCTATTTTTACTCTATCAACAATATTTGTAGTAGGTGCATCACTTCTTGGATGCACGCAGCAATCTCAACCAACACAAGCAGATAATAAGGTTGCTCAAACAGATGCTGCACAAAAGGTAGAAGAGAAAAAAGATGCGAAAGATACTTTAAAAGGTGTAACTGAAGCATATCGAACCTATTCTATTGATCAGATCGATCAATTTGTGGTTTCTACTGAAAAATTCGTAACGGCAGTAAAAACAGGGGATATGGAAACAGCGAAGAAACTATATGCTCCATCACGCATGTACTACGAGCGCATTGAGCCAATTGCAGAATCCCTAGGAGATTTGGACCCTAAAATTGACGCTCGTGACGGCGATGTACCAAAAGAAGAATGGGGCGGCTTCCATAAGATAGAGCAAGGTTTATGGGTAAACAAAACAACAAAAGGCTCTGAAAAAGTGGCTGATCAGTTGCTAAATGATGCGAAGCTATTGCGTGCTAAGGTAGAAACAGTAGAAGTGACACCAGAGCTTCTAGTAACAGGCGCGGTTGATTTGTTAAATGAAGTATCATCCTCTAAGGTAACAGGAGAAGAAGAGCGTTACTCTCACACTGACTTGTATGACTTCGCTGCCAACGTAGAAGGAGCGCAAAAAATATATGAGCTGTTGCAACCAGCCTTGGTAGCAAAGGATCAGAAGTTATCAGATGAGATCAAAAAACGTTTTGATGATGTATTTGGATTATTGGCACCTTTCAAAAAAGGGGAAGATTATGCTTCTTATACTGAATTAAAACCAGATCAGGTCAAAAAACTTAGCCAAGCAATTGATGCACTTGCCGAGCCACTGTCTAAAATTGGTGTTGTGCTGGAGGGATAGGCATCTATGAAAGAAGAACGTGAGAAAAAACATCACGAGCAACAACAGAACACAACTTCTGATCAAAATGAGACAAAGGTTTCGCGTCGAGATATGCTTAAAATGGTTGGGGTTGGAGGACTTGGACTTTTAGTCGGAGCTAGTGGAATGGGCGGTGTCATTGCTGCAGCTAACCACTTACAAGGTAAATCAGACAAGACAAAGGATAAATCAGGTCGTATGAAAGCTGATACTGTCCCTTTTTACGGAGAATATCAAGCAGGTATTACTACAGAAACGCAAAACTTTGTCTATGTAGCAGCTTTTGACTTAACGACAACCAAACGCTCTGATGTTATAGCGCTTTTTAAAGATTGGACCAAAGCTACAGAAAATATGACACAGGGCCTGCCAGTGGAGGATACGAAAACAAGTCAGTATCTCCCGCCGGTGGATACGGGGGAAGCAGAAGGACTTTCTGCTTCCCAGCTTACCATTACATTTGGTGTTAGCGCTCAGTTTTTTGTCAAGGACGGCATTGATCGTTTTGGGATTAAAGCGAAACGTCCGCAAGCTTTAATCGAGCTGCCGCACTTTGCACAGGATGCTCTTCAGCCCGAATGGACGGGAGGAGATATTGTTGTTCAAGTATGTGCAGATGACCAGCAGGTAGCGTTTCATGCCTTGCGCAATCTGATTAGACGAGCGAGAGGCATCGCGACTATGCGCTGGAATCAAGCCGGCTTCCAACGTACCAAGCAGGCTGATCTAAAGGGTGAAACGGTGCGTAACCTGTTTGGTTTTAAGGATGGCACAGGTAATCCTAATGTGAAAGACCCGGCACAGCTTAATCAACATGTCTGGGTACAGTCTAGTGATGGGCCAGATTGGATGGCAGGCGGTTCCTATATGGTTTATCGCCGCATACAGATGCGTCTTGAAGTTTGGGATCGTACGAATTTGAGTGATCAAGAACTGACATTTGGCCGACATCGAGATAGTGGTGCTCCCCTAGGAGGAACAGACGAGTTCGAACCGCTACAGCCTAAGAAATTACCGGATGTTTCCCATGCCCGAATTGCGCATGGAGATGGTTCTATCAAAATTTTACGAAGATCCTATTCTTATGCAGATGGTATGGATGGGAAAACGGGAACTCTTAACGCCGGCCTCTTGTTTATATGCTATCAGCGAGACCCGATTAAGCAATTTATTCCGATGCAGCACCGTTTGGCGAAGAATGATAAGTTAAACGAGTATATTGTTCATCGCGGAAGCGGGTTGTTTGCTTGCTTCCCAGGGGTAAAAAAGGGAAGCTATATAGGTGAGGGCTTGTTCCAGTAGTAACATAGATCTATAAGGAGTAGGAGTTGTGAGCCCCATGTGGTTTTTAAAGAGTAAACAGCGTATGTTAGCCATGTTCATGCTGGCTACTTTTTTGATGGCTGTAAGTATGCCAGCTTGGGCTACAGAAGCGACAGATCGCCTTTTTGTCACGATGTCTGATGCCTTCTTGAAGACTAAAGAGCAGGATTGGCCTCATGTAGAAGCGACGATCACTACGTTTGCAGGGGAATGGACGAAAGAGAGAACCGATATCCCTCAAGCCAAAGAGGTTGACAGTGCAATAGCGCACGTACAGGCAGAGTTACAGAAAGAAACAAAGGATGATAAGGCCATTTATGCTGGTCTACAACAACTGTCCAAAGCCCTGAGAACTTACGAAGAAACAATAGCTCCTCCCAAAAAAGAGGAGAATCAACAGAAACTAAAGGATGTCCTTGCCCAACTGGAAAAATGGCAAAAGGATGTCAAGCAGCAAAGCCACCCAGAGATGCTGAAGGCCTATCAAGCCTTGGATAGAAATTGGACGAGAGCAGAATTAATTGTCCGCAATAAAAGCATCATGGCATACGGTGATATTGAGAAACAAATGGCTTTTGTACGCATTGCGTTAAATGCCGAACCGTTGGATATGAAAAAGGTAGCTGAAAAAATGGACGGACTCCACCAATCTATCCAGGCATTTTTAGATGGAAAAACAAGTGGAGACGCTCCGACAGAAGGGACTTACTCTGTTCAAAGCTTGTTGGATTTGCTTTCGACCACAATCTCTGCAATAGGGGCCAATGATAATGCTACTGCTATTGATACCCTTAATCAATTTTTAACAATTTGGCCACTGGTCGAAGGTGAAATTATGACGAGGGCACCTAGCTTGTATGCAAAAGTGGAGAATGAAATTCCATTAGCTATTAGTGAACTTAGCTCTAAGGTTCCCAAGACTTCACAGGCTACTGATCGCTTGACTCAGCTACAGATTGATCTTGCTCCCTATGTATCGAGCGGCTCTTATCATATGTGGGATGCAGCGGTGATTTTATTACGCGAAGGATTTGAGGCTTTAATAATCGTAGCAGCCTTACTTTCCTTTCTGAAAAAAACCAACCACGCCCATCAACAGAAATGGATTTGGGCAGGTGTGATTGTTGGAATTATATGTAGTGGTTTGTTGGCTGTTGGTATCCAGCTATTCTTTTCTCAAGCGACAGCAGGTGCTAGCCGTGAATACTTAGAAGGTGTATTCGGAATTGCGGCTGTTATCATGATGGTGCTGGTAGGGAATTGGTTACACAATAAGTCCAACATTCAAAATTGGAATGTTTATCTTAAAGGTCAGGTAGAATCGGCAGTTGCTAAGGGCGGGCTATGGGCCATGGCAACCGTTAGTTTTCTAGCAATCTTCCGTGAAGGTGCGGAAACCGTTATTTTCTATATTGGTTTAGCTCCATCCATTACGATGAAGGAATTGCTAGCAGGGATTGCCCTTGCGTTAGCTATCTTGTTGGTTGTCGGATTTGTGCTGATTCGTTACAGTGTAAAACTGCCGATTCGCTTATTCTTTACGACGGCCACAGTTGTTATTTATGCGCTAGCCTTCAAAATTGTCGGAGTCAGTGTGCATGCATTGCAAATCACTAAATCCTTACCTGTTCATCCGATAAGCCAACTACCATTGTGGGAAGGAATTGGTTTTTTCCCAACCATGGAAACTGTGCTGTCACAGGCTGTTTTATTGATAGTTGTATTAGGGGTGTTTGCTTGGACTCACAAACGAGCTAAAAATCCCGTAATTCCTGCATAAGAGCAATAGGAGAAAAAAGAGTCCGATCAAATTGATGATCGGGCTTTTTCTCTCTCTTTTCATTTTCCTTGACCTCTCCTGAAAAGAAAGGTACGATCAAAAAAAAGATCAGGAGCGATTGTAATAAACATTTGGTTTATCCTAAGGGAGGATCGTCAGCATGAAAATAGCCAAGGTTATTAACAACAATGTGATCAGTGTATACAACGATCAAAATAAAGAACTGGTGATAATGGGCAGAGGAATTGCCTTTCAGAAGCGACCAGGCGATAAGGTTGAAGAAGACAAGATCGAGAAAATTTTCAAATTAGAAAATAAGGATATCTCCGAGAAGTTTAAAACACTGCTTTATGAAATTCCGATGGAGTATATGGAAATCTCTGAGAATATCATTAACTATGCCAAAATGAGCTTGGGCAAAAAGCTAAATGAAAGCATTTACGTCTCCCTTACGGATCATATTTATTTTGCCATTCAGCGTAACAAGGACGGATTAGATATTAAAAATGCCTTGCTTTGGGAGATCAAAAGATTGTATCAAGATGAATTTTCTGTTGGACAAAAGGCAATCAAACAGATCAATCAGAAATTAGGAATTACATTACCAGAAGATGAGGCTGGTTTTATTGCTTTACACATTGTAAATGCCGAATTAAACGAAGAAATGCCAACGATTGTTACAATAACGAAGGTAATGCAAGAGATTTTAAATATCGTTAAATATCATTTCAATATTGAAGTGGACGAGGAATCCTTGCATTATTACCGGTTTATTACCCATCTAAAATTTTTCGCTCAACGTTTGTGCAAGGAAACCCATATGGAGAGCAGCGACGATTTCTTATACGAGATGGTCAAAAGCAAATATAAGGAAGCTTATGAGTGTACGAAGAAAATCAAGCGATACATTCAAAAGGAATATAAGCATGAGTTAACAAATGAAGAAGTGCTTTATCTAACGATTCACATCCATAGAGTGGTAAATAAAAAGTAAAAATGAAAGCGTTGACATTATCAAGAGGACATGATATTTTATAAGTAACTTAATAAGACAAGTTCTTATTGATTAGGATTGTTACTGGTTAAGCAGGCAAAACCTAAATGGTTGTCTATTTATATGGACAGCGATTTAGGTTTTTTTTAATTTCATACTACTAGGATTGTTACTGGTAAGCAGGCAAAACCTAAATGTTTATTCATGTACAGACATGTTTGTCGATACGTGGGTAGATGTTTGGGTTTTTTTTATGAGATGATGCGAAACTTTTGATCAATTGGGCCCATTTGAACAAGTGCATTGCTTTTATCTCAGTCATGTTAGGAAAAGGATGTGTTTTTCTATGGATAAAGAAAAAGTAGCAAAGGAAATAGTAGCGCTTGTTGGAGGAAAAGAAAATATTGCACACGTTACCCATTGTATGACCAGATTACGCTTTAACTTGCATGACGATCAGCTTGCTGATAAAGAGAGTCTGGAGAAGACAAAGGGTGTCATGGGTACCATGAAAAGTGGAGGTCAGTTTCAGGTCATCATTGGAAACGATGTTGCGCAGGTTTATAAAGAGATAATGAAGAGTAGCGATATAGCTGCAAGCATACAAGGAAAAGAGAAGGGGATGCAAAAGAAGCAAAATCCGATAAGTGCGATTTTTGATGTCATTGCAGGGGTGTTTACACCGATTCTTCCAGCGATAGCTGGGGCAGGGATGATTAAAGGTCTCTTGTCTTTAGCGGCAACGTTTGGCTGGATGTCGCCCGATGACAGTACCTATCAGATACTAAATGCGATCGGAGACGGTGCTTTCTACTTTCTACCGCTTATCTTGGCTTTTAGTGCGGCAAATAAATTTGGAAATAATCCTTTTATTGCTGTTTCTGTCGCAGCCGCCGTTCTCCATCCGCAATTGACAGCCCTGTTAGGTACAGGGCAAAGTACGAGCTTTATGGGGATACCGGTAACAGCCGTTACCTATGCTTCATCGGTTATCCCAATCGTCATTACGATCTGGCTGGCATCTTATGTGGAAAAATTCGTAGATAACCTAATTCATAAATCAATGAAGCTGATTTTAGTACCCATGCTTACCTTGCTTATTGTAGTACCACTCATGCTTATTGCCATTGGACCAATTGGAACGATTATTGGAAATGGACTTGCATCAGGCATTATCGCGTTGTTTGATCATGCAGGATTGTTTGCGGGAGTGCTGCTTGGCGGAACAATGTCTCTTATTATCATTACCGGCATGCACTATGCGCTGATACCAATTATGATTGGTTCCGTAGCTCAGCTTGGCTACGATTACATTCTTCCGATTATGTTCGTCGCTAACCTAGCTCAAGCAGGCGCAGCCTTTGGCGTATTCTTAAAATCACGGAACAAGGAATTTAAATCAATTGCCATGTCTACAAGTATCACAGCAACCATGGGTATTACGGAGCCAGCGATGTATGGGGTCAATATGAGATTGAAGAAACCGTTCATCGCGGCGTTAATCGGTGGAGCAGTCAGTGGAGCCTTTATCAGCTTATTTAAAACAAAAGCTTATATTGTAGGCGGAAATGCAGGATTGCCTGGGTTGCCGATCCTCGTTGGGGAGACGTTCTGGTATGCGATTATTGGTCTTATCATTGCTTTTATTGTTGGAGCAGTCATGACATATATTCTAGGCTTTATTGATATACCAGCCAATGAAGATCAGGAAGAGTCGAAAGAAACAGCAGAATTCATCGGATTAGAAAAAGAAGGAACAACAGATAATACGCTTGTTCAAAATGAACAGATTTGCAGCCCAATAGCTGGTGCTGTTCATCCTCTACAAGCGGTCAGTGACCCCACCTTTTCTAGAGAGATTATGGGAAAAGGATTAGCGATTGAACCCGCAGAGGGACGTGTTGTTTCGCCAGTGAATGGAACTGTCGTCTCCATTTTTAATACGAAGCATGCTATAGGGTTAATCAGTGATGCTGGAGCAGAGGTATTGATTCATATTGGAATAGATACCGTTAAATTGGGGGGCAAACACTTTACCGCCCATGTAGAGACAGGTCAGCAGGTCAAGGTAGGGGAACTGCTCATTGAATTCGATCTACAGGAGATTAGACAGGCAGGCTTTGAAACGATAACACCTGTGATCATCACGAATACAGACCAATATCCAGAGATCGAACCTTCGAGTCTAGCTGAAGTAAAAGAAAAAGAGCTTTTGCTTACCCTGCGAGTCTAAGGAATCTGAATTGTTGATCCATCACCTTGTTTATATCGAAATTTTGCATAGATGCAATTCTACTTATAAGGAGGAAATAAGTTATGACGAAAATCGTGAAGAAATTTCCAGAAGGCTTTCTATGGGGAGGAGCGGTCGCAGCTAATCAGCTAGAGGGCGCTTATCAAGAGGGTGGCAAAGGTCTTTCAACAGCAGATGTGTCACCAAGAGGCATTATGTATCCGCATGATGAATCAATGGAAGGCTACTACCCTTATCATGAAGCGATTGATTTTTATCATCGCTATAAAGAAGATATTGCCTTGTTTGCAGAAATGGGCTTTACATGCTTCCGCACCTCGATAGCTTGGACAAGAATTTTTCCGAATGGTGACGAGCTTGAGCCAAACGAAGAAGGTTTGAAATTCTATGATCAATTGTTTGATGAAATTAAAAAATACGGTATTGAGCCGGTAGTAACGATCTCACATTATGAGATGCCGCTTTATCTGGTGAAGCAGTATGGAGGGTGGAGAAATCGGAAGTTAGTTGAATTCTATGAGCGTTTTGCCAAAACACTCTTTAAACGCTACAAGGATAAAGTGAAATACTGGATGACGTTCAATGAGATTAACGTTGTGCTACATGCGCCATTTACGGGTGGTGGACTTGTATTAACAGAAGGTGAGAACGAGAAGAACGCGATGTATCAAGCGGCTCATCATCAGTTCGTGGCAAGCGCTTTGGCTGTAAAAGCATGCCATGAGATCATTCCTGATGCTCAGATTGGTTGCATGCTGGCTTATTTGCCAACCTACCCACTAACAAGTCATCCAGAAGATGTATGGAAAGCATTTACTACGGATCGGGAGACCTTATTCTTTACCGATATTCAAGTGAGAGGCTACTATCCATCCTATACGAAGCGCTATTTTGCTGAAAATGATATTCAAATCGTCATAGAGGAAGGCGACGAAGAGCTATTGAGCACGTATAAAGTAGACTATCTAGGCTTTAGCTACTATGTAAGTAGAACGGCAACAGTAACCCCTGAAAAAGCTGGAGAGACAAATGGCAATCTCATCATGGGTGGAGTAAAAAACCCGTATTTGAAAGCAACAGATTGGGGATGGGAAATCGACCCGAAAGGTTTGCGTATTGCCCTTAATATTTTGTACGATCGTTATCAGGTGCCACTGTTTATTGTGGAAAATGGATTAGGGGCAGTTGATGTTGTAGAAGACGGGGATGTCATTGTAGATGATTACCGCATTGCATACTTAAAGGACCACATTGCGGAAATGAAAGAAGCGATTGCAGATGGTGTTGACCTGATTGGTTACACAACATGGGGACCAATTGATTTAGTTAGTGCCTCCACTGCAGAGATGAAGAAGCGTTACGGATTCATTTATGTAGATAAGGATAATGAAGGAAAAGGAACTCTGCGAAGATTGAAAAAGAAAAGCTTCTACTGGTATAAAAATGTCATTGCTAGTAATGGAGAAGTATTAGATTAAAATGCTAGAGGCGCTAGGTTTTTTATAACCTTTGCGCCTTTTCTTATTTTGATAGAAAAGTCATAAATAAAAATAAAATATAAAGAGTGGTCTGGAAGTTTTCAAGCATGATATAGTACGCTCTTTACATCCTCTATGAATGGGCTGGATTAATCGGACAATCACGCTCTTTTCTACAAACAAAGCAGTGGATTTTCTTTGCGCCACTAACCGCTTTTATGCTTGCGGTTCTAGGTTTTACTCTAATTGTAAATGCCATGAAGAAGCGATATGAAGAGGCTTATAATCGAACACCTTATGTCTAAAGAATGAAAAAATCCCCCCTTCTCTTCAAGGATTTGAAGAAAAGGGAGACAGTTCACCTGAGCGGTCAAATTTTTAATTCGCCAAGCCTTACCAATTCTACTACGGCTTGTGACCGCCCTTTCACGCCCAATTTCTGCATGACGTTACTAATGTGATTTCTGACTGTTTTTTCGCTAATGAAGAGCTGTCCTGCTATCTCTTTTGTGGTCTTGTCTTGGACCAGGAGTTCAAACACTTCTCTTTCGCGATTAGTTAATAACGGTTTACTTTGGTCGCTACTCTTCAAAACGTGCCACCCCTCCTTGTGGGCTCTACAGGAACAAGGTTGAGGGATACAGTCACCTTATCCTATGTCAGGGGGAGTGTGTTGGTGCCGAAGTAGCAGGCTTTTTAGGCTTTTGCCTTACATACTATTCATAGGATAAGTGGGGGGTACCTCGGCCCACTCAATTTCTGCTTTTTCCCTATATCTTGTAAAAGATCTAGCCTGTTTCAACTGATTTTTCGCTTTTGTTAGATGCAAAGTCATAGAACGTACCATTGAAAAAACAATTATAATGAAGCAAATGACGCTTCAAAGAAGTACTTTGCAAAATAGTAGTAATATGTTATGGTATTATTTGAATTTGTAACATTGAAAATGAAATAAGCATGTACTAAACGGGGGCCGGGCAAATGCGGCTGAGATTGTAACAGAATGCGTTACTGACCGTAGAACCTGAACTGGGTAATGCCAGCGGAGGGAGAGGTAGCTGACTTCAAGTGCGAAAGCTGTAGCTCTATCGTCGAGATAGGGTTGTATCGCCGAGTTGAGAACCATCCGTCTAGGGTGGTTTTTTTTTGTGTGTAAAACATGAAAAACGCTCTTTATATTCAACTGGCTGATACAATTTGCTCTAATTTGTATTTATAGTCTATATAAACTTGAGTTGGACCCTTTCTATTTCTGCTGCTTACATACATACTGCATCAGAATGAGGAGGAATTGAAATGTCACGAACACGACTGGTTATCATGATGGAAATAGCTATCATGGCAGCAATAGCTGTTATTTTAAGTAAGGTAAAGCTGTTTGCCATGCCTCAAGGGGGAAGCGTATCGCTGGTAATGGTACCGATAGCTCTCTTGGCGTTTCGCCGTGGTTGGGTAGCAGGCGTAATCACAGGCGGGCTAGTAGGCATGGTTAAATTCTTTTTTGGTGGCGAGATGGTCCATCCGATTCAAATGGTGTTAGATTATCCTCTATCCTATGCCGTGCTAGGCTTTGGTGCGTTCCTGTACGCTAGTAAGACACAAAGCAAAGCAACAAAAATTGCCTCCATCTGGGGAGGATTGCTAGTGGGAATTGCGTTATGCTTGGCTATTCGCACGACTTCAGGAGCTGTTTGGTTTGGGAGCTATGCCCCGGAAGGAACACCTGCAACACTTTATTCCTTCAGCTATAATGCAACTTATCTGATACCTGAGTATGTGATTACGGCTTTGGTCGTTACATTACTAGCAAATGGGGCACCTCAATTGTTTCAGCAGAATGCGGGCGCTTATCGACGTACATAATAAAGTAGTTTATAAAAAAGCGAAGAGAAGGGAGCTACTTCCTCTCTTGGCTTTTTTTAATATTAGTGAAAATAAAAGCGGTTTGTTACAAAAAAATATTCGTAAGAACGTGAAAAGGCACGGTTTTTTATTATGGAAAAAGTTACATAATTGTGAAATTAAGAAAAAACTATCGAAATTTTGCTCTTTCATTCCCAGTTGCTTACTAGAAGTAAAAACATTACGTTATACTGAGGATTGAAGGCTAGGAGGGATCGTGGATGAAAGAGGAGTTCTGGAAGGCGATAGTAGAATGCGATCCAAATTATGATCAACTATTCTTTTATGGCCTTAGCACGACGGGTATTTTTTGCAAGCCGTCATGCAAATCAAGGACACCCAAAAGAGAGCATGTGAAGATTTATTATGCGGCGTCCGATGCCATTGCTGCAGGTTTTCGTCCTTGCAAGCGTTGTAGACCATCTGAACCAACCTGGAAATCAGCGGAAGAAGATGCGGCGACCCGTTTGCTAGAGATGATTCACGATTGCTATAACCAACCCGTAACTCTGCGTGAAATGGCGTCACGTCTCTATGTGAGTCCTTTTTATTTGCAGCGTTGTTTTTCTCGTTGTATGAAGATAACGCCAGGGAAATATTTAACGCGCATCCGAATAGATGAAGCGAAGAAGCAACTACTAGAAACAGATCGAAATGTTTCCATGATTGCAAGCAGAGTAGGTTTTCGTAATAGTGCCTATTTTGCCGCTGTTTTTCAGAAAGAAACAGGTTGTACACCTACTCAATACCGCTTACAGCAGAAGAAACAGGGAAAAACAGGGACGACACGCTAAGTGCATCTGCTGTATAACGGGAGAACATACATATAAAAAAAGAATGGAAGAACAGAGTTGAAAGCGTTTCTGTATGCTTGCAGAAACGCCTTTTTGTACGAGGAAAAGACAGATAAAAAGCACCTCCTGTCATGTTGCGAGATTCGCAAACTAAGAGGTGCTTTTTGTCGTGTCTACATTTTTACCTTCTCTCACCCATGATGCGCTCTAAAACATAATCGACTGTTACAGCTAATATGCCAACAAATAAGGGAGTTAATGGTGTTAACAAGACACCAGAAATCCATGTGGTATTCACGAGATAAAAAATGAAGGTCGTTGCTAAAATTTCAGGTATCAATTTCCAATTTCTTGAGATATGTAGTCTTTGCATTATGTATAAAAGGACTGGTTCAAGAATTAGTTCGTACAGCATTAACATGAAAAAGGAGACGACTGCAAAGGAAACGAGTGTCCAGAAATCAGATTTGTCGACAAACATAGGAAATAGAGTGCCGACTGTCCAGAGAATCGTAACCAATAAGAACACGACGATAGCGCTTGAGAATAAAACCAGCAAAGTTGCAATAGCGATAGCTAGACCATTAATCCAGAATCCGCCTTGCTGTCGATCCCCACTCGTCACAGCGCGTCGAAATAAAAAAAGTCCCGCTGTCGCACACAAGCCCACCAGTATGGCAAAAGTCATGTGGTTTGTCATATGTATCATCACCTACTATAAAAATAATACGTAGCAGGTGAGGGAAATGTTACAACAAAGCGGGGAAAAATGTAACCTTTTTGTAACCGTTCGAAATATGCCAAAGTTTACTCGACCCAGGTTGTTTTTTGAGTGATAGGCTTTCGAGCAGTTCGAGGTGTGGCTTCATCAGTTGGATAGCCAATAAATAAGGAACCAATTACTTTTTCTTGATCAGATAGGGACAAGAAGGCTTTGAGACGTTCATCTCTAGCTAAACCTACACCACGTGTACGCCATACAAAACCTAGACCTAGCTCAGAAGCCATCAGCCACATCGAATGAATAGCGCAGCTTACAGCATAATCATTATCAAGCGAAGAAGCTTCGTCGCCTTCTATGATTTGGGATGTAGCGACTATAATGAGAGGGGTGGCCAGAACATTCTTCATGGATTCTTCTACTAAATGAGGTTTGGTAGGAAAGCGTTCAAGCAAGAAATCCTGAGCTAGCTGGTTAAACCGTTCCTTAGCAGCGCCTCGAATGACATAGAAGTGCCAAGGCTCTCGCAAGCGATCATTGGGTGCTAATATAGCTGCTTCTAGAAGCTGCTCGATCTTTTCTTTTTCTACAGGGCGACCATCGTAGGCGCGTATAGCTTGACGTTGTTGTAAGGTGTGTAAGAGGGACATGTTTTAACAACCTTTCTATAATATGTTAATTATGATACTGTATATTCAAATATATTTTCCTCTATGCATAAAAATAGAAGATTTCTAATAGTATGTCAGTATACGATCTTCTTTCACCTCTTGTCCAGTCCCGTGTGGGCTAGACAGAAAAGTATGGACAATAAAATGCAAATTGGATTATGATAGAACTAATCACATAAGCTTGGGAATAAAGGAATTGTTACATGAGAAACGATTCACATGGGGAAGTTGGTGAAAATCCAACACGGTCCCGCCACTGTAATTGGAGAGCCCGTTTTTGTCACTGGATATTATAAATTTTCAGAAGACGAAAAGGAGCAGAATATTCCAAGAGTCAGGCTACCCTCTTTATTCTAACAACACCGTCAGACCTACGGCAGATGGGGAGGTGTTATGAGAGCAGTTTTGCTACAGAAGGGAATATTCCTTTCCAAAAAATAACAAGCTCATCATAACAGCACTTCTCACGTAAGTCAGACGGGGAAGCGCTGTTTTTTTTATTGTATAAAAATGTAAGGTTGATTGCAAATAAGGATAGGGGGCTTGGAGTAGATGGAGAAAGGAAAAATTCTACTAATTGGCTTTGGACCAGGACATCATGATCACATTACGCATCGGGCAAAAGAGGCTATCCTAGAATGCGAAGTGATAATTGGCTACAACACTTATGTAGATTTAATTCGAGAGCTTATTTCAGACAAAAGTGTCGTGCGTACTGGGATGACAGAAGAGGTTAGCCGTGCTCAAGAAGCGGTAAGATTGGCTGAGTTAGGTCAAGTTGTTGGCGTTATTTCTAGTGGGGATGCTGGGGTATACGGCATGGCCGGACTAGTTTATGAAGTCCTAGTCGAAAAAGGCTGGACAGAATCTACTGGGGTGAAGGTAGAGGTTGTACCTGGAATTTCATCCATTCAGTCTTGCGCGTCTTTATTGGGTGCTCCCATTATGCATGACGCTTGCACAATCAGCTTGAGTGACCATCTTACACCGTGGGAAACGATTGCTAAGCGTGTAGAAGCAGCTGCTTCTGCTGATTTTGTCATTGCGCTGTATAACCCGCGCAGTGGTCGCCGTACACGACAAATTGTAGAAACACAACAAATATTATTAAAATATCGTTCTCCTGAAACGCCAGTAGGAATCGTAAAGAGCGCCTATAGAGATCGAGAACATGTTGTAATTACAACACTTGCAGACATGCTACAGCATGACATTGGAATGCTGACAACAGTAATCATCGGGAACTCGACTACCTTTGTTTACGACCAAAAAATTATTACTCCGCGCGGATATCAACGTAAATATACGTTAAATCGCATGGATCAACCGTTAAAACCTCATGAACGCTTGCAGGAGAAGGCAGAGCCTTGGGCGCTTCACAGCCAGCCTCAGAGTGGAAATCCGGTATCTGAGTCATCTTCTGTGCAAGAAGTGGCTGTAGCGACTTCACCGCAGGCTACAATACAAGAAGCTCAGGTTTCTGATTCCGCACCATCAGCGGCGATGGAAGCCCTTTCAAATCCCAGGCAATTCTCAAGGGAAGTAGAACAGAATTCTTTTCAGGAAGAGACAGAGAGCTTTCAAGCTCCTAAACAAGCGGTAAAGGCCTTTCAATTAGCGATGGAAGCGCTTGCGTGCGTTGATGAAAAGACAGCCTTGGAGTTAAATCAGGGTATCACTCCACCACCTCGCCCGTTTAGCGGAGTTGTTGATATTTTAGAGCTAGGCGTTTCGCCTGGTGTAGCTCGTAAGAATTTTACCTCTGAACAAATGCGTCTATTGGCCGATTTGACCAAGGATGGCGGAGAAATGATGTACAGCATTGAGCATCAAATTATTCTTCGCTTACCGCAGGTAGATCCAGAGCAGGTCACGCAACAATTAAGAGCAGTTGGCTTTCAATTGTTTCCGATCGGGGCTAGTGCGCAGGTGAAAGCTTGTGATTTTTGTGATTTAGAAAAGGATGAATCGATCCCTGTAGCTGAGGAATTAGGTAGACGATTAGATGGTCTAGCTGTGCCAAAGGATTTAAAAATTGGCTTTAACGGCTGCGGAATGGCTTGCTATGGTGCAGTTATGGAGGACATTGGTCTTGTATACCGACGTGGCGCATATGATGTGTTTTTAGGTGGCAAGCGTATCGGACGTAACGCTCATCCTGGACAACGTATAGCTGAGGGAGTTCCAGAAGAACAGATTATTGGACTTGTAGAACGGATTGTGGATGAGTATAAGACAAAAGGTCATATCGAGGAACGATTCCATAAATTCTTTAAACGTACAGGGCAGGTACTTGAATACCGCTATCAGGAATTCGTAGCTCCATTGCAGATCGAAGAACCGTGTGGAGATTAAGGGGGGGAATTTTTTGAACGGAATACTTTTTATCGGTCATGGTAGCAGAGATGCCGAGGGAAATGAGCATCTTCTACAGTTTACACAGCGAGTTACTGAATTGTTACAGGAACAAACAGACGTGACACTGTATGAGACTTGTTTCTTGGAGTTAACCAGACCAACCATTATGCAAGGTGTGCAAAAAATAGTAGAACGTGGAGCTACCACTGTAGCAATGGTACCTTTAATGCTGTTTCAAGCAGCCCACGCTAAACTGCACATCCCGCATGAAATAGACGAGGCTAAGGCGAAATATCCCCATGTAGATTTTCGTTATGGGCGCCCCATAGGTGTGCATGAGGACATGGTGCAAATTTTGCGGGATCGCTTACAAAATACAACTGCCTATACTCCACTAGAACCGGCTAACAAGGATAGTGCCATTCTTTTAGTAGGTCGTGGTAGCAGTGATTCAGATGCAAACAGCGATCTTTGTAAAATAGCCCGCTTGTTATGGGAGAGCACAGGGGTAGGTAACGTTGAAGTGGCGTACATGGGCGTTACCTATCCGACAGTGGAAGAAGGATTAGTCCGTTGTGTAAGACAGGGAGCTAAGCAGATTTATGTCCTTCCTTATTTGTTATTTACGGGTATCCTGTTAAAACGTCTAGAAGAAAACTTACAACAGTTTCATCAGGACTTCCCTGATATACATGCCTCGATGAGCGAGGCATTAGGCTTCCATGAACTGCTAGAACAAATTGTAGTAGATCGTTCTATAGAAGCATTACAGGGACGGGCATTAGCCAACTGCGATCTTTGTCAATTTAGAAAACTTGCTGTATTCGATCATCATCACCATCACGACCATGATCACGACCATGATCACCATCATGACCATGATCACCACCATGATCACCATCATGACCATGATCACCACCATGATCATGATCATCACCATGCAAACGGACATAGCCATACCCCTGTAACCCAAGATGGGCATACAGCCTGTAGCAAGGAGTCTCAGGCTACAGAAGCTGATGATAAACGGGGGGTACGTGTATGATCCTGTTTTTGGCAGGGACAAGTGATGCACGCGAATTGGCTGTCCTTTTGAAGTCTACTGGTGTTGATCTACTGGCAACGGTTGTTACCGATTCTGCCGCTAAAAGCTTGGAGGACGAGGGAATTACGACGCGAGTAGGAAGACTACCACTAGCGGATATGATTGCCTTAGCCAAGGAACAGAAGGCTACAACCATTGTGGATGCAAGTCATCCTTTTGCAGAAGAAGCATCTAAAAATGCGATGGCTTGCGCAGAAGAATTACAGCTTCCTTACATCCGGTATGAAAGGGAGACCCGTAGTTATGTTGACCATCCTAATGTGCTCATAGTGGAAAATTATGAACAAGCAGCATTGGAAGCACAACAAAGAAAAGGCGTAGTGATGCTAACTACAGGAAGCAAAACGCTTGGAACGTTTACGAAGCATTTGCTAGGTGATCCCGAGATTCGTTTGATTGCACGAATGCTGCCACGTAAAGACAATATGGAAAAATGTGAAGAGTTAGGCGTAGAGCAAAAAAATATTATTGCCATGCAAGGTCCTTTCTCTAAAGAATTGAATGCCGCTTTGTATACACAATATGGTGTTACTACAATGATTACAAAAGAAAGCGGTAAGGTAGGCGCTGTAGACGAGAAGCTAGCGGCAGCCCTAGAGCTTGGCATCTATACCATTATGATCGACAGACCGAAACTCGTGTATGGAGAGACGCATCACACATTTGAGAGCGTTTTGAAAGCGTTACGAACACAGGCTACGGTCTAAAAAATAACGGAACCAAAGAGGGGAGAAATCATATGTCATCGCAATTTCATACGGAGTTTAAACCAATCACGATTCAACCACAAGAAATTGAATCAAAAAGTTTTGAAATGATTACAGAGGAGCTAGGTCCACATCCTTTTACGGATGATCAGTATCGTGTGGTGCAACGCGTCATCCACGCAACAGCCGACTTTGATTTAGGGCGTAGCATGAAGTTTCATCCTGATGCAGTAGAAGCGGGCATTCGCGCTATTCAAGCCGGTGAACCAATTATTGCAGATGTTCAAATGGTTCAAGTAGGCATCAGTAAGCCACGACTAAAGGCGTTTGGTGGAGATGTACATGTTTATATTTCTGATGCTGATGTCATGCAAGAAGCGAAAGCCGAGAATACAACTCGTGCTATTATCTCTATTCGCAAAGCTACAAGCCAAATTAAAGGTGGTATCTATGCGATTGGGAATGCTCCTACTGCACTGCTTGAATTGATTCGTCTTGTGAAAGAGGGTAAGGCCAACCCTTCATTGGTTATTGGCGTACCAGTTGGATTTGTATCTGCAGCTGAATCCAAAGAGGAATTAGCGAAGTTAGATATTCCATTTATCACGAACTTGGATCGCAAAGGTGGTAGCCCAGTTGCTGTTGCCGCGGTTAATGCGTTGTCCATTCTAGCAACAGAACGGAGCGAGCGTGCATGACTAATGCAAAGGTAGCGGAGGCAGAAAATGAGAAGCCACTTCGTCACGGATATACAACAGGTTCCAACGCTACCGCCGCCACGAAAGCTTCCCTGCTAGCCTTACTTAGCGGGGAAGAAGTTTCGGAGGTGGAAATTCTTTTGCCTAATAAGGATCGGGTCACGTTTCAAATGGTATCTCAGGAACGAGGAGAAAATTGGGTGGAGACTGGTATCATTAAGGATGGTGGAGATGATCCAGATGCCACCCATAAGGCCCTAATTTTGTCACGTGTTTCTTGGCATGCAGATAGCGGTATTCATTTGGATGGCGGAATAGGTGTCGGTAGAGTTACAAAGCCCGGATTGCCGATTCCGGTAGGTGAAGCAGCTATTAATCCTGTTCCACGAAAAATGATTAAGGGCGTTGTCCAAGAGCTTTTAGATGAATATGAAATAGAAGATCGTGGAGTCAGCGTTGTCATTTCAGTGCCAAATGGAGAAGAGATTGCTAAGAAAACGCTGAATGGACGGTTAGGAATCGTTGGAGGTATCTCCATTTTGGGGACCCGAGGAACGGTCGTACCATTTTCAACGGCTGCTTACAAAGCATCGGTAGCTCAAGCTATTCAAGTAGCGAAGGCAAGCAACTGCCAGGCTATTGCCATTACAACAGGTGGGCGCAGCGAAAAAACAGCGATGGAACAGTATCCGGATTGGCCAGAAGAATCGTTTATTCAAATGGGAGATTTCGTGGGCTTTAGTGCCCTTATTGGTAAAAAGCAAGGATTTACCCACATTTCCATGGTTGGAATGATGGGAAAATTGTCTAAGGTTGCTCAGGGAGCAATGATGGTGCATTCCAAGGGATCTTCTGTTGATTTTGAATTTTTGGCGGAGGTAGCCAGAGAAGTCGGTGCAAGTGAAGAACATATTGCAGAAATACAGAGAGCCAACACGGCCATGCAGGTGGGCGAACTCATGAGCCAAGCGGGAAACTCCGCTTTTTTTAACTTATTGGCATACAAATGCTCCGAACAAATCAATAAGCACGTCGGCGGAGGCATGGTTATAGAAACGGTGCTCACCACATTGAAAGGCGAACTGTTGGGAAAGGCGGTAGTAGATGACACAGGTAACGATAATCGGGATCGGGGATGACGGTGCTCAAGGTTTATTTCCCCAAGCTATTGAACTGATCAAACAAGCGCAATTGCTGGTAGGGGGAGAGCGACATTTAGCCTTTTTCCCAGACCTTGACTGTGAGCGCTTTGCTTTGAAAAGTGGTGTGCTAGCGGCAATTGGCGAAATAAAACAAGCGGTAGCAGCAGGTAAAGAGGTTGTTGTGCTTGCTTCTGGAGATCCATTGTTTTATGGGATTGGAGGTTTGCTCACCCGCAAACTCGGTCGTGATGTCGTGCAAGTGGTACCGCATTTGAGTAGCTTACAGCTTGCTTTTAGCAAAATGAAGGAAGCTTGGCAAGATGCTCATATTGACAGTGTACACGGTCGCCCAATGCTTGGATTAGCACAACGTGTGAATGGCAAGTCTAAGGTGGCTCTATTAACGGATAAGGAAAATACTCCGGCAAAAGTAGCTCAGTATTTACTGCGTTTTGGTATGGATGAATATGAAGCGTTTGTAGCGGAGCGGTTAGGAAATAAAGAAGAACGTTGTCGGTGGTTTACGCTTGTGGAATTGGCAGAGACAGAGTGCGACCCTTTAAATGTCATGATTCTCAAAAGAAAAGAGAATGCCTCACCTGTGAATTGGACATTGGGCATTCCTGATGAAGAGTTTGCTCAACGTAAACCAGATAAGGGACTCATTACGAAAAAAGAAGTGCGGGTAGCAAGCCTTGCTGAGTTGCAGATAAAACCTGACAGCATCGTCTGGGATATCGGAACAGCGACTGGTTCGGTAGCGATCGAAGCAGCGAAGCTAGCCCCTTTGGGAGCTGTGTATGCTGTAGAAAAGAATGAGCCAGATTTAGAAAATGCTCGCGCGAATATGCACAAGTTTCGTACGGATATCACATTTATCAATGCGAAGGCCCCTGTTGGATTGGATGAATTCCCTGATCCAGATGCGATCTTTGTTGGGGGAAGCGGTGGCGAGCTGACAGAGCTAGTCCAGTTATTTGCTAAGCGCCTGCGTCCAGGTGGGCGTGTAGTAATCAATGCTGTTACCATCGAAAATTTAGCAGATGCAATGCAGGCATGCAAAGCGGCGGGGTTTGACGTATCAGTCACTATGCTGCAGGTGTCGCGCAGTAAACCAATTTTGCATTTAACCCGACTTGAAGGGTTAAATCCTGTCTATATCATAACTGCTAAACACAAAGCCAAGGAGGAGAATAAAGATGAGCAACATGACTAATACAACTCTTGAAAATCATGAAAATACACTGACAAATAATCCGGTGAATACCTCTGTTGGGACTTTATATGGAATTGGAATTGGACCTGGGGACCCTGAGCTTATCACAGTCAAAGCGTTCCGTCTGATGAAGGAAGCGGATGTCATCGCGTATCCTAAAAAGCGTAAAGGCGGCAAAAGCTATGCGCTAACGATCGTGGAGCAGTATACGGATGGTCTTGCAAAAGATCTGTTAGGATTAGTGTTCCCGATGACGAAAGAGGAAAACGTTCTAAAGAAACAATGGGCTCAGACAGTAGCTCAGGTTTGGGAGAAGCTTTCTCAAGGAAAAGATGTTGTATTTGTAACAGAGGGAGATCCAAATTTATATAGTACGTTTATTCATATGGCTCGTCTAATGAATCAATTGCATCCAGAAGTGCCAGTGGTATCAGTTCCAGGTATTTCCTCAGTGCTGGGAGCGGCTGCCCAATTAAACATTCCATTGGCTGATGGAGATGAGCAGGTTGGTATCATACCGGCAACGGAAGATCGAGAATCTATGCGTAGAGTTTTGGAGCATCATGATACTGTCATTTTCTTGAAAGTAGCTAAGGTGTTAGATATGATGATTGGCTTGCTAGAGGAGCTAGGTATGGCAGACTGTGCGTCTGTAATTACCAAGGTGACATCTGGTGAAGAGACGATCTGGAAGGACGTTCGCCAGTTAAAAGGGAAAGAGCTTGAGTATCTTACACTAATGGTAGTACGGAAGGGATGAATGACATGAACAAACCTAGCGAACAAATGACA
Source organism: Brevibacillus halotolerans (assembly GCF_026891775.1). NCBI lineage: Bacteria > Bacillati > Bacillota > Bacilli > Caryophanales > Paenibacillaceae > Brevibacillus > Brevibacillus halotolerans. The sequence goes on from NZ_JAPTNK010000001.1 coordinate 529,945, forward strand.
AATACAGGGCTTGAGCCTATGGTTTATATTGTAGGAGCTGGACCAGGCGATCCAGACCTAATCACTGTAAAAGGCTTAAATATTCTTCAAAAGGCAGATGTAGTAATTTATACCGACTCTTTAGTAAACGATGAATTAATTGCTCGTGCTAAACCCGAAGCAGAAGTAATCAAAAGCGCGGGACTTGCGCTTGATGAAATGGTAGAAATCATGATTGAGCGAGTTCGGGCAGGAAAAAGCGTTGCTCGCGTTCATACAGGTGATCCGGCAGTGTACGGAGCCATTTTGGAACAAATGGTGATCATGAAAAAGGCGGAGGTTTCCTTTACCATCGTTCCGGGAGTAAGTTCTGTATTTGCAGCGGCGGCAGCACTACAAGCAGAGCTAACCGTTCCTGAATTAACACAAACACTGATTTTAACACGAGCAGAGGGACGCACACCTGTACCAGATCGAGAGCAGCTTAAGGATTTAGCTAGTCACCACTGTACAATTGCACTATATTTAAGTGCTACGCTGACCAAAAAGGTTGTTCGTGAGCTGGTTGAAGCTGGCTGGAGTGAACAAACCCCTGTAGCGGTTGTGCAAAGAGCATCATGGCCGGATCAAAAAATTGTTCGTACAACGCTTGAGCATTTGGACAAAGATATGGCGGCAAATGGAATTCGTAGTCATGCCATGATTTTAGCTGGCTGGGCACTTGATCCAATGCTTCATGATTCCTCTGAGCATCGCTCCAAGCTATATGATAAGACCTTTACGCATCGATTCCGTAAAGGAGTGACTAACGGATGAGTGAGGGTACAGGAGTAGGAAGGCAGACAGGAGTCGAGGTAAATACCCCCGTACCTGCTGGACGTACCCCAAGCGAGATCGTACAAAATCCGGAGCAACTACCATACGCCATAGTTGCGATTACCAAGCATGGGGTAGAGAAAGCTCGTCACTTGCATCAGGTGTTACCTGGTTCACATTTATACTACATGGAAAAATTCATGGTAGGAGATGAGCAAGAGCGAGATATTCGTACGTTTACAGGCTCTGTACGTCTATTGTTTGCTGACTTTTTTAAGAAATATAACGGTCTCATCTTTTTCATCTCGCTCGGAGCTGTTGTCCGAATGATGGCTCCGGTATTGCAGGATAAAAAAGTAGATCCAGGTGTTGTAGTCGTAGATGACCGAGGAGAGAATGTCATCAGCGTATTATCAGGACACCTTGGCGGAGCGAATGAGCTAACTCGTGAGATTGCGAGATTACTAGATGCCAATCCAGTGATTACTACGGCATCAGATGTGCAAAAAACGATTCCTGTAGATTTGTTTGGACGTGGCTTTGGCTGGGAGTTAGATAGCTTTGAAAAGGTAACTCCCGTAAGTGCTAGTGTGGTCAATGAAGAAAAGGTAGCCATTATTCAAGAAGCAGGGGAAAGCGGCTGGTGGCCTTATCCAGATAAGCCACTGCCGGGGCATTTTCAAGTGTATCATTCCATGGCTGAGGCTTGGAATGATACCTTTCAGGCAGCTTTGGTCATTACGCCACGTGTATTAACAGCAGAAGAGCAGACCCGCTTTTTAGAAAATGGAGTTGTCTATCGTCCAAAAACCATTGTACTTGGCATTGGTTGCAATCGTGGGACATCTGCGGAGGAAATCGAACAAGTCATTTTACAAACCTTAGAGCAACAGGGTCTTTCGGTTAAAAGCGTACGCAATATCGCAACCATTACATTAAAGCAGGACGAAGAAGGACTTTTAGCTGTTTGTCAAAAATATGGCTGGAAGTTAATCGCCTATACACCAGAGCAATTAAACGAGATGCCAATGACAGAACGTTCGGAAACAGTGTATAAATTTACGGGTGCCTATGGTGTCAGTGAGCCTGCCGCATTACGCTCCGCTAAGGCAGAGGCTCCCCACTTAGCGAAACAAAAAAGCGGAAATGTAACCTTGTCCATCGCTTTGGTTAACGGAGGAGGTATTTTACATGGAGAGTAAGGAACAGACTTATGAATGTCCACGAATCGTATTGGGAGGAACCAGTAGCGGCGCAGGGAAAACAACATTATCGATCGGATTAATGGCGGCCTTGCGCAAGCGCGGGCTCCAGGCCCAAGGATTTAAGGTTGGTCCTGACTACATTGACCCTACGTACCATACGGCTGCAACTGGCAGAATATCTCGTAATCTCGATACATGGATGATGCCGCCGCAGGTCATGCATGAGGTGTTTCTGCGTGGCAGCCAGTCAGCGGATATCAGCTTGATTGAAGGGGTCATGGGTTTTTACGACGGTAAAGATCCACTTAGCAATCAAGGAAGTACAGCCGAAATAAGTCTATTATTACAGGCTCCGGTCATCCTTGTTCTTGATGTTAAAGCTATGGCTCGTAGTGCGGCGGCGATTGTCAAAGGGTTTCAAGAATTGGAACCATCTGTAAAAATCGCCGGTGTCATTGCAAACCGATGTGGTAGCGCGAATCATTTTAAGCTAGTAAAAGCGGCTGTTGAGCAAATGTGCAATATACCCGTTATTGGATATTTACCTAACGATCCGTCCTTGAAGGTGCCTGAGCGACATCTCGGGCTAATTCCAGCGATTGAGCGCGGGGAGATGGAACCTTGGTTTGATCTGTTAGCCGAGAAAATCGAAGCGACAGTTGATTTAGATCTATTACTGGCACTGGCAAATGGCGCACCAGCCCTAGCAGAGCCTACAGAAAAATTGTTAGCTGGTCCATCTCCTACATCATCTGATCTATCCCCAGTGAAATTAGCTGTGGCAAAGGATGAAGCATTTAACTTTTATTATCAGGAAAATTTAGAGCTACTAGAAGCGTATGGAGCCGAGCTCTGTTATTTTAGCCCGTTACATGGGGAGCTTCCCCCTATGGATGCTGATGGCCTGTATATTGGTGGCGGCTTTCCAGAAGAATTTGCTGAACGCTTGTCGCAATGGACGAAAGAACGGCAAACCTTGCATAGCATGATAGAAGCTGGATTACCTACTTTTGCAGAATGTGGTGGGTTCATGTATCTATGCCAGTCGATCACAGATCGTGCAGGACAACAGCATGAGATGGTAGGCGCCATCCCTTATCAAGTAGAGATGCAACAGAAGTTGGCTGCACTGGGTTATCGAGAAGCGCTAGCTGAACGGGATTCTCTGTTACTTTTAGCAGGTGAAACTGCTCGCGGGCATGAGTTCCACTACTCCAAAATAACGGAGGAGACTACTGAGAATCATGCTTATCAGGTAAAGGGAATGCGAGGCGTGAAAAAGGAAGGCTACGCCAAAGGCAGCTTGTTGGCCGGCTATACACACTTGCATTTTGCTTCTCATCCGGGAATGATTAAGCGTTGGCTAGATTCATGCAGGGAGTATGCAGTGCATAGATCAGCAGTGAACAAAGCTTTTCATTAAGTCAGTCTTATTACATTGTAAAGGACTTGCCCACTGTAAAAAGGTTAAAAGTGAATCATCAGGAGGGAAGCAAAGCATGTCACATCGAAATGACGTGAATCAAGGACAGGCACACAGCCAAGAGCAAAATGAAAATGGATCTACTGTAGCGGTTCCAGTGGAATCTCTTGATGAATTACAACAAAAGGACAGTCCAAAAGAAAGAGCCGAGCGACGTGGTTTGTTTTTAATGTATACCGGTGATGGTAAAGGGAAAACAACAGCGGCTTTGGGTGTTAGTCTGCGCGCCTTGGGACGGGGGATGAAAGTGACGTTTTTACAATTTATCAAGTCCCCGCAGCGATCCTATGGTGAGTCATTATCCATGCGTAAATTAGGAATGGAGATGCAACAGCTAGGAATCGGATTTACTTGGACCAAAACCCCAGAAGAGCATCGTGAGGCTTTAAAAAAAGCATGGTCATTGACGAAAGAGAAACTGAGCGACCCAACTATTGATTTATTAGTATTAGATGAATTAAATAATGCGTTAGCAATTTCTACATTTCCGATTGAAGATGTTCTCCCACTAGCAGAGATAGTAGAAGCGATCAAAAATCGCCCAACCAATATGCATTTGGTAATCACAGGTCGCAGTGCGAAAACGGAACTGATCGAACTAGCAGATTTGGTCTCTACCATTGAGCCGTCTAAGCACTATTATAATGAAGGAATTCCGGCAGTAAAAGGTTTGGAATTTTAGAGAGGAAGTGCTTACATGCAAGGAAAAGCCATCATGGTAGTCGGCACAGCCTCAGATGTAGGGAAAAGTTTAATTTGTACAGCTTTGTGCCGTATCTTTGCCAATCGAGGATATCGGGTAGCACCGTTTAAATCACAGAATATGGCGCTTAATTCCTATGTAACAAAAGATGGGAAGGAAATCGGACGTGCTCAGGGCGTACAGGCAGAAGCAGCACGAACAATAGCCACTACAGACATGAATCCAATTCTGTTAAAACCAAAGCAGGATATGGTTGCCGAAATCATTGTACATGGAAAGCGTTACGCTGATATGGATGCAAGAGAGTATCGAGAAAGTTATGTAGAACAAGCTATGCCAATTGTAAAGGAAGCCTTAGAACGTCTACAAAATGAGTACGATGTTCTCATTTTAGAGGGCGCGGGAAGTCCAGCAGAGATAAATCTGAAAGATCGAGATATTGCTAACATGCGGATGGCTCATTTAGCGGATGCCGATGTAATTTTAGTGGCAGATATTGAACGCGGTGGAGTATTTGCCTCTATTATAGGGACTCTGGAGCTACTCGACGATGAAGAACGGGCAAGAATTAAGGGATTTATCATTAATAAATTCAGAGGAAGACGCGATTTGTTAGACGATGGAGTGGAATGGCTGGAAAAAAGAACGGGAATACCTGTTTTGGCTGTTTTGCCCTATATGGCTGTTGAAATTGAGGCGGAGGATTCGCTAGCACTGTCATCACTTCGCTTTAAACAACCTCAATTAGCTGAATTCCCTATTGATATTGCAATTCTTCGTTTGCCACGTATTTCGAACTTTACTGATTTTGATCCGTTGTTTGATGAACCAGAAACAGGCGTGCGATATGTACGTAACCGACATGAGCTAGGAAACCCTGATCTGGTTATTATTCCAGGTACAAAAAATACCTTGGACGACCTGGCATGGCTTGAACAGGAAGGGCTTGTAGATGCCCTGCGCCAGTTGCATCGCTCAGGTACAAGATTGTTTGGCATTTGTGGAGGCTTTCAAATGCTGGGCGAGAAGTTACTCGACCCTGACGGTGTAGAAGGAGACGGAACAGTACAAGAGCGTGCTGGGCTAGGCTTTCTACCTGTTGAAACCACATTTTGTCAGGAGAAACGAACTGTGCAGGTCACAGGAGAGCTACATCCAAAGGCGCAGGAAATGCTGGGATTGTCGAGTGAGAAAGCAGGCCAGCAGCAAGAGTACACTATGGAACCAACAAAGGACAATCAGAATTCGTTGACAGAGGTAACAGGATATGAAATCCATCTAGGAGAGACCTGTATGACTGATCACTCCGGTTCTCCTTTCATTATCTTACAGGATGGAAAACAGGATGGTGCCATTTCGAAAGATGGAAGAGCTAGTGGAACGTACCTGCATGGGATTTTCCACAATCGACATCTTACCAGACAGCTTATTAATCTGTTGCGTCAGGAAAAAGGGTTACCGATCTTTACAGAAGAGGTAGTCACCGAGCAGATGAGACGCGAAAAAGCTTATGATCAATTAGCACATCACGTGGAAAGTCACTTAAATATTAGTCATCTTGAAGCATGGTTTCAAAAGAAGGATACTAATTAATTTCCAAAGGATGATGAAAATGAATCGAAAATGGGTTGCAAGTAGTCGTTTGTTATGGTTACTTCCTGTGTTTGCTCTGTATTTTCTAGTGAACTCGCCCGAAAGTGCCTACGCGATGCATATTGCAGAAGGTTTTTTACCTTTCGGCTGGGCGATCTTTTGGTGGGTAGTGTTTGTACCATTCTTTGTCTGGGGACTTCGCTCTTTAATACGTTTGACGAATGATAAACCACAATTGAAGCTGTTACTAGCGTTGGCTGGTGCGTTCAGCTTTGTATTGTCGGCGCTTAAAATTCCGTCTGTTACAGGTAGTAGCTCGCATCCTACAGGTACAGGACTTGGAGCAGTGCTATTCGGACCACAAATTATGAGTGTGTTAGGTAGTATTGTCCTTTTATTTCAAGCGATTTTACTTGCCCATGGAGGATTAACCACACTCGGAGCCAATGCTTTTTCTATGGCAGTTGTAGGGCCGTTTGTAGGCTATGGGATTTATCGTCTTTTAAGCGGTATGCAGGTAAAGCAAGGAGTCAGCATTTTCTTCGCTGCTGCTTTGGCTGATTTAGCTACTTATATCACGACATCTGTTCAATTAGCATTAGCTTTTCCAGCGGCCTCCGGTGGTTTTGCTGCTGCGTTCATGAAGTTTGGAACCATTTTTGCAGTCACTCAGATTCCGTTAGCTATTTGTGAGGGTTTACTTACTGTAGTTGTTTGGAACTGGATTAGCGCATATAACCGTCAAGAATTGCAGATGTTGCTTAGCTTGCGGGGAGGTGCCAAATAATGAAAAGAGTAGCCAAATGGAAAAACTTGTTGTTACTTGCCCTTGTGGTAGTGATCGCGGTCATTCCACTGATGTTGATCAAGAACTCTGAATTTGGTGGAGCAGATGGCCAAGCGGAAGAAGCAATCCAGGAGCTGGCCCCAGAATATGAACCATGGTTTCAGCCGTTAATGGAAGTGCCAGGCTCTGAAACAGAGAGCTTGTTGTTCGCAGTTCAGGCAGCTTTGGGAGCGGGTGTGATTGGTTACGCAATTGGATTTTTTAAAGGTCGTAAAAAAAATGAAACGACACACGAAGTACAAGAATGAATCTTTGGATAGACCGAATAGCGTATCAAAATCGACTGCGTGATGTATCTGCTCGCTTCAAAGCTGGTTTTGCGGCAGGAATGCTTGTTCTTGCCTTATGTGCAGATATGGAAATTCAAATTGGCATTTTTATTTGGATGAGTATCTGGATTGTAGGGTATGCTAGTGTTCCCTTGCGTAGCTATCTTGTTTTTATCGGGGTAGCCTGCTTGTTTTTCATTAGCAGTACACCTGCCCTGCTAATCGACGTACAGCGCTTGTCAGGTTCAGTCAGCATCGGGCTAGAATCGAGCTGGCATTTACTTACCATAGGTGATTGGTATGTCTATATTGATCAACGTAATTTGTTTGTGATCGGTAAGCTGTTTACCCGCACATTGGGTGCTAGTGCTTGTTTTGCTTTTTTGCTGCTAACGACCCCTTTAGTTCAATTGCTTGACGTATTACGCGCATTACGAGTGCCTCCCATCATTGTTGAACTTATTATGTTGATGTATCGATTTTTATTTGTATTTTTCCAAACGGCACATGATTTATGGATTGCGCAAAAAGCACGCGGTGGGCATGGAAGTTTTTCAGCCCAATTGAAGGACATGGGCCGACTAGTCAGCTTGTTGTTTGCTAAAAGTATGCAACGGTATCAGCAGTTAAACCATGGTTTACTAGCGCGTGGATTCGATGGAAATCTGCAAGTGGTTACCATGGAAAAAGAGAGATATATAAAGCGTTATCTCATCGAAGCTGCGATGGGGGGAGCTTGCTGTGCAGCACTGATCTTTTGGCACTCCCTTTTATAAGAGATAAGAACCGATAACCTGAGAGACTTGGCAATCGCCAAGTTTCTTTACTACCAGGAAGGGGGCGTGGCTCTTGTGGAAACCTTGATCAGTCTGGAAAAAGTAAGTTACGCCTACGAACACAAGACAAATAGCCTCGCTCTAAAGGAAATCAATTTACGTATCCCAAAAGGTAAAAAGATCGTACTTCTCGGCCATAATGGCTCGGGGAAATCTACGTTGTTTTTGCAGGCAAATGGTATTTACCGCCCAACAGAAGGAAAGTTGTACTACAAGGGAGAACCATACCGCTATGATCGCCGATTTTTACAAGAGCTACGCAGCAAAGTAGGATTGGTGATGCAAGACCCAGAGCATCAATTATTGGCGGCTACGGTGGCAGAGGATCTCTCCTATGGCTTATGTAATCAAGGTCTATCTACTGATCAGGTTCGCGAGCGTGTATTGGCCACAGCAGAAGCTTTTCAAATAAAAGAGTGGTTACATCTACCATTACACCAGTTAAGCTTAGGACAAAAAAAGCTAGTCACTTTAGCTGGAGTTGTTGTATTGCAACCGGAATTACTCCTGCTTGATGAGCCAACAGCTTATCTGGATAGCTATCATACACAGCTATTTCTGACGCAATTGGAACAAATTTATCAGCAGGGTACGACCGTTGTTATGTCTACACATGATTTGGAGCTTGCTTATGCTTGGGCCGATTGGGTCTTCGTTATGCATAGAGGCTCGCTTCTTTTAGAAGGAACTCCTCAAGAGGTTTTTTGTCAAAGAGAGCTTTTAAGCCAAGTGCAGCTTGGGGTTCCTCTGCTCTATAGCGTCTGGGAAAGTATCCAGCCACTTTTAAATGAGGAGCAGCGTGCAACGTGGACAGCGCCTAGAACCGTACAAGAATGGTGTGGCTATGCAGAACGAATAGGTATCAAGGAAAAGGAACTACTGCTCGTAACGAAAAATTAACGGGCAAAGAACATAGAGGATAGCGTGCAGATGGGCATTTCATCGGCAGGGAGCCATTTAATTGTTATTTCATTAGAAAAAGGCTAGCAAACAACCTTTGGTCATTTGCTAGCCTTATTTGTCTCTTCTTATGTAGGAAGAATGATTACTTAACAGCTTCTTTTAGTTCTTTACCTGCTTTGAAAGCTGGTAGCTTGCTTGCTGGGATTTCGATTTCTTCGCCAGATTGAGGATTGCGTCCTTTACGAGCAGCGCGTTCGCGTACTTCGAAAGTACCAAAGCCCATCAATTGAACTTTTTCTCCACCTTTTAGTGCGCCAGTGATTGCTTCGAATACGGCGTCAACCACTTGTCCAGCATCTTTTTTTGTTAATTCAGCTGTTTCAGCTACTTTTGCAATCAATTCTGTCTTGTTCATTTTCTTACCTCTTTTCTTTAAAAAACTACTACTCATCATACCAAAAAATCCTTTATTAGAACAGTAAAAAAGCATAGAAACCCTTAAAAAATCACCTTTTTTTTCGAAAAGGGACAAAACAAAGGATAAAATTTTTTGTTTGCTCCTATATTTGCCAAATTTTACTTTTTCCAAACCTAAAAATCAACGAAAAGAAAACCAATTCAGGAGAAAAGAACGATAGAAAACAATACGGAAGAGCTTGCCCACTCTACAAAGAATCATGTTAGATTCCAGATATCTATCTCTATTTTACGCGAATAAAATGAAAGATGGTAAAAGAGCAAGCGGGTCATCCTCACTCGCATGCTCTTTTTGCATACTTGGCAGAATCATCCCCATATTACCGGTTATTTTGAATATGTCATATATTTCTCATGCATTTGATATGTTTTTCTCAAGGGCTGGGGAGTATTATCATAGACAGTAGAGTACAGCCATACAGCTTAGAATGGTTTCCAGCGTAAACGGCTTGCTTGACGGAAGCGATTTTCTACCTCTTCCCAGTTGACAATGTTCCACCATGCTTTGATATAATCAGCTCTTTGGCTGCGGTAGGAGAGGAAGTAGGCATGCTCCCATACATCTAAGACTAGTAATGGAACTACATCCCACTGCGATAAATTTTGGTGTTTTTCCGCTTGTAAAATTTCTAAGCGGTGAGAGCGCGGAGACCAAACAAGAATAGCCCAGCCGCCGCCTTCTACTTTTTCAGCAGCCTGTGAGAAATGTTGCTTAAATTTATCAAAGGAACCGAAATAGCTATTAATATGGGAAGCTAGTTCTCCGGTTGGCATACCGCCACCATCTGGACGCATAACAAACCAAAAAATGGTATGCAGGTAGTGCCCTGCACCATTAAAGGCTGCCTCTCCTTCCCAGAACTTAATCAGCTCAAAATTTCCTGTTTCGCGAGCTTGAGCCATCATTTTTTCAGCTTTGTTTAAGTTGTTCACATAATTGCGATGTAGTATATCATGGTGAATGCGCATTGTTTCTTCATCAATGTATGGTTCTAAGGCATCATAAGAATAGGGAAGGGGTGGAAGGGTATGACCACCAATCGGAACGGCTGTATTAGAAAAATTTGCTTCTGACACCACCGGAACGATAGCTGGTGGCGCGGGTTGCTCTACTCTAGGATGCCGTTGAAAGCGACCTCTTTTGTTCGAGTTGGCTTGCTTTTCTTGCTCTTTGTTCTCTTCCTCTGTTTTTCGATTTTGGACGAGACGGAGTAGGTCATGGAAGTGCCGCTGAATGTCTTCAGCTTGGGAGGCTAATTTCGAAATTTGTTCCTCGCGATCCTCTTTATCCTGGTAATAGTTGGCTTTGCGCCCTACTTCACTAAAGGCCACATGGAATTTGTGCAAATCCCGCTTCATCTCAGCACAATGAGGATTTTGACGCAGGTAATCGACCCATTGCCGACCCCATTCGCTCCAATCTAGGAGATGCTGTATTTGGTGGTTCAAGGTAATTCCTCCTTCAACTTTCCTGCTGTATACTTTATGATGATAAATGCCTACAGGTTCAAAATTTTTTAGCTGGTTCATCCTCTTTGTCTTTACATAGGATCAGGGAACAGCATATGGTAGAAAAGGGACTCTGACTTCAAAGGAGCTAACATCAATGAATGGAAAAGAAACCATCGGGATTATAGATTCAGGAGTGGGTGGATTGACCGTAGTAAAAGAAGTAATGCGGCAATTACCGCGTGAAAAGATTGTCTATTTTGGCGACAATGCCCGTTGTCCATATGGTTCACGCGATTCCGAAGAAATTCGCACATATACGAATCAAATGATTCAATTTGTTTCTCAATTTCAACTAAAGGCGCTGGTAATCGCTTGTAATACGGCTGCATCGGTGGTGTTGCATGAAGCGAAGGAACGAATGAATTCGCCCGTTATCGGTGTAATTGAACCAGGAGCACGTGCTGCCATTTCGGCATCTCGTACGGGGCGTATTGGAGTTATTGGTACAGAAATGACGATTCGTACAGGGGCTTACCTACAAGCGATGCGTCGTATTAATCCAGAGCTGTACACAGTGGGCATGGCATGTCCGGCGTTTGTTCCATTAGTTGAACAACAGCGCCTACATACAGAAGAAGCCCGACAAATCGTAACCAAGACCTTAGAGCCTTTCCGTCATGAAGAACTGGATACATTGATTTTGGGCTGTACCCATTATCCTTTGCTTGCTCCACTCATTCAGGAGGCAATGGGAGATAGCATTACCTTGATTAATTCTGCAGAAGAAACGGCGCGTGAGCTCAGTGCAATGCTGTCTATGCAGGGGCTATTGAATGAGCAACAAGAAATCGAGCCCAAGCACCATTTGTTTTATACAAGTGGCAGTAAACAGGTATTCCAGCAAATTGGCGAAGAGTGGCTAGAGTGCCCGTTGAATGTACAGCAGCAGGTGCTTGAGCATGTGGCTCCATTATTTTAGAAATTCTGGATAGGCGATAATCCGTTCGTGTAACGAGTCAGTTCTTGAAATACAGAGAACTGACTTTTTATGTTATCGATATTTTTTAAAAAAGTTCTGTCTCTCTTGACAAAAAGCTTACGTTAACGTAAATTGTTACTTGTTCATATAGTTGTATATCAAACTATTTGAGAGGAGGAGATACCATGACGTTCTTTAAAATTGATGAGGTAACCAAGCAGATTGGAGTAACGAAACGAACATTACGTTATTACGAGGAAATAGGTTTAATTAAACCTCCAATTCGTACAGAAGGTAAAATTCGGCTGTATTCCTCTGACGATATACGTGATATCAAAAAAATTTTGGAAGCACGTGAGGTACTCGGTTTTTCTTTAACAGAGCTTCAACATTTTATCAGTTTAAAGGAAGAGATGGAGCGAGCGTATGAAAATGAAGATGTGCAAGCATCAGTCCATGCTGATCGACTCCACACACTACTAGAGGCGCAGGTGGATATGTTAACGGAAAAATTGAAACGTATGGAGTCTTTTCGTCAAGACCTTCAGCACATGCTTCTCAAAATAGAGAAGCTCCGGCAGAAAGACAAGTAGATAACATAAATTCCACGAAAGATGTATATGCAACTTAATGCAGGAACAAGGATTAAAAAAATAGGGGTGTATGGTAAAGATGCAGCTTAAACCAATTAATCGAAAACGTGCACGGATCATTACGGTGCTAGCCACTTTTTTTGCATTTATGGGAATAGGAGTAGTTGATCCTATACTTCCAGTCATTGCTGAACAAATCCATGCGACACATTGGCAAGTAGAGATGTTATTTACTGCTTATATATTTACCATGGCGATTATGATGCTGCCATCCGGTATTTTAGCTGTGCGTTTAGGGGATAAAAAATTAATGATGATCGGGCTAGCGATAGTTACTGTTTTTTCATTGTTATGCGCTATGTCCTCATCTATTGTAGGATTATCTTGGTTTCGCGCAGGATGGGGATTGGGAAACTCCATGTTTTTTGCCACAGCGATGACGTTATTGATTGCCCTATCTGATGAGGTTAGTGGCGCAGTTGGAATGTATGAAGCGGCCATTGGGCTAGGTATGGCAGGAGGTCCCTTAGTAGGTGGACTTTTAGGTGGATTTGCATGGAATTATCCTTTTTTCGCTACTTCTTTCTTTATTTTTTGTGCATTGCTTCTTGTCATTTTCTTTGTTCATGAACCATCCAAAAAACAAGAACGCCAAACAGCGGGTCTAAAAGAACTTCTCAGTCTCTTAACCTACAGACCATTTATGCAAGGTGCTTTGTCTGGCATGTTGTATTATTATTGTTTCTTTGTTATTTTGGCATACTCGCCACTCATCTTACACTTAACTGCTATCCAATTAGGTTTTGTGTTCTTTGGATGGGGATTAATGCTGGCGTATGGATCGGCGGTTCTTTCCCATAAGCTAGAAGCGCGACTTCCTTATAAAGTGTTGATACGCTATGGATTACTTGCTTTAGTGATTATTTTACTCGGCTTATTTGCTATTCCTAGCAGTACGGCTAAAATAATACTGATTATCGTCTCAGGCCTAGTACTTGGGTTAAATAATGCTCTATATTCAAGCTATGTTATGGAAATCTCTCCATATGAACGAGCAATTACTTCTGGCGTGTATAACTTTGTACGCTGGCTAGGAGCAGCGCTAGCTCCCTTATTATCAGGAGTAATTGGTCACGCGCTAGCTCCACAAGCTCCATTTGCAGTGGCTGTTATCCTGTCACTTGCTGCGATTATTATCATGAGTATAAACATGGCTTCTAAAGAGAGGACAGTCTAAGATGGCTTGCTGGAGATTTCTTTTACTCTAGAGGAATAAACCCAAGCCCTGCTCGTATACATGGTAGTACAAAGTGTCAACGAGGAGGATATGGGATGAAAAAAAGACCTATCGGTAAAATGACAGCGGTTGTTGGGCTAAGTGCGATACTCATGACAGGATGTGGGCTGTTTGGTCCATCAAAAGAAACGAGTGTCCCTATACAGACTCCATCCATTACAGGTGCAGATCCTAATCCATTACAGATAACGGAAGAACAGACGGGAGAAGAGACGCAGGGAGCGGTTACCCAAACGACAAAGCGTACTGTTTATCTGCAAGATACCAATGGTTTTGTCGTCCCAGTCTCCTTGATTTTACCCAAAGCAGAAGGACCCGCTAAACAAGTGCTAAGCTATATGGTAAAGGGAGGTCCTGTGGAGACGCTGAAGCCGCAGGGATTTGAGGCTCTGTTACCCGAAGGCACGAAAATTCTAGGGATGTCTATTAAAGAAGGAAAAGCAACAATAGAATTCTCATCTGAGTTTAAAAATTATAAAGCGGTCGACGAACAAAAAATTCTCGATGCAATTACTCGTTCTATGACAGAATTTGATACGGTGAAGGACATTGCGATTTGGGTAAACGGGCAACCGTTAAGCGAGATGCCGGCAAATGGTACACCAATCTCATTGTTAAACCGTCAACAGGGCATTAATACGGAACTGGTTGAAGGGGCGCATCCTGGCAGAACTTCTGCGGTAACGATTTATTTTCAAAGTCAGCTAGATGATAAACGAACCTATTTTGTACCGGTGACACGCTTGATTCCAGAGACGCAGGATATGTCGAAAGCGGTTGTAGAAGAGCTGATAAAAGGGCCGAAAGAAGGCTCACCATTATTTAGCTCCTTACTGCGAACTACAAAGGTACTTGGCGTTGAGCAACAAAAAGATACGGTGGTTGTTAATTTAAGCAACGATATTTTAAAGTATGATAAGGGAAAAGAAGCAAACCCTGAAGCGATGGAATCACTCGTGCTGTCCTTAACAGAGAATACTGGTATAAAGAAGGTGCAGGTTCAGGTAGAGGGAAAACCGTTAACGCAAGCAGGTTCAATGAAATTTGACCAGCCTGTATCAAGACCGCTTCAAATTAATGCCTTTGAATTGTAAGCTAACATCCACGTCTAGGGGCGTGGATGTTTATTTATAGTACATGTCTATATGGTCTACAGCCTTCAGAGGTGGTTATTTAGTATGATTCGCGGTGTTTTCTGATAAAATGAACACGTCCTTGCAAGAATCAGTTTGAAAAACTAGCAGTTCATGGTGTGCCTTGGTATACTAGTTGAAGGCTTTGTGATTAAACGTTACCATTCCACAGACAATAGTAAACAAGCACAGCGACATAATAACGAATTTGAAAATATGTAGGAGGTCTTTTATGAGATTGGATGGACGTTCGAGCGATCAATTGCGTCCCGTTAAAATTACCCGCAATTACATTAAGCATGCAGAGGGTTCTTGCTTGATTGAGGTAGGCGATACCAAGGTAATTTGTACAGCGACGTTAGAAGAAAAAGTACCTCCGTTTATGCGGAACGGTGGAAAAGGCTGGATTACAGCTGAATACTCTATGCTACCGCGTGCCACAGAAACACGAAATGCCCGAGAATCCTCCAGAGGCAAGGTCGGAGGACGTACGATGGAGATTCAACGTCTGATTGGCCGCGCCCTACGCTCGGTTGTAAAATTAGAGGCGATGGGAGAGCGCACAATTTGGTTGGATTGTGACGTTATTCAAGCAGATGGAGGTACGCGTACTGCGTCTATTACGGGTGCATTTGTAGCGATGGTGGATGCTATGAATACATTAGTAACGGCTGGTACTTGGAAGGAATTACCGATCACGGATTTCTTAGCTGCTACTTCCGTAGGTGTAGTAGAGGGAGTACCAGTATTGGACCTGAATTATAAAGAGGATTCTTCCGCAATTGTTGATATGAATGTTATTATGACAGGCGCCGGTAAATATGTAGAGCTGCAAGGAACGGGGGAAGAATCTCCTTTCAGTACGGAGGAGCTAATGCAATTACTGGCATTGGGACAAAAAGGGATTCAAGACCTCATCGAACTACAAAAAGAAGTGCTAGGAGAAGTGAAGCTTCATAGTAAAGCGTAACTTTCTAGCTCTCAATAGGCCTACATAGGTGGTAAAACCCGAAAGCGGATATCTTCACATGTCTGTTGTTCGGGTTTTATCATGATATGTACGTAAAAATACGGCATGGATGAAACATCAAAAAGGATAACTGCGTCTAAGATTTACCAGGGTTACATAGGAAAGGTGAATTTTTACAATGCTTGCGTTATAATGTGGGGTAATACATAAGCAATACAGAAATTGGATTGTAAAGTAGCTTTTATCACGAAAGCGAGGGACAAGCATGAGTGAACAAACAGCAAAGAAAAAAGTGGTATTAGCCACTAGAAATCAAGGAAAAGTTCGCGAATTCAATAAATTGTTTGAGGTATTGAATCTGGAGGCAGTCAGTGTTTCTGAATTTCCAGATGCACCCGAAGTGGAAGAAGATGGAGAAACCTTTGAAGCCAATGCACTCAAAAAAGCAAAAACAATCTCAGAGGTGTTAGGACTACCGGCAATCGGCGATGACTCTGGTTTAGAGGTGGATGCTTTACATGGTGCTCCAGGAGTTTATTCTGCACGGTTTGCAGGAGAACAGGCTACAGATGAAGAAAACTATCAAAAACTATTAACCAAACTGGCAGATGTTCCGACGAAGGAGCGAACAGCCCGATTCCGTTGTACACTCGCTTATGTTGAACCGGGACAAGAGCCCGTGATTGCGACAGGGGCTTGCGAAGGTGCTATCGCACACGCTCCATCTGGTTCCAACGGCTTTGGTTATGATCCAGTCTTTTTTGTACCAAGTCAATTATGCACCATGGCTGAGTTATCACCAGAACAGAAGAACACGATTAGTCATCGCGCCATGGCGATGAAGGATTTGCTAGAAAAACTGAAGGGGAGATAGGCGTGAGCATTCTCATCATCAGCGATACACATGGGCAAATCAAAGAGGTACAAGAAGTAGTGGATCGTCACCCAGCAGATTTCATTTTGCATTGTGGAGACTTCTGTGTCGACCAGAAGCAAGCACCATTTTCAAAAATGCAACTCGTACAAGGAAACTGTGATTTTGAGCCAGTTGCTAAAGATCGGGTTACACGCTGGAAAGATTTAATCATTTACCAAACACATGGACATTTGTACGATGTTAAAAGCTCACTTATGAAGTTGCACTATCGTGCCGAAGAAGTTGGAGCGAACGTTGTGTTGTTTGGACATTCTCATTTTCCAGTATGTGAAGTCGAGAGAGATATTTTGTTCATTAACCCGGGCAGTTTGATGATGCCGCGCGGTTTTAGAACTCCTACATACGCTGTTCTGGAACAAATAGGTACTGATGATTTCCATATTAAGGTACAGGTGCGCTTCTACGATCGACAAGGACAAGAAATTTCTGAACGTGGTGGTCAATTTTTGGTACGACGGTGATTTCTTGAAATTTATTTGTTATGTGATATACTGAAATGGTTATAATGGCAGGTAAATTGCTTCTTAATGACATAGATTGTTTCTGTGTGGGTGAGGCAATGTTTTCTGGATTTAATCTAGGAGGGGAAGTTTAAGTGGTAGCAAAATGGGAAAAGTTAGAGAATAACCAGGGGGTTTTGACGGTAGAGGTTGATGCCGATCAAGTAAACCTTGCTCTGGATGAAGCATTTAAAAAGGTAGTAAAAAAAGTAAACGTACCTGGATTCCGTAAAGGTAAAGTGCCTCGCAAAATGTTCGAAAATCGCTTCGGCGTTGAGTCTTTGTACCAAGATGCATTGGACATCATTCTTCCACAGGCATACGGACAAGCTGTTCGTGAAACAGGTATCGAGCCTGTTGATCGTCCAGAAGTTGACGTAGAACAAATGGAAGCTGGTCAAAAATTGGTGTTCAAAGCAACTGTTACTGTAAAGCCTGAAGTAAAACTAGGCGACTACAAAGGTCTTTCTGTAGAAGAGAAAGATTTCACTGTAGGCGAAGAACAAGTTGCAGAAGAACTAAAAGGTATGCAAACTCGTCACGCTGAATTGGTAACAGTTGAAGAAGGCCCAGCTGAAAACGGCGACTCTGCAAATATCGATTTCGAAGGATTCCAAGATGGAGTTGCATTCGAAGGCGGTAAAGCAGAAGACTACTCTTTGGAACTTGGAACTGGCACATTCATCGCTGGTTTTGAAGAGCAAGTAGTAGGTATGAAAATCGGGGAAGAAAAAGAAATCACGGTTACTTTCCCTGAAGAATACCATTCTCCAAACCTTGCAGGTAAAGAAGCTATGTTCAAAGTGAAATTGAACAGCTTAAAACGTAAAAACCTACCTGAGTTGGATGATGAGTTCGCAAAAGATGTAAGCGAATTTGACACTTTGGAAGAATACAAAGCTGATCTAAAAGCTAAATTAGAAGAAAAAGCTGAAGCGGAAAAGAAAAACTACATCCGCGAGCAATTGGTTCTAAAAGCTACGGAGAACGCTGAGATCGATATTCCAGATGTTATGGTAGAGTCAGAGCTTGATCAAATGGTTAAAGAATTTGAGCAACGCCTACAAATGCAAGGTATGAACCTAGAGTTGTACTACCAATTCTCTGGTACAGACGAATCTGCTCTTCGCGATCAAATGCGTAAAGATGCAGTGCTGCGTGTTCGCACAGCATTAGTTCTTGAAGCGATTGCGAAAACAGAAAACCTTGAAACAAAAGAAGAAGATGTGGATCAAGAGCTTGAGCAATATGCGAAGATGTATGGTCGTCCTGCTGACGAGCTTAAGAAAATCTTTGCTGCACAAGACGGGCTTGCTGGTTTGTTCCGCGAAATCTTGACTCGTAAAGTTGTAGATTTGTTGGTTGCAGAAAGCAAATAAACTGCATAACCTTAGATATGGGCGCAAGGCACGAACGTTTTTTCGTGCCTTGTTTTCTCAGATAAAGAGAGCAGAAATTAGTGAAGGAGGCCATCCCTTATGCTGATCCCTATGGTCGTAGAGCAAACTAACCGCGGAGAACGTGCGTACGATATTTATTCTCGTCTGTTAAAAGACCGTATCATATTCCTGGGTAGTGAGATTGATGATGAAATAGCAAATGCAGTAGTAGCGCAATTGTTATTCCTTGAATCTGAAGAGCCAGGAAAAGACATTAGCCTATACATAAATTCTCCAGGCGGTTCTGTAACCGCAGGCATGGCGATTTATGACACCATGCAATTTATCAAATCGGACGTTTCCACGATTTGCATCGGCATGGCGGCCAGCATGGGTGCGGTACTTTTGGCTGCAGGCGCGAAAGGTAAGCGTTTTGCATTACCAAACAGTGAAGTGATGATTCATCAACCGCTGGGTGGTGTTCGTGGTCAAGCGGAGGATATTCGTATTCACGCTGACTGGATTATCAAAACAAAGCGTCAATTAAATGAGATTTTGGCAGAAAGAACAGGTCAACCTTATGAAGTGATTGACCGCGATACAGATCGCGATAACTTCATGTCTGCTGAGGAAGCGAAAAACTACGGGTTAATTGACAGTGTGATCGAACGCCGTTAAGGGGCCATCCTGTGCTTGGCTGAAAAAATCATCGACGTGAGGTGAAAAACATGTTCAAGTTTAATGACGATAAAGGTCAATTAAAGTGCTCTTTCTGCGGAAAGTCTCAAGAGCAGGTTCGCAAGCTTGTAGCTGGTCCAGGTGTTTACATTTGTGATGAGTGCATTGAGCTTTGCAATGAGATCGTACAAGAAGAACTAGGGACCGATGAAGATATCGATATGAAGGAAATTCCAAAACCATTGGAAATCCGTAATATCCTAGATGATTATGTTATTGGACAAAATCAAGCTAAGAAATCCTTGGCTGTTGCTGTATATAATCATTACAAACGAATCAATTCAGGTGCGAAGATTGAGGATGTGGAATTATCCAAATCCAATATCGTACTAATTGGACCAACAGGTAGCGGTAAAACGTTGTTAGCTCAAACGCTAGCCCGCATCCTAAATGTACCGTTTGCGATCGCTGATGCTACATCGCTAACTGAAGCTGGATATGTTGGGGAAGATGTTGAAAATATCTTGCTGAAGCTTATCCAAGCTGCTGATTATGATGTAGAAAAAGCGGAGAAGGGGATTATCTATATTGACGAGATTGACAAAGTTGCTCGTAAATCCGAGAACCCTTCTATCACGCGCGATGTATCAGGTGAGGGTGTACAACAAGCATTGTTGAAAATTCTAGAGGGTACAGTAGCGAGTGTGCCACCTCAAGGTGGACGCAAGCATCCCCATCAGGAATTTATCCAAATCGATACCTCCAATATCTTGTTCATTTGCGGTGGTGCATTTGACGGCATCGAGCAAATTATCAAGCGCCGTATTGGTAAAAAAGTAATCGGTTTTGGTTCTGAAATGGTGGAAGGTGTTAAATCCGACTTAAAACAAGGCGAATACCTAAAATACGTATTGCCTGAGGACCTGCTCAAATTCGGTTTGATACCGGAATTTGTAGGTCGATTGCCGGTACATGCAACACTTGAGCCATTAGACGAAGAGACATTGGTACGAATTTTGACAGAACCAAAAAATGCTTTGATCAAACAATACCAAAAGCTACTTAGTCTAGATGGAGTAGAGCTTGAGTTTACAGAAGGCGCTTTGACTCAAATTGCAAAAGAAGCAATTAAGCGTAACACTGGTGCTCGTGGTCTACGTGCAATTATTGAACAAATCATGCTGGATATGATGTATGAGCTTCCTTCGCGTGAGGACGTGGAGAAGTGCCTAATTACGGAGGAAGTGGTTACCGAAAAGGTAAAGCCACAACTAAAGAATAAAGAAGGCGACATCATCCAATCAGCGTAAAAACTCTCGATCAAGCAGGCTAACACCTGGTTGGTGAAAATGATAAGAAAAAGGTGCTTCGTTCTTTGGAACAAGCGCCTTTTTTTGTGTCAAAGAATAAGTGTACTCTATGCTAAGGGCTGGTAGTGATCCAGATTTCGATGGATGTAGAGATGTAGGGATGTAAGGATGTAAGGATGTAAGGATGTAAGGATGTAGATGAAAAACGAGGTGCTCGATTCATAAGAGCTTACATGATACCCAAAAGGTTGTGTAATGATCCTGTTTACTCTCCCATGCACTAGGTAATACTACTTTTATATCGTTTTGGAGGTATTACCAGCATTACTTGGGAGGGTATAGAATTGGAATATACAACGGTCATAGTAGGGGCTATTGAGCTTGTCGTTGGGATCATTATAGGCATCTACTTTTTTAATCTGTTAAAGATGCAAAGAACAACAAAGGTTTCAACGGAAAAAGAATCCCGTAAAGAGGTAGATCATTTACGTAAAATGAAAATGGTCGCATTGACTGAGCCATTATCTGAGAAAACACGACCTAGTAAGCTAGAAGATATCGTTGGACAGCAGGACGGGTTAAAAGCATTACGAGCAGCGTTATGTGGGCCTAACCCGCAGCATGTTATTATTTATGGACCCCCAGGGGTAGGGAAGACAGCTGCTGCCCGTGTCGTGCTGGAAGCTGCCAAAAAAAGCTCGCTTTCCCCCTTTAAGCAGGACGCTAAATTTGTGGAAATTGATGCAACTATTGCTAGGTTTGATGAACGCGGCATTGCTGATCCGCTAATTGGTTCCGTGCATGATCCAATTTATCAAGGAGCGGGCTCTATGGGGCAAGCTGGTATCCCACAACCCAAGCCAGGTGCCGTTACCAAGGCACATGGAGGGATTTTATTTCTAGATGAAATAGGCGAGCTACATACAGTACAGATGAATAAACTGCTAAAAGTGTTGGAAGACCGAAAAGTAATGCTGGAGAGCGCTTATTACAGCGAAGAGAACACTCAGATACCTGCCCATATCCATGAGATTTTTCAATATGGACTGCCGGCTGATTTTCGTTTAGTCGGAGCTACAACACGTACACCTGAAGAAATTCCCCCCGCTTTGCGCTCGCGGTGTTTAGAGATATTTTTCCGGCCTCTACAGCCTAATGAGATTGGAAGTATTGTTTCTAAGGCCATGAAAAAAATGCAAATTCAGGTGGAGAATGACGCGATTGCAGTGATAGAGCGTTATGCAACCAATGGACGTGAAGCCATTAATACTTTACAGATAGCTGCAGGAATATGCATGACAGAAGGACGTGAGATCGTAACCACTCAGGACGTGGAATGGGTGGTACATAGCAGTCAAAAATCGCCTCGTCAAGAAAAACAAGTACATGAGCAAGCTCAAATTGGCGTCATCAACGGGCTGGCTGTCTATGGTCCTAACATGGGCACCGTGATGGAAGTGGAGGTAACGGCCTCATTAGCCCCTATTAAAGGTGCAGGCAAACTTACTCTGACTGGTTTAGTGGAGGAAGAGGAGTTAGGGGGGCCGAGCCGAACCATTCGCCGTAAATCTATGGCGAAAGGCTCCATTGATAATGTATTAACTGTTCTTCACCGCCTAGGCATTCAGCCATATGACTATGATTTACACATTAATTTTCCCGGTGGTGTGCCCGTGGATGGCCCTTCCGCAGGCTTAACAATTGCAATCGCAATCTATTCGGCTATCAAAGAAAGACTTATTGATAATTTATTGGCCGTTACAGGCGAGGTTAGTATCCATGGTAAGGTAAAGCCAGTTGGCGGAGTAGTTGCTAAAGTAGAAGCAGCTCGTCAAGCAGGGGCTAAACGTGTTTTCATTCCAGCGGAGAATTGGCAGACGATCTTTGCGGATATAGAAGGAATTGAAGTAATCGCAATCCATTATGTAGAGGAAGCAATCCAAATGGCATTTGTAGACCAAGGTGTTTTAACTCAAATTGACGAAACAGACCAGACAGAAGACACGTACTTGCCGCCGTTTAGTGTACCTGTACAAGTGGAGGGCATTCAGCCAGGCACTTTACCTTTATAGCATAAGAGGGTAGATTCATTTGTTTTACACATAGGCTCCGTTCCTATATGGCTAGGCGGGGCCTATCTCTATCCCATATTTTTTTAATCAAAGTGTACGAAGAAGCAGAAGCTTCTATGAAAGATTAGGAATTTTTGGGTATAATAAAAACGGCTTCATCATCGTATGTGTGTTACAAATGTCGCAATGAACAGCATGTAATATAAGCAAATACATGTGGTCATTAGACATTGGGTATCATTTTGCGATACAATGAGACGATACCGTCTTTCAGACATTATAAAAGAGAGATATCGTGGCCTTAGAAATGGGAGGTGCTTGGTCATGAGTGAACATACAGGATCCCGTGAAATACCACTGCTTCCGCTTCGTGGTTTATTGGTTTACCCAAGCATGGTGTTGCATTTGGATGTAGGACGTGAGAAATCCGTAAGGGCTCTTGAAAGAGCGATGGTAGATGATAATTATATTCTGCTATCAACGCAAGAGGATGTGCAGGTGGAGGAACCGGATGCAGAACAAATTTATTCGGTAGGTACAGTTGCACGAGTGAAGCAGATGTTAAAGCTACCTAATGGAACAATTCGTGTACTAGTGGAAGGCTTAGAGCGTGCCTCTATTAACGAATATCTGCAAAAAGATGATTATTACTACGTTTCGATTACATATTTACCGGAAACCGTGGAAAATGAAAATGAAATCGAAGCTATGGTGCGAACTGTTTTACAGCAGTTCGAGCAATATATCAAAATTTCTAAGAAAGTATCCCCTGAGACGCTAAGCTCAGTTAGTGATATTGACGAAGCGGGGCGCATGGCGGATGTCATTGCATCCCATCTACCGCTTAAAATAAAGGATAAGCAAGACGTACTAGAAGCAGTAGATGTGCATCGTCGTCTAGAAATCTTACTTAATATCTTAAATAACGAACGAGAAGTACTGGAACTAGAACGACGTATTGGTCAGCGCGTTAAAAAGCAAATGGAAAAAACGCAAAAAGAATATTACCTGCGCGAACAGATGAAGGCCATACAAAAGGAGCTAGGTGATCGTGACGGGCGAAATGGGGAAATGGATGATTTACGTGAGCAATTGCTCCAATCCGACGCCCCAGAGCGTATCAAGGTTAAGCTGGAGAAAGAACTTGATCGCCTAGATAAGATGCCAGCTACTTCTGCAGAAAGCAGTGTGGTTCGCACTTATATTGATACATTACTCTCCTTGCCATGGACGAAAAAGACAGAGGATAATCTAGATATTGCCCATGCAGAATCGATTTTAAATGAAGACCACTATGGCCTTGAAAAACCAAAAGAGCGCATTCTAGAGTATCTTGCTGTACAAAAATTAGTAAGTGATTTAAAAGGACCGATTCTATGCCTTGTAGGCCCTCCAGGTGTAGGTAAGACCTCCTTGGGTAGATCTATTGCAAGAGCGATGGGCCGGAAATTTATCCGTATCTCGCTTGGTGGTGTGCGTGATGAAGCAGAAATTCGTGGACATCGTCGCACCTATGTAGGAGCGATGCCAGGCCGAATCATTCAATCCATGCGCCAAGCAGGTACTGTTAATCCTGTTATTCTGCTTGATGAGATCGATAAGCTTGCGAGTGATTTCCGCGGAGATCCAGCGTCAGCCTTATTAGAAGTACTTGATCCAAATCAGAACGAAAAATTTAGTGATCATTATGTAGAAGAAGTTTATGATTTGTCCAACGTTATTTTCTTAACAACGGCAAATACGCTTCATACCATACCAAGACCATTGCTTGATCGGATGGAGACGATCGAAATTTCCGGCTATACCGAGCTAGAGAAATTCCATATTATGCAGGATTATCTCCTTCCTAAAAATATAAAGTCCCATGGTATCACAAAAGAGAAGCTCCAAGTGGCCGATGAAGCCATGATGAAGGTGATTCGTCAGTATACACGAGAAGCAGGGGTACGTAACCTGAACCGTGAAGCAGCGAATCTGTGCCGTAAAGCTGCAAAAATCATTGTCAGTGGAGAAAAGAAACGCGTAGTTGTAACACCTAAGACCTTGGAGAACCTGCTAGGTAAACCGCGATTCCGCTATGGTCTAGCAGAGAAAGAAGACCAGGTGGGTTCTGTTACAGGATTAGCATGGACTCAGGTGGGGGGAGATACCTTAAATGTTGAAGTAAGTGTTTATCCTGGTAAAGGTACTCTCACATTAACTGGTCAACTAGGTGACGTGATGAAGGAGTCAGCTCAAGCTGCCCTCAGCTATATTCGTTCTCGTGCTGGTCAATGGGATATTACTCAAGATTTCCTAGAGAAAAATGATATTCATATTCACGTGCCAGAAGGAGCAATTCCAAAGGATGGTCCTTCCGCAGGGATTACAATGGCAACGGCCTTGTTATCTGCTTTGACAAATATTCCTGTGCGTAAAGAAGTGGGTATGACGGGTGAGATTACATTACGTGGTCGTGTATTGCCGATTGGCGGTTTGAAGGAAAAGGTACTGTCTGCCCATCGTGCCGGCCTAACTACCATTATCTTGCCAATTGAAAACGAGAAAGACTTAGAAGATATTCCAGAAAGTGTGAAAAATGATATGACGTTCCATCCGGTAGAACAGATGGATGACGTGATTAAATATGCTTTTGTGCAAGGGAAAATGGTGAAAAAGAAATGAAGATTACTTCAGCAGAATTTATTATTAGTGCCGTAGGGCCTCAACAATACCCAAAGGATCGCCTGCCAGAGATTGCTCTGGTGGGTCGTTCCAATGTGGGGAAATCATCTTTAATCAATAAAATGTTAAGTCGTAAAGCAATTGCTCGGACAAGCTCGCGTCCCGGAAAAACGCAAACACTTAACTATTTTAAAGTGAATAATCAAATGTACTTTGTGGATTTTCCAGGCTATGGATATGCGAAGGTTTCCAAGTCCATTAAGTCGACCTGGGGCGGTATGATTGATGCTTACCTGAGCAAGCGAGAAGAGCTTAAATTTGTTGTTCAGCTAGTGGATATTCGCCATGCTCCCTCCAAAGAGGACGTTAGCATGTATGAATATTGCAAGGAGCTTGGAATCCCTACTATCGTGGTAGCAACGAAAGGCGATAAGATTTCTCGCGGAAGATGGCTACAGCATTTAAAAGTTATTCGTCAAACTTTGAATTTCCAGTCAACAGATGCTCTCATTGTTTTCTCTACAGAAATGGGACAAGGCAGAGATGAATTATGGGGAGAAATTTTACGCAGGTTAAAAGGCAAGCAGGAATCACCCGAAGAATCTGCTCATATACTGGAAGGTAACGAGTAACTAAATCAGGCTACGTTAGAAAGACACCAGCAGCTTAGATAGACAAACAGCTTCCCAAGGAGGAGAAAGGATGTCTTCACAAGGATTTGCATTACGGGGACTTATTGAAGGATTTTACGGTAAGCCGTGGTCGCATGAGGAGCGGATTGATATGCTGCACTTTATCAGTCAGCATGGCTTTAATGCCTATTTTTATGCGCCCAAAGATGATGCGATCCTGCGAGATGATTGGCAGATGCATCATTCTCCCGCCCAAATGCGTCTCATTTCGGAGCTGATTTCAGAGGCACATTCGGTGGGATGTGCCTTTTATTATTGTCTCAGTCCGGGAATGAGCATGCAGTATGCCAACTCGAAGCACGTAGATAGATTGATAGAAAAGTACGAGAACCTCCTTGCCTGCGGTGTGACGAAATTTGCTCTGTTGTTTGATGATATTCCACAGGAATTAATGCACAAAAGTGATCAAGAGGCATTCATTCATTTAGCAGAGGCGCATGTGCAGGTTACTCTTTTGGTCTGGAACAAGCTAAAAGAGACTAGTAAGGATGATATCCATCTCGTGGTATGCCCTACGGTTTATCATGGTAGAGGTGATGAGGCGTATATTACCTATCTGGGACAGCATTTACCAACAGAAATCGACCTGTTTTGGACGGGGAGGTTTGTCTGCTCTCCTTATCTAACGGAAGCAGACTCCCAATACTTTTTTGAACAAACACGACACTACCCGCTTTATTGGGATAATTATCCGGTGAATGATCTGGCGATGTCGAGCGAGCTACACATTGGTCCTTTGCAAAATAGGGATGCTACTCTGTTCCGTTTTGCTACGGGGTATGTAGCTAATGCAATGGAATATCCGGAAAGCTCTAAGATTCCTATCATGACGATCGGCGAATATTTAACCCATCCTGATTCCTATGATCCTGAAGAAGCCTTCCAACGTGCAGTGAAAGAGATAGCGGGGTCTGAAGATCTTGATGCCTTTCTTTTGTTTGCCGATCATGTGCGCGCATCGTTTTTGTGTGACGAAGAAGCGCCGCAGCTACTGGAAAAATTACATCAATTTCGCTACCACTTTTTTCACGGCGATCAACAGAAGGCTGTGGAAATCCTAGAGCATACCTTTTCTGAAATGGAGAGCTCTGCAAGGCACCTATTGAACGGTATGCAAAATGAAAGGTTATATAAAGAAATAAAAGGCTGGCTGAAAAAGTATGCATACTGGGCTAAATTAGGCAAAACGGCAACACGTTTAATTGATGCTGGTCGGAAGGGACAAACGATTCGGGCAATCTTCTACTTTTTACGAATGAGGCGAAGATTACGGCAAGCGGAAAAGCTTCCTGAGAAGGTAAGTAGCAATGTCATGCGGTTAATGGTAGAGGCGCTTAGCTTGGAAGTGCGAAATTATCGAACTTGGAAACGTCGTGTATAAGGTTGAAAGCAAAATCAAACAGGCACCTTTCTATTCGCAAGGAAGATGTCTGTTTGATTTTTTACGTACAAAAGCTAACTCTATAGAGATATGACTGTAGAAGGCTAAGCAGATATTTTGGCTTTTAGATTGCGTAGCCAGAATAGAATAGGCAGTTCTGAAAACAGCATACCACTTAGGATAAAAGCACAGCCGATCAATTGTTTCATCGTCAACAGCTCGTGAATCCATAGATAGGAGGTGAAGGCTGCAAAGACTGGTTCTAAGGAAAAGATCAGTGCCACGTGCGTTGGAGAGGTGTCCTTTTGAAAAGAGGTTTGCACTAAGAATGCGAGGGCAGTAGCTGGAATTGCCGTGATAAATAGCGCCCATAGAACCTCAGGGTGTCCTATGATGAAAGGGTCATATATCGCTTGCCAATCCTCTAAGAGAAGGGCGTAGCACATACTGAAAAAAGAGACAGTGAACAATTGAATGATCACTAAGGGCATCGTAGGAAACCGAGGAGAATATCGACCGGTCAACACAATCTGCATGGCAAAGCAAATCGCACAGCAAAGCACTAAAAAATCGCCAAATGTAAGAGAAAGAGTTCCATTCATTGTTAATAAGTAAAGTCCAATTACGGCCATGCAGACGCCGATAAAGGTAGAGGCTTTCACTTTATGCGTAAGTACAACAATCGAGAGTAAGGGCACAAGCACAACCGACAGACCTGTAATAAATCCTGCCTTTGATGGTGAGGTATACAAGAGTCCTACTGTTTGAGTTGCATAGCTGACAAACAGCCAAAAGCCTAGAAATACACCGCTGCGTACCAAAGAAAAGTTACAGGTTTGCCAAGCCCTTGGATTTCGAATAAAGTAGATAAGGGACAAGAATAATGAAGCGTTAAAAAAACGGATCGCATTAAACGTATTGGGAGGAAGCATGTGAACCGCATTCTGAACGACCACAAAGGTTGCTCCCCAGATAAAAACGATACATAACAATAAACAGTCAACCATCAATGCTTTTTTCACTCTACTACCTCGTTTCTAGAAAATATGTTGGCCGATTCCGAGCTATAGTACTCATTATAAGAGTAGATAAACAGGGAAGGAAGGAGTTTTTTGATAGTTCCGAAAGAAGCATGAATAAGTAAAAACGAGACAAACTAAGATAGTGAAAATCTGGATAAAATTAACAAGATGAACAAATGTTAATTTGTGGAAAAAGATGTGAAATCCTGAAAGTAATTTGTCGAACCAGTGAATAGCACATTTGACAAGGTTTTTTGGATAACTTTAATGAAAATTTCACATTTTAAACTACTTGCTTACGGACATAATGTTATAATAAAGAAGCTAAAATCCGTATTTGAATGACACGGGAGGAAGGCTATGGAAATCTTACTGCTCGGCCTAAATTATAAGACAGCGCCTGTCGAAATTCGTGAAAAATTCACGTTTAATGACGACAGCACGCCGAGAGCACTTCATATTCTATCTCATACCAAAAGCATTCTAGAATGTATCATTGTAGGAACCTGTAACCGTACTGAAATCTATGTGGTTTGCGATCAGTTGCATACCGGTAGATTTTATACACGGAATTTTCTTGCAGAATGGTTTGGCGTAGAGAAAGAGTCGCTTCTCGATTATATGTACGTAAAGGAAAATGACGAAGCGATTGAGCACTTATACCGTGTAACCTGTGGACTCGATTCCATGGTAATGGGAGAGACACAGATTATTGGTCAAATTCGCAACGCTTTTCTCCTAGCACAACAACATGAGACTACTGGAACCATTTTTAATACACTGTTTAAACAGGCTGTAACCCTTGCAAAACGGGCTCATACTGAGACTTCTGTAGGCCAAAATGCTGTATCTATCAGCTATGCCGCGATTGAGCTTGGCAAAAAGATTTTTGGAAGCTTTGCTGATAAGCATGTACTGATCTTAGGTGCAGGTAAAATGAGCTTGTTAACAGCTAAGCATTTGCACGCAAACGGAGTAGCGCATGTGACAGTAGCAAACCGTACGCTGGAACGTGCACAGACCTTAGCGGAACAGTTCCGCGGTGAAGCCTGTACCATGGAGGATCTGCCCCAGAAGCTGGCTAAAGCAGACATCGTCATCAGTTCGACGGGAGCAACCGGTTTTGTGTTAACAAAAGCACAATTAAAGCCGATTATGAAGCAGCGTCCTCATAAGCCATTGTTTATGATTGATATCGCCGTGCCGCGTGATCTTGATCCTGATATTCATGGGCTAGAAAATGTATTCCTGTATGACATAGATGATCTGGAGGGCATTGTTCAGAGCAATCTAGCTGAACGCTCCAAAGAAGCAGAGCGTATTGAACTTATGATTGAGGAAGAAAAGCAGGAGTTCATTAACTGGAAACAGACGCTGGGCGTTGTGCCTTTGATTGCGGCATTGCGTGAAAAAGCATTTTCCATTCATGGAGAAGCAATCCGCAAAATTGAAAACAAGTTGCCTCATTTAAATGAGAAGGAAATGCATATTATTCGCAAGCATACACGTGGAATTATTTCCCAATTGCTGCATGATCCAATCGTACAACTGAAGGAGTTGACCGTCCAAAAGAAAGGAGAAGAGGTAATCGATATCTTTTCTACAATTTTTGCTTTGGATGAAAGATTGGAAGGTAAAAAACAGGAAGCATTATGGGAGCAACAAAAGCGTGAAAGCTTAAGACGTGAAAAAGCTGTTTCATTACAATCACGTGAACAGCGTTTCTAGCAAGAGACGAGGAAGAAATGGATTTCTTCCTGCTCCGCCTGTTTTCACAGGCAATTGAGAAAATGGGCGTGATCTAGATAGTAGGGAAAGGTGAGCGTGTATGGCAAATGCAAGGTGGCTCTATGACTTGACCATCTTTCTCTATGCAGCGGGTGTACTTTGTTACTTCAATGATTTTTTGCAGAGTAACCGGCGAATAAAGCAAATTGCGCTAGGACTACTCTCGATTGTCTGGTTGTTACAAACCATTTTTTTTGTTTACCAAATGATCGTAAAGTCATATTTGCCCGTTGTTACCTTTTTTGAAACCTTAGTTTTTTATTCTTGGGTATTGGTGACCCTTTCTCTGATCATACATGCTGTAGCTCGCATTGATTTCTTACTATTTTTTACTAATGTAATCGGGTTTGGAGTTCTCACCTTATCCATGTTCTTTTCAGAGCCAGCAACTCCGCAGCACAGCGGAGTTATCTCTGATTTTATTTTTATTCATGTGACAATTGCTATCATTAGTTACGCATTACTGGCCGTGTCCATGATATTCTCAGGTATGTATCTAGTGAATCTACATATGCTGAAGCAAAAAAAATGGACACCACTGTGGCAACGGCTCCCAAGTTTGGAGAAATTGGATGCGTTTTCTTTTAAACTAAACATTTTTGGTGTGCCGCTACTTTTGTTGTCAGTCATTTTAGGCAGTATTTGGGCACAATTGATTTTTTCACATGGATTTTGGATGGACGCGAAAGTGTGTATGTCAATCGTCGTTCTGATTTTATATAGTATGCTGTTGTATCAAAGGGTTCGGAATCAATGGTTGGGAAAAGTGGCAGCATGGATAAACATCATTGCATTTGTATGTTTATTGCTTAATTTTTTGCTGATTGATCCCTACTCACAATTTCATCAATGGTCGTAGAGAGGTGGGGCAGATGAATCCGCATTATCCAATTCATGTTAAAATGGAGGGAATGCTCTGTGCAGTTATTGGTGGTGGAGAAGTAGCTCAACGCAAGGTAGGTTCTCTACTGGAATGTGGGGCAATAATCACCATTATTTCTCCTGAGATAACGCCATTGTTAGCTGAATGGACCGAGCAGGGGAAGATCAATTGGAAACGTGAGCTGTATCAGGGACAGGATTTAAGTCCGTATTTTTTTATCGTAGCTGCGACCAATCATCGGCATGTCAACTATTCGGTATATGAACAAGCGAAAAGAACCAAGGCTTTTATAAATATTGCAGACCGACCAGACCTATGCAATTATATCGTTCCTTCTACGGTCAAGCGAGGCAGGTTAGTGATTTCTGTATCTACCTCGGGTGCAAGCCCTAGTTTGGCAAGTAAATTGCGTAGAAGGCTAGAACGAGAGTTTGGTCAGGAATATGAGGGCTATGTTGACTTTTTAGCCCAGATGCGTTTAAAGGTTTTACAGGAGATTAAAGATGCGACCGTGCGCAAACAAATCTTTCAAGAGTTGCTTGATGATAGATATGTAGAGGCGCCTTCCCTGCAAAGAGAGCAGATGGCAGATGCCTTACTACAACAGGTGAAACAAAGAGAGCAATTATAGGGAGGCAGACATGAAAGAGTGGAAAGTTGGATCGCGTAAAAGCATGCTGGCACTTACCCAAACAAAATGGGTGCTGGCTCGTTTGCGTGAAATAGACCCTGCATCAAGTTTTAGCATCACAGAGATTGTTACAAAGGGAGATCGCATTCTGGATGTTACACTTTCCAAAGTGGGCGGTAAAGGTCTGTTTGTTAAAGAAATTGAACAATCCCTGTTGGAAGAACAAACTGATATGGCTGTCCATAGTTTAAAAGATATGCCTGCTGTCTTACCAGAAGGTTTGACGATCGGTGCCATTCCAAAAAGGGAAGACCCGAGGGATGTGCTGATTTCCAAGGACGGTAAGACGCTAGATGAGCTAAAACAAGGCGCTGTGGTGGGAACGAGCAGTTTGCGCCGCTCCTCCCAATTGCTACATTACCGACCTGATCTCATTATTAAACCGATTCGGGGAAATATTGATACACGAATCCGCAAGCTAGAGGAAGAAGATTTTGATGCAATTATTCTGGCTGCTGCCGGTCTTAAACGTGTGGAGTGGAAGGGCACGATCACGCAGTATCTTGATCCACAAATCAGTCTCCCTGCGGTGGGGCAGGGGGCGCTTGCTATTGAGTGCCGTACACATGATGCTGAAATGATGTCACTTTTACAACGGTTTGATCATCTGGAGACCCGTTATGCGGTTGAGGCGGAGCGAGCTTTTCTTCACAAAATGGAGGGAAGCTGTCAAGTGCCGATTGGCGCTTATGCAGAAGTACAGCTTGATGCAAATCAAAAGCCTTCCATTAGCATTACAGGGATGGTAGGGTCTCCTGACGGAAGCCAATTGTTTAAAGCAACATTGACTGGAGACAATCCTCAAGCATTGGGTGAAAATTTGGCAGAAGAGCTGCTCCGTCAGGGGGCGCGAGAAGTGCTTGCTAAAGTATTGGAGGAGAACTGTCAATGAATAGAGGAAAAGTTTTCTTAGTAGGTGCTGGGCCTGGTGACCCTAAGCTAATTACGGTGCGTGGTTTGGAAACGATTCAAATGGCTGATTGCATCGTGTATGATCGCTTGGCAAGTCCACGATTGCTAGCTCATGCAAAACCGGACGTAGAGTTAATCTATTGTGGAAAACTGCCTGATCGTCATACCCTAACCCAGGAAGAGATCAATCAGGTATTAGTCGATAAAGCATTAGAAGGGAAAGTGGTTACTCGTCTTAAAGGCGGGGACCCTTCTATCTTTGGGCGTGTTGGAGAAGAAGCTGAAGAATTGGCTAAGCACGATATTTTATTTGAGATTGTACCAGGGATCACTTCAGGGATTGCTGCTCCGGCGTATGCAGGCATCCCCGTGACCCATCGCGATTTTAATTCCTCGTTAGCAATAGTGACAGGACATGAACGTCCAGAGAAAACAGAATCAAGCATTAACTGGGAAAAATTAGCCACGGCTGTTGGTACGATCATCTTTTACATGGGAGTAGGCAATCTCCCCTATATTACGGAACAATTAATGAAGAATGGTCGCTCTCCACAAACACCGGTAGCTTTGGTGCGTTGGGGGACTTTAGTCGAACAGGAAACCTTGGTCGGTACCTTAGAGGACATTGTAGAGAAGCGTGAGCAGGCAGGCTTAACAAATCCTTCTATCATTGTGGTTGGAGAAGTGGTTACGCTTCGTGAAAAATTACAATGGTTTGAGAAAAAGCCGTTGTTTGGGAAGCGTGTACTCGTTACGCGTGCTAGAAGTCAAGCCAGTGAACTATCGAATCAAATCAATGAATTAGGTGGGGAGGCATATGAATTCCCGCTGATAAAGATGGTTGAGCCACAAGCTTTACCGCAATTGGATACCGCATTGCAACAGCTATCAGCTTTTGACTGGGTCATGTTTACTAGTCCAAATGGGGTTCAATTCTTCTTTAAACGCTTGCGTGAGTTAAAGATTGACATTCGTACCTTAACTGGTAAAATTGCGGCCGTTGGTCCGAAAACCGCCTCCATGCTAGAAGAAAGAGGCTTGACGGTAAATGTCTTACCTGGTGAGTTTCTTGCAGAGGGCTTGGTTGAATCCCTTAAGGATGAGTTACAGCCAGGCTCTAAAGTCTTGCTTCCACGTGCGGATATAGCGCGCGAAACATTGCCACGAGAGCTGAGAACTCTCGGCATGGAAGTGACGGAAGTAGATACCTATGATACAGTTATAGATGCACAGAACATTGGGGAAACGGTTTCCCTATTGGAAGAAAAGGCGATACAGATCATTACATTTACCAGCTCCTCTACGGTCAAAAACTTTGTGGAAGCGCTGAAGGAATACGATCTTACCCAATTACTTCAGGGTGTACAGATTGCTTGCATTGGACCGATTACAGCGGATACGGCAAGACAAGCAGGCTTGCAAGTGGATATCATGGCAAGTGAATATACAATTGAAGGACTAGTCAATGCACTAATTACCACGTAAAAGGGGAAGTAGATCATGATTAAATTTGACCGTCATCGTCGTTTGCGCCGAAGCCAAGCGATGCGTAACCTTGTACGAGAAAACCATGTGCGAGTAGAAGATTTGATCTATCCGCTGTTCATAGTAGAAGGGGAAAACATCAAAAATGAAATTTCCTCTATGCCTGGCGTTTATCATTTTTCCTTGGATCGTCTTCATGAAGAAGTTGAAGAAATCGTTAGTCTAGGCATTCAGGCTGTTCTTTTGTTTGGGGTTCCAGAGCATAAGGATGCGCTTGGAACAGAAGCTTATGCAGACAATGGGATTGTACAGCAAGCAATTCGTCACATAAAAGCCTCTTTCCCTGAGTTGCTTGTTATTGCAGATACATGCCTATGCGAATATACGGATCATGGCCACTGTGGTGTTTTGCATGAATGTGGAGAGCTACTAAATGATGAGTCTCTTGTTTTATTAAGCCAAGCTGCTGTATCACAGGCTAAAGCTGGCGCTGACATCATTGCGCCATCTAATATGATGGATGGATTTGTTACCGCCATTCGTGAAGCTTTAGATGAAGCTGGATTTACACATATTCCGATTATGTCTTATGCGGTTAAATATGCTTCTGCATACTACGGCCCGTTCCGTGAAGCAGCTCAATCCGCTCCGAAGTTCGGTAACCGTAAGTCCTACCAAATGGACTATGCTAATGCGCGTGAAGGCTTGCGCGAAGCAGAATCCGATGTGATGGAAGGGGCCGATTTCTTAATGGTAAAACCAGGTCTTGCTTACATGGACATGGTTTTACGTTTACGTCAAAGCTTTGATTTGCCGTTAGTTGTTTACAATATCAGTGGAGAGTATTCCATGGTAAAAGCAGCTAGTGCAAATGGCTGGATTGACGAGCAAGGCGTTGTTATGGAAACAATGACGGGATTCAAACGCGCAGGTGCTGATTTAATCATTACGTACCATGCTAAAGATGTTGCCAAGTGGCTACAAGGAGGTTCATAACATGTCGGTTGACTTATTAGATGCGTTAGATAAAGAGATTTTGGATGCCATTCAAAAAGAGATTCCATTGGTTCCTGAACCATTTAAGGTTATGGCAAAAAATTTAGGGACAACAGAAGAAGAGTTAATGGCTCGCCTGGAAAAAATGAAAGGTGATTCTATCCGTCAAATCTCTGCTATTTGTGATACAAAAGCATTAGGATATAAATCAAGTCTGGTAGCGGCTCGGATTGCTCCTGATAAATTAGATGAAATGGCTGTAAAGATTTTTAACTCCCATCCGGGTATTACACATAACTATAAACGCAACCATGACTTTAACCTGTGGTTTACGATTGCTCTACCTCCGAACAGTCGTTTTGGGTTGGAAAAAACGGTTGAAATCTTAGGAGAATTGTCTAATGTGGAATCGATTCGCATTCTACCTACTCTAAAACTATTTAAAATCGGAGTACAACTAGATGTGAAAAAAGAGGCAGAAGCGAATACAAAATCTGCTCCTACTTACACAGAAGAAATGCGCCAGGCAGCGATTGATCTAGGGATCACTGATAAAGATATCAAGGTGATTATCGAACTGCAAAAGGATTTGCCAATTGTTTCGCGTCCATTTGACGAATGGGCAAAAAATGCTGGCATGACAACAGAGGAATTATTGAACCATGCGAAAGTATTGGTAGACCGTGGCCAAATGCGTCGTTTCTCTGCGGTACTAAACCACCGGAAAGCTGGATTCCGTGCAAATGGTATGGGTGTATGGAACGTACCAGCAGAACAAGCAGAGGAAATTGGAATGAAAATGGGTTCCTTCCGAGCGGTTAGCCATTGCTATTTACGTCCTACCTATCCAGATTGGAAGTACAGCATCTTTACGATGGTACATGGTCGTGATAAGGAAGAGTGTGAATCAATTCTACAAGCCATTGAGGATGAAACAGGTATCACTGACCGTATTACATTGTACTCTACGAAGGAATACAAGAAAACACGCGTATCCTATTTTACACCTGAGATTTATGAATGGGAAAATGAGATGGCGGCAAAACTGGGATTGGATAAGTAATCGCGCACAATATCCGATAGCATGGAATGCATGCGCTGTTTCCTGATAAGGAGCATATTGTTATAACAGGAAAACGCTTGTTTGATCACCTTCAAACAAGCGTTTTTTCTACCAGTTTCACGATAACAGATTCTAATGGGGTGAATGGAATGACTCGACAATTCACGAAATCAATCGAACTACATAAAGAAGCGGTACAATACATTCCCGGTGGGGTTAATAGTCCTGTGCGTGCATTTAAAAGCGTAGGGGGCAATCCTATTTATATTGAAAAAGGGGAAGGTTCCCGTATTACAGATGTTGATGGGCATACTTATATTGATTATATTGGCTCCTGGGGACCTTTGATTTTGGGGCATGCTCATCCAAAAGTATTGCAGGCGATTAGTGAAACTGCTTTACTGGGTACTAGCTTTGGGGCACCTACAGAACGTGAAACCACAATGGCAAAGCTAGTGTGTGACATTGTTCCTTCAGTAGAAGTTGTGAGAATGGTAAATTCAGGGACCGAAGCAACAATGAGTGCGCTTCGTTTGGCGCGTGGGTACACAAAGCGTGATAAAATTATGAAGTTTGAAGGCTGTTATCATGGCCACGCGGACAGTTTACTGATTAAGGCTGGTTCGGGTGTTGCCACCTTAGGCCTGCCGGATAGCCCTGGTGTGCCTGAAACAACTGCGGTAAATACAATTACGGTACCATATAATGACATCGATAGTGTACGCCTTGCCTTTGAAAAATTCGGCTCAGAACTAGCTGCTGTTATTGTAGAACCAATTGGCGGAAACATGGGTGTAGTACCACCTCAGCCGGGCTTTCTAGAGGAACTGCGTAGCATTACGGAAAAACATGGTACTGTACTGATCTTTGATGAAGTAATGACAGGCTTCCGTGTAGCTCGCGGCGGTGCGCAAGACTTGTATCGTATCACACCTGATTTAACCACGATGGGTAAGGTCATTGGTGGCGGTTTGCCAGTCGGTGCATACGGTGGGAAACGTGAAATTATGCAGCATGTAGCTCCAGCGGGAAGTGTGTATCAAGCAGGAACCTTATCGGGGAATCCATTAGCAATGGCAGCGGGTATTGCTACATTAATGGAGCTTGGTAAGCCAGGGGTCTACGAACAGCTTGATGCTCGTTCAGCACGACTAGCAGAAGGCTTAGCGGCTAATGCGACTAAATTAGGAATTCCTCATACCGTAAATCGTGTTGGTTCGATGGTATGTTTATTCTTTACAGATACCCCAGTAATCAACTATGAGACAGCTAAAACTGCAGATGTAGATAAATTTTCGCGTTACTTCCAACAGTTGCTGCAAGAAGGGATCATGATTCCACCTTCCCAATTCGAAGGAATGTTTGTCTCCGTTATGCATACAGATGAAGATATTGAAAAGACCATTCAAGCAAGCTATAAGGCAATGGCTACCCTAGTCTAGATGAGATGTTTTCAAAGAAGAATATAGATTGTGAAGCAGACAGATGAACTTATCTGTCTGTTTTTTTGTATTCATAAAATTTGCTGAAAAAAGTAAAGTTCACCTACTTTTCCTAGCAAGATGATATAATAAACGAGGGGGTTTATAACAAAAAGAAAGGGACACCAAGGGAGGAATGACATGGGAGGAGAGCGATTTACCGCACCAGTCACCGTGCATATTTTTTTGCGAAAAGATAACAACATTTTGCTATTAAGACGATATCAGACCGGATACGAAGATGGTAATTACAGTGTTGTAGCCGGTCACCTTGATGGTGGTGAGCAGGTGATAGAAGCTGCGATTCGTGAAGCGCGTGAAGAAGCAGGCATCATCTTAAAGCCTGATCAAGTAACGATAACGGGCATTATGCATCGCTTGTCAAATGATGAGCGTATCGATTTTTTTGTAACGGCAACAGAATGGTCCGGAGAGATTTATAATGCAGAGCCGCATAAATGTGATGAACTAGCATGGTTTTCTATTCATGATCTTCCCCAGAATACCATTTCGTACATAAAAAAAGCGATTGAGCTTTCGGTCAGTCAATCTGACATTTGGTTTAATAGCTATGGATTTGACAATAAGGAGGGATAATGTGCAAA
Organism: Brevibacillus halotolerans; assembly: GCF_026891775.1. Taxonomy (NCBI): domain Bacteria; kingdom Bacillati; phylum Bacillota; class Bacilli; order Caryophanales; family Paenibacillaceae; genus Brevibacillus; species Brevibacillus halotolerans. The sequence goes on from NZ_JAPTNK010000001.1 coordinate 568,019, forward strand.
CAGCGCTTGTTTTAGGGGGAACTCGTTTTTTTGGAAAAAGGTTGGTTCAGGAGCTTTTGGATAAAGGCATAAAAGTTACCCTTGCAAACCGAGGGATTACCGAAGATCCATTTGGTAAACAGGTAGAGAGAATTATTGTCGACCGTTATGATGAGGAATCCATGCTGTCTGCATTTGAGGATTATGAATTCGATATGATTTTTGATAATATTTGCTATTCATCAGAGGATGCTCGGATCGCTATAAAGGTTTTTACCGATAAAGTGTCCCGTTATATTTTTACATCTACGTTATCTGTTTATGACGAGGCAGACAGATTTGTAACGGAAGAGGATTTTGATCCTTATCACTACCCTGTTGAATATGTGACGCGACAAGAAACATCCTATAAGGAAGGCAAACGTTTGGCCGAAGCTGTGTTCTTTCAAGAAGCTCCTTTTCCTGTAGCAGCCATTCGTTTTCCGATCGTTCTGGGGGATGATGATTATACCCGTCGTTTGCATTTTCACGTAGAGCATGTGATGAAACAATGGACGATCGGAATTCCAAACCTAGATGCAACTATTGGGTTTATTCCAGCTAACCAAGCTGCACGCTTTTTGCTATGGGCTGCTGAAGAGGAGCTGGAAGGGACCTTTAACGCTTGCTCCCATGGGGGTATTACATTAAAAGGACTTATCAGTCTGATTGAAGATAGTACAGGCAAACAAGCTATTATTATGTCAGAAACAGCAGATGAACATATGTCTCCGTTCGGGATAACCCAATCAGTATGGTGCATGAGTAACGAAAAGGCAAAGGAGACAGGCTTTTTATTCGTTCCTTTACAAGAATGGCTACCATCACTTATTCAGAGAATCACGAAAACATTCGAAAAAGAAGAGAGTTATTTAAGTAATCATGAGTAAATATGTACGATCATCTAAAAGAGGCTGTTTGTACGTTTTAATGAGAAGTCCCGTTTTACCTATCAAGGTAGAGCGGGATTTTTTTGATCCGACTAGCTAAGACGTAACCTTATGCCAAATCATTCTCTTATGTTCTATTTTTGTTGCTCTGTCCATATAGATATAGGGAAATGCTTGTGGAGCTGAAAGGAGGAGCAGGTGTGTCTGTACAAGATGGACTGTTATCGTTTCAAATGAAAGAGACTATATTTCTCTCATCAGATAAACCAGAAATTGAAGAGCTACGGGAACTGGAGTTATTACCCGATTTAGAGATAAGGGAAAATGATTATGAGATTACGATATGTGGGTCCTTACAACTGCGAGGCAAGTATGTGCCGACCAAGAACGCCAATGCAAATGGCGGAACGGACACCTTGGTTTCGGCAATGAGATTTACTCCGTTGCAGTTGGAACAAGGAGATGCTAGCGTTTTTTTCTCTGATGAAGAGGCGGAGATCATGCATCGTATCCCAATAAGTATCTCTGTTCCTATTTCCAGAACCAAAGAGGTTTCTGATATTCATGGGATTATTGATAGTTTTGATTATGAGATAAAAGGCCCTAAACAATTACTTATTACCGCTGACCTGATAATAGATGGAATCCAGCTAAAGAATGAACAGGAGATTCGTGCTGAGCAGCAATCGCAAAAATCACCTGACACCTGGGAATATATACAAGTAGCTGACGATGAGAGTGAAGAACAGGGATATCAGCATGTCACTATTGATGATCTAGAACGAAAGCTGACCGCTCTAGAGAAAGAAGTAGAGTCCCAATTGGAACATCAGAACGAAGACGGACAAGAATTGATAGATGAGATTGCGCATGCAGAGTACCAGCAAAATGAACAGTACGAGCAATATGGGCAAAATAATCAATATTATCAATACGAGCAAAATGCGCAAAATGATCAATATCAACAATACGAGCATAGTGCGCAAAATGATCAATATCATCAATACGAACCTAATGCGCAAAATGATCATTATCATCAATACAAGCAAAGTGAGCAAAATGATCAATATCAACAATACGAGCATAGTGCGCAAAATGATCAATATCATCAATACGAGCAAAGTGCGCAAGATGATCAATATCATCAAAATGAGCATAGTGCGCAAAATGATCAATATCATCAATACGAGCATAGTGCGCAAAATGATCAATATCATCAATACGAGCATAGTGCGCAAAATGATCAATATCATCAAAATGAGCAGTATGCGCAAAATGATCAATATCATCAATACGAGCATAGTGCGCAAAATGATCAATATCATCAATACGAGCATAGTGCACAAAATGACCAATATCATCAATACGAGCAATATGAGCAAATTAATCAAAATAATCCATTTGATCAATTCGAGAAAACCAACCAATACCAGCCATATCAACCATTTCCGGGTTTTCAGATGCAGTCAGAAGATATAGCTCAAAATAACTGGGATCAAGATTCGGCGACACGGTTTCGTTATCAGCATCCACAATATGAGGCATATGAAACAGCAGCTGATGAAGCAGAACGGGAAGAAATCGATGAAATCCAGCAATCAGGCAATGGACCTTATCAAGCATATTCAAATCTACAATCAGATTTCAAAGGACAGCAATCACCTTACGAACATGGATTTCACCCAATTTCTAGGCCAGAACCCCCGCAGTATGCACCGCCGTATGGTACACCGCCGTTTTATCAAACAAATTCTTACCAGCAGGGATCAGGGCACCAGGGACCGGGCCGCGGATTAGGTGTAAACTCGAACCCTATTCCTTTTGCCCCACCACCTCCAAATCCATTTCAGCCGATGGCAGGGCCGTTTTATCAACAGCAGCCACCACAATATCCGTTTGCCCAGATGCCACCATATGCACCACCACAACAAATGTTTTATCAACCACCTCCATTTCCACCTAGCCCAGTCCCTCAACCTGTTGCTGGCATGCAGTACCAACCTGAGCATATCGCTAAATCTCTATATCAAGCTTCGTATCAGCCGCTTAATCCTAATGAATATGTGAGGGAGTCAGTGGAAGATCAGGAGGTAATGACTGATAGTGTGTATGTAGAACCAGTCTCCTATCATGAGCAGGTTGAAACAGAAGTAGATATAGAGGAGAAGGAGAGAAAATCTTTTTACGAAGAAGTTACTTTTAAGGAGGAGTCACCTCACCTTGAGCAATCTGCATCATTTGAATTAATTGCAGAGCATCAGGAAACATCTAGAGAGCCAAAGGAAGCTGTTGCAAGGGACCAAGAAACCGTTCCAGAGCTAAAAGAAGCCGTTGCAAAACCGCAAGAGACGGTTGCCGAACCAAAAGAAGTTGCTGAAAAACGTCAAGAAACCGTTCCGGAGCCAAAAGAAGCCGTCGCAAAGCACCAAGAAACCGTTCCAGAGCTAAAAGAAGCCGTTGCAAAAACCCAAGAGACGGTTGCCGAACCAAAAGAAGTTGCTGAAAAACGCCAAGAAACCGTTCCAGAGCCAAAAAAAGCTATTGCAAAATCGCAAGAAATAGCTCCAGAGCTAAAGGAAGCCGTTGCAAAATCCCAAGAGACGGTTGCCGAACTAAAAGAAGTTGCTGAAAAACGCCAAGAAACCGTTCCGGAGCCAAAAGAAGCTATTGCAAAACCGCAAGAAATAGCTCCAGAGCTAAAGGAAGCCGTTGCAAAAACCCAAGAGACAGTTGCCGAACCAAAAGAAGTTGCTGAAAAACGCCAAGAAACCGTTCCAGAGCCAAAAGAAGCCGTTGCAAAAACTCAAGAGACGGTTGCCGAACCAAAAGAAGTTGCTGAAAAGCGTCAAGAAACCGTTCCAGAGCCAAAAGAAGCTATTGCAAAATCGCAAGAAATAGCTCCAGAGCTAAAGGAAGCCGTTGCAAAAACCCAAGAGACGGTTGCCGAACTAAAAGAAGTTGCTGAAAAACGCCAAGAAACCGTTCCGGAGCCAAAAGAGGCCGTTGCAAAACCGCAAGAAATAGCTCCAGAGCCAAAAGAAGCCGTTGCAAAAACCCAAGAGACGGTTGCCGAACTAAAAGAAGTTGCTGAAAAACGCCAAGAAACCGTTCCAGAGCCAAAAGAAGCCGTTGCAAAACCGCAAGAAATAGCTCCAGAGCCAAAGGAAGCCGTTGCAAAAACCCAAGAGACAGTTGCTGAACCAAAAGAAGTTGCTGAAAACCGTCCAGAAATCGTTCCAGAGCCAAAAGAAGCCGTTGCAAAAACCCAAGAGACGGTTGCCGAACCAAAAGAAGTTGCTGAAAAACGCCCAGAAACCGTTCCGGAGCCAAAAGAGGCCGTTGCAAAACCGCAAGAAATAGCTCCAGAGCCAAAGGAAGCCGTTGCCAAACGCCAAGAAGTAGCTCCAAAACCAAAAGAAGCTGCAACGAAACGCCCGGAGGTAACTCCAGAACCAAAAGAAGTTGTTGCGAAACAACATGAAGAACGGATAGAGAATCATCACTCTCAATCAACGGTGCAATTAGTTGAGGGGAGTGAAGAAGATCAGGTAGACATAACCACAGCAGCAAAAAAAGAAGCAATAACAGAAACAGCAACAGAAACTGCCAAAGTACATGTCGAACTAGATGAAAATAAGGTGAAAGTTCATACAGCAGATTATGATCAGAAGCAACAAGAGCCTACTATCAGGACGGAATTAAGCACAGAAGAAGAGGCAACTGTGCTCATGGCTCAATTGGAGAAGGAAGAAGCAAAATCGGCAGAGGAAAATACAGCATCCCAAGTTGAACAGGAAAAAGAAATGAAGGTTGCAATTGGCTCAAAAAACAATCATAAAGAGCAAAATGAAATGATGAACTTCTCCAATATTTTCTCACACTTACATGGAAATGAGAAAAATAAAAATCTGCGTGAGGAGAGTAAACAAGAGGAGGAGCTTTCAGAGCAAACGAAAGCAAAACGTGATACCAGTAGTTCACGTAAAGATGCATTAGGGAATCTAACTTCATTTGTTCAAGATCGCACAGAAAAATTCAGTAAATTGAAAATGTGCATTATCCAAAAAAATGATACCTTAGATTCCATTGCACAGCGGTATGAAATGTCCGTGAGCAAAATTAAAGAAGCAAATCGAATGTCAACAGATCGGGTAGAAGAGGGGCAAATTCTTTACATTCCGCAATAAGGGGAGAGAAGGGCATGGCAAAGGAACAATTAGATATTTCCCCCATCTGCAAACGATATAAACTGAAAACGACCAAAATAACACCAAAAGTGGATTACTATTTAATAGAAACAAACAGGGGAACCAAAGAGGTAAGGGTATGGCCTCGTATAGAATATATGCGTTGGTCTTACGGATGGCGTGAGCAAATGGCGCGTCAGGGGGTTAAAAACGTAGAACGATTTATTCGTACCAAAGATTCGAAGCCTTATATAGTATCAAATAAAAAGGGTTATAGCATGATGGACCACCATCGCGTAGAAGAACCTATCGCCTACACCACTGATAACATGCTGGAATGTGGTCGTATAACAGCGCAAATGCATTTAGCCCAACAAGCGCAATCCCTCCAAATTGGTGGAGAATTGTTGAAACGAGAACAATTACATGCGCAGCAAGGGCTGGATCGGACAAAAAAATTTTTAAAGCAGTGGGAACGAGATCGTAATGCCAAGAAACGCAATAAATGGGGAAGCTTGTTTCCGTCAATCTTAGAACGGATGGAGCGCAGTGCTACCTTGATTCAGAGCGTATCCTTACCAGATGAAGTGCTTGCAGCTTCTCATAAGGACTTATCACGGAAGAATTGGGTAATGGTTGACGATCAAGTGTTTTTGCGAGGCTTTTATAAAACCTCTCTCACTGTTCAGCATAAGGATACAGCAAGCTTTTTACAGGAGATTGCATTGGATGGTGGAGATCCGGCATTGGTTGACGCCTTTCTAGATGGTTATGAAGAGGTAAAACCATTGAATTATGAAGAGTTTCGTTTACTACTCTCCTTTATGGCCTATCCGCATGAATTATGGAAAACGTTGGAAAAAGTTCTTCAAGCTAGCACAAAAGAGGATAAACAAGCAGCAGAGGATGTCAAACAATCAGTCATGCGACAGCGAGAATTGGATTATCATCTGCAACGCTTGGCGAAGCGAGCAGAGCGAGGACGGCAATCGTCATGAGTCAGTACGATCAACTCTTTCCCTTGTTTAACGAGTACGATATGTATGTACAATCAATTGAGTTGGTTAAAGCTCCACGTGTATTCAAAGGGGTTACTCCAAATGGGTGTTATTCCTGCAAAAAAACAGCCACACCGGCCACTCGCCTACTTTATGTGGGTGGCGTATTGAGGCATTTGGAGCAAAGAGGCTGGGATGGTGCTATCCCTCTTTTATATACCAAAATTGATGAGCCATATGTAAAGCAAGGGGGAGAGGTTTATTATTTAACCCAATGGGAGGATAGTGTTTCAATTTCCAAAGCGAATCTGTCTAGCTGGGCTTCGGGCACAGTTGTTCGATTGGCGGAGTTTCATCAGCTAACGCAAAATTACCGAATTGAAGATCCAAAGCAGGTGGAGCCGCTCGTTGATGCCCTAATTAATAGATGGCAAAGCTGGATTCGTCAATTGGCTATGTTCCGTGACCTCGCTAATGAACGTGATTATGCATCTCCGTTTGATGTGGCGTTTTTAGCAAATCATACTTTTATTGCTGACATTGCTAATCAAGCCTTGGAAAATTTACGAATTTGGCGAAGACGACACGAAACAAGCAATCAATTTCGACTCTCGCTCATCCATGGTTATCCAGATCCAAGTCATACGGTTATGAATGAGAGCGGCAAAGTGCGTTTACTAAATTTTGATCGAACGGTGTTCGATACCCCCATTCGTGATGTAGCGGTAATGCTACGTAATTATTTTCAGCTCGGGGGGGAAAGTAAAACAGCAACTGATCTTTTTGAACAGTACAGTGAAGTGTTTCCCCTTCGACCAGAAGAGATTTCGCTACTACGATACTTTTTGCAATATCCTGAGAGGATCATGCGTAATCTGGAGTCCTACTATAATCGACGGTACGAATGGACGGAGCTATATGCAGTTAAACGATTGGAAAAGGATTTGGATCGGCTGGTGAGCTTAAATAGATGGACCAATCAAGCATTTTGATTTAGACGCCTTCTTGGGAAAAGGAGGCGTTTTTTTGCATGATGGGTGGGTAAACATAATGACGTGACTACAGCCAATCCATCGAGAATGCGGCATAAGAAATGGCGAGGAAGCCGAGGATTAATACATCGAGAGAGGTGGGCAATAGTAAGGTTCTAATAAACTGAAAGGCTGTAAAAGGCAATAGAAACTGCTTATAGGAAGCTTTTACATTGTGTAGAAAAGAACTGTATTTAAAGCGTCGCCAATTCATAATGATCACCCCTTACTGCACAGTGTATGCAGTATGCGGATAGAGGGTGAAGCCCAGCAGCACTTTATGAATCGTTTCTTTACATGAATTGCAGTAAAATATAAAAAAACAAATAAAGAAGAGAGGATGTGGTTCTTTTGATTGAACATAGAAGGGTTAATACCGTTCAACTATTCAAGAGAGCTTTTTTTATCATTCTAGGGTCCATGATTTTTTCATTTGGACTAGAAGAATTTTTGATTCCCAATCAAGTCATTGATGGAGGAATTACGGGTGTTTCTATTATTTTTAGCCATTTAACAGGCTGGCCAATTGGTCTTTTCTTATTTTTATTAAATATTCCCTTCCTCATTATTGGTTATAAGCACATAGGTAGAACCTTTGCCCTATCTACATTGTTTGGAGTTACGACCATGTCAATTGCTACAAGTTTATTGCACCCAGTCAGCGCTGTTACGAGAGAACCGTTTCTCGCTGCGGTTTATGGTGGCGTATTTTTGGGGATAGGAGTAGGCTTGGTCATTCGTTATGGTGGGTCGCTGGATGGGACAGAGGTTGTAGCCATTTTGTTTAACAGGAAAACAGCCTTTTCTGTTGGAGAGGTAATTATGTTTTTCAACATATTTATTTTAGGCAGTGCGGGATTTGTATTTGGCTGGAATCAAGCGATGTATTCCTTACTTGCTTACTACATCGCCTACAAAATGATTGAATTAACACTTGAGGGCTTTAACGAATCTAGGTCAGTCTGGATCATTAGTGACAAGCATCGAGAAATTGGTGAAGCTCTGCTAGCAAGGCTAGGACGTGGTGTTACTTATTTGAACGGGGAAGGTGGATATTCTAGAGATAATAAGACAATTATCTTTACCGTTATCACCCGATTGGAAGAGGCCAAATTAAAATCAATTGTAGAAGAATGGGATCAGTCTGCATTTTTAGCCATTGGAAACATTCGTGATGTAAAAGGCGGTCGTTTTAAGAAGGAAGCGATTCATTAAAAGGAACGAAGGCTGTCTGATTTAGAAGGGAAGGTAAATCAAACAGCTTTCGTTTCTGTCTGTAAGCATTCACATTTTTCTCTATTTGACGTACCATTAGGGGTTCGCTATAATATGCTGTATATGATTATATATGCAATGCTATGATTGGAAAGAGTACATATACCCACCTTATCAGAGAGGGAGAATCATTAGCTGCGAGATTCTCTAAGGAGTAGGGATATGGAAAGTCATCCATGAGCAATTCCAATGAAATGAGAAGTAATAAAGTAGTTGGAATCGGCGTCAAACCGTTATCTTGTTAGAGTGAACGCGTGAGTTCCGTACTTTCACATAGTGGGAAATGTATTTGAATGATGATAACGCGCGTTAACAAAGGTGGTACCGCGAAACAAACTCCTTTTCGTCCTTTGATGATGAGGAGTTTTTTTATTTGCCCATGTAATGATGTGCAATTATAAGGAGGAATAGGTTTATGGCAAACGAACAAGCATCTCTTGATTCACAACTACCAAAAAACTATGATCCAAAGGCAGCGGAGGCCAAATGGTATCCCTACTGGATGGAACAAGAATTTTTTAAAGCGGAGCGCGATCCAAAGAAAGCTCCTTATACGATTGTAATCCCACCTCCAAATGTAACGGGTAAGCTACATTTGGGTCATGCATTGGATACAACGCTACAAGATATTATTACACGTGCTAAGCGTATGCAGGGATACAGTACGCTGTTTCTACCAGGAATGGATCATGCGGGTATCGCAACTCAAACGAAGGTAGAAGCAAACCTGCGTGAAGAGGGCTTAAGCCGTCATGATTTGGGTCGTGAAAAATTTGTAGAAAAAGTTTGGGAATGGAAGCATGTCTATGCTAATCATATTCGTGAACAATGGGAAAAACTTGGGCTTGCTCTAGATTACTCACGCGAGCGTTTTACGATGGACGAGGGCTTATCACGTGCCGTTCGTGAAGTGTTTGTTCGCCTCTATGACAAAGGTTTGATCTACCGAGGTAAGCGCATCATTAACTGGGACCCAGCCGCTCGTACAGCCTTGTCTGATATCGAGGTTATTTATAAAGAAGTAAAAGGCGCGCTGCACCACATGCGTTATCCATTAGCTGATGGAAGCGGCTTTATTGAAGTGGCTACAACTCGTCCTGAAACGATGCTAGGCGATACCGCAGTAGCCGTTCACCCAGAGGATGAACGTTATAAAGATTTAGTTGGCAAAATGGTTGTTCTGCCGATTACAGGTCGCGAAATTCCGATTGTTGCGGACGATTATGTAGACCCTGAATTTGGTTCTGGTGCGGTTAAAATCACGCCTGCACACGATCCAAATGACTTTGAGCTGGGTCAACGTCATAATTTGGAACAAATCATTGTCATGGATGAATCAGGGGTAATGAATGAAAATGCTGCTTCCTATAAAGGGCTTGATCGTTTCGCTTGTCGCAAGCAAATTATTAAAGACTTACAAGATCAAGGCGTTATGTTTAAAATCGAGGAGCATATTCATCAGGTTGGACATAGTGAACGAAGTGACGCGGTAGTAGAGCCATATCTATCGACACAATGGTTTGTTAACATGCAGCCTCTTGCAGACGAAGCGCTAAAAAATGCTGCTTCCGAAGACAGTGTTACATTTGTTCCTGAACGTTTTAAAAACACGTACCTGCGCTGGATCGAAAATATTCGTGATTGGTGCATTTCCCGACAATTATGGTGGGGCCACCGTATTCCTGCTTGGTATTGTCAGGATTGTGGCGAGTTGCATGTATCCCGAGTTGATGTCACAGAATGCTGCAAATGTAACTCCAGCAACCTTTCTCAGGATAATGACGTCTTAGATACGTGGTTCAGCTCTGCGTTGTGGCCATTCTCTACATTAGGTTGGCCAGATGAAACGGAAGACATGAAATACTTCTATCCAACTAACGTACTTGTAACAGGCTACGACATCATTTTCTTCTGGGTAGCACGTATGATTTTCAGCGGTTTGGAATTTACTGGTGAGAAGCCATTTGAGCACGTGTTAATCCACGGAATTATCCGCGATTCTGAAGGGCGTAAGATGTCTAAGTCGCTTGGTAACGGGGTTGACCCGATGGAAGTAATCGAGAAGTACGGTGCGGATGCCTTGCGTTTCACATTGGCAACGGGTAATTCCCCGGGTAATGACCAACGTTTTTATTGGGAAAAGGTAGAAGCGAACCGCAATTTTGCAAACAAGATCTGGAATGCTTCACGTTTTGCTTTGATGAATCTACAAGACTTTACGTATGAAGATATCGATTTAACCAAAGAATTATCTGCACCTGATAAATGGATTTTAACTCGTCTTCAAGGAACCATCACAGATGTTACTCGATTGATGGATGCGTTTGATTTTGGAGAAGCAGGCCGTCTGCTATACAATTTCATCTGGGATGATTTGTGCGACTGGTACATTGAGATGGCTAAATTGCCATTGTACGGTACAGATGAACAAGCGAAAAAAGCAACTCAATCAGTGCTTGTATATGTGCTAGATCAGACGTTGCGTTTGCTACACCCATTCATGCCTTTCATCACGGAAGAAATCTGGCAAGCCCTACCGCATCAGGGTGAAAGCATCACAATTGCTGCTTGGCCGCAGGCAAAAGGCGAGTTAACTTTTAACGATGCTGAAGCTGAAATGAGCTTGCTTATGGATATTATCCGCAGCGTGCGTAACATCCGTGCAGAAGTAAACGTGCCAATGTCTAAAAAAATTGAACTAGTAATCAAGGCTAACGATCAACAATCTCTTCAAAGTCTACAACGTGGAGAAGAGTTCTTGGTACGTTTCTGCAACCCTGAAAAACTAGTAATTGGTACTGATTTGGAAGCGCCAGAAAAAGCAATGTCCGCTGTTGTTACTGGTGCAGAGTTATTTTTACCGCTTGCAGGGTTACTTGACTTGGAACAGGAGCGCAAGCGTTTGGAGAAGGAAATTGATACACTAAATAAAGAAGTAGAACGCATCGAGAAAAAGCTGAACAACCCAGGCTTTATGGCAAAAGCTCCCGCAAATGTTATTGAGGAAGAAAAAGCTAAAATGGCAGACTACGCGAACAAGCGTGAAAAGGTCATCGCTCGTTTAGCTGATCTAGAATCCTAAGCTTGTCTGCTTCATTCTTGTCATAACTAAACGATTGGGGTCATACGGTAAATGAAGGCAGATCATATTCTTACTTATGATGAAGCATTGGATTGGCTTCACAGCCTGTTACGTTTTGGACTTAAACCTGGTTTAGAGCGCATGAATTGGATGCTAGAGGAGTTAGGGCATCCTGAACGAAATTTGTTATTTGTTCATGTGGCAGGTACCAATGGAAAAGGCTCTACGTGCACTTTTTTGACACACGTAATGCTGGAAGCGGGAATTAGTGTTGGAACCTTTACTTCCCCATATATCACTGATTTTCGCGAACGTATTCGATTTAATAACCAACTCATTCCACAGGACGACCTTGTTCGTCTTGTGGATGAAATAAAGCCGTTGGTGGGGCGCTGTGAACGTGAAACGGAGTATGGCTGTCCTACTGAGTTTGAGGTTATTACTTTACTGGCGATCTGTTATTTTGGCAGAGTGGTCAGACCTGCGATTGTGATTTGGGAAACGGGGCTTGGTGGACGTTTGGATTCAACGAATGTTGTCCATCCCATCATAAGTGTCATTACCAATGTTGGTCTTGATCATACCAATGTTCTAGGCTCAACGATTGGTGAGATTGCTTTGGAAAAAGCCGGCATAATTAAATCAGGAGTGCCTGTTGTAGTAGGACATCTGCACGAAGAGGCACTTGATGTTATTTCTCGGATTACCAAACAAAAAAACAGCAGGCTTTATAGGCTAGGTAACGAATTTTATTCCAAGCCTCTCTTTACAGAAGCTTCAAGAGGAGCCCAGCATATCGAATATGGTAGTTTATTTCGTCTCAACTCTTCCACATATCAATTGGGGTTACTAGGCAAACATCAGGTACAAAACGCGGGCGTGGCCTTGATGGTTCTAGATCTCATGAGAGAATTCTATGCTTTTTTTGTGGAGGAAGAAGATAGGAAGAAGGGTTTGGCGCAAGCTACATGGCCAGGGCGCTTGGAGATTGTCTCACGAAAACCGTTATGTATGATAGATGGAGCACATAACACGGAAGGTATCACGATGCTAGTCGACAGTTTAACTGAGCTGGCAAGCGATACAAAGCGAGTTCATTTAATGTTCTCTGCTCTTGAGGATAAACCGTTGCCTCAAATGGCTCGGGTTCTTAAAGAGGCGCCGCTCGAATTTGCCAACGTGTATCTCACGAGCTTTGATTTTCCAAGAGCCGCCTCTGTAGATACCTTAGAGGATGCTTTTTTGATGGGTGGCTTTAATCAAGAACAACTGGAACGTGTTGATAATTGGGAAATCACGTTGCGTGAATGGCTGAGCGACGAGACGAAGAGCGATGAGACGTTGCTGATTTGCGGATCACTTTACTTCATCTCTTTGGTACGCTCAATCTTTTTAATCCCCGTAGAACAGGTAGGTGAATAAAGTGGAACCATTGCAACATGTCCACTTCGTCGGAATCGGCGGTTATGGTATGAGTGGAATTGCACGCGTATTAGTTGATTTAGGATATAAAGTAACAGGATCGGATGTAGCGATGAACGATCTTGCCCGAAAGCTACAGGAAAAAGGAGCACAAGTGATTATCGGTCATGATGCTTCTCATATTGATGGGGCAGATATCGTCGTTTATTCCACTAGTATATCGAAAGAAAATCCTGAAGTTGCAGCGGCCCTGGAAAAGGGGATTCCGCTGCTGCATCGTTCACAGATGCTTGCAAAGATTCTAAATGAAAGAACAGGTGTAGCTGTAGCTGGTGCTCATGGTAAAACCACTACAACTTCTATGACAGCTCACATTTTAGAAGCATGTGGCGAGGATCCTACTTTTATTATCGGTGGTGAACTAGTCAACGCTGGTACGAATGCAAAAGCTGGTAAAAGCGACTATGTAGTGGCAGAGGCAGATGAAAGTGACGGCTCCTTTAAGGAATACCATCCAGCATATGCGATTGTAACTAATATTGAGCCAGATCATTTAGAGCATTTTGATGGAGATTTTGCCAACCTAAAAAAGGCTTATGTTCATTTTCTAGGTAACATCAAACCAGATGGTACAGCTATTGTGTGTCTGGATGATCATCATGTACGTGAATTAATGCCTTCAGTTAATCGAAAGGTAATTACCTATTCTATTGACCCTGTATATAGTGGGTCAGCGGATTTTTATGCTACGGAGATTGTATGCGGTGATCTGACTACAACCTATCAGGCATGGCATAAGGATGTTCATTTAGGCGAAGTAATTCTTCACTTCCCAGGCAAGCATAATGTAGCTAACTCCTTAGCAGCCATGATTGTAGCGTTAGAAGCAGGAGTTCCCTTTGAAAGGATCTCACAGGCCTTGAGTACGTTCCGTGGTGCAAAACGTCGTTTCCAAATTATTGGGGATGCACAAGATATTTTAGTGGTTGATGATTATGCTCATCATCCAACAGAAATCATGGCAACATTAAATGGAGCGAAGGCTTGTGGGCGTCGGGTGATTGCAATATTTCAGCCACAGCGCTATACTCGCACGTTTTTCTTGATGGAGGAATTTAGCCGAGCTTTTTCAGAAGCGGACGAAGTGATTATTACGGATATTTTTTCTCCCGCAGGGGAAAAGAAAATCGAAGGGGTATCCTCTGAGATTTTAGTTGATAAAATTAAAGTGAATAGTCATCCGCGTGCACAGTACATCCCTACTAAGGAAGAAGTGCAGCAACAACTGGTGAAGCAATTGCAGCCAGGTGATCTCGTCTTAACAATGGGAGCGGGAGACATTTGGAAATCTGCATATTGGTTCGCTGAGCAATTGCAACAAAAAGTTAAAGAAACACAGGAAAGCTGAGCATAAAAGCATTTATTGTCATACTAAACTAGATAGTGGTAACAAAGGAAACTGCCGGATTTGTCTGGCAGTTTTTTTGTCTCTATCTAATGAGCTAGGATTCGTAGTAACAAGCCGAGGCAGGTGTTTATGATGCTACAGTGGGGGTGGCCCATTATATTAGGGGAAGAAGCTGAAATCGAACGACTAATTTGCTGGATCTGCGGGGGGTTACTAGGAGTGATTTGCTTTTTGGATATAAGGAAACGCCTGATCCCTAATTCTATTGTTTTGCCCGCTACTTTTACATTTTTATGTGTACGTGTGATTCATCCATTAGAAAAAGAGACATTTACAACGCATATGTTAGCTATGTTATTGGCTTTTGTGCTTTTATATGTAACAGCAATTGTTACGAAAGGAGGACTGGGAGGAGGAGATATTAAGTTAGCAGCCTTATTAGGATTAATTGTAGGGAGGACCTATATAATCTCTCTGTTGCTCGTAGCCGGGATTAGCACAATCGCACTTGCGATTCTATTAGCTCGACAGCCGCGAATAAGAAAGGAAGGAATACCATTTGCCTGTTGTTTGACAATTGGCTGGTTGTTTACGTATGTAGGCAGGATAGATGTGCTGCATGTCTATGCTATATTTTTTCTTCCCTGAGCAGTCATAACTTGTTAGGTCTGTTCGTAAACTAGTAGTACTAGAGTTAAGAGAACGAGGAGGACCTACTATGAGCGGACAACCTTCCAATCGAATATCTATAAAACTATCACCTGTCATCCCGCCCCAAAATAAGATGGGGGCAAATACACCTGTACAAAATATGCAGGTAAAAGAACAGAAGCATGACAAAAAAACACAGCCAGAAAAGGCCGCAGATACTAAGGTAGTACATGGGGGAATACGGGAGCTAGTAGGCGATGACAATAAAGAAACAAGGCAAGAATATGGCGAGCAGCAAGCGAAGGAGGCAGAGCTGGAATTAGCTGAGGCAATGAGTAGATTGGGAAAGCTGGAGGAACAAAACCTACCCACTCATACGAGTAAGGAACAGTTCCTAGCTGAATTGTCTAAAGCTGAGCGCTTATTGGAAAAAGAAGAGCAGAATAAATCGTTTGTAGAAGGTCGGCTGGGTGAAGAGGGATATCAGAGCCCATATTACGAGGAGGTTTATCCCTCTGATTGGGAGCAAGAATCAAGGAAGCCGGCATGGTGGGAAAAACTAATAAAAAATCAAAGCCATATGTCAAAGCGACCTATTTTACGAGTATTTCTTACGACAATAAGTGCCGTTATCCTTGGAGTGTTATTTGGCTTTATTGTTTTAAATGTCTTCGTACAAGAGCAGCTAGTGCATCCCTCACAGGCGGGTGCTACACTGCCGAAATCAACGGAAGCCACACAGAATTCTGCTGCTACTTCTGAAGGGACGAGTACATTCAATGAAAAAGCTATTCCCGTAAATGGTGAGCGTCAACCTAATGAATCAAATGATGCACGAGAAGCGGGCTTGTCTAAAGAAGGAGCGTCACAGCAGGCGAGATCGCCACTTGGCTCTCCTAGTCAGAAATCAGATGCCGTGCTTGCAACCGTCCAATTTCCAGAACAAAACTATTACATGGTTCAAATGGGGGTGTTTACTGACCCAAAAGCAGCCGAGCCCGCTATTGCCTCTCTCGACGAAAAGGGATTACCTCATTTTCTTTATCCAATCGAAGGAAGACTTCATTTATTTACGGGAGTATCGCCAAGTCGTGATGCCATTTTGGGATTGGCAGATAATTTCAGACAAAAGCAAATGGAAGTCTATGTAAAAGAAGTGAAGCTACCAGCTACAGAGAAACAAGTTCAGATTGTCCCTACCTCCCCTTTAGAAGTAGGTGCTTCCTCTGATAAAGGGGTTGTTAATGCTTTTATCAAATCGGGAATAGATATCATTCAACAGCTTTCTACTTTATCCAGTCAAGTGGTTAATACAGATAAGCAAAAAGTACAACCGCTTACAGCAGAGCAAGAAGCTAAGCTCAAAAGGATGCATGTCGCCTTTTTAGATAATAGTAGAGCAACACAGCAGGCCTTGTCACAAAAGGAGCAAGTCTATATAGCGGGGATGGTGCAGGGGATGAATCAGGCAATGAGTACGATGACCCAACTAAAAACGGGCAATGCTGAGCCATATGCTTGGCAGGTACAAAAAGGAATTATGCAATATTTACATTATTATGCTACATGGATGAAGGAGACGAATTAGGAAAATGGCTTTGTTTGCAAAAGGTTTCTTGCAAACAAGGTCTTTCTTTCGTTATGATCATAAAAATAAATCTGAAAATCAACTGCTTCGGTAGTTGTCTCTTGATGTCAAGTTTTGCTACACTTAGGTGTGATTATAACGACTTTCTTCCAAAAAACAACGATGAAAAAACGAGGGTAGAGAGAATGACGGGGAAAGAATTTGTAATTTTATTGATTGTCCTGTTATCAGGTCTCTTGTTTGGTAGTCTATTAGGGCAAATATTAGGTCCTTGGATTCCTTTTCTTCGAGAGAGTAAGATGTTAACATGGAGTCCTGCGGCAGATTTGGACATTTTGAAGTACAATCTTCATTTTGAGGTAAAACTAAACCTAGCCAGTATCGGAGGGCTTGTTCTCGCTTTTTGGATATATAAGAAAATTCGATAGGGGGAGATAAAATGAATCCAGAACAGCCAATCGTATTAGCTTCTTCTTCCCCGCGACGTCAAGAATTGCTGGCATGCTTGGGCTTGCCTTTTCGCGTTCAGGTGAGCAATGTAGATGAGACGATATCTGAAGAGATTGCGCCAGAAGAAATCGTAAAAATCTTATCTCATAGAAAAGCAGATGCAATTGCCAAAAATTTGTCATTTGGTCTAGTTATTGGCTCTGATACAATTGTTGTGCTAGACGGACAGGTATTGGGAAAACCGCATGATGAAGAGGATGCATTTCGGATGCTCACTTCATTACAAGGGCGCGAGCATGAAGTATTCAGCGGCCTAGCTATTATTGATGTTTCGACTGGGAAAACAGCACTTGATTATTCATCTACAAGAGTTAAAATGCGTACAATGACAGATCAGGAGATACGTGGATATATCGCCAGTAAAGAACCAATGGATAAAGCAGGTTCCTATGCTATACAGGGCCTTGGATCGACGATTGTAGAACGAATTGAGGGCGATTATTTTACGGTAGTGGGACTACCGCTCAATCGCTTGGCCCAGATGCTTACTCAATTTGGAATTTCCCTGTTAAACAAGTAGGTGTTCCTCTTAGATTGCTTCTCCATGATAACAGCCGCTTGGCAGGAATGAAGGAAGGGGCAAAATAAGAGATGAACTGTAACAATTTTAAGTTAAAAAACGTCCCTACATATGAGCGTCCGCGCGAACGTTTGTTAAGGCAAGGGTCTGGTGCTTTATCTGATGTCGAACTCTTAGCGATTTTACTTCGGACTGGCACAGAAAAAGATCCAGTCCATAGGGTAGCGCAGCGCTTATTAGCTGTGTTTGGTGATTTGCAACAACTTGCAACAGCTACTAATGAAGAGCTGACAGATATCAACGGGATTGGCCCCGTTAAGGCTGTGGAAATACAGGCAGCGCTGGAGTTAGGACGAAGATCTGCCATTAAAGCTCGAGATATTCGTATCAGTATCCGCTTGCCAAAAGATGTAGCAGATTTTATGATGCCGGAAATGGCTGGTCTCGTACAAGAACATTTTGTATGCCTCTTTTTAAATACGAAAAATCAGGTGATTGGGAAGAAAACAGTTTTTGTGGGAAGCTTAGATTCTTCTATTGTTCATCCACGGGATATTTACCGCGAAGCAATTAAGCGTTCTTGTGCCTCTATAATCTGTTTGCATAATCATCCAAGCGGAGATCCTGCTCCAAGCAAAGAGGATATTAATGTGACTAAAATTCTGCTCCAAGCAGGAGATTTAGTAGGAATCCCTCTTTTGGATCATCTTATTATTGGAGATGGTCATTACGTTAGTTTAAAAGAACAGGGATATATGTAACACGTACCCTTTCACAAAACAAATAATACCTGTCTGTCAGCGGAAGCATCCTAGGAAAATGACCGTTTTGACAAAATGGAAGGAGATTTTCAATATGTTTGGTAGTTTCACACGCGATATGGGGATTGACTTGGGAACAGCTAATACCCTCGTATACGTTAAAGGAAAAGGAATTGTGGTGAGCGAGCCTTCTGTTGTAGCGATCCGCACTGATACAAATACAATTGAGGCTGTAGGTAATGCAGCCAAAAACATGATTGGTCGTACACCGGGAAATATCGTGGCTGTTCGTCCGATGAAAGACGGAGTTATTGCTGATTTTGAAACCACTGCAACCATGATGCGTTATTTTATTCGTCAAGCTCAGAAAAATCAAGGCTTCTTTAGCCGTCGTCCTAGTGTAATGGTTTGCGTGCCATCTGGGATTACAGCGGTTGAAAAACGTGCGGTAGAGGATGCAACGAAGCAAGCAGGAGCAAAAGAAGCATATACAATTGAAGAGCCATTTGCGGCTGCAATTGGTGCTGATTTGCCTGTTTGGGAACCAACAGGTAGCATGGTAGTGGACATTGGGGGCGGTACGACGGAAGTAGCTATCATCTCATTGGGTGGAATTGTTACTAGTCGTTCCATTCGTGTAGCTGGTGATGAAATGGATGAGGCAATCATTCAGTATATTAAACGTCGTTACAATCTGATGATTGGTGAGCGTACCGCTGAGACGTTGAAAATGGAGATTGGTTCCGCTATCGCCCCGGATGAACAAGAAACGGTAGAAATTCGTGGTCGAGATCTTGTGACAGGTTTGCCAAAAACGATCTCTGTTACAAGTACAGAAATTGCCGAAGCATTGGCTGAAACGATTATGTCAATTGTTGAAGCTGTGAAAATTACATTGGAGAAAAGTCCTCCGGAGTTGGCTGCAGATATCATGGATCGTGGAATTGTACTAACTGGAGGAGGGGCATTATTACGTCACATTGAGCGTTTATTAACACGTGAAACAGGTATGCCTGTTCATGTGGCGGAGAATGCACTTGACTGTGTAGCCATTGGAACAGGGCGAGCGCTTGAGAATTTACATCTCTTTAAATCTAAACATGGAATAACATCTTCTCGTGCAAAAAGACGATAAGCGGGTGACGTGTCTATGTCATTCTTCGGTAATCGAAAACTTATAATTGTATTAATTGGCTTAGTTGTTCTGTTGGTAGTGATGGGTTATACCGCCAAGGACAGAATGAACCTGACATGGCCAGAAAAATTCATGAAAGATACAACCAGCGTGGTGCAGGGCCTATTTTATCGCCCTGCCCAGGCTGTTTCGCAGTTTGTTCACAATGTTCAAGATGCTTATCATGTGTACGAAGAAAATCGTGTATTAAAAGCAAGCTTGGATCAATACGCGCAGATGTCTGCTGAGTTAAAAGCTGTAAAGTATGAGAATGGACAACTGAGAGAGAGTCTTGGCACAAAACAAAAATTAAATGATTACAATGTCATTTATTCAGAAGTAGCTGCAAGGAATTCGAGTCAATGGAATGATGTGTTGGTTATCGGTAGCGGTAGCAAACAAGGTGTTAAGAAAGACATGGCTGTTATGACCTCTAAAGGTTTGATAGGGAGAGTGAAGGATGTTTCCAATTTCTCTGCGACAGTTGAATTGCTTACAAGTAGAGAGAGCTCTAACCGCAACCATGTTTCTGGATACATTTTGGCCACTCAGCCAATCCAAACTCCGCCTTCAACTACTGGTAATGGCCAACAGACGAATGGCACAAGTAATACAGCAAATACGGCCAATTCTAATAAATCAAATGCAGCTACCACGCAGGCGAATAACCAACAGAAGCCAGCAACTACTACGAAGTATGTAAGCGGAATTTTAGAGGATTACGACTCGGTTGAAAAATTATTGATTATGCGCAAGATTCCTTTAGATCAAAAGATCAGTGTGAATGATGCGGTAATTACGTCTGGGTTAGGCGGTATGATTCCTAGTAAACTACCAATTGGTGTAGTGGTCAAAACAGAGCCAGGAGACTATGGATTAACCCAAACAGCCTATATAAAACCGTATGCTGATTTCACATTAATTTCTGATGTCTTGGTTATTGATCGTAAGTCTGTGGAGACTCCAACTGGCGATTCGAGTTCTTCCAGTCAAAAAGGAACCACTCAGCAATCGAAGGGAAAAGGGGGTAAATAGTATGTTATCTCGAACGAAATTGACCCTCTTTTTGCTATTACTGTTTATATTGGAAGGATCGGTAGTACAAGTTTTTGTTCCGAGTGCATGGGGGATGTCTTACGAGACGATTCCCCGCTTTGCTTTGGTGGGAACTATCCTGATTTCCTTGTTTATCGGGAGACGGGAAGGATTGCTATATGGATTGGTCTTTGGACTGTTACAAGATGTTGTTTTCGGTCATATAATCGGCGTGTATACGTTATCTATGATGGTGGCAGGGTACTTTGCTGGACTAGTCTTGATGCTATTTCATCGTAGCTTTGCCGTCGTGTTTACTACGCTGCTTCTCGTTTTGTTTGGGCATGAGTGGCTTACTTATACGCTGTTTCGCTTATTTATGACCAATCCTGTAGATGTTCGTTGGACACTTACTCACGAAATTTTTCCGACAGTTCTTCTAAATATGCTGTTTGCGGCTTTTGTTTATTTGCCGATGAAAAAGCTTTGCTTGCAAGTGAAAGAAAACAAAGAGCGCTCTCATGAGTAGGATCTGACAGAAGGAGGAGTAGCTCGCATGGGAGAGAACCAACAACCACCTAAATCCCATATTGCCACTAGATTAAACGTTTTATTTTTTTTCGTGTTTATATTTTTTGCGGCTGTTATTTTGCGACTTGCCTATGTGCAAATCGTAGAGGGAGAACAATATCAACACGATTTGGAAAAGTATAGTATTAGACAATTACCAATACCTGCACCGCGTGGTCGTATCTTAGACGTGAACCACAATGTTTTGGTTTCGAATAAGCCCGTTTTTACGGTTACTTATACATCCGAGCAAAAAAAGGAAATTAATGAGGAAGCAGTAGCCGAAAAACTGACGAGCTTGCTGCAAATGGATGAAAAGATTGGGACTGATAAAGAGCTTATAAAAAAAGCGACTGAATTGCAGACCACATTACCGATCACTTTTAAGCCAGAGCAATCTCAAAAGCTCATCCAGCAGCTAACTCCCAAAATTAATGCTCTTCCAAATTCGGCTCAATTAAAAGGGATAAAGGACTATGATTTAGTAAAAACAGCCTTTGCCTTGGGACTCTCAGTAAGATCCCCTTTCGATGAAAATGATCGTGAAGCTTTACAAAAAAAATTGCCAGCAACGATTCAGGTAGACGGCAAGAACGTGGATACGAAGACAGCCTATGACAGTCAATTGTTAAAATATGTCATCTCAGCTAATGTACCGTATCCAATTGCTCTTGAAGACAAGGTAAAGGAATCTTTGCAAAAGGATGTAAAATCACTTTTAAGCAAGATGCCTTCTGCTGGGGAGCTAAGCAGTAAAACAGATGCAGAATTACTCCAATATGCTGCTAGATTTGATTTGGATGTTGCATTGCCATTAACTCCGGAGCAACGTCAGTATCAGTGGCATCGTATTAGCATTTTAAATAGCATGCGAGATTATAGTATGCCTAAATTCATTCCTCGTCGAATTAAGGAAAACGCTACTGAAATTGAAGTAGCCAAAATCAATGAAAATTTAAGTGAATTACCTGGAATTAATGTAATTGTTGAACCCGTACGGCAAATTAGACAAGATGAGGATGGCGCTTTTGCCACACATATTCTTGGCTACATCAGCCCAATCAGTGCAAGTCAGGTTAATGAGTATCTTGCGATGGGATATTCCAAGACAGATCGTATTGGAGTCGAGGGGTTAGAAAGATATTACGAGAAAGATTTACGTGGAAAAGATGGCATTATGGACGTGCAGGTAAACAAGGATGCAGAGACGGTCGTAAAAGGAAGAACTCGCGAAGCAATACCTGGTAATGATCTAGTTCTTTCCTTAGATTATCGCTTCCAAAGTAAATTGGAGGAAATTCTTAAACGAAATGTCAATGAGATGAGACGCTCTGCGAAAGGAACAGTGAACGCTGCCTCTGCGGTCGTAATGAATCCTAATACAGGTGAAGTTTTGGCTATGGCTAACTACCCTGATTACGATTTAAACCTCCACTATAATCGAAAGCTATTCAATGAGAATTATGAGAAGGTAGTTGCTCCAGCACAGCTTAATAATGTCACTAGGGGTGTTTATCCACCGGCTTCTACAGTGAAACCTATTTCGGTTATGATGGCCTTACAAGAAAAGTTAACTACACCCAATGAGTCAATTTTTGACCCTGGTTATTTCCAATTTGGGGATGTAAAGAAACGAAACTGGAAACTAGGTGGACATGGTCAAGTTGATGCAAGACGAGCAATAGCTGTATCCAATAACACATACATGTACACAATGGGCTGGAGATTAAAGGAGCGCGAGATAGGAAAAGGAAATAGTTATCGTGAATCCTTTAAGATCATTAATTTTTACAATCAGCAATTCGGTCTAGGAGTTAAGACTGGTATTGATTTACCGAGTGAAAAGGCAGGCTGGCCAGCTCCAACATTTGAAATGGGACGTATTGCCGATGCTCTTATTGGACAGTATGATAGCTTTACTCCTATCCAATTGGCTCAATACGTTTCTACAATCGCAAATGGCGGATATCGAATTCGACCGCATATGGTTAAAGAAATTCGAAAAGGCTCTATTGATCCTAAGAAGCCAGGAGATGTCATTACAACCATAGAGCCGCAAGTTTTGAACAAAATTAATATCAATCCAAGCTACCTCAAGGTAGTTCAAGAGGGGATGCGCCGTGTTACTCAGCCTGGAGGTACTGCTGCGACAGCGATGGCAGGCTTGCCGTTTAGTGTAGCTGCTAAAACAGGTACCGCTCAAACAGGCGGAACATCTTCTGATAACTCCTTGATCCTTGGATATGCACCTTACGAAAATCCTAAAATTTCCTTTGTAGTAGTGGTTCCGCATTCTGGAGGACATGGTTCAGATAGGATCGCGCGTGAATTGCTGGAGGCTTATCATGCCTTGTATCCACTTAACAGTACGGTAACGCCGACAGAGTAGGCTTTCTAAGATTAATTCGCTGAGTTTTTTGTTAGCGAGGCAGGAGTTTGTTGTATAAATGGCGAATGGTAACGGTCGAGGTGAAACATCTCCATGAATACGGCCAAAAGTAAAGTAGTCATTAAAGGAACCAAAGATGGACTTGTCTTTTTTATGGACGATACCTGTTCATTTTCGGAGCTTTTAGATGATTTACGTGAAAAAATTGAGCACAGCCATCCACAATTTTTTAGTGGTCCTCTCATCAGGATTACATTAAAACTTGGGAAGCGTTACTGCACTCCAGAGCAACAGGAAGAGTTAACGCAGATTATTCGCATGAAGGGTAATCTGGTTATTCATATGATCGACTCGGATGTGATTCTTAAAGAAGAAGTATATAAAGAAGCCAAAGCTCCCGGATTGATTGTACAAACAAACACGGTTCGTTCCGGTCAGGTATTAGAATACGACGGAGATATTTTGCTACTGGGTGATGTTAATCCTGGTGGTACGATAAGAAGTACGGGGAGTATCTTCGTGTTAGGTAATCTTCGTGGTGTAGCGCAAGCGGGAACGAATGGCGACAAAGATGCTGTAATCGCCTCCGCTTGCTTACATCCAACCCAACTGAGAATTGCGGAAGTAATCAGCCGTCCGGGAGATGAATGGTCGGACTATAGCGGTACTACTGAGTTTGCTTATTTGGAAGAGGATCGGATGGTAGTCGCTAAAATGAACTTTTTGCATCGCTTACGCTCAGATTTGGGTAAGAAGAAAGCATAACGGTACGGAATGAAGGAGAGGGAGCATACGTGGGTATTGCAATAGTTGTTACTTCAGGGAAAGGCGGAGTGGGGAAAACCACCTCATCTGCTAATATAGGAACCGCATTGGCTCTCAATGGCCAGAAGGTGTGTATGGTAGATACAGATATCGGCTTACGCAATCTGGATGTGGTCATGGGACTAGAAAATCGGATCATTTATGACCTGGTTGACGTAGCAGAAGGCAGTTGTCGTTTGCAACAGGCTTTAATTAAAGATAAGCGTTTTGAGACGTTGTCATTATTACCAGCAGCGCAGACCAAGGATAAATCAGCGCTTACAACAGATCAAATGGAAGATATCGTCACCCAATTGAAGCGTGATTTTGACTACGTCATTATCGATTGTCCAGCAGGTATTGAACAAGGATTCCGCAACGCTGTAGCAGGGGCTGATCAGGCTATTGTTGTGACGACTCCGGAAAAGGCGGCGGTACGTGACGCAGATCGTATCATTGGCCTGCTTGAACGTGAAAATGTAGGAATGCCTAAATTAGTAATTAATAGAGTGCGGTCCCATATGGTTAAGAATGGTGACATGTTAGATGTAGAGGATATTCTGGATTTACTTGCCATTGATTTACTGGGTGTGATTCCTGATGATGAATATATCATCAAATCAGCAAATGCAGGCGAGCCGGCAGTGATGAATCATGAATCCCGTGCGTCCTTAGCATATCGAAATGTAGCAAGACGTTTGTTAGGGGAATCAGTGCCTTTACTGCCACTTCAGGAAAAACCAGGAGTTTTTCATAAGTTCCGTAAGTTTTTTGGCTTAAAATAAGGAATGCTAGTCGAGAAACAAGAGAACAGGGGTATACTCCTGTTTCTTTTTTACTGATCCGAACTTATGGAATTTTTATCTTACAAAGTGCAACGAAGGTTCTTAGTGCCAAAGGTTTGGTTTTCAAGTTTTTCTTTGCATTTCCGAATAATATAAGACTTACAGATACTAGACCTTAACATGCACGGGGGAAAAAAATGGATTTTGAAAAGCGATATATAAAGCAGTTGGATTGGTTGATTCTGTTGATCCTTCTAGGTCTTGGCTTGTTTAGTTATCTCGGTATAAGCGGATCTGCCCCAGGAGTGGCGACAGCGAACCGACAGCTTATGTGGTATGCTATTGGTTTTGGCGTATTGTTTTGTACATTGATTATTGATTATCGGGTGTTCCGGCAGCTATCATATGTAGTTTACGCTATAGGACTAGTTTTGCTTTTCGGCGTATTTTTTACGAAGGCCATTAACAACGCCACTAGTTGGTATAATCTGGGTGTCGTTCTGTTTCAACCATCCGAACCTATGAAAATTTTTACGATAATAGCTGCTGCACACTATATGTCCAAACGTGAAGAAAAATTAGGTAAGCCTTATTATCTTTATGAATGGTGGCCTGTATTTCTGATCGTTGGGGTACCGCTTCTCATGATTTTTAAACAACCAGACTTGGGTACAGCTTTAGTCTTTTGTGCTATATTAGCAACCATGCTGATTGTTGGTGGAATTCGAGTACGGCATATGATTACGTTTAGCGGGATTGCTGCTATTGGAGTAGGGTTAGTTTCCTATGTTTATATGTACCATAAAGATGATATCTTTTTTAAATTGATCAAACCTTATCAATGGGCTCGGATTGAATCTTGGTTAAACCCTTATCTTGATCCAGTAGGGCAAGGATTTCAGCTTTTACAATCGCTTATTGCAATTGGATCGGGGCAGTTAACAGGTAAAGGCTTGCACACAGCCACACAGGCTAGCTTGCTATGGGTTCCGGTTGGTGAGAGTGATTTCATTTTTACGGTCATTGGAGAGCGTTTAGGGTTTATTGGAGCAGGAATTATGATGATCCTGTTTTTCGTGTTAGTATATCGAATGATTCGAATTGCGATGGAGTGTAATGATCCATTCGGTGCCTATGTGGTATCAGGTGTAGTTGGAATGCTTACGTTTCAAATTTTTGAAAATATTGGAATGACCATTCAACTAATGCCAATTACTGGTTTGCCTTTACCATTTATTAGTTATGGTGGAAGCTCGCTTTTAACCAATTTCTTAACAATAGGTGTAGTATTGAATATTGGGATGAGGAAGCAGAAACTTAGTTTCGATTAAGTTAAAAATCGTGACAAACCAATAAATGTGTGATATATTCAAGGTAAGTTAACCATTTTACTTACCTAGTGATTTGATGGATTGGATGATATGCCGTGCTTTTCAGAGATAGCGTCACCATGTGATCAAGTCTCTGTTGGGCACGGCTTTTTTCCTTGAAACAAGCTTTAAGTGATGGTTAACAGATATTTTAATCGTCTGAAAAGGCGAACATTTCTAGGAGGTTTTTTCCATGCAACAAGGTACTGTAAAATGGTTTAACGCAGAAAAAGGTTTTGGCTTCATTCAAGTTGAAGGCGGAGAAGATGTATTCGTACACTACAGCGCTATCCAAACTGAAGGTTTCAAAACTCTTGAAGAAGGTCAAAAAGTTGAGTTTGAAATCGTTCAAGGTAGCCGTGGACCACAAGCTGCTAACGTTAATCGTCTGTAAGATCAAATACGTATAAAAAGAAGCAGTCTCTCTTTTGAGGGGCTGTTTTTTTTCATTTATGCTAATGATTACAGCTCTGTTTTACAGTGTCATATCCCACCTAGACAAGTCATATAATCCAAGTAAAGCTTGGCCTGAAAAGGGGTGGGATGCATGTTTCATGAAAGAGAACGGGTAAAGGAGAGAAGACAGGAAAGAAAAGAACAGCTTCTCTTACAATCGCGCGACAGTATGCCGCCACACATTGATGAACTACACGATCCGATAAAAAGAGTGCTTATTCCTGATCAATATGTAAAAAACACTGATTTCAGCAACGAGACTCCCCCGAGCAAACCGGTGGGATTCCAGCTTAAAAGGCAGATCTATCTTTCTCTAGCGGTTATTGGTGTGGCCTATGTCCTATTAAAAAGCCCGTTTGGTGTTCCGAATACATGGCGAGATTTATCAAGAGAAGTGATGACTCGCGATTTTAATTTTGAAGGCGTGGCGGTTTGGTACGAACAAGTCACAGGTCACTCGTCAAGCGCGCTACCGGTTCTTTTTAACAAAAAGGAGAAGGAGAGTGTGCCAGCCAATGCGTATCAGCTAAGTAAGTGGAGTTTGCCGAAGGAGTGGAAAATAGCGAAGGAATATGATACGAAAAGCGCCAAAATAGTTGTTGACTTAGGAGACAAAGGAGAGGTCGTCAACATGGATACCGGCTGGGTAACTTTTGTTGGGGAAAAACCTGGTTATGGAACCACTGTGGTCATGCAGTATACCAATGATCGAGAGATTTGGTATGGAAACCTTGAAAAAGTCAATGTATCTGTAAATGACTGGGTGAATAAAAAGGACACAGTTGGGGTTGCTAAGCCTTTTGTCGATCAAGTGGTTAACACGCGTTACCTTTTTATGGCGATGAAACAAAACGGAAGATTTACTAATCCATTGGACGTGATCTCATTTGAGTGATTTTTGGCCAGGCGGTATTCGTATCCGCATCCACCTTTTATTTTGGCTGGTCATAGGCCTAGCTGTAATGGCTGGTTATTTTATTGAAACGATTGCGTTGTTTATCATTGTACTTATCCATGAGCTTGGTCACATAGCGGCCGCCCGTGAACTTGGCTGGGAAGTAAAAGAAATTCAATTGTTACCCTTCGGTGGAGTCGCGGTTATGGAGGAATCTCCAACATCTGATGCCATAGACGAGATTGTCGTAGCATTAGCAGGTCCTTTTATGAATATCGTTATGATTTTTTTTTCTCTTTTATTTTGGTGGGTAGGTATATGGTCGGAGCATTGGGCCCATTTTTTTATGAAAAGCAATATGATGATTGCTTTGTTTAATTTATTACCGATGTGGCCCTTAGATGGTGGCCGCATTGTGCAGGCAGTCTTAACATCGTTCATTTCTTATCGGAAAGCGGCGATTTTATCATTTAGCAGTAGCTGTGGATTAGCTATTTTACTTCTAGGAGCCGGAATTTGGTTGCTTCATGTCAATCTAACTGCTATTGCCATCTATTTGGCTCTTACCAATGGGCAAGCATACAAACGCTTTCCTTATCAGTTTATTCGCTTTTTACATAAAAGATATCAGAGAGCGCCCAGACTAGAGCCGATAGAGCCTGTACGCGTACCTTCGTCTCTCTCTGTTTGGGAAGCTACCCATAAGCTACAAAAAGGGAAATATCATTTGTTTTATATTACAGGGAAACAAGGTGGCGTACTGCCTGAGGAGAATGTACTTTATGCTTGTCTAGTGGAGCGGCGTCAGCGAGATTGGATCAGCAGCCTACTGTAGCGTGTGATGCTTTTTGACTTGATCATTGAAAAGCTACTTCTGTTATTTTTCAAATCGAATAGAAATGCGCTACAATGAGAGGATAGGACAGACCTCCAGGAGGAAGATTAGTTGAACAAAAAACAACAACGTGCTCTCCAACAAATTATCGTGAGCCGTGACATAGAAGAAACACGTATTGCTGTCATGGAAGCAGGGCGACTTGCAGAATTGACAATGGAACAGAACAAACCAATGGCGGCGGTGGGAAATATTTATAGAGGGCGAGTAAAAAAAGTCTTACCAGCCATGCAAGCTGCCTTTATAGATATTGGAGAAGAGCAGGAAGCGTTTTTATATATTGACGAGGCATTGCCCCCAGGCTGGAAAGTACAGAACCGAGGGGCGGCCAAGCCTAATATTCGGACATTGGTACAAGTAGGCGAGGAAAAAATCGTCCAAATTAGCAAGGAAGCGATAGGAAGCAAATCTCCAAGACTTACCTCTGAAATCAGTCTGCCGGGACGCATGCTGGTTTATTTGCCATTTGCAGGGCTAATCTCGTTGTCACGTAAAATTGTAGACGTAGACAAACGGGAACGACTAAGAACATGGGCAACAGATAGCTTAGCTGAGGGAGAAGGGATTATTGTAAGAACGATGGCCGAGGAAGCTTCCGTGGAACAGTTGCAGACAGAGCTTAATTTCCTGCGTGCAAAATGGAAGGCGGCCTATCAGGAAACGGGAAAGAAAAAAACACCGTCCCTTCTATTGTCAGCAGATAATGCAGTAAGCCGGATTTTATTAGATCGCTCGGAAGATCAGATGCTGGAAATCGTAGTGGATGACGCAGAGCTGTATCATGAGCTTAGGGGACAAGCAAAGGCTATTTATCCAGCCATGTTTACTAAAATTCAATTCTATCAAGGAAAAACCTCTGTGTTAGATGCCTATGGTGTCGACAAAGAAATTGAAAAAGCTCTGTACAGGCAAGTGTGGCTCAAAAGTGGCGGCTTCTTGGTAATTGATCAAACAGAGGCTATGACTGTAATCGATGTTAATACAGGGAAATTCACGGGGAAGAGCGGTCAGCAGCTAGAGGATACCGTGACGGCAACCAATGTGGAGGCAGCCCAAGAGATTGCTAGGCAACTAAGGCTTCGCGATATTGGCGGTATTATCATAATTGATTTCATTGATATGAAGCAGGCCAAAAACCAGCAGATTGTACAGGAAGCCTTGCAGAGAGAATTAGACAAAGACGTGACCAATAGTTATGTCATGGGCTTTACACAATTAGGCCTTTTGGAAATGACAAGGAAAAAGGTAAGAAACAACCTTGCATCTGTTCTAACCAAGCCATGCATCACTTGCAGTGGTAAGGGGAGGATTTTAACGGAGCAGGAGGTAGCTGGGCGTTTTATTCGAGAGGCTAAAGCATTGATCCAGGGACAGGATGCAGAAGCTATTGTAGCCGCTTTTCATCCTCATGTGTATGAGTATGTTCAAGCTGAGGGAAGACGTGAGCAATTAGCGAAGGATTGGGACGTTTTGGTTCAATTTATTTCACGTGAAACCATGCACCCAAGTGAATATCAGATTTTGCATGTTGGGAAAAAGGCTGACTCTAAACGTTTTTCTTGACCTTTTCTGCTAGGTATGATATTCTCTGATTGTTATGCAGCTATGCTTGTACCTTGAGCATACTGTAACCGCGCGAATCAGGTTTTAGTAAGATGGTTTGTAAAGCCACACCTGCATAAGGCGAGTCTGAGTATAGGAGGTGCAATAGAATGTACGCAATTATCGTAACAGGTGGTAAACAATACAAAGTTGAAGAGGGTGCTACTCTTTTCATCGAAAAACTAGCTGCTTCCGAAGGTGAAACAGTTACTTTTGATCAAGTATTGTTCGTAAGCAAAGACGGTAAAGTAACTGCGGGTACTCCAACTGTAGCTGGTGCAACTGTAACAGCTAAAGTTGAAAAGCACGGTAAAGGTGAGAAAGTTATCGTGTATAAGTACAAAGCAAAGAAAAACTACCGTCGTAAGCAAGGTCACCGTCAACCGTTCTCTAAAGTTGTTATCGAAAAGATCAACGCGTAATGGTTAAGGTCGAGGTAATTCGATCTCAGACGGGCATTGCAGAGATTGCTATGACAGGTCATGCCAATGCTGGCAAATACGGAGAGGACATTGTTTGTTCGGCTGTATCGGCTATTATTTTAGGCAACCTGAATGCGGTACATCTTTTGCTCGGTTTGAAGCCGGATGTGGAAATGAACACAGAAGAGGGCGGATTTTTAAAGTGGCGGCTTTCATCTTTGGATGATCCGGCTCTTGAAGAGAAGCAACAACTACTAGCAGAAAGCACAGTGGTTGCTCTACTGGCTATTTCCCAAAACTACGGAACATATATTTCTGTACAAGATTCAAAATGGCAAGGGGGTGCTCACTCATGATGAACATGCTATTCACTATGGACCTGCAATTCTTCGCATCCAAAAAAGGGGTAGGTTCTACAAAGAACGGTCGTGACTCCATCGCTAAGCGCCTTGGTACAAAGCGTGGCGACGGCCAATTCGTAAAAGCTGGTAACATTCTTGTTCGCCAACGCGGAACAAAAATTTATCCAGGTGCTAACGTAGGCATCGGCGGCGACGATACTTTGTTCGCGAAAGCTGACGGAATCGTTCGTTTCAAACGTCTGGGACGCGATCGCAAGCAAGTTGTGATCGAACCAGTTGTTGCTGAAGCGTAATAACGACAAGAAGCTAAAACCCAGCCAATCGCTGGGTTTTTCTTTTTACTCACTATCCTTTACTCTACTCGTACTTATGTTAAAATAAAAGATGGAATCCATATAGTGACAGGTGGGAAAACATGAAGGACGAACAAAAGTTTATTACGGATCATGCGGACACGTTATTGAGAATTGTAAACCAGGATCGTCATGATTGGCTCAATCATCTTCAGGTTCTCCATGCTTATTTGAAGCTGGGACGCTACCAAGATGGAGAGGATTACCTGCAAAAAGTGACCGAGGAAGCTCACCGTGAAAGTATGATTGCTCGCATAAACTGTTCGCGTTTGTCTGCTTTCTTTTTGACGTTTAATGCGTTAAATCGAGACATAATAGTAGAAGTAGAGGTTAAAACACAGGTAGATGTGACCAAGCTAGAGATGCAAAGCGATAGCTTTTTTTATTTGATTTCAACTTGCATCGGTCTATTACAACATCACTTGCATAAAGAACAAGTGGAGCATCCTCACTTAGCGGTGACGTTGTTTCACTCGGATAATGAAGTATTTGCCAACTTTGACTTGGAAGGTCAGGTCTCTGCATTAGTTGCAGGGGAAGTGGAAAAGCTTATTCATGATCACAAGGGTATGGCCAAGCTCGTAAGTGAACAAATACATACCGATACAGGCTGGATTGCTGAAATGAGCTTTCCTTGCAAAATGTAGAGAGGTGGCAATTTCGTGTTTGTTGATCAAGTAAAAGTTTATGTAAAAGGTGGAGACGGCGGTAATGGAGCAGTTTCATTCCGTCGTGAAAAGTATGTAGCACTCGGAGGTCCTGCGGGTGGAGATGGTGGTAAGGGAGCGAACGTTGTTTTCGTCGTGGACGAAGGGTTGCGTACGCTTATTGATTTCCGTTACCAACGACATTTTAAAGCAAAACGTGGTGAACACGGAAGAACGAAAGGAATGCACGGTGCTGGAGCAGAGGATATGATCGTTCGTGTTCCTCCAGGTACTACCGTGTACGATGATGATACGCAAGAAGTGATTGCTGATCTTATTGAACATGGTCAGCGTGCAATTATTGCTAAAGGTGGCCGCGGCGGACGAGGTAATATTCGTTTTGCCACGTCTTCTAATCCGGCTCCAGAGATTGCGGAGAACGGTGAACCAGGTCAAGAACGCTATATTCGTATGGAATTAAAGCTGATTGCGGACGTAGGCTTAGTTGGTTATCCAAGTGTAGGAAAATCAACGCTTCTATCTTCCGTTACAGCAGCAAAGCCTAAGATTGCTGCGTATCATTTCACAACAATCGCTCCAAATCTAGGTGTAGTAGACCTAGGTGAAAAAAGCTTTGTAATGGCTGATTTGCCAGGCCTTATTGAAGGTGCTCATGAAGGCGTTGGGCTTGGTCATCAGTTTTTACGTCATGTTGAGCGCACAAGGGTGATTGTACATGTGATTGATATGGCTGCGACTGAGGGCCGTGATCCATACGAGGACTATCTTCAAATTAACGAAGAACTTAAACATTACAATGCCCGCATGGAAGACAGACCACAAATTATTGTGGCTAATAAAATGGATTTGCCGGATGCAGAAGTGCATTTACAGGCTTTCCGTGAAAAATGTCCAGATGCGAAAATATATCCGATTTCTGGCGCCACTCGTCAGGGTGTACAAGAACTCATGTATGCTATTAGTGATTTACTTGAGACGATCCCAGAGCGTTTCGAAGTAGAGGAAGTAGTGGAAGTAGAAGAAAGAGTTGTATTTAAAGCAGAGCCAGAAGAAATTCCATTTGTCATTACAAGAGAGAATGACGTATTTGTGGTGAGTGGTGAGAAGCTTGAAAAATTAACGAAGATGACTAACTTGAACAGCTATGACTCCATACAACGTTTTGCACGTTTGATGCGCACTATGGGAATTGATCAGGCCCTTCGTGAACGTGGTGCGAAAGACGGGGATACCGTTCAGATTGGTAAATTTGAATTTGAGTTCCAAGAGTAAACTTTCGTTAAAAGTGAGTGTGGTGAGATGGGGACTATGGGGGAAGACAGACAGCTTGTACGCGGAACCATTGTACATGTATCACGTGAAAATGAATCCGTTGCTCTAAAGGATGCTATGATAGAGTATCAGAAGGGAGATTATTTACTACTCTCTTGTATTTTAGATCAGGCGAATCCTTCTTTTTTGGGTTGTATTCTTCATGTGCGTTTCAATGAAGGTCAGGAGTATCAAGCCTACGAGGTATATACAGAGAAGATCGCATGGCCGGTTGTGATTATGGGGCTACTCCCTGTACGCACAGAATCAGTAGCTGAGGGATCGAAGCAGCAGAAAGGACAAACCTCTTCCTCTGTTGAAAGCTCTCATGATGCTACTCGCCAAGCTATCCTAGCAAAATTAAAGGGAAGCAAGCCAGATGCATCCGCTCTCACGAATAACCAGTCTGGTAATCGAGAAAATCAGGCTCAACAATTGGTGAATCCTGACTTTATTATTAATGTTCCTTACAAGCGAATGGGAGCTAAACCGAATGAAGAGCTGGGAGAGGGAGTACTCCTTAGCTTTTCGGAAAAGGAGCTTCATGTAGGAACAGATGGTTATTTGGCAAAGGGGGATTTTGTTAATCTCTCGTTTGTAATTCCACGTACGAAAACGGAAGTAGTAGCTATGACGAAAGTAATTGAAAAGCGGTTTGATAATAATATCACAATTGTTACGCTCTCGATCACAGATGTTGATCCTGCTCAGCATGCTGAGCTAATCGCCTACCACAAGACGATGTTATCATAAACCTTAATAAAGGCACCTCGTTTACCATAACGAGGTGCCTTTTTATTTTGCTTTGTGAGCGTCAATCAGCCTCCGCGCTCGTTGTCTATCTGATAATTTGGAGAAACAGCCATGCGCTTCTCATCTAATTTTTTCCCGAATTGATCCAGCGATCCCGGTTTTCCAACACCATTGTGGTTACGTCTTTGTGATTTATCAGATTTTCCACGTCCACCCATTTGTTACACCTCCTTTATTAGAGTAAGATGGTACATTTTTTGATTGGGAAAACATGGACAGTATAGGGTTTTTGCCTGTTTTACTGTCACAGCCTAGTGTGTACGTCGATAGTCGCTTTCATGTAATCCGCTTTTTGGGGTTGTCATAGTATCAGAGTCAGCGTATAATGTCCTTTATAAGAAAACACTTGTATTTTTCAGGAGGACACATGAGTAAACGAGATGAAAAATTCTATTTAATTCGAGCGGACATCCTCCCAGAATCGATCGCGAAGACGATTGAAGTAAAAAAATTGTTAGAATCAGGCGAAATTGACACGGTGAATGAAGCGGTCGAGCGGGTTGGACTGAGTCGTAGTGCTTTCTATAAATACAAAGATGCGATTTTCCCTTTCAATGCCATGATGAGTGAAAAGATTATGACCGTGAGTCTTACGTTGGAGCATCGTTCGGGTATTTTATCAAGGGTATTGCAATTTGTAGCAGAAAAAGGCGGGAATGTCCTAACAATCAATCAAACCATTCCGTTGCAAGGGATTGCCAATGTAGCAATGTCTGTAGATATGGCACAGCTACATATGCCAACGACGGAGTTTTTAGATTTGCTTGAAAAGCTACAAGGAGTACGCAAGGCATTAATCGTGGGCAGAGGCTAATAACGAGGACAACCGAGGAGGCGTAAGCATGGAGAAAAAGCAGGTAAAAGTAGGCTTGATGGGACTTGGAACGGTAGGAACAGGTGTAGTTCGGATTGTGGACGCTCATCAGGAGGACCTGTTTAACCAAACGGGCCTGAGCATTGAGATTCATAAGATTCTGGTACAGGACAAAGAAAAAGCCCGGAGTATCGTAATTGATCAGGAGAAAATCACCACGAACGCGGATGATTTAATAGAAGACCCCGATATTGATGTCATTGTTGAGGTAATTGGTGGCATACACCCTACAAAAGATTATCTGCTAAAGGCTCTTGCAAAAGGGAAAAATGTAGTCACTGCAAATAAGGATTTAATGGCGTTGCATGGTGCAGAGCTATTGCATAAAGCCCAAGAAAAAAAATGCGATGTTTTTTATGAAGCGAGTGTTGCTGGGGGAATTCCGATACTTCGCGCTTTGGTAGAAGGCTTTTCCTCGGACAGAATCACTAAAATGATGGGGATTGTAAATGGTACGACTAACTATATTATGACGAAAATGAGCAAGGAAGGGGCTGAATATCGGGAAGTACTGGCTGAAGCTCAAGCCCTTGGATATGCAGAGTCTGATCCGACTGCCGATGTGGAAGGCTTCGATGCCGCTAGAAAGATGGCAATCCTCTCTACACTTGGCTTCCGTGTTCCGATGAATTTGGAAGATGTACAGGTAAGAGGTATTAGCAAGGTTAATAAAGAGGATATTGCTTACGGGAAAAAATTAGGCTACGAAGTTAAGCTGCTAGGAATTGCACGTCGCGATAACGATGAGATTGAAGTAAGCGTACAGCCTACAATGGTTCATAAGTCTCACCCGTTAGCTTCTGTGAATGGCGTGTTTAACGCGGTGTATGTTCATGGGGAAGCGGTGGGAGAAACGATGTTTTATGGACCTGGAGCTGGTGAGATGCCAACGGCTACAGCAGTGGTTTCTGATTTGATTAGCGTAGTAAAAAATATGAAATTAGGTGTAAATGGACGTGGAACAGTGGCCCCATACAAAGAGAAAAAGCTAAAAACTGATGATAAAAAATTCTCGAAATACTTCATACGACTGATCGTTGCAGATAAGCGTGGCGTACTTGCTCAAATTACAAACCTGTTAGCAGAAAAGGATGTTAGTTTGGATCAGGTTATCCAACAGCCGTATCAGGATAGCGGTCAATCCGAGATTGTAATGGTTACACATACTTCCTCCAAATATAATGTGGCATCCGTACTAAAAACGCTAGAGGGCATGGATGTGATTAGCGAAATTAAGAGCTACTATCAGGTGGAGGGTACAGATAAGGAAGCAGGTGCTGTTCATAATGAGTAAGGATAGACTAGGGATTATCGCACAGTATAAAGAATTTTTGCCCGTATCAGAAAATACGCCTCTTTTGACCCTGCATGAGGGAAATACTCCATTGGTCCATGCAGCTCGCTTATCTGAAGAGTGGGGAGTAGAGCTTCACTTTAAATATGAGGGGTTAAATCCGACCGGCTCCTTTAAGGACCGAGGCATGGTGATGGCAGTTGCCAAGGCAGTGGAAGAGGGAAGCAATACCATTATGTGTGCTTCAACAGGTAATACATCTGCTGCCGCTGCCGCTTATGCAGCTCGTGCAGGACTGCGTTGTATCGTATTAATTCCAGATGGAAACATTGCCCTGGGTAAATTGGCCCAAGCAATTGCTTATGGAGCAGAAGTCATTTCAATCAACGGCAATTTTGATGAAGCATTGCGCATTGTCCAACAAATTACACAAGAAGAGCCCATTACTTTAGTTAATTCGGTAAATCCATATAGAATTGAAGGGCAAAAAACAGCATCCTTTGAGATATGTGATCGTTTAGGAGAAGCTCCTGATATTTTAGCAATTCCAGTTGGAAATGCAGGTAATATCACAGCTTATTGGAAGGGCTTTACAGAATATCATCGAGCAGGTAAGATTACCGCCCTACCAAAAATGTATGGATTTCAAGCAGCAGGAGCAGCCCCACTTGTCTTAGGGCATCCTGTAGAACAGCCTGAAACAATTGCAACAGCGATTCGTATCGGGAATCCTGCTAGCAAAGCTGGAGCTTTACAGGCATTGAAGCAGTCAAATGGTCGCATCGAAAGTGTCACAGACGAGGAGATTTTAGAAGCGTACCAGCTGTTGGCTAAAAAAGAGGGCATCTTCTGTGAGCCTGCCTCTGCAGCCTCCTTTGCAGGTATCATTAAATTACACCGGATGGGACAGTTGGCACAAGGAGCTCGCATCGTATGCGTCTTGACTGGGCACGGCTTAAAAGATCCGAGCATCGCAATTAAGACCATTGCCAATGAACCCGTGAAAGTGCCTGCAACAAGAGAAGATGTCATGGGACTGATCAAAAAGTAAAGTAGGTGTCAGCATGTCAATACAGAAAGTAACAGTGAGAGTACCAGCTAGCACAGCCAATCTGGGTGCTGGTTTTGATACAATCGGTCTTGCTTTCCAGCTTTATACAACCATAACCATGAGCATTGCCGAGCAAACTGCGATTCGATTAGTGGGACCAGAGCTTGCTAGCTTGCCTCAAGATAAAACCAATCTACTTTACGAAGTGGCGGCCTTCTTATTTGAGAAGGCCTCGCTTCCTATACCTGAATTATTTATTGAGGTAGAGACTGAGGTTCCCCTGACTAGAGGGCTTGGCAGTAGTGCAGCGGTAGTTGTAGGTGCTCTAATCGCAGCGAATGTCCTTGCAGGTAAGCCGTTTACAGATGGACAGCTCTTTACGTTTGCCAGCCGTTGGGAGGGACATCCAGATAATGTAGGAGCTTCACAATTTGGGGGTCTAATTATTTCAGCGTTACCAGATAATGAAGCTGAGCAAGTTCCTTATGCTAAATTTTCGGTTCCTGAGCGATTGAAGACACTGGTAGTCATTCCTGATTTTGAATTGTCTACTCATCAAGCGAGGAAAGCATTGCCTGATCAATATTCCCGTGAAGATGCGGTTTATAATATTTCACGTGCAAGCTTATTGGTTGCTGCGTTTGCTCAAGACCGTTTAGATTTATTGGCTACTGCTATGCAGGATCGTCTACATCAGCCTTATCGTACAGCATTAGTTCCAGGCCTATCTGAGATTGTGGAAAAAGCACAGGATTACGGCGCCTTAGGAGCAGCCTTGTCAGGAGCAGGGCCAACCATTCTTTGCTTTTTCGAACATGATCAAGCAGAGCAAAGACTGTTACAATTTATTGAACAAGTAATGCAGAAAAATCAATTAAGCTATTCTACTATGGTTCTCTTTCCTGATGATAATGGGGCAATTATTGACACAAGCCCTGTATATACAGCATAATGCATAGAAAAACATCAGATGGGAGCATGAAGTATAATGGGGAGAACACTAGCTTTTTTAGGACCTTCTGGCACATTTACAGAGGAGGCAGTACGTCATTTGCCTATTCAAGAGGAGCTTACAACTCAGCCATATGTAAGCATCCTTGATGTGCTGGAAGCAGTTAATACGAATCAGGCCGATTTTGGTGTGGTACCCATTGAGAATTCAATTGAAGGAACAGTTAATTTAACGATGGATGGCTTAATACATGGGGAGAAACTGCCTATTTTAGCAGAATTAGCTCTACCAATCACACAGCACCTATTAATGGCAGTTAGGCCAAAGCCTCTTTTATTCCAGCAGATTACAAAGGTCTTCTCTCATTCGCATGCGATTGCCCAATGTCGCTTGTTCCTACAAAAATACTTGCCACATGTAGAGATTGAATATACCAACAGTACGGCGTCAGCAGCTAAACTTGTAAGTGAAGAACCAGATCAACCATGGGCGGCTATTGGAACGAGATTAAATACAGAAATATACCCGCTTTTTCTCGCTCAGGAAAGCATCCAGGACTATGCTAACAATTTTACGAGATTTGTGCTGGTGGGAAAAAGTCAGTTAGATTTACCGGTATCTGATAAGTATAAAACAACCATATTGGTCACATTACCCGAAGATTATTCAGGGGCACTGTATCAGGTATTGGCAGCATTCGCTTGGCGCAAATTGAATTTGTCCCGCATCGAATCACGACCTACGAAAAAAGGTCTGGGTAGCTATTATTTTGTATTGGATATCGTACAGGGCATGGACACAGTGTTAATGCCAGGCGCTTTTGCGGAGATAGAGGCATTGGGGTGTCAGGTTCGTTTACTGGGTAGCTATCCAGTGTTCGCCTATAGGGGTATAGGTGAAAAGAATTGACGCTATGTTGCATATAGATTTATACTATTCAAAAACGTTAGAAAAAAGGGTGAAGTAGCATGACGCAGCAGTTGATCTACTTAAACGGTGAATTTGTAGAAAAAGAAAATGCAAAAATTTCTGTCTATGATCATGGCTTCTTGTATGGCGATGGAATTTTTGAAGGAATTCGTGTTTATAATGGTAATATATTCCGCCTGCAAGAGCATATCGAACGTTTATATGAATCCGCACTATCCATCATGCTCGTTATTCCAATGAAAATAGAAGAAATGATGGATGCAGTAGTCGAAACCGTTAGAAAAAATGAACTGCGTGATGCCTATATACGACTTGTAATCTCGCGTGGCGATGGGGATTTAGGTCTTGATCCTCGTAGCTGTAAACGGGCGAATATTGTTATTATTGTTGAACAGCTTCGACTATTTCCGCAAGAATTATATGAGACAGGATTAAAAATTGTGACAGTTCCAACACGTCGCAACAAACCAGATGCATTGAATCCAAAGATTAAATCTCTAAATTATTTAAACAACGTTATGGTGCGTATGGAAGCTAGCATGGCTGGTGTTAGTGAAGCGTTAATGCTAAATAGCGAGGGCTATGTAACTGAAGGATCAGGCGATAATATTTTTCTTGTAAAAAAAGGTGTCATTTATACGCCTCCTACATACTTAGGTGCGTTGGATGGCATTACACGTCAAGCGATTATGGATATCGCTAGAGAACTAGGTTATGTGGTTAAAGAGGAACCTTTCACTCGTCATGATGTCTATATTGCTGATGAAGTATTCCTGACCGGGACAGCAGCAGAGGTAATCTCAGTATCAGAAGTAGATGCACGAGTAATTCGTGACGGAAAACCAGGTCCTGTGACAAAACAATTGCTGGAAGAATTCCGCCGTTATGTCCAAGTAGATGGTGTAAAAGTATACAAATAAAGGAAAGAAATCTAAAAGTAACGGAGAACAGAGCCGGTAAATATTTATGGCTCTGTTTTTTTTATGCGATAAATTGAACAGGAGCAAAACGCCTAGAGGCGCATAACATGGTAGGGACTCAAGTATGAGAGGAGAGGCAGTAGTGAAAATCCATATCGTACAAAAAGGGGACACCATGTGGAAGATTGCTAAGAAATATGGTGTCGACTTTCAAGAACTATTGAATCTAAACAAATCAACAATAAAAAATCCGGATAAAATTATGCCTGGAATGAGAGTAAAAATACCAACAGGTAAACCTAGAAGACCGGGAATGGAACACCGACCGCACATGGAAAGACCGATGAAAGAAAGACCTGTGCCTCAGATGCCGAGCAAGGAGATGCCAATACCTCCAGCATATGAATCACCGGAGATGATGGAGTCACCAGAAATGATGCCGCCACCTGTGCCGCCTGTTGCACCTGTACCGCCTGTACCATCTCCACCACCAGTAATGCCAGCACCGCCTAAGGAAATGCCAAAAAGGGAGATTCCACCTTTGAAAGAAATGCCCAAACGACGTGTTCCAATCCCAATACCTATACCAGTACCTGTACCAAGACCAGCACCAAGACCGGTACCGCAACCGCAACCACAACCACAACCACAACCTAAACCATTGCCGCCCAAGAAAGAAATGCCTATACCAGCACCAAGACCAGTACCACAACCTAAACCACTGCCACCCAAGAAAGAAATGCCCAAACCGGTGCCATGTCCACCATGCCCAACATGTCCACCATGCCCACCAAGTCGAACATGTCCGCCATGTCCGCCATGTCCAACATGTTCGCCATGTCCGCCATGTCCACCATGTCCAACAATGCGGCCACAGCCACCAATACTAAGACCGTTTCCAGTACCCATGCCATATCCACTTATGTGTCCGCCGCCACCATGTCCACCGCCGATATGTCCACCACCAATAGTCATTCCAATGTATCCGCCAGCCGTAGCACCTCGCCCGCCTGATTGTAAACCAGAATGTTCGGAGTATTCATCTACTACTTCTAGTTCATGTACTCCAGATCACATAACAAGTATGAGTCCTTCTAGCACAAGCAGTTGCATGGAGCAGAGTCCACAGCCACATCATCGACCTAGAGAAGCAGATAGTTCATGTCAGGAAAGTAGTATTTCCCATGCTCATAAATGGGTGGAGGATGATTGCACTCCAGAACATAAAACCGCTTATCCTTACTCAGAGTCAGGGTTCCATCAACCGATCAATCCTTATCCACCTGTTTGCCCGGGACCTTCAATGCCCCAGCCCTATCCGCATATGAAGCAGTATCCGCAGTCCAAACATTGCCCGCATGTTCAACCCTACCCACATTCATCTTCAGATATGTATGGACATCACGTACAACACATGCCTACCAATCCTAATGTACCTCGTCCAGAGATGTGGCCAAAATGGGATAAAGGTCATGAAGAATCCTCGTTTACACCTTTCTGAAGGTAAACAGTCTAAATGGATGCCAACTTTATAAAAGCGTTAGAAAAAGCGTTTAGCTGTAAGATAGTAGGGATGAAACCCCAACGAAGCGTTTTTTCTGTTCGCACCGATCGAGGGGCATGGATTGTCAAAGGGTATGCGGAAGAAGAGAAGGCCTTATGGGTTACGCATTTAGCTGACGTACTGCGAGAACAAGGTTTTTATAATACCGTGAAATACGTAGCGAACTCCTATGGTCATAAAGTGCAACCGATTGGAGACCGATTCTACACTGTCATGAAAGAAATAAATGGTAGAGATGCTACTTATACAAATGTAGGGGACATTAAAAAATCAGTGACTGCATTGGCTAGATTTCACCTAGCTGCAGAGGGTTTTCCTACTTACCCTTTTTTGTCAGAAATGGAATTCAGCAAACCGCCTATTTTAGAAAAATGGGAGAGGAGACTGGAACAATTTCAGCGAATTTCCAAACGAATTGCTACGCGCGGTCCGCAAAATCGATTTGAGCTAATGATTCAAGGCATGGCGAAAGAGATTAAGAGAGATGGGCAGGAAGTCTTACAGGTTGTTAATCAAATGCCAATTAATCAGCAAATGGAGCAGGCTCATTATTACGGCACCTTAGCTCATCGAGATGTAGCTAGTCACAATTTTTTAATTAAGGAATCGGGTAGTTGTTATTTAATTGATTTAGATACTGTAGCTCCTGATATGCAAATTGTAGATCTGGTTCAGATAGCAAGTCGTATGCTATTTTTGCATAATTACGATAAGCGTATTTATCATCAGGCAATCGAATCTTATCACAAGATTAAGCATTTATCTGATGATGAAATTCAAATGATTTATCATTTACTCCGTTACCCAGATAATCCTTTACGTGAAATTACAGGTATCTATAATAAGCTACCAGGCTACCGAATAAAAAGTGTCACACATTTATTGCAACTGGAACGTAAATTAAAACGTGAACGTAGAAGGTTCTTTAAAGAAGGCTATTATTAATAAAGGAGCGACAACAGGTCGCTCTTTTTTGTTCAAAAAATCCATCGCTACATGTATGAAAACAAGCTCTATATGTGTGCAGGCAGCTTCACAGGAAGAAAATCATGTAGTTTTCATGAAAGCAGTTGTGATTTCTAGGAAAACTTTACTTAGAAATAAATTTTATCCTATAATTATAAACATGATTTCATAACGAATCGACTAATCAACAGGGTTTATCATAAAAGATAAAGATGGTGAGTTATAAGGAGAAAACGGGATGAATTTATTCAAATATGTGTGGAAAACGTTAAAGTATTCTTTCTGGAATATCTTATTATTTGAGATTATGTATCGTCTATTTACGATCATAATTGTGATTCCTTTCTTATCAGTAGTGTTGAAAAACCTAATCCAACAGAGTGGCTATACCTATGCAGCAAATAAGGATCTCTTATACTTTTTTCTCACGGAGTATGGAATTCTAGCCAGTGTGTTGCTGATGATATTTTCTGTTCTGATTATATTTTATGAGTTTGCCGTGTTAATCCTATTGATCTATTACGCAGGTAAGGAACAGAAAGTGCATTTACGCTTTGTGCTACGTAAAGCGTTATCACCATTACAGGCCCTGTTTACTTTTTCGTTGCCCGTTTTTGCCCTCTATCTATTGTTACTGCGTCCTCTGATGAAGCTGGGGGTCAGTAGCACCTTACTTCCGACATTAGCTATCCCTAATTTTATTACAGGCGAATTATTTAAAATGGAATATGGCGTTTATTTGTACATCGGTGTACTTTTCGTAGTATTTTGTATTAACATTCGTTGGATGTTTGCTTTACCAATTATAGTTCTTGAGGAGAAAAGCTTTTGGAGAGCGGCTAAAAAAAGTGGGGAAATTGTAAAAAAAAATCTAGGGCGTATTGTGGTTGTAGCTCTTTTTACCATTGCAGGGCTGTTCTTATTGTTTTTATCTGTAGATGGGGTTTCTGAACTATTGTACCGACTTTCTACATCAACAGGCAACGGCTATCTGGCTGCTTTAGGGGCGATAGTATATACGCATCTTATTTATATTTTTGCCATCTTTTTAACACCATTAATGCTGTCTATTATGACTTGGTTTTATATTCGTAAAGCTGGTGAGGAAGAGATCCACGTAATGGATGATCCTCATGTCTGTCCAGATAAACATCCTACATTTGTAAAAAGACATAAGTACAAATTACTTATTAGCTACATGGCTATCATTAGTGTGATTATTATAGCTGTTGTTAACTTTTTGTATGTGTTTCCAGCTTTCGAGCATAAACCAATAACGATGGCACATCGGGGAGCAACGGAAAAAGGGGTAGAAAATACTCTGGAAGCCATACAAGGAGCTATTGATGCACATGCTGACTATGCTGAGATTGATATTCTACAGACGAAAGACAAGCAGCTTGTCGTTATACATGATATTAATTTAGCTCGGCTTGCAGGTGTAGATAAACATGTTTATGACATGACGTTAGCGGAGTTAAGAGAGGTCACACTGCGTCAAGGAAGAGATACTGGAAAGATTAGTACATTAGATGAAGTCATCAAATATGCGAAAAACAAAATCAAATTAAATATTGAGGTAAAACTACATGGACACGAGCAGGAACAGGAGGTTATCACGGACCTGCTGCGTATCATAAAAGAAAATAGCTTTGAAACGGAATGCGTTATCCAGTCCTTGCATGATACAGTAGTGTACAACGTCAAGAAAGCAAATCCAAATTTACAGGTAGGGTTTGTATTATTTGCTAATCGAACAGGCTTAAAAGACTTGCCAGGTGATTTTTTCGTAATGGAGGAATACATGCTGAACAAGTCTGTATTGAAGGAAGCAAAATCGTTAAATAAAGCTGTTTATGTCTGGACTGCCAATAGCTATGATGCCATTTATACCTTCTTAAAAATGGGGGTAGATGGGGTAATTACAGATTATCCCGAATATGTTCATGAAGCAATTTGGCAGATTACTCAGGAACATAAACAATACGGGCCATTCCGAGTGGCAACTGAGGCGA
The DNA here is from genome assembly GCF_026891775.1 of Brevibacillus halotolerans. Classification (NCBI taxonomy): domain Bacteria; kingdom Bacillati; phylum Bacillota; class Bacilli; order Caryophanales; family Paenibacillaceae; genus Brevibacillus; species Brevibacillus halotolerans. The sequence goes on from NZ_JAPTNK010000001.1 coordinate 612,830, forward strand.
TGGAGTCCATGTTTGATAAAATTATTCGTATAGAGTAGGGGACGGTTTTGGTTTAGTAAAAAAAAGAGAAAGGAATTTCCTTTCTCTTTTTTCATTGCATAGAATTATTTAATTGTTACTCCGAATGTTTCCTCCAAAAGACCAACTGGTAGGAATAGACGGTTTTTCACAATGTCGGAATTTGTTTCTAAGGTTTTACCATTAGCGATTACTTCAGAAGCCCCAAGGACATAAACAAGTTTTGCATCTCCTTTAGTCAAAGTAACGCTTCTTGTTTTATTGTCGTAGGCTACTTGAATACCTAAGCCCTCAGCCGTTGTACGAACAGCAACTAGTTTATTCAAGTCTTTCTTAGGTTCCTCTTTTTTCACGTCTTCTTTAGAAGCGTCGTCTTTCTTAGGTTCCTCTTTTTTCACGTCTTCTTTAGAAGCGTCGTCTTTCTTAGGTTCCTCTTTTTTCACGTCTTCTTTAGAAGCGTCGTCTTTCTTAGGTTCCTCTTTTTTCGCGTCTTCTTTAGAAGCGTCGTCTTTCTTAGGTTCCTCTTTTTTCACGTCTTCTTTAGAAGCGTCGTCTTTCTTAGGTTCTTCTTTTTTCACGTCTTCTTTAGAAGCGTCGTCTTTCTTAGGTTCTTCTTTTTTCACGTCTTCTTTAGAAGCGTCAGCAGATTCAGCTACTTTTTGAGTTGTAGTAGAAAGGTCAATGGTATATTTAGCAAAACCGTTTTCTCCCTCACCAATATACTTGATGTATCCGAGCTTTTCAGCAACCTCTTTTGCTTTAGGAGAAGAGGTTAGTGTTACTTTCATGTCACCTTTGATTGGTGCAAAACCCCAGTTTCCATCAGCGGTTGGATTGAAGGATTTTTGCTCTTTAATGTAGTTAATTAACACTTCGCGGTTTTCGTCTGGAGAATCGATGATGACATTAGAACCATCAATACCAGGGAAGTTACCGCCACCGAAAGCACGATAGTTATTTGTTACCACGATGAATTTTTGCTTAGGATCGACAGGTTTACCGTTATATTGCAGGTTAATTACACGATTTGCTTTTTCATTAACCAAAGTACCCTTGATATCATAACGAGAAGGCTGAGTCAGATCGAATTGATACTCTACACCATCCAATGTATCAAAGTTATAAGTTGGGAAGGCATCATTAACTAATGCTTGCTCTTCTTTTTTGGTTGGATCGATTTGGTTAAATTGTCCAGCGGAACGCTCTAACCATTCTTTTACTTGGCTACCGTCGATTAATACAGCTTTAATTGTATTTGGGTAGATATATAGATCTGAAACGTTTTTAACAGCAATTGTTCCAGCCTTAATGTCTGTATAGTATTCAGCACCGTTACGTCCACCTGCTTTAAATGGTGCGGCTGCAGACAAGATTGGAGTACCTTCATATTCCGTTCCTTGCGTTGCTTTTTCTGCCCACCATCTTTGTGCGTTTGAAACGATTTGAACAGATGGATCGTCATTAACTAATGCAAAGAAACTGTTGATTGGGGCTTTTGTTTCGCCAACTGGTCCACGAACATAGCCTAAAGTGTTTTCATGGTCTTCTTTTACAGCATTAAGAATATCCTTATCAGCTTCTACAAGAGCTTTTTTGGTAGCAGCATCATAGACTGGACGAGCTTCAGTTGTGGAATCAACCACTTGCCATTTTCCATCTACTTGTTTAAGAGTTAGGTCGATAACACCTAGATGATCGCCCCAGAAGCCTGGCATAACAGATGGAATACCATTGATCGTACCTTTTGCTGTGTCAACGCCTTCAATTCCATCAAAATCTTTGCTTGGGAATAGCTTGTGCGCATGACCAAACAGGATAGCATCAATGCCTTCTACTTTACTTAGATAGTAAACGGCATTTTCGTCATTTCCTTTTGCTGGAGCTTTTTCAAATCCAGAATGAGGAATTGCTACGATGATGTCTGCCCCTTCTTTTTTCATTTGAGGAACGAATTTATTCGCCGTTTCAATGATATCCTTAGCGATTACTTTCCCTTCTAAGTGACCTTTGTCCCAAGCAGTTACTTGTGGAGGAGCAAATCCGATTGCACCGATTTTAATTGTTACTTCTTTTCCGGTTTCATCTTTTACTTTCTTTTCAAAGATGTGGTAAGGTGTGAAGTAGTTTTTATCGTTGTCAGGATTGTTATCCTTGTCGTCGATATAGATGTTAGCGTTTACGTATGGAAATTTTGCGCCTTTAAGAGAAGCTTGAAGATAATCAAGGCCAAAGTTGAATTCATGGTTACCGATGTTGCCTACTTCATAGTCAAGTAGATTCATCGCTTTGTAAATTGGATGAACATCTCCATCTTTCAATCCTTTTTCATGAATGAAATCGCCAAGCGGATTTCCTTGAATCAAGTCACCATTGTCAAACAAAACGCTGTTTGTAACCTCTGCACGTGCTTTCTTGATCAAGGTAGCTGTTTTAGCTAGACCAAATTGGTCAGTCGGAGCATCCTTATAGTAGTCATAGTTCACTACGTTTGTATGGATATCAGTTGTTTCCATTAAACGTAATTTAATAATGCTTTCTCCCTCTGCACCTACATGAGCTGTAGGAAGAGCAAACATACTTAGCACCATGGAGGTAGCTAGCACACTGTGTAGATGTGTCTTTTTCAAGTGAAAAGCCCCCTTAAAATATTATAAAATGATGAGAATTGGACAAGTTCGATCATATCACAAGTTTTTCATTTTCGACAGATAAATCAGGAGGAGCAACACAAAATTTACGAAGATTTTACGAGTAAAACGGGAAATGACTGACATGAAAAACGCTTACACTAACAATAATAACGAAATATAATATAACTCATATTAAAAACGTTCGTGATTTATCCGGTGATCTACTATTGTATAAAACTCGTTGCAGATGGAGAATAATAGGAGAAAAACGCCATCTAAAGGGGTTTTTCTGCTATGCTCAAATCATTGCGCCCAGCAAAACTGAAGTGGAAATGGCTAATGTTGTTTCTTGTGTTAACAATAGGCTTAGTATTGGGATTCTGGGTTTCTCGTCTTGAAATGAAGCTGACGAATCAAGTAGATAAAAATAGGATGTTATCGCAAATGGAAGGGAATGAAAGTGTCCCTGTATTCTCCATGCCAAGACAGGTCGTCTTAACCCGTACATACGTATGCGGTGTAACGGATGAGGAGAAAAAAGAAGTAAGAGAACAAACCTTAGAGCAAATATTGAAACCGTATGCCGGCTGGGAGCTGGTTTCGGTTCATCCAGATTATATTGTGCTACATAAAGAAGAGAATGACCTTGCTCCTATTTGTAAAGAGAAGGGTTACTTTGGTTTATCACCTGATGGTTTTTTAACCTTCTTTGAAGGGTTGCCAGATTATCAGAAAGTGATTCAAACCTTTTATCGAATTAACACGGATAGTATGAAAGCGAGCCTTTCTAAAGAAGAGCTTGGACATTTGTATAAAGGTATCCGTGTACATGATCTCGCTGAATATAACAGTATTTTATCTACTTTTAGCGAATTTCAACGACAGATTGAGTCTCAGTAATCAAAAGTCCGCTCATTTATTGAGTAATAAAAAAACAATTAGCTTCTCTATTGCATTTCGATTGATGAGAAAAGCTGGTTGTTTTTTATTGGACTGATTTGTTTGAATGTTAGGAGGAGAAAGGGTAGATCAAATATTCTCTACTATGTAATCGCTTCCTATTTATAATGGGAAAATATTGTTTGGGAGCGGGATGTGTTTCCTGCTTGTCGAAAAATAGTGGGTATGATACAGTGTACCTATTCAATTTCAAATGACTCGTATAATTCTTGGGGATATGGCCCATAAGTTTCTACCAGATGACCGATCATCTCATCTGACTACGAGTGAAAGTGCATCTAGGGTTCCGCTTTTGTTATCCGTTTGTTGACAAGAGGGCTGGTCCAAGCGATGCAAGCTTTGTTATATACAAAGTACACCTAAGGGATAAAAACCCAGAAGGACAGGTTTCACTTGAACATTGTTATTCAAGTGCCTTGTCCTTTTGGGTTTTTTTGTTTTTTTAAAATACTTTGTTGCAAATGTGGAAAGGGGCTTTTGGCTACTCATGAAGGTATTACAGGAAAGAATTTGTCAGGACGGAAACGTATTGTCCGATACGGTTTTAAAGGTAGATGCTTTTTTAAATCATCAGGTGGACTCCAAGCTAGCCATGCTGATCGGGGAAGAATTTGCGAAGCGATTTGCTAAAGAAAACATTACGAAGGTTTTAACAATCGAGGCGAGTGGAATTCAATTTGCAATGGCAACAGGCTTTGCGCTACAAGTCCCTTTTGTTTATGCAAAAAAGAAAAAAGCAATTACGCAATCGGATGATGTATATACGGCATCTGTGCATTCTTTCACACGTAAAGAAACATACCAGATTAGTGTGGCTAAAGCCTATTTAAAGCCGGGTGAGCGCGTACTAATCGTAGATGATTTCCTAGCTACTGGAGCTGCATTAGTAGGATTGTGCGACATTGTGAAAGAAGCTGGTGCCGAATTGGTTGGCGTAGGTGCTGTTATCGAAAAAAGCTTTCAGGAAGGCCGAGGCTTGCTTGAGGAAAGAGGGATTGCTATTCATTCGTTAGCTCGAATTAAATCGATGTCCCCAGAAACAGGTATTGAGTTTATCGAGGAAATCGGTGCCTGCAAATCGTAAGGCAAAAAGGGAGAGATAGAGCGCAATGTTAAGCAAGCAAAAGATATTTACTTTGGGCTTTCAACAGGTTCTAGCGATGTATGCAGGGGCTGTTATCGTTCCGCTTATTATCGGTAAAGAATTGGGATTAACACCACAACAGATGGCATATCTAATCGCGGCAGACCTCTTCACCAGCGGGCTTGCGACCTTGCTTCAAGTCTATGGCGGAAGGTACATTGGATCGGGACTTCCCGTAATGCTCGGATGTACTTTTACAGCAGTAGGGCCCATCATTGCCGTGTCCCTTTCAGCAGGGAACAGCTTAACAACTGCATATGGTGCTATTATCGTATCTGGTATTTTTGTATTTTTATTTGCACCTTTGTTTGGTAAATTACTACGCTTTTTTCCAACAGTGGTTACAGGCTCAGTCGTTACCATCATTGGTTTATCCTTAATTCCTGTCGCGATGAAGAATGCGGCTGGTGGGGAAGGCAGTGCATCTTTTGGCTCTCCTACTAATTTACTTCTAGCTTTTTTAACCTTGCTTTTAATCCTGTTGTTTAATCGTTTTTTTACTGGATTTATTCGATCGGTTGCCGTATTGATTGGACTTGTGACGGGTACCATGATCGCCTTTTTCTTAGGCATGGTTGACTTCTCACATGTGTGGACTGCCTCCTGGATCAGCATTGTACAACCATTCTATTTCGGTACGCCGCGCTTTGATATAATGGCAATTCTAACGATGATAATCGTCAATATAATCAGTATGGTGGAATCTACCGGTGTTTATTTTGCAGTTGGAAAAGTGACGGACACCAAGATTGACTCCAAAACAGTAGTAAAAGGCTTACGTGCAGAAGGCCTTGCTATTACAATGGGTGGTGTCTTTAACGCGTTCCCCTATACAGCTTTCTCACAAAATGTAGGGCTTCTTTCATTGACGGGGATCAAAGGTCGAGAAGCCATTATGGGAGCAGGCGTAATTCTTGTTACATTGGGAATGCTGCCAAAATTGGCTGCACTTACAACCGTTATTCCCGATGCTGTACTAGGCGGGGCTATGATTGCTATGTTTGGGATGGTAGTTGCATCGGGTATTAATATTTTATCGAGTGTCGATCTATCTAAAAATGAAAATCTTTTAATTGCAGCTTGCAGTATTGCAGTAGGCTTAGGCTCCGCAGTGGTTCCACAAATGTTTGATCAGCTACCAGGTATGGCAAAGATGATTATGCAAAATGGGATCGTTACAGGCTCGTTAACCGCGATTGTATTAAATATTTGTTTGGCTCGAAAAGATAAGGCGGTTAAAAACGCTTCTCAGACGACCTCAGAAACGGTCTCTGTATAACGACAATTTCAGGTTAAAAGGTAAGAAAGGATGTTCCGAACAGCAAGATTGCTTAGGGAACATCCTTTTTACATCACCGTTTTTTGTTATTCACCAACAAGCTCCATTTCGGCGATTCGCCAACGATCCCACTGTGATCCTCTTACTAAGGTAAAATAACAGATTCTTTGATAGGTTTTCCCTTTCTTAGCATAGGAGAGTTTGACAGGGATGGTGACTGAAAACATATCGCTAGTTTCCTCCTCCGCTGTCATCTTATCTAAAAGCGGGTGCAACCGTTCACGAACATACACGGGATCATTCATGGATGTCAGAGAGCTTGGTGATCCCGCAACTAAAAAGGAAGCAAGAGGCTCTTCTTCCCGCAGACAGGTGAGATAATAATCAATAATTTGAAGCGGGCTAGCCTCCCGCAGAGCTGAATAGAGTGTTCCAGCCGCTTTTTGAATCATAAATTGGTGGCCAGCATCCGGCTCATGACGCTTATGAGTCGAGCTGCCTAAGAAGTGAATACAAAAATGCCCATTAAATTGATTTCCAGGAATTCCATCACCACCGTGAGGCATACCGTGCATGGAAGCCGCATAATGTTTTCCGTTTATGGTCAGTAATATGGCGCGCCTTTTCCAGCTCCATTTCCCCTGATATATCCTTTTCATAATGAGAGTATCCTGCTTGGTTAAAGGTTGTACGTCAGCATGATCACTACCAGCTCGACGCTGTACACGGAATTGTTCACCTGATTCAATATCTGTGACAGTTCCGTAAGCCATACGTTTAAAGTTTTGTTGTACCTCGCTCCACGGCGATAATAAACCGTAATGCTTTTGTTCGGTTAAAGAAACCCATTTTTCAAGATGTGTACGCAATGAATTTGTTACTAGTACTTCCCGATAGGAGTCTTGTTCAAATAACCGCTGCTCATCACTATATAGATAACGATTTTTTTCCGTATAGATGATAGCCCGAATAAATTCTGGTTCAGAGCTTGAAATACGTGGGCTAGCTTCAATTAGCTGTCCCCATTTTTCCTGACCTGATATTGTCAGCTTCGATTGAAAAGCAGCATGTACAGAGGTTTTTACAATGATGGTAATGCCCCCTTGAGGCAGGGAACCCGGGGAAAATGGAACGAGTTTATTTGTTTCGTTTACGTACACATGATGTTTTCCGAAAACAGTGGTGGGGGAAAATAGTAAACAAAAGCAGATTAGCAGAAAATAGAGACTAGAAAAGGATTTCTTCTTCATAACATGTCCCCCTTTAAAATGACAAATGAAATCGACTTTAGTTATAGGATGCTTCCAGAAATCCATTTCATTCTAAGCTTGTTATCCATTACTGATCGAACGCTAATAGGTAAAATCGGGATACATACCGCAATCATCAACATCGCATACTGTAGGGGACGGCCATGTGAAGGAGGAGTTCTTGTATGTCTTCAATGCCTAGAGGAAGCTACAAAGACCAGTTCCATCAACGCTTGTATGTTCAGCTCAACCAAGGTCATAACAAATTGAACTATCGACAAATAAATAGTATCGAGAATCAGATGCAGCACGAAGTAGACGATTACGCCCATATGCAGCATGACTTAGCTGATGAGCTTGGTATGAACAAACACTAATTGGCCGTCCCACGTTATGAAACGAGGCAGGGGGAGTCTGTTGAGAATATCTCAGCAGGCTTTTTCTGCGTGCTCTGTCATGAATCAATGAAATGGGCTTAGGGGTGGAACGATAGAAAAAGCTAGGGCTTGATTGCTTATAGATGGGGTTATCAAACTTTCAACGGAAATGCATGTTCGCAATCTGTCTGGTTTGTGTTACAGTTAAAGGAAGACAGGAAGAAGCGGAGAGAATGGAATGCGGATAGTCGGAATTGACCCGGGGATTGCAATTGTCGGGTTTGGTTTTATCGATAAAGAAGGAAGTTCCTTAAAGCCTGTACAGTATGGTAGCATACAGACAGAAGCTCATACACCTGTGCCGCTACGATTGCGTCAAGTGTATGATGCTACCATTGAGCTTTTGGAAACGTATAAGCCTGATGAAATGGGCATAGAAAAATTGTTTTTTAACCGAAATGTGACCACGGCTTTTACTGTAGGACAGGCTCGGGGTGTTATTATTTTGGCTGCGGAGCAAAAAGGTATCCCGGTTTTTGAATACACACCAATGCAAATCAAGCAGGCAGTGACTGGCTACGGTGGAGCTGAGAAAAAGCAAATTCAAGAAATGGTACGGATGTTATTGAAGTTAAAAGAAGTGCCAAAACCAGACGACGTAGCAGACGCATTAGGTGTAGCGATTACACATGCTCAAAGCCGCACGTATTATGATATATCGGAAGGTGCAAAGAAATGATTGATTTTGTAGAAGGAATTGTCTCATATATAGATACGGAATACGTTGTGGTGCAAGCAGGTGGGCTTGGTTACCGCATTTTTTGTCCTAATCCTTATTATTTTGTGAAAGATGAAGGGAAGTCTTGCCGATTATTTACGCATCACCATGTACGTGAGGATGCGATTCATTTATATGGATTTGCAACCAGAGATGAACGTGATTTATATCGCCGACTGCTTGATGTGAATGGCATCGGACCAAAAGGCGCATTAGCTATCTTGGCTGGGGCTACACCTGACCAAATTGTTTCTGCTGTTCAACAAGAGAATGTGACTTATTTAACAAAGTTTCCTGGGATTGGGAAGAAGACGGCCCAGCGCATGATCTTAGACTTGAAAGATAAGTTGAAGGGCTTTACACCGTCTATGCTGGTTACAACTGCACCAGAATCTTTATTGGTGAAGGGAAATTCCGATATGGCTGCTTTAGAGGAAGCTATGCAGGCGTTGATGGCTTTAGGCTATTCAGACAACGAAACACAAGGGATTCGTCCTACATTGCTGGAATCAGCTAAATCGGGGGCTAGTGTAGAACAATTGATTAAACAGGGGCTTGCGCTCTTTATGAGGGGATAAAGAAGATGGACGATAATCGGATTATTACCACCCATATGCAGTGGGAAGAAGATGCTAATGAATTTAGTTTGCGTCCTCGCTTCTTATCCGAATACATCGGGCAAAAGCAGGTAAAAGAGAATTTAAAGGTCTTTATCGAAGCTGCTAAAATGCGAAAAGAGGCGTTGGACCATGTATTATTATATGGACCTCCAGGTTTAGGAAAGACAACTTTATCCCAGATTATAGCTAATGAACTAGGTGTGAACCTAAAAACAACCTCTGGACCCGCGATTGAACGACCAGGTGATTTAGCTGCCATCCTTACGAATCTTCAAGAGGGGGATGTGCTGTTTATTGACGAGATACATAGACTAAATCGCAGTGTAGAAGAAGTCTTGTATCCAGCGATGGAGGATTTTGCTTTAGACATCATCATAGGAAAAGGGCCGAGTGCTCGCAATGTCCGACTTGACCTGCCGCCCTTTACCTTAATAGGGGCTACGACGCGTGCGGGCTTACTTTCGTCTCCGTTGCGCGATCGATTTGGGGTCGTTAATCGTTTGGAATTTTATACAATTGAAGAATTAGCTTTCATTGTGTCGCGTGCAGCAGACATCCTGCAAATTGGGATGCAAGAAGGTGGGGCTCTAGAAATTGCCAGGCGCTCCCGAGGGACACCGCGTATTGCCAATCGCTTATTAAAACGTGTCCGGGATTTCGCTCAGGTTCAGGGCGAAGGAATTATTACCCAAGAAATTGCCCATGAAGCTTTAGTCAGACTTCAGGTGGATGCTTGCGGACTCGATCATATTGATCATAAATTACTTCTTGCCATCATCGAAAAATTTGCAGGCGGACCAGTAGGACTAGATACGATTGCAGCTACCATTGGGGAAGAATCACAAACGATTGAAGATGTTTGTGAGCCTTATTTGCTACAAATTGGGTTCATTCAGCGAACACCGCGTGGACGTATTGCGACACCAGCATGCTACACGCATTTTCAACTCCCAATGCCTTCTGAGTCTTAGAAGGATTTGTCCAACAGCAATGAATTGCAAAAAAGGAGATTAGAGAGACGTGGATGTAACTTTATTTGATTTTGACCTGCCTGAAGAGTTGATTGCCCAGCATCCACTTGAGGATCGCACAGGGTCTCGCTTGCTTGTTCTTGATAAACAAACAGGTGAAGTAACTCATCAGCAGTTTACGGACTTACTTACGTATTTAGAAGCGGGGGACGTGCTGGTTGTTAATGACAGTCGCGTGTTGCCCGCCCGTTTGATTGGCGTAAAAAGCGAGACAGGGGCTAAAATTGAGATTCTGTTACTTAAGTCGCTTGGGGATGACCGTTGGGAAACCTTAGCACGTCCAGGGAAACGATTTAAAGTAGGAACTGAGATAGAGTTTGGTGATGGTATGCTTCGCTGTGTTTGCGAAGAGATTACACCAACAGGAGGACGAATTGTTCGATTCTCCTACGAGGGAATTTTCTATGAGATTTTAGATCGATTAGGCTCAATGCCCCTGCCGCCTTATATTCATGAACAACTAGATGATCGCGAACGCTATCAGACTGTTTACTCTAAGGAATTAGGCTCTGCAGCGGCACCGACAGCAGGTTTGCATTTTACACAAGAATATTTGGATAAGCTTCAGCAAAAAGGGATTAAACTAGCCTATGTTACTTTGCATGTGGGATTGGGAACTTTCCGTCCGGTGGAAGCAGATGTAATTGAAGAGCATGTTATGCATGCTGAGCATTATCAATTGACACAGGAAATGGCTGATCTGATCAATGGTGCAAAAGAGGCAGGTAAGCGAGTCATTGCTGTCGGCACTACATCTTGTAGAACACTGGAGACTATTGCAAAAGAACATGGTGGCAAGCTAGTTGCTCAGTCTGGCTGGACGGATATTTTTATGTATCCTGGCTATGAATTTGCGATTATTGACGGGCTTTTAACAAACTTCCATTTACCTAAATCAACGCTGGTCATGCTAATTAGTGCTTTGGCTGGACGTGAAAATGTTCTTCGTGCTTATCAGGATGCGATTGCCCGCAAGTATCGTTTCTTTAGTTTTGGAGATGCGATGTTAATTAAATAAAAGAATTTTTATGCGTTTTCTTGTGATTCGTGATCATACCTTTTATAATAGATAAGACGTAGGAAAAACATGCTAATAAAACAGATGGTGTTCACATCTGGTTATTGAGGAGTGCAGAGACTTTGGCAGTACGCTACGAATTAATTAAAACGTGCAAACAGACTGGCGCACGACTGGGACGAGTTCATACCCCGCATGGTACTTTTGAAACCCCAGCATTCATGCCGGTTGGGACTCAAGCCACAGTTAAAACCATGTCCCCTGAAGAAATCAGCGGGATGGGCGCTAACATTATTTTAAGTAATACGTACCATCTATTCTTGCGTCCGGGTCACCAGATCGTTAAAGAAGCAGGTGGCTTGCATAAATTTATGAACTGGAACGGAGCTATTTTAACAGATAGTGGTGGATTTCAGGTATTTAGTTTAAGCAATTTACGTAAGATTACAGAAGAGGGTGTATCTTTTCGCTCTCACTTAAATGGGGAAAAGCTGTTTATTGGACCTGAGGAAGCGATGCAGATTCAAAATGCACTTGGTGCCGATATTATGATGGCTTTTGATGAATGTGCCCCGTATCCAGCCGAGTACGATTATGTAAAAAAATCGATGGAGCGGACAACCCGTTGGGCAGAGCGTTGCTTACGCGCGCACGAGCGCAAGGAAGATCAAGCTTTATTCGGGATTGTACAAGGCGGTATGTATCAGGATTTACGGGAACAAAGTGCGCGTGACCTTGTACAGATGGACTTCCCGGGGTATGCCATCGGCGGACTTAGTGTAGGTGAGCCATTCCCGTTAATGTATGAAGTGCTAGATTACACAGTTCCATTGCTTCCGGATAACAAACCTCGTTATTTAATGGGTGTAGGTTCTCCAGATGCCCTCATAGAAGGGGCGCTTCGTGGAATTGATATGTTTGACTGTGTGTTGCCAACTCGTATAGCTCGAAATGGGACATGCATGACGAGCCAAGGAAGGTTAGTCGTACGCAATGCAAAGTTTGCGCGCGATTTTACTCCACTTGACCCTAATTGCGACTGCTACACGTGCAAGAATTATACGCGTGCTTACATTCGTCATTTGATCAAAGCTGAAGAGACCTTTGGCATTCGTTTAACTACGCACCACAATCTGCACTTCCTCATTAAATTGATGGAGAAAGTGCGCCAAGCGATCCGTGAAGATCGTTTGAAAGATTTCAGAGACCAGTTTTTTGCCCAATATGGATTGGGTGAAAATAGATCTTTCTAAGAACTAAGGAGGATGAACCATGCAAGGTTTAGGTGGATTGTTGCCGATTATTATTATGTTTGTGATCTTTTACTTTTTGTTGATTCGCCCTCAACAAAAACGTAATAAAGAACGCAATGCAATGTTGGCAGCTATGAAAAAAGGGGATCGCGTTGTAACAATTGGAGGACTGCATGGCACTATCCAAGACATTACTGACGATACACTTATTTTAAAGGTTTCTCACAATGTACACATGACGTTCGACCGCGGTGCAGTAAATGCTGTTTCAGTTTCTAGCCCTACTAAAGAAGTAGCGGAAACGAAAAAAGAGGAACTGGAAGCACCTGCTGAAGATACGAAATAAATCATAAACACAAAAAAGCTGTTAGCGATATGCTAACAGCTTTTTTCCTTGTCAACAGATCATGCCCTTTGATCTATAAGCCTAATATTTTCGCCGATTGGTCGTATTTACACCGAAAACACCGCCAATCCCTGCGATAAGAAAGGCAAAGAGAGTGTACAATAAGGTTGAAAAATTAAGCGGAGCATTAAAGCCTAGGAAACCGATCAGTAAGACGAGAAAGAAATAGCCTAAACCGGTTAAACCTCCATAATACCAGCCGCGTGCGCCGCATTTGCGCCCCGTTACAAAGCCGCCAATCAACAAGCTGCAAATGTTAATGACATAGCTAAAGTAAGGTAGAGAGCTTTCCTTGACACTGGTAAAGGAAAGAAGTAATGCAGCAAAAATAGAACCTAGCAAGACAAGTCCAAGCGTTAGAAATAATCCCGTCATCACCGAGGCGGAATGACTGCGCATAACACGATCCCATCCTCTCTTTATGATTCATTTTCTTATTACCATCTATATGAGAGGCTTGACAGGCTTATTCATCTCTTGATTGAACATCGCCGCGAATTTTCGTATGATGGATAAGGGAAAAAAACGGGGGTGAGGATACCGATGATAAAAACCTATTTTTATAATCATTCCGAACAGAAGATGATCCACGATGTAGATTTAACAACCAAGGATCAATGGCTGAAATCTCCTGAGGATTTATTATGGATTGATCTGTATGATGTAGGTAATCAGGAACTGCATTACATTGCGAAAATTTTTGAGTTTCACCCATTGGCCATTGAGGACTGTTTGCACGTCAGCCCGCGTGCAAAAGTGGATAAATATGATGACTACTATTTCTTCGTTTTTCACGCGCTGCGTTATAATGAGGAAAGCGATAACGAGATTACTACAGTAGAGCTTAATGTTTTCCTTGGTCCGAACTACATTGTTACTATTCATAAATCACCAATGAATACGATTGGGCGCATTGCAGCTCAATGTCATCGCAGTAATTCCTTCTTAAATCGTGGTCCGGATTATTTGTTGTATGCCATTGTTGACGGGATTACCGATGAGTACTTTCCAATTATGGATCGCTTAAGTGTCCGTATTGATGATTTAGAGGATGAGATCTACGAGCATCAAACTGAAGAAATTACAGAGGAATTCTTAGCGTTAAAGCGTACTTTGATTTTAATACGCCGCGTGATTTTGCCACAAAAGCGGATTTTTGCCAATGTGAACGGTCGGTATTCGTTCGATATCTCAGAGGAAAATGTTCCTTTCTATGTGGACTTAACGGATCACTTGGAGCGAATCGTAGACTCAACAGAAACATTTCGGGATTTAGTAAACGGTGCACTAGATACTTATTACACGATTATTACGGGCAGAAGTAATGAAACAGTACGTATCCTGACTATTATCTCTACTGTTATTCTGCCACTAACCTTTATCACAGGGATCTTTGGAATGAACACCTTTGAATGGATGGGGGATAAAGCAGAGCCTGTCATGTTTGTCATCGCATTCGGTTCAATGATTTTATTGACATCGTGGATGCTCTATGTCTTTAAAAAGAAAAAATGGCTATAACAGAAAGGAAAAGAGAGGGACGCATAAGGTAGGATTGACCCGTGGACACTACTAAATAAGGTAGATGAACATGTGGGAGGTCTTATACCGTGGAGCTACTAACCATACTTATGCGTACCCTCTTTAGTTATTTTTTCCTCCTACTCATCATGAGGCTGATGGGCAAAAGAGAACTGGGTCAAATGTCTTTGTTTGATGTAGTCATTTCGATCATGCTTGCAGAAATGGCGGTGCTTGCCATTGATCAGGTGGAGAAACCACTTCTGCACATGTTTTCGCCCATGATCCTTATCATGCTGTTGGAAATAGGAATGGCCTATTTGTTTATGAAAAGTAAAAAGATCAGGAACTTCGTTAACGGAGAAGCAGATGTTTTGATTGCAAATGGTGAGATAAGGGAAGAAGCGTTGAAAAAAAATCGACTTAACCTAGATGACCTATTGATTCACCTACGACAAGAAAATGTAAAAAACCTAGCAGATGTTGAATTTGCTATATTGGAAACGACAGGCAAAGTCAGCGTATTTACGAAACCGGAAAAATCACCTGTTACCTTGCAAGATTTAGGTTTACAAGAAAAGAAGCCTAAAAAATCCTTAACAGGTGTTACTGTGAATTTTCCCATTCCCTTAATTATGGATGGGGAAGTACAGACGGATGCTGTAGAAAAAATCGGTAAAAATATATTTTGGCTTAAGCAGGAATTAAAAAAACAAGGTTATCGTCATACGAACGAGATTATGTTTTGTAGCATTGATGAGCAAGGGAAGCTGTTTGTAAATAAAACACAATACCCCCGCAAATAATCATCTGCGGGGGAAGAACATGCTCAATTGCTGACCAATCCAAGGAATGCGGGCTACATCCTGTTTTCCCAGTACCTTCATACTAACAAGTAATACTAAGTAGAGAAGCATAGAAGCAGAAGAGCATATTGTTAGCATATGGAGTAAGCTAGTATCTTTGAACCAGTGCTCAGACATATACGTGCTACAATAGCCGATAGCCAGCATAGCAAAACCAATTTTTACAAATTCGCCAACCTGAATAGTAAACCCAATCCCTTTGACGAGGCTAGCAAAATGGAGCATTGTTACCAACGTAATGTTTAAATTCAGCGCAATGATCGCCCCGTTAATTCCAAATTCAGGGCGAGATGTCAGTATAAACATGGATGCTATCTTGACGATTGTGCCAATCAGGGTGTTACGGAATACAACATGTGCTTGATCCAAACCCTGTAGAGCAGCGGCTAATGGAGCCTGGAAAAACAAAAATACAGAGAATGGTGCCAATTGCTTTAATAATAGGCCGACCTCAGCCTGCTTGTATAATAGTTGACAGAGAGGCTCTGCAAATACATATAATAAAACAGCACAGGGAGCCCCGATGACCAGCGTAATACGCATGGCTTGATAAATGCGGCGATGAACCATCCTGCTGTTCTTCTCAAAAGCGGCTTCTGCAACAGCAGGAACCATTGAAATGGATAACGAATAGGTAAGAAAAGTAGGGAAAAGTAACAGAGGGACAGCCATTCCAGAAAATTGACCATATAAGGAGGTCGCCTGAATGGTTTTATATCCTGCTAATATAAGCGCATAGGGGACAAGCATTGGTTCCATTACATAAGCAATAGAACCTACTACGCGGCTCATTGTGACAGGCAGCGATACATGCAAGAGCTGCATGATAGCCGGGGAGCTTTTTTGAAACAATGCCCGACGTGAGCCGGGTCGTTTAAACAGATCGCCTAGTTCGCGTTTGTTCTTTTTATAATTCCATATCATGTATAATAGGCCGGCTAGCTCACCTAATAAAATGCTACAGACTGCACCAATGGTAGCAATGAAAATTCCGTAAGGGGCGAGTGTCAAGGTCATACCTATTACTATCAAAATACGGACTATTTGCTCAATCAATTGAGAGAGGGCTGTAGGCACCATATTTTGTTTTCCCTGAAAATAACCGCGCAAGACAGCCGAGACACTAGCGATTGGTAGAATAGGTAAAGCTGTCAGCAATAACAGATGGGTGCGGGAGTCCGTAAAGAACAATTCCGTAAAAAAACGAGCACCAACAGCTAACAATAAGGTGACTAGGGTACTCAGTCCAGTTGTAATAGCTAGGGCCAAATAGAGGAATCTTCTTGTTTGCTGGCGATCTTTGGCTGCTTCCGCTTCTGCAACCTGTTTAGCGATGGCAACAGGCAACCCAAATGTAGTAATGGTAATCAGAAAGTAGAGAAGTGGGACGATCATTTGGTACAGTCCCATACCTTCTGAACCAATTAAGCGGGAAAGAATAATACGATGGGCGAAACCAAAAACCTTAGTAATGGCGCCTGCTACGATGAGTACCATGGTACCGTAAAAAAAGGATTTTTTCATAGGGATAGCCCCTTCTCTTTAACATTTACCTTAAGCTTTATTTACTACACTATTACCATATGGACGTGCCACCTAGGGCATGACTAGATTTTATGTGTGGGAGAAACATTTTATAACAACAAAGGTCACGTAAAGAGGTGTAGAAAATGGAGAATAAAGAGAATATGATGAGCTTTATCGAGGTTGACAAATATCAGGAAATGTTAATTTTATGCAAAAGTAAGGCAGAGGAATTTTTGATTTTGGGTTACGATAACATTACTCCTGAAGAGATATGGGAGTGTGTGATATCAGCCTATAAAGGAGAAGAACGCCCCACTCTACATCGTCTTGTTAACGATATCCTCTCCTTAAAAATTAGCAAATATATGAACTATGTGATGATTAATATGTATAAAAATAACGGCGTAATTTGACATGCATTTTTCTACAAGTCTATAATGGGCATATTGATTCTTTGAATTGGGATATTTGCGTATGAACGCTTGGTATCCATTGGGAAAGGGGCATTATGTTAGATGATAAAGTGGAGTAGATTTGTTCTCTTCCTACTGGTGATCGGACTCTTAGGTACGCTCATGGCCACTACTACCACAAAAGTAGCGGGCAATATCGTACTTGGTCTTGACTTAAGAGGCGGATTTGAGATTTTGTATGAAGTAGAACCACTTGATGCAAAGCACAAAACAAACACTGAACTACTTGCAGCAACAGCTCAGATGATTGAGAAACGTGTTAATATCGGGGGAGTTTCTGAGCCAGAGGTAACCATTGAAAATCCTAACCGCGTACGCGTTAAATTGGCAGGGGTTACTGATCCTGAGAAGCTGCGTACGTTGATCGGGAAACCAGCCGTATTGACGTTCCGTGACATGACAGGTGAAGTCGTTATGCGTGGAACAGACCTAGCGCCTGGTGGTGCTGCTATTGGTTATGGTGAGCTAAATGAGCCACTTGTTACTCTGAAGTTTGCCGATGCAGAAAAGTTTGCAGAAGTAACACGTAAAAATTTAGGAAAACCAGTTGCTATCTTTTTAGATGAAAACTTGTTAACAAATCCTACGATTCAAAGTGTTATTACAGGTGGTAGCGCACAAATAACAGGTAAATACACAAAAGATGAGGCACGTGAATTAGCAGAAACGTTAAATGCAGGTTCATTGCCAGCTAAATTAATTGAAAAGCAAGTAACGGCAGTAGGAGCAAGCCTTGGTGATCTTGCTTTGAAAAAGACTATTTATGCAGGGTATATCGGCGGAGCACTAATTTTCCTCTTTATGCTTTTTGTATACCGTGTTCCTGGTATAATTGCAAATATCACGTTAACAGCGTTTATTTATGTATGTTTAGTAGTGTTGCAATGGATGCATGCTACGCTTACGCTACCGGGTATTGCCGGCTTTATTTTGGCTGTAGGTATGGCGGTAGATGCTAACATTATTACCTATGAACGTATTCGAGAAGAAATCATGACAGGTAAGACCATTCTGTCTTCTTTCCGTGCGGGTGAACGTCGCTCGTTGATTACAATCATTGATTCACATGTTACTACTTTGATTGCGTGCGTCGTGCTCTTCTACTTTGGGACGAGCTCCATTCAAGGTTTCGCGATTATCCTAGCAATGACTCTTATTGTCAGCTTGATTACCAACGTGTTTGGCTCTCGCTTTTTGCTATGGTTGCTTCTTCGTTCCAATGCGTTTAAGAAGCCGCGCTGGTTTGGTGTAAAGGAGAGTGAAATCGGTGAACTCTAAAGAAAAAGATATTGTTAAATTTGATATTGTTAAAAACCGACACAAATTCTATTGGTTTTCAGGTATCCTACTAGTTCTAGGTTTAGCCTCGATGCTAATGTTTGGACTAAATAAAGGCGTTGACTTTACAGCAGGTACTCGTTTGGATTTATTTATTAACAAACAGTTTAATGAAGCAGATGTTCAACAAATTATTGCAAAAGTAATGCCTGATGTTCACTTTAAAGATGTAACTAAATATGGTAATAATAAGGAATTCGCAACAACAACGTTTACAGAAACGATCACTCCAGAAAAGCTGAAAGAGATTGAGGCTGCTGTTAAAGCAAAATATGGAGATCAGGTAACGAAACAGGAATCTACGGTTGACCCCGTGATTGCTAATGAGCTAGTGAATAAAGCCATTATCGCTGTTTTAGTTGCTTCTGCAGGGATTGTTGTCTATATTGCGATTCGATTCCAATTCTTATTCGGGATTGCTTGCGTAATCTCCATCTTACATGATGCTTTTATCCCGATTGCTTTGTTCTCCTTGTTCCGTTTGGAAGTTGACTTAACGTTTATTGCAGCGATTTTAACGATCGTTGGTTATTCTATCAATGATACGATTGTTATCTTTGACCGTATCCGTGAGAATATGCGGACAATGAAAACAAAAACCATTGAAGATTTAGAGCATATGGTCAACGTGAGCTTATGGCAAAGTATGCGCCGCTCTATCTTTACAGTTTTGACCGTGTTCATTACGGCTGCTGCGATTGCTATTTTTGGTAGCGAAGGCATTCGTAACTTCTCCTTGGCTCTTATCTTTGGTCTGATCAGTGGTACGTATTCTTCCATCTTTATCGCTGCACAGATTTGGGTATCTATGAAAGAACGTGAAATGAAGAAAAAAGGATTAAAAGCTACTCCTAATGAGAACTAAATTGGATAGAATAAACCGTGGGGGATATCCCCTGCGGTTTTTTTATGCTCAAGAAAATACAATAAGTAGTGGATGGGCAAATGATACAATAGGTTCATCCAACTGATACAAGGAGGAGGAAACTAGGTGGAAAATCGTTTGGCAAAGGCTCAGTTTGCTGCATGGGTCGGTATTGTTGGTAATCTGTTGCTTGCGCTTGTCAAATTACTTGTGGGCTGGGTAGCTGATTCGCGAGCGATGGTAGCTGATGCTGTTCATTCTGCATCTGATGTAATCGGGTCAGTAGCTGTTTTAATAGGGCTTCGCGCAGCGGAGGCACCCCCAGATCAAGACCATCCGTATGGGCACGGAAAAGCAGAGTCAATTTCAGCTATTATCGTATCTATCCTACTTGCTATTGTGGGCTTTGAAATTGCGTATTCCTCATATAAATCACTCTATGAGCCCCTTGAGCCCCCTGGCATGTTAGCTGTATGGGCGGCGTTAGGCTCCATGATTATAAAAGAATGGATGTTTCGATATAAGTATCAGCTAGGGAAAAAATTAAATAGCCAATCATTAATTGCGAATGCCTGGGAGCATCGTTCTGATGTATATTCTTCCTTCGCCGCGTTAATTGGTGTTGGCGGGGCAATTCTTGGGGAGAAGCTAGGGGTAAGTTGGACCGTTTATCTTGATCCCATTGCAGGGATTTTTGTATCCTTCCTTGTATTACAAACAGCCTACCATATTTTAAAGGAATCCATTCATTCCACGATGGATCATGTATTGCACGAGGAAGATACCTTGCCTTTGCGTAAAACAGTTATGGAGGTAGAGGGAGTCTTGCGAATTGATGAGCTGTGGGCCAGAGAAACTGGTCACTATCAAATCGTGGATATTAAGGTTTCTGTTGATCCGAATATAACGGTAGAGGATGGACATCGAATCGGAAAACAGGTTAAACGCAATTTAATGGAGAAACATCAGGATATTCGAAATGTGTTTGTTCACATTAATCCATATGATGAAAAAGGAAAGTCATGGGATGAGGAGCCTGCTAAGACGCATGAATAATGCAGTTATTATTGGACTTTTTCACAATTCAAGCTAATTTATGACATGATGTTCGTAAAACATACGCTTTTTGCGTTTAATAAGAAAGCTTGGCATGCCCTCTATTTCTTTATATAATGGATGAGGATTGGAGGGCTGCCTCATGCTACAAGCGAAATCGCGATGGCAACTCACTCCATATGACGAAGCAATAAGTGCAGAGATTGTCCAAGCGTGTGGGATATCGCCTTTGCTTGCACGTTTGCTCGTTCAAAGAGGGATGGATACGTCACAAAAGGCACGTGACTTTTTGCATGTGAGTCCAGAACAGCTACATGATCCATTTTTATTGGATGGAATGGACAAAAGCGTGCATCGAATCCAACAGGCGATTGAGCGCCATGAACCGATTTGCATATATGGAGACTATGATGCGGATGGAGTTAGCTCCACTGCTTTAATGGTGCATTTGTTACGAAAATTGGGAGCCACATTTGATTATTATATACCGAATCGTTTTAAAGAAGGATACGGGTTAAACCAAACAGCGTTGTCATACATTTATGACAGCGGTTTTCGGCTTGTCGTGACTGTGGATACTGGCATAAGCGCGGTAGAGCAGGTAGCGCATGGAAATCAGTTGGGGCTTGATATCATCGTGACGGATCACCATGAACCACCTGAGCTTCTACCTGATGCGTTTGCGGTAATGAATCCTAAAAAACCTGGCTGTTCCTATCCGTTTGACATGCTGGCCGGTGTAGGCGTTGCTTTTAAGCTGGCCCAAGCTCTGTTAAAGGAGCCTCCGATGGATTTCATCGATTTGGCCGCGATAGGAACGATTGCTGACCTTGTTCCTTTAGTGGATGAAAACAGGGTATTAGCTAGTTTAGGATTGCAACGATTGAATCGAACACACAATGTAGGCATCCAAGCTTTACTTGATGTGTGCGGGCTTCAGGAGAAAGAAATTACTGCGGGACATGTAGGCTTTGCCATTGGACCACGGATTAATGCGGGCGGTCGTTTAGAAACAGCAGAAGCAGCGGTTAAATTGCTCGTGTCAGAGGATGTACAGGAAGCGAAGGAACAAGCGGAAGTACTTGATGAGTTGAACCGGGAGCGCCAAGAGTTAGTTCAAGCGATGGCGGAAGAAGCCATTGAAATGGTTGAACAGCTATATCCGGCTGATCAGAGTGGAGTAATTGTTGTAGCCAAAGAGGGATGGAACGTTGGCGTTGTTGGTATTGTTGCTTCTCGTTTAGTGGAGAAATTCTATCGACCTGCTATTGTGCTTGGAATCGATCCTGAAAAAGGCGCAGCAAAAGGCTCGGCTCGAAGCATTGCTGGCTTCGACATGTATGAGGCATTGACGGCGTGCAAGGAGCTTCTACCACACTATGGTGGTCACACAATGGCAGCGGGTATGACATTGCCCATAGAGAATGTAGATCCGCTACGCAAGGCGTTGCATCGTATTTCACAGGAATGGCTGCAACCAGAAGACTTCATCCCAAAAACAAGAGTAGATCTTGAAGTGGCGTTTGATGAAATGAATCTAGATCTTGCTATAGAGTTGGAAGCTTTAGCTCCATTCGGCATGGGTAACCCTACTCCAATGCTTGTCTGTGAAAAAGTTGGTCATCAGGGTATGCGTAAAATTGGGAAGGATGAGACACATCTAAAATGTGTATTGTCACATGAGAAATCGCAACTAGATGCTATCGGCTTTGGTTTTGCCACCATTATGGAACAGGTAGCTCCAACATCAAAGCTTTCCGTGCTTGGTGAATTGCAGATTAATGAATGGAATGGGTTGCGAAAGCCTCAATTCTTGCTTCGTGATGTAGCGGTCAAGCATAAGCAGATTTTCGACTGGCGAGGCACGCGTGATAAAGAGAAAAAATGGTTGGATAAAATCGTTGCGGAAGAGTTGATTACCATCACATTCCAAGCAGCTAACCATCATCGGTTGCACTCTTTACTTGCAAGTCAGCAGCTTACCCAAAGGTCGCTTCTGTATGTAACGAATGCTGGAGAAATGCAAGGAGATTGGAAGGAAGAATGTCGCTCGATCATCTTATATGACCTTCCTTCCTCCAAAAAAGCATTGGGACAAGCGATGACTGTGTTACATGAAATGGACTCCATTTACTGCTTATTTGGCGAAGCGGACGAGACCTTTGAATTGCTACATGTACCGAGCCGCGAAGATTTTAAAGCGCTGTATCAAATTTTTCGACAATATGGTAAAATCAACAAGGCTCATCTCGATGCATTGGCTAAAAAATTGAAGCTAAAGCGTTCCATTGTGGAGCGAATGCTTACTATTTTTATAGAGCTTCGTTTTATTGAAGATAGCGAGCAAGCATACCTATTGCATCCAGAACCGGCTAAAGCGCCCTTGGATACATCTTCACGATACCTAGACTGGCGCGAGGAAGCCGAGCTACACGCCGAACTGCTCCTTTCTAATCATGATGGACTAGGAAAATATTTGGATATACTTCATCAGTCTTAGAAGAAGGGCATCCAACTTACTTTGTTTTTATTCTTTTGTAGGAGGCATTCCTTAATGAACTTTAAAGATTATATTCGCGTGATTCCAGATTACCCACAACCGGGGATTCGTTTCAAAGATATTACTACCCTATTAAAAGATGGCCCTGTATATAAAGCGGCAATCAATGAACTGAAAACATTTGCTGATACCCTAAACGTGGATGTAATCGCAGGACCGGAAGCGCGTGGTTTTGTTGTAGGGGCACCATTGTCATATGCGATGAACGTTGGGTTTATTCCGATTCGCAAGGCAAACAAACTACCTTACAAAGCTATTCAAGCTGATTATAGCTTAGAGTATGGCAGTGATGCATTAGCAATGCATGAAGATGCAATCAAGCCTGGTGATCGTGTATTGATTGCAGATGACCTACTTGCAACAGGCGGTACGATCGAGACATCTATCAACCTTGTTGAACAATTGGGTGGAATTGTAGTAGGGGCTGTATTCCTGATTGAATTAAGCTATCTCGATGGTCGTGAAAAACTAGGTGACATCCCGGTTTCTTCTTTAATCACATACTAATCTGTTGGATAAAAACCTCTGTGAGCCCGGGACTGACCCCATAACGTGAGACAAATCAAAACACCTTCAAGAGAATGCAACCATGTCGTAAGATATGGAAGTAACCTGGAGGTGTTTTTTCTTTGGCAACGAGAGTGAGTTACCCTATGGAAATT